>NZ_FYDP01000009.1:0-236447 GCF_900187595.1 Pseudomonas sp. Irchel 3F6 | reverse complement strand
AAGCAACATCATTTCGGCGCATTTCCTGAGCACTCCCCAATCAGTTCCCTCTCCCAAAGGGAGTGGGGGCCGACCGAGGTGTCTTGCGTTCTACATCGACCTGAAATATCGGGTCGATTGTGGATTCGCTAAAGCAACATCAGTTCGGCGCATTTCCTGAGCACTCCCCAATCAGTTCCCTCTCCCAAAGGGAGAGGGGGCCGACCGAGGTGTCTTGCGTTGTACATCGACCTGAAAGATCGGGTCGATTGTGGATTCGCTAAAGCAACATCAGTTCGGCGCATTTCCTGAGCACTCCCCAATCAGTTCCCTCTCCCCAAAGGAAGTGGGGGCCGACCGAGGTGTCTTGCGTTGTACATCGACCTGAAAGATCGGGTCGATTGTGGATTCGCTAAAGCAACATCAGTTCGGCGCATTTCCTGAGCACTCCCCAATCAGTTCCCTCTCCCTCCGGGAGAGGGCTAGGGTGAGGGGCTCTTGATTTTGCTCTCTCCACCGGTCACCTCCCTCAAATTTTTGTTGCCCGCCACGCCCCGTTTCAGTTATCAATTTGTACATGATTAGACAGGTACGATTCGACAAGAAACAACGGGTGGTCGACGAGCTCGTCCGACGCATCGAAAGCGGCCTCATGGAGGACGGCTTTCTGTTGCCCGGCGAACATCAGTTGGCTCAAGAATTCCAGGTCAGCCGTGGCACCTTGCGTGAGGCGCTGGCCGAACTGAAGCGGCGTAATTACATCGCCACCCAAAGCGGTGTCGGTTCCATCGTCACTTTCGACGGTGTCGCGCTGGATCAGCGCAGCGGCTGGGCGCAGGCATTGGCCGACAGCGGGGCGCTGATCAATACCGAAGTGTTGCGCCTCGAAGCGGTGACTCGCGCGGATCTGCTGGTGCGTTTCGGCACCGATCAATTCATCACCCTCGACCGTCGCCGGCGCGCCACCGACGGTACGCTGGTGTCTCTCGAACGATCCTTGATGCCGGCCAATGGCGGCCTGGAAAGCCTGCCCCGCGTCGGCCTGATCGACAATTCTCTGACCATCACCCTGGCCGCCTACGGCTATATCGGCGAGCGCGGCGATCAGTGGATCGGCGCCGAGCCGCTGAATGCCGAAGACGCCGAGCTGCTTGGTCGCCCGGTCGGCACGGTGTTTCTCAAAGCCCTGCGCACCACCTACGACCGGCAGAACCGTTTCATGGAACAGGTCGAAAGCCTGCTCGACCCGGTGCACTTTCGTCTGCACCTGCAATTCGGAGAATCGAAATGACCGCGCTCAACCGTGCGCTTGGCGCTTTCTATGGTCTGGCCCTGGGTGACGCGCTGGGCATGCCGACACAGTCGCTCGATCGTGAAACGATCAAGGCGCGCTTCGGCCAGATCACTGATTTGCAGGACGCAGGTCCCTTGCAACCGATCGCCGCGAACATGCCCAAAGGCTCGATCACCGATGACACCGAGCAGGCGATTCTGGTCGGCGAATTATTGGTCGAAGGTCACGGCCGCATCGAGCCGGCGGTCCTCGCCCAGCGCTTGATCGAATGGGAAGCCGAGATGCAGGCCAAAAGCTCGCAGGACTTGCTCGGCCCCTCGACCAAACGCGCCATTGAAATGATCCTCGCCGGGCATTCGCCGGAAGAAGCCGGGCGCTACGGCACCACCAATGGCGCGGCGATGCGCATCACCCCGGTGGGCATTGCCGCGAACGTGGCCGATCCGCAGCGCTTCATCGCGGCGGTCGTGCAGGCTTGCCAAGTGACGCATAACACCACGCTGGGAATTTCCAGTGCAGCAGCGGTGGCGGCGGTGGTCTCTGCTGGCATCAATGACGTCGATCTCGGCGAGGCGCTGAATCTTGGCCAGCAGATTGCCCAGCAAGCCGAAGCCCACGGGCATTGGGTTGCTGGTGGGCGCATGGCCTCGCGCATCAGTTGGGCGCGCAGTATCAGCGTCGACAGTGACAAAGCACTGCTCGCCGATCTGCTCTACGACGTGATCGGTACATCGGTGGCGTCGCAGGAGTCGGTGGTGGTCTCATTCGCCCTGGCCCAGCAAGTGGCCATCGGCGAGATGACGGCATTCGAGGCGTTGTGCATGGCCGCCAGTCTCGGCGGCGACACGGATACCATCGCGGCGATTCTCGGCGCCATGCTCGGCGCTTGCCTGGGTCTTGAGTGCTGGCCGCAGCCGATGATCGAAACGGTGAAAGTCGTTAATCAACTTGAGCTGGAACCGTTGGTGCAGGGGCTGTTGGCCTTGCGTTGACTGGCTGGCCTCTTCGCGAGCAGGCTCGCTCCCACAATTGGAATGCATTTCCTTGTGGGAGCGAGCCTGCTCGCGAAAGGGGCGGCGCATTTCTAAAGAATTCACACAGCAATGGATCGCACAGACAGGCCTCGGAAGGCCGGTTGTCTTGTCGTTTTGCATCATTGCCACAACCACAAAAAAGGCAAACAGGAGCATCTTCATGAGTTCATCAACCGCCGGGCAAAGCGTCGGGCAATTGGAAACCCGGGGCATCGAGCCGGTGCCGGAAGCCGAGTGCAACGGTCATCCGTTGCAGCTGTTCTGGGTCTGGTTTGCGGCCAATATTTCCATCCTCGGCCTGCCGCTGGGTGCCACGCTGGTGGCGTTTCGCGGGCTGGCGATCTGGCAGGCGATCATCGTCGCCATCCTCGGTGCCGCCGGTTCGTTTGCCGTGGTCGGGATCATTTCGATTGCCGGGCGGCGTGGCCGCGCGCCGAGTCTGACGCTGTCCCGGGCAATCTTCGGCGTACGCGGCAACATCGGCCCGACGCTGGTTTCGCTGATGTCGCGTCTGGGTTGGGAAACCGTCAACACCACCACCGCAGCCTTCGTCCTGCTGTCGCTGTGCTCGATCCTGTTCGGCTCGCCGGTCGAGGCGAAAAGTGCGCCGATACTGACGCTGATCTTTATCGCCATCTTCGTCCTGCTGACCTTGTCGGTGTCCGGCCTCGGCCACGCGACTTTGCTGGTGATCCAGAAGTGGGCGACCTATGTGTTCGGTGCGCTGAACATTCTCGTCGGTGGTTTCCTCTGCGCGACGATCGACTGGAGTGCGGTGTTCAACGCCACGCCAGCACCGCTGAGCGCAATGATCATCGGCATCGGCACCATGGCCGCCGGCACTGGTATCGGTTGGGCCAACGCCGGTGCGGACATGTCGCGCTATCAGCACCGCAGCGTCAAGGCTGTGCGTCTGGTGGCGTCGGCGGCGTTCGGCGCAGGGATTCCGCTGGTGCTGCTGATCACCCTCGGCGGCTTGCTCTCTGTGGGCAACAATGATCTGGCGTCGGCGACTGACCCGATCGTGGCGATCCGGGACATGTTGCCGACGTGGATGGCCGTGCCGTACCTGATCACCGCGTTCGGTGGTCTGCTGCTGTCGAACAACCTGTCGGTGTACTCCGCCGGTCTGACCACGCTGACCCTGGGCCTGAAGGTCAAACGCGTCTACGCGGTGGTGGTCGACATCGTCGCGATCTTCGTCGGCTCGATCTACTTCATGCTGATCGCCGACAGTTTCTACGGCCCGTTCATCACCTTCATTTCCCTGCTGGCAGTGCCGATCACTGCCTGGGTGGGGATCTTCGTGGTCGACCTGATTCACCGTCACTACTACAGCCCCAAAGCCCTGCTCGACGTCAGCCCGAGCAGCGCCTACTGGTATCGCGGCGGCATCGAGTGGCGCGCGTTTGGCGCCTGGGCGATCGCCATCGTCCTTGGTTTCAGCTTCACCACCATCGGCACCACGGCAGAAAACGTCTGGTTCAAGGGCTTTCTGTCCGACTCCTGGCTGGGCCACAACGGCCTCGGCTGGATCGTGACCTTCGTCGTCGCCGGTGGCATTTACCTGATACTTGGCGGTGCGAAAGATCGCCGCGCCGCGCAACCCGAGAATGCTCATGCCTAAGATGTTGCACACCGGCCAGGTCATCATCGACCTGGTCATGGCCGTGGATAAACTGCCGCAGATTGGCGGCGACGTGCTGGCGCAGTCGGCGGGGTTCGAAGCCGGTGGCGGCTTCAACGTGATGGCCGCTGCGGTGCGTAACGGTCTGCCGGTGGTTTACCTCGGTCGCCATGGCACGGGGCGTTTCGGTGACCTGGCGCGCCAAGCGATGCAGGCGGAAGGTATCTGCATCGGCATCCGCGAACCGGCCGAGCGCGACACCGGTCTGTGTGTGGCGCTGACCGATGCGTCGGCTGAACGCAGTTTCATTTCCTATATCGGCGCTGAAGGTGAGGTGACCGAAGACGATTTGAACAGTGTGGCTGCCGAGCCCGGCGATTACGTTTATCTCAGCGGTTACAGTCTGCTGCACGAGGGCAAGGCGCAGGCGTTGCTCGACTGGACGCTGGCGCTGCCGGCGTCGGTCAATGTGGTGTTCGATCCGGGGCCGTTGGTGGAGTCACCTGACGCGCCGATGATGCAGGCGTTGCTACCGCGCATCAATGTGTGGACCAGCAACAGTGTCGAGGCGCTGCGGTTTACAGGAGCTGATGAAATTGGCGCAGCAATGGATCTGCTCGCGAAGCTGCTGCCGGAAAATGTGCTGATGGTGGTGCGCGACGGGCCGCAGGGTTGCTGGATTCAGCAGCGTGGCGAGCGTCGACAAGTGCCGGGGTTTGCTGTCAAAGCAGTGGACAGCAATGGCGCCGGTGATGCGCATGCCGGGGTGTTTGTCGCTGGATTGGCGCAGGGGTTGGAGGCTCCGGAAGCGGCGCGGCGGGCCAATGCGGCGGCGGCGCTGGCGGTGACTCGCTGGGGGCCGGCGACATCGCCGGGGGCGGGTGAGGTGGATGCATTTATCCGCGAATCCTGCGGCGACTGATGCACCGCAATCGCTGGCAAGCCAGCTCCCACAGGGTCTTCGTGTGTAAGTGTAATAGTGCAACTACCCGAAAAATCTGTGGGAGCTGGCTTGCCAGCGATGAGGCCATCAGACTTAACCGGCCTTGCGCAACGCCTCGATCAGCTCCTGCTTGCGCATCGAAGAGCGTCCCGGAATATTCTTCGCTCGGGCTTCCTTCATCAAGCTATCGACAGTCTGCGTATCCTTCGAAGTCTCGCTATCGCGTGAATGGCCCTTGCGGCTAGCCACCGCACGGCGCGATGACTCTTTGCGCTCTTCCGACTTGGCACTTGCAGGCTTCTTGCGCCCTGAGCCGCCGGACTTTTCGCCACCGCCGGATTGCTTGTTCACCGTCGCCCAGGCACGCGCCTCAGCTTCATCTTTCGACACGCCCTTTTTCTCATAGCTGTCTTCGATGTGCTCGGCTTTGCGCTTCTGTTCGCTGGTGTATTTGTCTTTGCTTCCACGAGGCATGGGATTTCTCCTTGCGTCAGGATGTGCCGCGTTACGCCGAAGGCTGCGAATCACTCGAGACGAATTACCCGATCGAAGTCGAAGATCCGCAGCCCCAACCAGCGTCAGCTATCGAGTTTCTTCGCCGCTTCAACCCCGGCTGAACTGAGCTTGATCGGCAGGTTCAGCGAGTGCTCACCGGCTTCGCTGCAGGTCACATGACCATGGTGAATCAGCCCGCGATCCTGCAGGGCGGCGAGGGCGCTGGCCACGACTTTCTCGCCCCGGTAATTGTCCAGCACCTCCTTGCCCAAGCCGTTGGGATGCGCGTGCAGCAGGCGGGTGAGAACTTCTTTTTCCAGGTCTTTGTCGACGTTCATGGTTACCTCTTCATGGGAGTGAATAGGGCGCTCGCGTCGGCGAACTACTGACCGGCACCTTCGGAACCGGAGCCACCGGTGGTGGTTTTCGAGCCGACACCGGGGCCGGCATTGTCAGGCGGAGTGGCAGGAGAGTCAGGCGTGTTCATGCCACCCTGACGGCCCGGATCGCTGCCTTGTGTGCGCGGATCGGTGCCGGTGGCGGGTGGCTGATTGATCAGCGGCACGCCGGAACCATCGGTATTCATACCGGGAGCACTGTTGATGGCGGGCGCGCGTGGCGGGGTCGGATCGGTAGGGCCAGTGCCCGCTGCCGTGGACGAGGCGGCGAATACCGCAGGGCAAAGCAGGGCGCTGAAGACTAAAGCGGTCAACCTTGACGAGATCATAGGGCTTCTCCAGTGATTGGAATCCTTACACTGGGTTGGTCAGCCCTGATGACGGATTGGTGCCTGATGATCGACGAACGGTCTTCTCCGGGGTCGCGTGTCTGCTGTTCAGACGATGCCGATCTTTAGTGTTTCCATCGGTGCAAAACAGTTAACGGTCATAAGCATCCTTTCAGAACGTGCGCTATCAACTGTGGGAGCGAGCCTGCTCGCGAAGGCATTCTGTCAGTTGACTCGAGGCTGACTGGAAGGACGCATTCGCGAGCAGGCTCGCTCCCACAGGGGCAACGGCGTTCGCCCGATCGGGCAGGTCAGTATGTTTGCCATGTGACGAGCGCCGCTGCGCGCCTTAGTATGGCGCTTTAATTTGCAGACAAGGCCCGTCCATGACGATCGAAATCCGCCCGGCGACCCCCAGCGATGCGCCGCAAATCCTCGCCTTCATCACCGAACTGGCAGATTTCGAAAAGGCCCGTCACGAAGTCATCGCCAGCGTCGCCGACATCGAACGCAGCCTGTTCGGCGAAGGCGCGACCGCCCATGGCCTGATTTGCCTGCGCGACGGCTTGCCGATCGGCTTCGCGGTGTTCTTCTTCAGTTATTCAACCTGGCTGGGCAGCAACTGCCTGTACCTCGAAGACCTTTACATCACCCCCGAACAACGCGGTGGCGGCGCCGGCAAAACCCTGCTGCGCCACCTGGCGAAAATCGCCTGCGCCAACGACTGCGGCCGCTTCGAATGGAGCGTGCTGGAATGGAACACCCCAGCCATCGAATTCTACAAATCTCTCGGCGCACAACCGCAGGAGGAATGGGTGCGGTATCGCATGGATGGCAAGGTGTTGCGAGAGTTTGCTGAAGGAAATTGACGCCTGAAAGATCGCAGCCGTCGGCAGCTCCTGTTCACCTCTGTAGGAGTTGCCGAAGGCTGTGATCTTTTTTTGTTTATATCCCAAAATATGGGATTGATATTTATATATTGAGATTTTAGCCCGCCCGGGTTTATAGTCCGTCGCACTCACTGCCAAAAACAAAACAGGTGAAGCGATGCAGGCGCAATTGATCGCGCTCGATTGGGGGACGACCTCATTACGTGCTTACAAACTCGCGGCGGACGGTGTGGTGCTGGAGCAGCGTGCGCTGTCGTCCGGGATCATGCAGTTGCCCAAGACCCCGCGAATCATCCACGGCCGTGAATGCGCCGATGGTTTTGAACTGGCCTTCGACGAGGCCTGCGGTGACTGGCTCGATGCGCAGCCGGATCTGCCGGTGATCGCTTGCGGCATGGTCGGCAGTGCGCAGGGCTGGCGCGAAGCGCCTTACTGCGAAACGCCAGCCGACGTCGCCCATCTCGGAAATTCCCTACAAACCGTTGTCAGTCTGCGCGGTACGCCGGTGCATATCGTCCCGGGCGTGATCCAGCGTTCGCGTCTGCCGAATGTAATGCGCGGCGAAGAAACCCAAGTCCTCGGCGTGCTGCAAAGTCTGCCGGTCGAGGCGGGTGATGATCTGCTGATCGGCCTGCCTGGCAGCCACTCGAAGTGGGTGGAGGTGGTCGATGGCCGCATCACCCATTTCGACACGTTCATGACCGGCGAAGTGTTTGCCGTGCTCAGCGAGCACAGCATTCTCGGCCGTACCCAACAACCGAGCGCGACCTTCGATGCGCAGGCGTTCGATCGCGGCGTGCAAATCGCGCTGTCGACAGATGCCGAGCTCGGTGTGCTGTCGACCTTGTTCAGCGCCCGCACCCTCGGCCTGACCGGTGAATTGAGCCCGACTGCTCAGGCGGACTATCTGTCCGGCCTGATGATCGGCCATGAGCTGGCCGCGCTCGCCAATGTGCAGCGGCGCCGGCGCAATCAAGCGAATCTTCCAGCGATCGTGCTCATCGGCAATGCGCTTCTGTGCGCACGCTATCAACGCGCCCTCGACGCCTGCGGCTTTGCTCGGGTGACGCTGGCCGAGCAGGCCACCGAGCGTGGCCTGTGGCAACTGGCGGGTGCCGCCGGACTGATCGATTCCTCATCCCGTTAACCCTGACTGGAGGCCTGACATGCTCAAGCAAGCACTGGCACAAAACGGTCTGATCGCGATTCTGCGTGGCCTGCAACCGCAGGAAGCGGCGGCTGTCGGAGAAGTCCTGTATTCCGCCGGATTTCGCGTCATCGAAGTACCGCTCAATTCCCCATCGCCGTACGAAAGTATCCGCATCCTGCGTGATGCGCTGCCCGCCGATTGCCTGATCGGTGCTGGCACGGTGCTCAGCCCCGAGCAGGTCGAGCAGGTCAAAGCGGCTGGCGGACAAGTGATCGTCATGCCGCACAGCGATGCCAAGGTATTGCGCGCGGCGAAAGCGGCGGGGCTGTTCCTGTCGCCGGGTGTGGCTACGCCGACCGAAGCCTTCGCCGCACTGGCTGAGGGCGCGGACATTCTCAAGCTGTTTCCGGCCGAACAAATGAACCCGGCGGTCGTCAAGGCCTGGCTGGCGGTGTTGCCAGCCGGCACGGTGCTGGCGCCGGTCGGCGGGATCACACCGGACAACATGCAGGCCTTTATCGATGCCGGTGTGAAAGGTTTCGGCCTCGGTTCCGGTCTGTTCAAACCGGGCATGACGCCCGAGCAGGTGGCGGTCAATGCCAAGGCCTACGTGGCTGCCTGGAAAGCCCTGCGTTAAGACTTTTTGGCGCTGTGTGCGCTGCATCTAATAAAAGCTGCATTTACAAAAGAGAGCAGAGATGAAAATCACCAAACTCACGACCTTCATCGTTCCGCCGCGCTGGTGCTTCCTCAAGGTCGAAACCGACGAGGGCGTGACCGGTTGGGGCGAGCCTGTGGTCGAAGGGCGCGCGCATACCGTAGCTGCTGCGGTGGAAGAATTGTCCGACTACCTGATCGGCAAAGACCCACGCAATATCGAAGACATCTGGACCGTGCTCTATCGCGGTGGCTTCTACCGTGGCGGCGCGATTCACATGAGCGCGCTGGCCGGTATCGACCAAGCGCTGTGGGACATCAAGGGCAAGGCCCTCGGCGTGTCGGTCAGCGATCTGCTCGGTGGCCAGGTGCGCGACAAGATTCGCGTGTATTCGTGGATCGGCGGCGACCGTCCGGCGGACACCGCGCGTGCGGCGAAAGAAGCAGTGAGCCGTGGTTTCACTGCGGTAAAAATGAACGGCACCGAAGAACTGCAGTTCCTCGACACTTTCGAGAAAGTCGACCTCGCCTTGGCCAACGTTGCCGCCGTGCGTGATGCGGTGGGGCCGAACGTCGGTATCGGCGTCGATTTCCACGGCCGCGTGCACAAGCCGATGGCCAAGGTGCTGATGAAGGAGCTCGACCCGTACAAACTGATGTTCATCGAAGAACCGGTGCTCAGCGAAAACTACGAAGCATTGAAAGAACTGGCGCCGCTGACCAGCACGCCGATTGCCCTCGGCGAGCGTCTGTTCTCGCGCTGGGACTTTAAACGGGTGTTGAGCGAAGGCTACGTCGACATTATCCAGCCGGATGCCTCCCACGCTGGCGGCATCACCGAAACCCGCAAGATCGCCAACATGGCCGAAGCCTACGACGTCGCGCTGGCGCTGCATTGCCCGCTGGGACCGATCGCCCTGGCTGCCTGTTTGCAACTCGACGCGGCTTGTTACAACGCGTTTATCCAAGAGCAGAGCCTGGGCATCCATTACAACGAGAGCAACGACTTGCTCGACTATGTGAAGGATCCGCGCGTGTTCGACTACGACCAAGGCTTCGTGAAGATTCCGAACGGCCCGGGGCTGGGCATCGAGATCAACGAGGAATACGTGATCGAACGCGCCGCCGTCGGCCATCGCTGGCGCAACCCGATCTGGCGTCATGCCGATGGCAGCTTTGCCGAGTGGTGATCTCCTGATTCAGCACTGATCCCTGTGGGAGCGAGCCTGCTCGCGAATGCAATGTCACATCCGCCATCCATGTGACTGACCCGACGCTTTCGCGAGCAGGCTCGCTCCCACAGTTTGATCTCCAGGGAGAGGAGATCTGCGTCATGACCTCAACAAACATAAAAAGAGGCTCTCCTCATGCAAACGCATACCCTCTCCGGGCAGGCGTCTTTAGTCACGCCTAGCCGCAAGCGATTTTTCATCATGGTGTTGCTGTTCATCACCGTGGTCATCAACTACCTGGACCGCAGCAACCTGTCGATTGCCGCGCCGGCGCTGACCAGTGAGCTGGGCATCGATCCGGTTCACGTCGGTCTGATCTTCTCCGCGTTCGGCTGGACCTACGCTGCCATGCAGATCCCCGGCGGCTGGCTGGTCGATCGCGTGCCGCCGCGCATCCTTTACAGTGTCGCGCTGCTGCTGTGGTCGCTGGCCACGGTGATGCTCGGTTTCGTCAGCAGCTTCATCGCCCTGTTCGTGCTGCGCATGGCCGTCGGTGCGCTGGAGGCGCCGGCCTATCCGATCAACAGCCGCGTGGTCACCACTTGGTTCCCTGAGCGCGAGCGCGCCACGGCGATCGGTTTCTACACTTCCGGACAGTTTGTCGGTCTGGCTTTCCTGACCCCGGTGCTGGCGTGGCTGCAACATGAGTTCGGCTGGCACATGGTGTTCGTCGCCACCGGCGCGGTGGGCATTCTGTGGGCGCTGATCTGGTACGCGGTGTATCGCGAGCCGCGCGATTTCAAAGGCACTAACCAGGCGGAAATCGACCTGATCCGCGAAGGCGGCGGGCTGGTCGATATCCAGGCCGAGGCGGCCAAGGTAAAAGCCAAATTCAGCTGGACCGATCTCGGCATCGTCCTCAGCAAACGCAAGTTGTGGGGTATCTACCTCGGCCAGTTCTGTCTGAACTCGACGCTGTGGTTCTTCCTCACCTGGTTCCCGACCTATCTGGTGAAATACCGCGGCATGGACTTCATCAAGTCCGGCCTGCTTGCATCGCTGCCGTTTCTCGCCGCGTTCGTCGGCGTCCTGTGCTCGGGATTCTTTTCCGACTTCCTGATCCGGCGCGGCTACACCGTGGGCTTCGCACGCAAGTTGCCGATCATTGGCGGGCTGCTGATTTCGACCTCGATCATCGGCGCCAATTTTGTCGAGTCGACGCCGCTGGTGATTGCCTTCCTCGCCCTGGCATTTTTCGGCAACGGGCTGGCGTCGATCACCTGGTCGCTGGTCTCGACGCTGGCGCCGGCGCGTTTGCTCGGTCTGACCGGTGGCGTATTCAACTTCATCGGCAATCTTTCGGCGATTGCTACGCCGATTGTGATCGGCTTCCTTGCCAGCGGCGATTCGTTCGCGCCGGCGATCACCTACATCGCCGTGCTCGCGCTGGTCGGTGCCTTGTCCTACGTGCTGCTGGTGGGCAAGGTCGAGCGTATCGAGTTGTAGTGCTCAGCGTCGGGCGACCATAATGCCGCCCGTTCCTTCGCTCAACGGTAAAAAGGCTGGATATGCAGGAAGACGCCCCGGAAAAAACCAAGGACGCCGCGCCCACCGGCACCCAGACGCTGCTGCGCGGCCTCGGTGTGGTGCAGGCGGTGGCCAGTGGCGCGCGTGATCTCAAGGAGATCGCCCGGCTGATCGGTACCACGCGCAGCACCACCCACCGTCTGGCCAGCTGTCTGGTCGACGAGCGTTATCTGCGCGTGGTGCCGCAAATCGGTTATCTGCTCGGGCCGAAGCTGATCGAACTGGGCTTTCAGGCCCGCGAAGAGTTGCCGCTGGTGACGTTGGCCGGACCGTATCTGGATGAGTTGTCGGCGCTGACCGGCGATACCGTGCACCTCGGAATCCGCGAAGGCGACGAAGTGCTGTATCTATTGAAGAACCCCGGGCGCAACGGGCCGGAAATGCGCTCGCGGGTTGGCCATCGCATGCCGCTGGTGCGCACCGGGATCGGCAAGGCCTTGATGCTCGATGATTCGCCGCAGGATTGGCGGCGGCTGTACGACATCAGCCTGCCGGCGGGTGGCAAAAGTCAGTTCTGGCCGCAGCATCCACAGCAGTCGTGGGAACAGCTTGAGCAGCGCATGGGCGAATACGTTGCCGGTGGCTACGCGTTCGATCTGGAAGACAACGAACCGTCGATCCGCTGTGTGGCGGCGCCAATTCGTGATGCGAGCAAGGGCATCGTCGCGGCGATCAGTATCGCCAGCACCGTGCCGTACATGCCGCTGGAAAAAATGGCCGAGTTGATCCCCCTGCTCAAAGGGGTCACAACCCGGCTGTCGGCGGAGCTTGGTTTGAAGGTATAGCCCTAAGGTTTAGGCCTTCAGCGTCGCCATGTCGATGACGAAGCGGTACTTGACGTCACCGGCAATCATCCGCGCGTAGGCTTCGTTGATCTGGCGGATGTCGAGCATTTCGATGTCGCAGGTGATGTTGTGTTCGGCGCAGAAATCCAGCACTTCCTGGGTTTCGGCGATACCGCCGATCAGGGAGCCGGCCAGTACGCGACGGCTCATCACCAGTTTGCCGGCGTGCACGGGCGGGTTCACTGGCTCGATCAGGCCGACCAGAATGTGCACGCCGTCGAAACGCAGGGTGTCGAGGTACGGGTTCAAATCGTGTTGCACCGGAATGGTATCGAGCAGGAAGTCGAAGTAGCCGGCCGCGGCCTTCATCTGCTCGGCATCGGTGGAGACGATGACGTGATCGGCGCCCTGACGGCGACCTTCTTCAGCCTTGCTCGCCGAACGGGTGAACAGCGTGACTTCCGCGCCCATGGCCTTGGCGAACTTGATGCCCATGTGGCCGAGGCCACCCATGCCAAGAATGCCGACCTTGTCACCGGCCTTGACGCCGTAGTGCTTGAGCGGCGAGTAAGTGGTGATGCCGGCGCAGAGAATCGGTGCGGCGCTGGCCAGTGCGAGTTTCTCGGGGATGCGCACAACGAAGTGTTCGCTGACCACGATGCTGTCGGAGTAACCGCCCATGGTGTTGCTGCCATCGACCCGGTCCGGGGTGGCGTAAGTCATGGTCGGGCCTTCGAGGCAATATTGCTCGAGGTTCGCCTGGCAGGCTTCGCAGCTGCGGCAGGAATCGACCATGCAGCCGACGCCAACCAGGTCGCCTACCTTGTGACGGGTGACATTCGCACCGACTGCGGTGACTTTTCCGACAATCTCATGGCCAGGCATCAGCGGATAAACGGCGATGCCCCATTCGTTGCGTGCCTGATGGATGTCGGAATGGCAGACGCCGCAGTAGAGAATTTCGATCGCCACGTCGTCGGCGCGCGGGCTGCGGCGTTCGAATTTCATCGGGGCGAGGGGAGTGGTGGCCGATTGGGCGGCATAGCCGATGGCGGTGTACATGGAGGACCTCGCAAAAACAGTGACAAGTTAGGCGGTGAATTCTGGCCGTCAGACGCGGGTGCGGCCATGACGATTTCTCCGGGTCTCATGCCTAATCCTCCGGCATGCGGGTCGCAGCGGTCGCATTGGCCAGCGGATCTGCGATGATGTTTTCATCCCCTTTTCCGTGAATTTTACGAAGACCTATTCGATGCAGTTGACCCGTCATCTTGATGCCAATGCCCGGCTGGTTTCGCTGATCGAACCGCTGGCGCTGCGCGATGGCTACAGCCAGACCGGCCTGCCCGGTGTGCAGATCCTGCGCGCCAGTTGCGACGTCGCCCGTGGCCCGCACATTTACGAGCCGAGCCTGATGATCATCGCCCAGGGCAGCAAACTGGCGTTCCTCGGCCCACGAACCATGGAATACGGCGCCGGGCATTACCTGATCCAGGCGCTGCCGGTGCCGTTCGAATGTGAAACCTTTGCCTTGCCCGACGCGCCATTGCTCGGTGTGTCGGTGGCGATCGATCGCGTCCTGCTCGGTGAACTGGTGCTGGCCATGGGGCTGGCGCCGGGTCGGCATATTCCGGCGCAGACGCCGGAGTCGATGACCTCGGTGGTGCTCGACGATGGCATGCGCGGTTGTGTCGAGCGGCTGCTCAGCTGTCTGCACGATCCGCTGGAATGCCAGATTCTCGGCCCGGCGCGGGTCCGCGAGTTGTTGTTCGTTGCGTTGCGCGGGCCGCAGGCGGATGTATTGCGTGCGTTGGTCGAGCAACAAGGGCAATTCGCCCGGGTGGCGGCGTCGATCAGCCATCTGCATGCGCATTACACCGAGCCGCTCAATGTCGAGACACTGGCCAGTTGCGCGAACATGAGCGTGTCGACGTTTCATGAGCATTTCAAGCGCAGCACACTGTTGTCGCCGGTGCAGTATCTCAAGCGTTTGCGCTTGTTGAAGGCGCAGACGCTGCTGGTGGCGGAGGGGCTGGGTGTCGCGCAGGTGGCGCATCGGGTGGGGTATCAGAGCACGTCGCAGTTCAGCCGCGAGTACAAGCGTTACTTCGAACGCAGTCCGGGGGATGAGCGCGCTGCCTGATCCGCCGATATTCCCTGTGGGAGCGAGCCTGCTCGCGAAGGCGCTGGATCAGTCGACATCATCTTCATATGACACACCGCTTTCGCAAGCAGGCTCGCTCCCACAGTTGTTTTGTGGTGTCAGGGGAATTTTGGGCAACAAAAAGGCCCCCATTTCGGGAGCCTTGTTGTTCAGCGTTTCGTCTTACATGTTCGGGTAAGTCGGGCCGCCGGCACCTTCCGGCGCCACCCAGGTGATGTTCTGCGCAGGATCCTTGATGTCACAGGTCTTGCAATGCACGCAGTTCTGGGCGTTGATCTGGAAGCGCTTCTCGCCATCTTCCTTGGTAATCACCTCGTATACGCCGGCCGGGCAGTAACGCTGCGCCGGTTCGTCGTACAACGGCAGGTTTTTGCTGATCGGGATGCTCGGATCGGTCAGCTTCAAGTGGCATGGCTGCTCTTCTTCGTGGTTGGTACCGGAGATGAACACCGAGCTGAGTTTGTCGAAACTCAGTTTGCCGTCGGGTTTCGGATAGTCGATCTTCTTGCAGTCGGCCGCGAGCTTGAGGCAGGCGTAATCCGGCTTGGTGTCGCGCAGGGTGAACGGCAGTTTGCCGCCGAAGATGTTCTGGTCCAGCCAGTTGAAACCACCGCCGATGATCGCGCCGTACTTGTGGATCGCCGGGCCGAAGTTACGGCTGGCGAACAGTTCTTCATGCAGCCAGCTGTTCTTGAATGCGTCGACGTAAGTGGTCAGTTCGACGGTGCAATCCTGCTCGGCAAACAGCGCATCGGCTACCGATTCCGCCGCGAGCATGCCGGACTTCATCGCGGTGTGGCTGCCTTTGATCTTGGCGAAGTTCAGGGTGCCGAGGTCGCAACCGATCAGCGCGCCGCCCTTGAAGACCATTTTCGGCAGCGAGTTCAGGCCACCCTTGGCGATGGCGCGGGCGCCATAGCTGACGCGCTTGCCGCCTTCCAGATATTGCTTGAGCACCGGGTGATGCTTGAGGCGCTGGAACTCATCGAACGGCGACAGGTAAGTGTTGCTGTAGGACAGGTCGACGATCAGACCGACCACCACCTGATTGTTTTCCAGGTGATAGAGGAACGAGCCGCCGGTGTTTTCGGTGCCCATGATGTCCAGCGGCCAACCGGCGGTGTGCACCACCAGGCCCGGCTGATGCTTGGCCGGGTCGATTTCCCAGATCTCTTTCAGACCAATGCCGTAATGCTGCACGTCGGCATCGCTGTCGAGGTTGTAGCGCTTGATCAGTTGCTTGCCGATGTGGCCACGGCAGCCTTCGGCGAACAGCGTGTATTTGCCACGCAGTTCCATGCCAGGGGTGTACAGGCCTTCTTTCGGGTTGCCTTCACGGTCGACGCCCAGATCACCGGTGATGATCCCGCGTACCACGCCGTTTTCATCGATCAACGCTTCCTGAGCGGCGAAGCCCGGGTAGATTTCCACACCCAGATTCTCGGCCTGCTGAGCCAGCCAGCGGCACAGGTTGCCCAGGGAGATAATGTAGTTGCCTTCGTTGTGCATGGTCTTGGGCACAAAGAAGTCGGGAATCTTCTGCGCGCTGTCGGCGTTTTTCAGTACGAAAATGTCATCGCGCGTGACTGGCGTGTTCAGCGGTGCGCCGAGTTCTTTCCAGTCCGGGAACAGTTCGTTCAGGGCGCGGGGTTCGAACACCGCACCGGAGAGGATGTGTGCGCCGACTTCGGAGCCTTTTTCGACCACGCAGACGCTGATTTCCTTACCGGCGTCAGCGGCCTTCTGCTTCAAGCGGCAGGCGGCGGACAGACCAGCGGGGCCGGCACCGACGATGACGACGTCGAATTCCATGTATTCGCGTTCCACAGGCTATCTCCTACTCAAGGCTCAACAGTTTTTTTTCTAATATGGAGGTTTGATCTCGCATCCGTATTGCCTTTACGTTAACGTCAAAGGGAATATTGGCGAATCCACCTTTCTCTCTAGGCGGCGCATTATATCTACACCACTCCTAGCGTCCAATACAAACGTTTGTTTGAATCGCCTCCAGCCCTGATAAATCAAAGAAGCGCGGCTTATGACAGGGCATTTTGGCGTATTGACCAGAATGGGCGTTCCGGTCAAGATACGGGCGGTTTTGCGCTCGCCGTAGGCAGACTGGCGGTTTCAAGAGCACCTCTAAAGACAGGGCACAGGCAGTAGACGGTGATGCGCAGCGCAAGTCCGGCGCGCAGTTTACACAGCGTGAGAATGAATGACCCGACAGTCACCCCTGACGAACGGTCACCGCTCTTCGCGAAGTGAATCACCTCACATTCAAGCCGGCGTTTTTAGAGGTGCCCTTGTCGCCCGATGAGCATCATCCGCCAGGTTCGCCTAGGCGACTTTCTTTTCACCGGAGAGTAACGAGGAATCCATGAAGGTTCTTGTAGCTGTCAAACGCGTTGTGGATTACAACGTCAAGGTCCGCGTCAAGGCGGACAATTCCGGCGTCGACCTCGCCAACGTCAAGATGTCGATGAACCCGTTCTGCGAAATCGCCGTGGAAGAAGCCGTACGCCTGAAAGAGAAGGGCGTTGCGACTGAAATCGTCGTCGTCTCGATCGGCCCGACCACCGCTCAGGAGCAGCTGCGTACCGCACTGGCTCTGGGTGCCGACCGCGCCATCCTCGTCGAATCCGCTGAAGACCTGACCTCGCTGGCCGTGGCCAAGCTGCTCAAGGCCGTTGTCGACAAGGAGCAGCCTCAGCTGGTGATCCTTGGCAAACAGGCGATCGACAGCGACAACAACCAGACCGGCCAGATGCTCGCGGCACTGAGCGGCTACGGTCAGGGCACCTTCGCTTCGAAAGTCGAAGTCTCCGGCGACAGCGTTGCCGTGACTCGCGAAATCGACGGCGGCGCGCAGACCGTTTCGCTGAAACTGCCGGCCATCGTCACCACCGACCTGCGTTTGAACGAGCCGCGCTATGCGTCCCTGCCAAACATCATGAAAGCCAAGAAGAAGCCTCTCGAAGTGCTGACTCCGGACGCTTTGGGCGTTTCCACCGCCTCCACCAACAAGACACTGAAAGTCGAAGCGCCGGCTGCACGCAGCGCGGGCATCAAGGTCAAGTCGGTGGCTGAACTGGTTGAAAAACTCAAGAACGAAGCGAAGGTAATCTAAATGACTATCTTGGTTATTGCTGAACACGACAACAAAGTGCTGGCCCCGGCCACACTGAACACCGTGGCTGCTGCGGCAAAAATCGGCGGCGACATCCACGTTCTGGTAGCAGGTCAGGGCGCAGGCCCGGTGGCCGAAGCCGCAGCGAAAATCGCTGGCGTGAGCAAAGTCCTGAATGCTGACAACGCCGCTTACGCGCATCAGCTGCCGGAAAACGTTGCACCGCTGGTTGCAGAGCTGGGCGCTGGCTACAGCCACATCCTGGCTGCCGCGACCTCCAACGGCAAAAACATCCTGCCGCGCGTTGCTGCTGCGCTGGACGTTGACCAGATCTCCGAGATCATCTCGGTAGAAAGTGCTGACACTTTCAAGCGTCCGATCTACGCCGGTAACGCCATCGCCACCGTGCAATCGACCGCCGCGATCAAAGTGATCACCGTGCGTGCCACCGGTTTCGATCCGGTTGCTGCTGAAGGTGGTTCGGCTGCCGTTGAAGCTGTTGGCGCTGCGCACGACGCCGGTACTTCGAGCTTCGTCAGCGAAGAGCTGGCCAAGTCCGATCGTCCTGAGCTGACCGCTGCCAAGATCGTCGTCTCTGGCGGCCGCGGCATGCAGAACGGTGACAACTTCAAACACCTGTACGCGCTGGCCGACAAGCTCGGCGCTGCTGTTGGCGCTTCGCGCGCTGCGGTCGACGCAGGTTTCGTACCGAACGACATGCAGGTCGGTCAGACCGGCAAGATCGTTGCGCCACAGCTGTACATTGCCGTCGGTATCTCCGGCGCGATCCAGCATCTGGCCGGTATGAAAGACTCCAAAGTGATCGTTGCGATCAACAAGGACGAAGAAGCGCCGATCTTCCAGGTGGCCGATTACGGCCTCGTGGCGGATCTGTTCGAAGCAGTACCTGAGCTGGAGAAGCTGGTCTAATCCGGCGGCTTCACTTATAAAGAGCCCGGCCTGTTGGTCGGGCTTTTTTTTTGTCTTGGATTTGACTGGGGAGCGTTTTGCCATGGATCTGCGCTGCGGATGGTTGTTGGGATGGGTGCTGTTGCCAGGTCTGGCCACGGCCGCTGGCAAGTGCGAGCGCCTGGTTGTCACCGGCAGCCCGGATGCACCGCCGTACTTGTGGCAGGACCCGCAAAACCCCAAGCGCCTGATCGGCGCCAGTGCCGATCTGTTGCAGCAAGTGGCCAAGGATCTGGGCATCAAAGTCGACCTGCTCTACGCCGGCAAACGCTCGCAGGTCCTCGATGAAGTGCGTAGCGGGCGTATGGACATGCTGGCCGACGCGCCGCTGACCGTGAATGAGCTGGAAAACTTCGACTTCATTCATCCGCCACTGCTGGAAAACGACTACCTGGTGTGGACGCGCAAAGGCTCGACGCTGACCTACGGCGAGGCCAGCGACCTGAAAGGCCATGCCGGGGCGGTGTCGGAAAAGTCGCGGATGACCCAGGCATTCGGCACTTTCGCCGAACAGAATCTGACCCTGACCCGCACAGCAAACCTTACCGAGGCATTACAGAAACTGCTGTTGGGCGAGGTGGAATATGTCCTCGCCGGACGTTACTCAGGCCTGGCCGCCGCGCAGACATTGGGCATGACCAGCGATCTGTTGGCGTTCGAACAACCCATCGACCGGCCGGGTCTGTTCCTCGCGGTTTCGCATAACTCGGCCTGCAACGATCCGTGGTTGCGCGGACAGCTCGCCAAAAAGATGACAGAATTGCCCGCGTCCGGACTGACGGAAGCCGCGCTGCAACGCAACATCGAGCGCTGGAAGGCGCAACAGCAACAGCCGCCACAACCTGTCAGTGCCCCAAAACAGTAGGGATTCTTAGTGAGTATTCGACCTCTTTTCGCGGCTGTGGCCGTTCTGGCCCTGGCCGGGTGCGCATCCGATCCGGCACCCAGTGAACAAATGCGTTTGACCGAACAAGCCATCGTGCAGGCCAAGGCAGTCGGCGCCACCGCTGACGAAGTGCCGGAAATGCAACTGGCCGAAACAAAATACAACCGCGCCAAAGGCAGCATGGCCGACGAGTCCTATCGCAACGCGCGCATGCGTGCCGAGCAGGCCGAGCTGGATGCACGTCTGGCCGAGGCCAAGGTGCTGACGAAAAAAAGTGAAGAGCAACTCAATGTGCTCAATACCCGCATTGTCCGCCTGCGCAAGCAGCTGCAACTGGGGGAAGCGCAATGAGCCTCAAGTCCAACGCTTTGGGCATTCTGCTCCTCGCCGGTTGCGCCAGCCTGTACGGCTGCGCTGGCCAGCACAGCGAGGCGGCGCTGCAACAGGCCGGCGCTGATTTCCAGAAGGTCAAGGAAGATTCCAACGTCCTGCGCATTGCGCCGAAAGACGTGATCCGCGCCGGCGAATCCCTGGCCCGTGCCGATCGGCTGTCGACCTATTGGGGCAGCGGTGCCGACGTGGTGCATTACGCCTACTTGAGCCAGCGCTACAGCGAAATCGCCCGCGAGCACACCAACCAGGCGCTCAACGAGGAACGCGCAGCCAAGCTCGAGCTTGAGCGTCAGCGTCTGCAACTGGCTCTGCGCGAGTCGAAGCTGCTCAGTGTGCAGCAGCAGGGCAAGTGGCTGGAGGAACAGATCGAGGCGCTGGCCACCACTCAGACCGATCGGGGGCTGGTCATGACCCTCGGCGACGTGTTGTTCGACACCGGCCAGGCGGAACTGAAAAACTCGGCCAACCGTGTCGTGCTGAAGATCGTCCAGTTTCTGCAACTTAACCCCAAGCGCGTGGTGCGCATCGAGGGTTACACCGACAGCACCGGTGGCAAACAGGAAAACCTCAAACTGTCCCGCGATCGTGCGCAGTCGGTGGCTGACGTGCTGGTCGATCTGGGCATCGATGAAAAACGCATTCAGGTCGAAGGTTATGGCGACCAGTTCCCGGTTGACGCCAACGCCTCCGAGCGCGGCAGGGCGCAGAACCGCCGGGTGGAAATCGTGTTCTCTGACGAAAAAGGCCAGCTCGGCGCCGCCCGTTGAGGGTTGCGTCTCTGGAAAGCCCGGACTGTCATGCAGTGCCGGGCTTTTTTATGTCTGTCGATTGCTGCGCAAAACCGTACAGATGGGGCAGACACCCCACTGTACGGTCGAGTAATCTGGCAACTGTCCCAGTACACTTCTAAACTGTTCCGGTATTGTTTCACACAAGAATAAAACGCCCGTGAAATCGAGTGCTGCGTCATGACCAATCTCTTGCTCTACCAACGTATTGCTCAGCAACTGGCCGAAGACATCCGCCGTGGTGTCTATCAACCGGGGGAGCGCGTGCCTTCGGTGCGCAAGATGAGTTCGCAGCTCAACGTCAGTCATGCGACGGTGTTGCAGGCTTACGCCAACCTTGAAGATCAGGGCCTGATCCGCGCCCGACCGCAGTCGGGTTACTACGTGCACCAGACCCCAGCGCTGACCGCGCCGACGCCGGATATTGCCCGGGTCGAACGGCCGGGGCTGGTGACGCGCAGCAGCATCATTCAGCAGGTATTGGTCGAATCCCGCCGCGAAGGCGTGTTTCCGCTGGGCGCTGCGGTGCCGAGCGTCGATTATCTGCCGGTGCGCGCGCTGCATCAGCAACTGGCCAAGGTCACCCGGTTTCACAGTCCACGGGCGTTCAGCTACATGTTCAGCCCCGGCTTCGAACCGCTGCGTCGGCAAGTCGCGATCCGCATGCGTGACGCCGGCGTGGTGGTCGATCCGTCGGAAGTGGTGATTACCCACGGCTGTGTCGACGCCTTGCAGATGTCATTGCGTGTGCTGACCCGGCCGGGGGATCTGATCGCTGCCGAATCACCGACCTATTACGGCCTGCTGCAACTGGCCGATCTGCTTGGCCTGAAGGTCATCGAAATCCCCAGCGACCCCGCCACCGGCATGAGCCTGGAAGCCTTGCAACTGGCCGCCAACCAGTGGTCGATCAAGGCGCTGGTGCTGACCACGCGCCTGAGCAATCCCCTCGGCGGAACCATGCCGGAAGAGCGGCAGAAACAGTTGTTGCGTCTGGCCTCGGATTTCGACATTCAGATTGTCGAAGACGATATCTACGGCGAACTGATGTTCGAGCAGGGCCGTACCAAGGCGCTGAAGGCTTACGACAGGCTGGATCGGGTGATCTACTGCTCGAGCTTCTCCAAAACCTTGTCGCCAGGTGTGCGTATCGGCTGGATGATCGCCGGCAAATACCAACAGGAAATCCAGCGCCTGCAAACCTTCAGCACCCATTCGGCGTGCAGCGTCACGCAGATGGCGATTGCCGCGTATCTGGAAAACGGCGGTTATGACCGGCATTTACGCTACATCCGTCAGGAATACCGGAAGAACCTCAGCGCGTTCCAGCTGGCGGTTCAACAGCATTTCCCTGAAGGCACGCAGATGTCCCGGCCAACGGGCGGTTTCATCCTTTGGGTGAGCTTGCCGGGGCGGGTCAACACCCAGGAATTGCATGTCCGCGCACTGCAACAAGGCATCAGCATCGCGCCGGGTCTGATCTTCAGCAACACCGAGCAGTTCAACCACTGTATCCGCCTCAACTGCGGCATTCCGTGGAACCGCGAAGCGGAGCGCGCGCTGATGACGCTGGGTCTGTTGGCGACCCAACTGTGTCAGGAAATGGCTGGCGGATTCTGAACGAGGAGGGCGGTGGTGCTTGTCATGTGACGCACAACAAGCGAGCATGTGGCCCTCTGCCGTTAGTTCGTTGGGTCCATGAAAGCCATTGTTCCTGCCGCGTGGGTATTGCTGGGTTTGTTGATGATCGGTCAGGCACCGGGTGTCATGGCGGCCGCAGCCCAGGAAAAACCGGCAGCGACCAGTACCACGAAAAAAACCGTTAAAACCGCGGCGCCGGCAAAAAAAGCCCAGGCCAAAAAAAACGCCACGGTGAAGAAGCGCCGCCCGGTTGCCTCGAAGTCGAAATCCGCCAGCGAAGTGGCCAAGACCAAATTGCCGCCGGCAAAACTCGATCTCAGCCTGCCCAAGGATATGGTTGAAGACCTGAAGCCACAGGGCACCGTAGAACTGCCCAAACGCGAGGCGATCCTGCCGCAGATGTTTGGCGAAAAAGATAACGGCTTCCAGCTCAACGGCCGCTTGCTCAGCAATGAAATGGAGTTGCAATTGCGCAACGAAGCGCGACGCGATGTGGAAGGCGCGGCGCTGGATTTCGAATTCAAGCAATAGATGCAGGCCTCTGCGACGCGCAGAGCAGACGCTTCGTCGGAGACTGCCCGGTCACTTTTACTTATCGTTGAAAAGCCGCTTGCAGCAATTTGAAACAGCTGTTTTAGCGGTTACTCTGTTCCCCGTCTCTTTACACATCGCCCGTCGCGAGGATCTGTTCGTCATGAAATGCCGTGAAGGCTGTGGCGCTTGCTGCATTGCCCCCTCCATCAGTTCGCCGATCCCCGGCATGCCCGATGGCAAACCCGCCGGCGAACGTTGCGTGCAACTGTCGGTCGATAACCTGTGCAGCATTTTCGGCCGTCCGGAACGTCCGGCTGTCTGCTCGGGTTTCGCTGCGGATGTCGAGGTTTGCGGCAGCAGTTCGCAAGAAGCGATCAGATTGATCGGCTGGTGGGA
Organism: Pseudomonas sp. Irchel 3F6; assembly: GCF_900187595.1. Taxonomy (NCBI): domain Bacteria; kingdom Pseudomonadati; phylum Pseudomonadota; class Gammaproteobacteria; order Pseudomonadales; family Pseudomonadaceae; genus Pseudomonas; species Pseudomonas sp. Irchel 3F6. The sequence continues at coordinate 213,209 of NZ_FYDP01000009.1, read as the reverse complement.
GCAGATGACGGCGGCATGATGTGTTCACGAACGGAACTTCAACAATAAGGAATAACACTATGGGTTCGCTGCACCGTATCGCTGTGTTGTGTGGTCTGACTGCCGTACTTGCCACTTCGGTCGTCCACGCGGAAGACTGGAAAGTTGCCAAGAACGAAGACGGCATCAAGGTTTCCCTGAGCGAAATACCCGGTTCGGATTACAAGTCCTACCAAGGCGTTGCGCTGATGAAAACCACCGTTGCCAAACTGCGTGCCTTGCAGGAAGACGTCTCCGGCGCCTGCGCGTGGATTCACGAATGCAAGAGCCAGAAACTGCTCAAGCACGAAGGCGATCTGAGCTGGACCTATTCGCAATTCAATACGCCGTGGCCGGTGACCCCGCGTGATTCGGTGTTGAAGATCACCACTGTTGAGGGCGCCGATGGCAGCCTGACCCGTAATCTTGAAGGCGTGCCGACCTATCTGCCGGAAGAAAAAGGCTTCGTGCGGGTTCAGCAAGTCAAAGGCTTCTGGAAGTTCGTGCCTAAAGGCGATCAGGTTGAAGTGACTTACCAGGTGCACACCGAGCCGGGCGGTAGCGTGCCGGCCATGGTCGCCAACAAGTTTGTGGTCGATGCGCCATTCAATACCCTGAAAGCGCTGAAAGAACGCGCCGAGAAATAATCAATTGGCTGTAAGCAAAACGCCCCGATCGCTTCGGGGCGTTTTGTTTTGTCTCTAAATTGTATTTCCAGATATGCGTTGCACGAAATTTTCACAAAGTCTCCAAGACAATTCGCCCGCACTTGTTGACTGCCATTGCGTTGCCAGCCTTCGAATGAAAGTCTCGAAGGGCTGGGCAGTAATCAATGGCAATGGTGTGAACGATCGTGCAACATTTGCGCACCGCGCACGCCCCGGGGTCTGGATTGACCAATAGAGGGCATGGCGCCGCTGTATTTTTGCAACTTCAACTTCCAATGGGTCCTAAAACGACATGGCAAACCCGGACGCCCTGAGTCAGCAGCGATCTTCTGCTCGTCTGCTGCAACCGACCGTCAAATCGCATCTGGCCTACACGCTGCTGTGCGCGCTGGTCATGATGGTGATGTTTTCCGCGCTGCGCCTCGCGCTGCTGGTCTACAACCGCGAGATGATCCTCGACACCCCGGCCGCGACCTTCCTTGAAGCGTTCGTCAACGGTCTGCGTTTCGACCTGCGCCTGGTGGTCTACCTGTGCATTCCGCTGGTGCTGGCGCTGTTCAGTGCCCGGGCCATGGCCGCGCGCGGTTTCTTCCGTCTGTGGCTGACCGTCGCCTCGAGCATCGCGCTGTTCCTCGGCCTGATGGAAATGGACTTCTACCGCGAGTTTCACCAGCGCCTCAATGGTCTGGTGTTCCAGTACGTGAAGGAAGACCCGAAAACCGTAATGAGCATGCTCTGGTACGGTTTCCCGGTGGTTCGCTACGTGCTGGCGTGGGTGATCGGCACGGTCATTCTGACTCTGGCATTCAAAGGCGCCGACCGCGCCACCCGCCCGCGCGGACCGTTCAGCGGGGGCAGCGTCAGCTCCCGTCAGGTTGCGCCGTGGTACACCCGCCTGGCGGTGTTCGTGGTCTGCCTGCTGATCTGTGTCGTCGCCGCTCGCGGCACCTTGCGTCAAGGCCCGCCGATGCGTTGGGGTGACGTCTATACCACCGATTCCAACTTCGCCAACCAGCTCGGCCTCAATGGCACGCTGTCGCTGGTCGCCGCAGCCAAGGCGCGCATGGGCGAAGACCGCGACAATATCTGGAAAGCCACGCTGCCTCAGGAACAGGCGCAGCAAGTGGTGCGCGACATGCTGCTGATGCCGGACGACAAACTGGTCGATGCCGACATCGCCGCTGTTCGCCGCGACTACATGCCGTCGGCTGACAAGACCCTGCCGATCAAGAACGTTGTGGTGATCCTGATGGAAAGCATGGCCGGTCACTCGGTCGGTGCTTTGGGCGCGCCGGGCAATATCACCCCGTACCTGGACAAGCTGTCGAAGGAAGGTCTGCTGTTCGACCGTTTCTTCTCCAACGGCACCCACACCCATCAGGGCATGTTCGCGACCATGGCCTGCTTCCCCAACCTGCCAGGTTTCGAATACCTGATGCAGACCCCGGAAGGCAGCCACAAACTGTCCGGCCTGCCGCAGTTGCTCAGCGCCCGCGACTATGACGACGTCTATGTCTACAACGGCGATTTCGCCTGGGATAACCAGTCGGGCTTCTTCAGCAACCAGGGCATGACCAACTTCGTTGGCCGCAATGACTTCGTCAACCCGGTGTTCTCCGATCCGACCTGGGGCGTGTCCGACCAGGACATGTTCGATCGTGGCCTGCAGGAACTGAAGGCGCGGGAAAACGGCAAGCCGTTCTACGCGCTGCTGCAAACCCTGTCCAACCACACGCCGTACGCCTTGCCGACGCCATTGCCGGTCGAGCGCGTGACTGACCGTGGCAGCCTCAACGAACACCTGACCGCGATGCGCTACTCCGATTGGGCGCTCGGCCAGTTCTTCGAGAAGGCGCGCAAAGAGAAGTACTTCAACGAAACCCTGTTTGTCATCGTCGGCGACCATGGCTTCGGCAACGAGCGCCAGATCACTGAAATGGACCTGGGCCGCTTCAACGTGCCGATGCTGATGATTGCCCCGGGCATTCAGCAGAAGTTCGGTACCCGCGACCACACCGTGGGCACGCAGATCGACATCGTACCGACCATCATGGGCCGTCTCGGTGGCGAAGTGCGTCACCAGTGCTGGGGCCGTGACCTGCTCAACCTGCCGCAGGGCGATACCGGTTTCGGTGTGATCAAGCCATCGGGCAGCGAACAGACCACCGCCATTGTCACCGCCGACCAGATTCTGGTGCTGCCGCGTGACAAGGACATGGGCCCGAAAATCTGGCAATACCAGCTCGGCGCCAACCCGCACGCCGAAGTAGTGCCGGACGCGCCGCGCACTGCCGAACTCAAACTCAAACTTGAGGCGTTCCTGCAAACCGCGACCAAGAGCCTGCTCGATAACACCGCCGGTGTTATTCATGGCAAGCCGGACTGATCACTTCTTAAAGTCCACGCAATAAAAAAGAGGCCCTGAACAAGGGCCTCTTTTTTTACCGCTTCAAATCGTCATATCTTGCCGAGTAACAACAGCACCAGCAGCACGACCAACACCACGCCGATAATGCCCGACGGGCCATAACCCCAACTTCTTGAGTGCGGGAAGACCGGCAGACCACCGATCAGCAACAGGATCAGGATGATGATTAGAATTGTGCCCATGGGTGATTTCCTTGTTCAGAGTCTGGAAGAGTCTTGATGCTCAGTGGGCAGCTGGAGAGCAACTAAATTCCAGCCGGCTTACATGTTCCGACTTGCGCCGATGAAAAAAAATTCAATGTTTTTTTAATGTATTTGGATTGCTCGGTTATTTCCTTTCCAGCAAAAAGATCGCAGCCTCGTTGCACTCGTCAGCTCCTGCATGAGACCAACCGGAAAACAATGACGGCTGGAATCTTTTGATCCTCCATTCAGCAACTGGATGGAGCGTGGGCGAACGAAGTTCCTTCGCTACACTCGGCGCATCTCTCCCGGAACAACAAGGCTGTCCGCTATGCAAAATCGCATGATGATCACTGGTGCAGGCTCAGGCCTGGGTCGCGAAATCGCGCTGCGCTGGGCCCGTGAAGGCTGGCGGCTGGCCTTGTCCGATGTCAGTGAGCCCGGCCTGCAGGAAACCCTGAAGCTGGTGCGCGAGGCGGGCGGTGACGGTTTCATCCAGCGCTGCGACGTGCGCGATTACAGCCAGCTCACGGCCTTCGCCCAGGCCTGCGAAGAGAAGCTCGGCGGCATCGACATCATCGTCAACAATGCCGGCGTCGCCTCGGGCGGGTTTTTCAGCGAGTTGTCGCTGGAAGACTGGGACTGGCAGATCGCGATCAACCTGATGGGCGTGGTCAAGGGCTGCAAGGCGTTCCTGCCGCTGCTGGAAGAGAGCAAGGGCAAGATCATCAACATCGCCTCCATGGCCGCGTTGATGCAGGGCCCGGCAATGAGTAACTACAACGTGGCCAAGGCCGGCGTAGTGGCGTTGTCGGAGAGTCTGCTGATCGAACTGGCACAGCAGGAAGTGGCGGTGCATGTGGTTTGCCCGTCGTTCTTCCAGACCAACTTGCTCGATTCTTTCCGTGGCCCGACCCCGGCCATGAAAGCCCAGGTCGGCAAGTTGCTGGAAAGTTCGCCGATCAGCGCCGCCGACATCGCTGACTACATCTATCAGCAAGTCGCCGCCGGTGAATTCTTGATTCTGCCCCACGAACAAGGGCGCATGGCCTGGGCAATCAAGCAAAAGAATCCGCAACTGCTCTACAACGAAATGACTTCCATGGCCGAGAAAATGCGCGCCAAGGCCAAACAAAACAACGCTTGATCTTGTTCGATTCCCGCCGCGTCGTTAGGGTGGCCGCCACGGTCACCCTGTCGAGACGCCTCCATGCTCAATTACTTGTGGTTCTTCCTTGCGGCGCTGTTTGAAATCGCCGGCTGTTTTGCCTTCTACATGTGGCTGCGTCAGGGCAAGAGTGCGTTGTGGGTGATTCCCGCGTTGCTCAGCCTGACCCTGTTCGCGCTATTGCTGACCCGTGTTGAAGCGGCCTACGCCGGGCGCGCCTATGCCGCGTATGGCGGGATCTACATCGTTGCTTCGATTGGCTGGCTGGCGGTGGTCGAGCGGGTGCGTCCGCTGGGCTCGGACTGGATTGGCATGGCCCTGTGCGTGGTCGGTGCCAGCATCATTCTGTTCGGGCCGCGCTTTTCCGCTGCCTGAGGCTTTTGTGCGAAGTGTCTGACAGCCGTGGGCGTGGGCGCCTGTAGGGCAAGACTGATTTGCTCGTCGTGGATTGTGAAGACGCTGTAAGCCGCGCATCTTCAGGGTTTGCCAGTCCTGAAGGATGAATCCCATGCTTGTACTCAGCCGTGTGGTCGGTGAGTTGATTTCAATCGGAGACGACATCACCCTGCGTGTTCTGTCGGTCAACGGCTCCAGCGTGCGCTTCGGCGTCGAGGCGCCGAAAAAGGTCCATGTACACCGCGCCGAGGTCTATGACCGGATCAAGCGCAAGGAGGCTGCGGCGAAGGCTGGCTGACGGTTTCAGTCGAACAGATGCTTGGGTACGTCGTGCTTGAGCATCAGCTGGCACTGCTCGCTTTCCGGATCGAACACGATCAATGCCTGGCCTTTGGTCAGTGCCTGACGCACGCGCAGGACGCGGGTTTCCAGCGGGGTGTCATCGCCGTTGTCGGTACCGTCGCGGGTGACGAAATCCTCGATCAGGCGGGTGAGGGTGTCGACTTCAAGCGCGTCTTGGGGAATGAGCATGGGCACCTCGGTCAAATCAATGTCGGGATGCTACGGGGATTGGGTTTTGCGTGCCAGTTTTGTATCGGTCTTGCCTGCCAATTCGCGAGCAGGCTCGCTCCCACCTTTGAAATGCGATCCCTGTGGGAGCGCGCCTGCTCGCGAAAGCGGTTATCTGTTCACCGAAGGTTCAACTGTCAGAACGCTGCCCCACCAGACTGTCCACCGGCGGCACGCGGGTTTCGCTTTCCATTTGGGTGTCATGCTCAATCTGATGGCTGAAGCGATCCAGTGAAGCATTGGCTGGCGCCGCATCGCTGGCGAAGACCGGCGGGCTCAGAATGTACGCGCCGAGCAAACGGCTGAGCGCCGCCAGGCTGTCGATGTGCGTGCGTTCGTAGCCATGCGTGGCATCGCAGCCGAAAGCGAGCAGGGCAGTACGAATGTCGTGGCCGGCGGTGACCGCCGAGTGCGCATCGCTGAAGTAATAGCGGAACATGTCACGGCGCACCGGCAATTCGTGTTCATCGGCCAGACGCAACAGATGCCGCGACAGGTGATAGTCATACGGCCCGCCGGAGTCCTGCATCGCCACGCTCACCGCGTGTTCGCTGGAATGCTGGCCGGGGGCGACCGGTGCAATGTCGATGCCGACAAATTCGCTGACGTCCCACGGCAATGCCGCCGCTGCACCGCTGCCGGTTTCCTCGGTGATGGTGAACAGTGGATGGCAATCGATGTTCAGTTCCTGGCCACTGTCGACAATCGCCTTGAGCGCAGCGAGCAATGCGGCAACACCGGCCTTGTCGTCGAGATGGCGGGCGCTGATATGGCCGCTTTCGGTGAACTCCGGCAGCGGATCGAAGGCCACCACGTCGCCGACATGAATGCCCAGCGACTCGCAATCGGCCTTGGTCGTGCAGTAGGCGTCCAGACGCAGTTCGACGTGGTCCCAACTGATCGGCATTTCATCGACCTGGGTATTGAACGCATGCCCGGACGCCATCAGCGGCAACACGCTGCCGCGAATCACCCCGGTGTCGGTAAACAGGCTGACCCGGCTACCCTCGGCAAAGCGGCTCGACCAGCAACCGACCGGGGCGAGGGTCAGGCGACCGTTGTCTTTCACCGCACGCACAGCAGCGCCGATGGTGTCCAGGTGCGCAGACACCGCGCGGTCAGGGCTGCTCTTTTTGCCCTTCAACGTCGCGCGGATGGTGCCGCGCCGGGTCATTTCAAAAGGAATGCCCAGCTCTTCGAGACGCTCGGCGACATAGCGCACGATGGTGTCGGTGAAACCGGTAGGGCTGGGAATGGCGAGCATTTCCAGCAGGACTTTTTGCAGGTAAGCCAGATCCGGTTCAGGGATTTGTGTGGTCATGGTCATGGAAACTCCTGATGGGTTGAGCACATCGATGGTTTCGATGAGGAAAATTGGTGGTGACGTTCAGGGCCTCTTCGCGAGCAGGCTCGCTCCCACATTTGGAATGCATTCACCCTGTGGGAGCGAGCCTGCTCGCGAAGGCGTCAGTAGAGGCGCTTCATAATCACGAAACAGCCGGCTGACTATGCGGAAACAACAGATCGACAAAGCGTTCCGCCGTCGGCTGCGGTTCATGGTTGGCCAGGCCGGCGCGTTCGTTGGCTTCGATGAACACGTACTCGGGCTGATCCGCCGCCGGCACCATCAGATCGAGCCCGACCATCGGAATGTCCAGCGCACGCGCCGCACGCACTGCCGCGTCGATCAGGGTCGGATGAAGAATGTCGGTCACGTCTTCCAGCGTACCGCCGGTGTGCAGATTGGCCGTGCGCCGCACGAACAGATGCTCGCCGGCCGGCAGGATGCTGCTGTAGTCATAGCCGGCAGCGTGCAGCGTGCGTTGGGTTTCGTGGTCCAGCGGAATCTTGCTTTCGCCACTGGTGGCGGCTTGCCGGCGGCGGCTCTGCGCTTCGATCAGCGCACCGATCGAATGCTGACCATCGCCAACCACTTCCGCCGGACGGCGAATCGCCGCCGCAACCACTTCAAAGCCGATCACCACGATGCGCAGATCAAGGCCTTCGTGGAAGCTTTCCAGCAGCACGCGACTGTCAAACTGCTTGGCGGTTTCGATGGCCTTCTGCACTTCTTCGATGGTGCGCAGATCCACCGCGACGCCGTGGCCCTGTTCGCCATCGAGAGGTTTGACCACCACCCGTTGGTGTTCATCGAGGAAGGCCAGATTGTCGTCGGCATTGCCCGCCAGTTGCTGCGCGGGCAGTTTCAGGCCTGCGGCCTTGAGCACCTTGTGGGTCAGACTTTTGTCCTGGCACAGGGTCATGCTGATCGCACTGGTCAGGTCGCTGAGCGACTCGCGGCAGCGCACGCGACGGCCGCCATGGCTGAGGGTGAACAGCCCGGCGTCGGCGTCATCCACTTGCACGTCGATACCGCGCCGATGGGCTTCTTCGACGATGATCCGCGCGTAAGGATTGAAATTCGCCTCCGGACCCGGGCCGAGAAACAGCGGCTGGTTGATGCCGTTTTTGCGCTTGATGGCAAACGTCGGCAGGTTGCGGAAACCCAGTTTGGCGTAGAGGTTTTTCGCCTGACGGTTGTCGTGCAGCACCGACAGATCCAGATAAGCCAGACCACGACTCATGAAGTGCTCGACCAGATGCCGCACCAGCACTTCGCCGACGCCGGGGCGTGAGCAATGCGGGTCGACCGCCAGGCACCACAGGCTGCTGCCGTGTTCCGGGTCGTTGAAGGCTTTTTCATGATTGAGACCCATGACACTGCCGATCACCGCGCCGCTGTCCTCGTCTTCCGCCAGCCAGTACACCGGGCCGCCCTGATGATGTGGGGTGAGCAGCTCCTGATCGATCGGCAACATGCCGCGCGCCTGGTACAAACGGTTGATGCCCTGCCAGTCGGTTTCGCTTTGCGCACGACGAATGCGGAAGCCGCGAAACACCCGCGTGGCCTGCCGGTAATCGCTGAACCATAAACGCAGGGTGTCGGATGGATCGAGAAACAGCTGCGTCGGCTCGAGGCCGAGAATCTGCTGCGGTGCGGCAACATACAGGGCGATATCGCGTTCGCCGGGCTGCTCGTTGAGCAGCTCCTGCGCGAGCGACGCCGGGTCGGGAAAGGTATGGCCGATCAGCAGCCGGCCCCAGCCGCAATGCACGGCAATCGGGGCGGTGGCAGGCTCGCTGCCGTCTTCGGCCAGGCGCGCCTGCAAACGTTCATACGAGGGGGCCTGACCACGCAACAGGCGCTGGTTGATGGACGTGGCATGGGGTTTCATCAATCAGATTCCTTGTTCACTGAGCCACAGGTTCAGGGCCGCCAGTTGCCACAGTTTCGAACCGCGCAACGGGGTCAGTTGGCCTTGCGGATCAGTCAAAAGCTTGTCGAGCATGGTCGGGTTGAACAGGCCGCGATCCTGGCTCGGATCCAGCAGCAGTTCGCGCACCCAGTTGAGCGTGTCGCCCTGCAAGTGCTTGAGACCCGGCACCGGGAAATAGCCCTTCTTGCGGTCGATCACTTCGCTTGGAATGACCCGGCGCGCAGCTTCTTTCAGCACTTGCTTGCCGCCATCGGGCAGCTTGAATTGGCCCGGCACCCGCGCCGACAGTTCGACCAGTCGATAGTCGAGAAACGGCGTACGCGCTTCCAGGCCCCAGGCCATGGTCATGTTATCGACGCGTTTGACCGGGTCATCGACCAGCATCACCGTGCTGTCCAGGCGCAGCGCTTTGTCCACGGCAGCCTCGGCGCCGGGCTGGGCAAAGTGCTGTTTGACGAAATCGCCGGCCGCATCGTGGTCGACCAGCCATTTCGGCTGCACAGTCGCCGCGTAGTCGTCGTAGCTGCGATCAAAGAACGCATCGCGGTAGGCCGCGTATGGGTCCGCCGCGCCGTCGACCTGCGGATACCAGTGGTAACCGGCAAACAGTTCGTCTGCGCCTTGGCCGCTCTGCACCACTTTGCAGTGCTTGGCCACTTCCCGGGACAACAGATAGAAAGCGATGCAGTCATGGCTGACCATCGGCTCGCTCATCGCCCGGAACGCGGCGGGCAGTTGCTCGATGATTTCTTTCTCGTCGATGCGCAACTGATGGTGGCGCGTGCCGTAGTGCTTGGCGATCAGGTCCGAGTACTGGAATTCGTCGCCGCGCTCGCCGCCGGCATCCTGGAAACCGATGGAGAAGGTCGACAGATTCTCTACACCGACTTCGCGCAACAGGCCGACGAGCATGCTCGAGTCGACACCGCCGGACAGCAACACACCGACATCCACCGCCGCACGCTGACGAATCGCCACCGCTTCGCGGGTGCTGTCGAGGACGCGATCGACCCAGTCTTCGAGGTTGAGGTTTTTCTCGTCCTCATGCGGGCCGTAGGGCAGGGTCCACCAGGTTTTCTGCTCGGTGCGGCCATCGGCTTCAACGCGCATCCAGGTGGCGGGCGGCAGTTTTTCGATACCGGCCAGCAAGGTGCGCGGCGCGGGTACGACCGCGTGGAAATTCAGATAGTGATTGAGCGCCACCGGATCGAGGATCGGGTTGATGTCGCCGCCCTTGAGCAGCGCCGGCAGTGCTGAGGCAAAACGCAAGCGTTGGCCAGTGCGCGACAGGTACAACGGCTTTACGCCGAGACGGTCACGAGCGATGAACAGGCGCTGGGCATCACGCTCCCAGATAGCGAAAGCAAACATGCCATTGAGCTTCGGCAGCAGCGCCTCGCCCCAGGCGTGATAACCCTTGAGCAGCACTTCGGTGTCGCCACCCGAATAGAAGGCATAACCGAGTGCTTCGAGCTCTGCGCGCAATTCCGGGAAGTTGTAGATCGCACCGTTGAACGCCAGGGACAGGCCCAGTTGGCTGTCGATCATCGGCTGCGCAGAGCCGTCCGACAGGTCCATGATTTTCAGGCGTCGATGGCCCAGGGCAATTGGCCCTTGGGCATGGAAGCCCCACGCGTCAGGGCCGCGAGGGGCCAGGTGATGGGTGATTCTCTCGATCGCTGCAAGGTCTGCAGGTTGTTGATCAAAACGTAACTCGCCAGCTAATCCGCACATAAAGTCCTTACCGGTTTTTCCGTTGGGGAAGGTCAAGCCGTACCGCGCGAGAAGTGCGGGTACTCAGAAACTGACCTGTCTCGGTAGGTGGAGTTTTAGATCGATAAGTTATAAGGCGGCCACGCTGGCTCCGGCCGTAACGCTATCGGTGCGGATCGAGTCTCGGGATGTACCCCTGCGCCGTTACGCTTTTTTTGCATAAGCCCACACGTGCACGGACGTCCCGGGTGGGGTGGTGCAGGGCTGTTTTTTCCATACAAAAAAGCGTTTGATCTGCGTGGATTTTGTCCAGCATTTTGAACTGTTATCGGCTGCCCGGCAGCGCTAGGGTCAAGGCTTCAAATCGCAATAAAGGACTATTGCCATGCCCACCCAAGACAAGACAAATCCACAGATTCAGGCCTCGGTCCTGAGCACCTTGTACGCCGCGACCGGTGACCTCGATACCGCTGAAAGCCTGGAAAAAAGCCTGCCGGCGCATCTGCTCACGGCTTCTGCGGCCACGCTGAACAAGCTGGACGAAATCAATCGTGAACTGCACACCCTGCAAGTCAAAGTCGACAAGGATCTGACCCGGCTCAAACCATTGCACAGCTTCTGCATCAGCGAACTCAACGCGGCGCTGAGCGAGAAATGGCCAGCGGTCTATGACGTGAGCGAGGATCTGCTCAGCCTGCCCGGCGTCGATTGTAGCTGCGATGTGAAGGCGACGGATCAGGCCGAGATCGGCTTGGTCAGACACGCGACGCAAAGCCTGTTGCAGGCAGCCATGCAAAACTTCACCGCAGACGAGGAGCAGGCCGACGGTTTCCCCGCCGGCAGCCTGGTGCGCGTCAAGAGTGTGCCCGCTGGCGTGAAGGATCTGACGCCGGCAGCGTTCGCAGCGTTGTGCCGCAAGCTGGATCTGGGCAAGAAATACCAGGAGCATCTGCAGCAAGTGTTCGGTCTGCGTGAGGACTGCGGCAAAGTCGTGGCGACCAGTGCCATGACCCGCAATATCGCCGCATTGAAGCAATCGTTGCTGGAGCTGGACGCTCATCTTGCGGAGCTCAAGGGCGATATCACCGCAGCTGGTTTGCGCATGCTGCAGGATCTGATGCTGGCCGAAGGCGTCGCTTCGGCGCAGCACCTGCGCTACGGCAAAGACCCGATGATCATGCAGGGCATCAGAATCCTCGACAGCTGCGTTTGGGGCGTGGTGGTATTTTCCAAACGCTCCGTGGAACAACACCCTGAGGACGGATGCATGGTGTATATGCCCGGCGAGCCCGAGCGCGCCGTGTATGAGTACCCGAGTTTCAATGCGTTCAAGCGCTACCTCGCGCAACAACTCAAGAGCACGGAATATCAGGGGTATTTCGCCGGCAGCCTCGATGAAGATGACAAGGCTGACTTCTTCAAGGCGTTGGCTGAGAAACCCGATCTGGGCGTCGTCGAACAATGGCCGATCAATGTGGCGCTTTTTGATTTCATGGTGCAAAGCCATGTCGGCAAGTTGCAGATCGACGCGCGCAAACTGGCGGTGCCAACCGCTGATATCGATGAAGAGATCCGACAGAAACGCCTGTTGGATTTCGTTCAGCGCGGGGTGACTGTGGCATCGGTGGCGGGGTTGTTCGTGCCGGTCCTGGGGCAATTGATGATGGGCGTCGCGGTCGGGCAATTGCTCGGTGAAGTGTATGACGGCGTCGCGGACTGGCGCCGCGGTGATCATCAGGAAGCACTGTCACATCTGCTCAGTGTGGTAGAGAACATCGCATTGATGGGCGTTTTCGCCGGCGGTCAGAAGGTGCTGGGAACTGTGGGCAAAAAACTGCTGCGCACGCATCCGGAGTTCTTCGCGCAGTTCACCGCGATACTCGATCGGGCCGGCAAGCCACGCCTGTGGAAGTCCGATTTGAGCCCGTACGAGCATGCTTTGCCGGCCGGATTCACCATCGGTGCCGGTTCAAAGGAGTTCTACCAGATCGGCAACAAGACCATCGCCCGCTTCGAGCACCGCCTGTTGGCGGGCAACTTTGATATCGACACTCAGCACTGGCGCCTGGAACACCCCGCACGCGCACAAGCCTATGCTCCGGAACTGATCCGCCACGTCGAGGGCGGCTGGCGGTTCCCCGCTGAACAGCCCGAAGAATGGGGCAGCAGCGCCTACACGCTCAAGCGCATCGATCCGCAGTTGAGCGAATTTGCCGACAGCGACCTGGACATCCTTCGCCGGCTGAGCAACACCTCGCAGCAGACCTTGCTGGAGACCTTCAACGACAATCTGAGCCTGCCGGTACGCCTGCGCGATACCGTCGAGCGCGTGCGCATCGAGCGCCAGCTGCGTGAGTTGACCACGGAACTGGAAAACGGCGAGATCCACTCCGAGCAACCTCTGGAAGAACAGATGCACGCCTTGACGCAACTGCCGGGCTGGCCGACTGACCGATACCTTGAGGTCATCGGTCATGAAGGAGACGTCGAAACCACTTATCCTGCAAACAGCACGCTCGACGAAACCCTGGGAGTGCCGGTCACCCAAGGCCAGTTGGCACTCGGGCGCTTGCTGCAAACCGTCATCGACGGCCTCTACGAGCATGAAGTCGAGGCCTTGCTCGGCGGCAAAGTCGCGAAAAGCACGCAAGCCACCGGGCTGGCAAGAAAACTGGGTGCTGCGCTCAAATCCGATTACCGCGCGGCGTTCGAGCGGATGTACAAGCGCTATGACCACAGTGACGCGCAGGATCTGGGCAAATTGCGCCAGGTTTTCGCCGACATTCCGGCGCGCGATGGTCAAAGGCTGATCGACCGCGCTTCGAGTGTCGAGCGCCTGCACTTGCGCTCGACCGGGAGCGCGCCCTTGCGGTTGGGACAGCGGGCTCGGGCCGGTATTGCCGAGGTGCGGCTTGACCGGGCGCTGAGCGGGTTGCACTGGTCGTGGCTGGCCAATGCCGACACCGACAGGCTGGCCATGAAATTACTGCCGCGCCTGAGCGGCTGGAACGCACAGCTGCGTCTGCAAATGCGCGACAACGCCTTGACCGGACCGATACTCGAAGACATCGGCGATGCGTCGGCGACCTCGGAAAATACCGGCTATCTGGTGAAGTCCACGCAGGGCTATGAGGCGTTTGGCGGCGACAAAAAATCCTTGGGCAAGGTGGCATCCGGCCCCGACGCTTTGTACATGGCCATCCTCAAGGCATTGCCGCCACGTCAGCGGACCGCACTCGGGTTTGCCGATGCCGGACAGCTCAGTACACAACAGTTACGCAAAAAGCTGCTCAACGTTGCCCTCGACGAACGCGAGGTCACTGCGCGGGCATTGCGCGGCGGCAGTACGGAATCACTTCCCGTCGAGCCGGCCTGTGTGCAAGGCGATCAGGTCCCCGCGACAGCTCATTCACGCACACTGCTGCGCAAAGCGCGCAGGCTTTATCCGCGTCTGAGCGAGCCGCAGCTCAGTCAATTGCTCGATGCACTGGGCGATGATCCGTTGAGCCGTGCGACCCGCATCAAAGCCCTGCGTCAGGATCTGCAAACCCTGCGTGACGCTCTGTTTGTCTGGAGTGAAGATGCCGCCGCCCTGCAAGCCATTGGGGGCGATCTGGCCGAAGCGCGGCACAGTCGGAAAATGGCTGCCGAGCTGATCGAGGAAGCGTTTCGACGCTTTCATTGGGCCACCAACGAAGAGGGAAAAAACCTCTGTACCCTTGACCTTGACGGCATGCGCATCGGTAAGGTGCCGACGTTACCGTCGTCGGTGAGCTTCGACCATGTCGAGCAATTGTCGATGCGGAACATGGCGCTGGGTGATGATGTGGCGTACTTCCTCAAGTCCTTCAAACAGCTCGACTCGCTGGAACTGGGCAGCAACGCGATCACCCGGCTGCCTGAAATGTTGTCGCACATGCCGCGTCTGCAACGGCTGAGCCTGGCAAACAATCAGCTCAAGCTCACCGAGCAGACCCTGGCGAAGCTGAACAGGCTGAGCACTTTACGCTACCTGAATCTGGACAAGAATCCGTTGGGTGCCACCCCTGATTTCAGCCGAATGTCGCAACTGCGTCGCTTGTCGCTGAACGATACCGGCATCACCGAACTGCCAGAAGGCCTCGACCATTCTGCGCACATTGAACTGATGGATCTGACCGCCAACAGCATCACGGAGCTGCCCGAGTGGTTATTCGAGAAATCACGACGTTTCACCGGCGCACTCAAGCTTGGGCTGAACCCCTTTTCGGAAACGGCCAAAACGCATCTGGAGAACTATCGCGATAATTTCGGCGTTGGGATGGACTATGTCGCCGATGACATCGCACGGCTGAACGAGCAAACGGCGCGCTCGCTCTGGTTGACCAAGGTCAGTGGCGAAGAGTGGGCAGAGCAGTCGCGCATCTGGGCGGCATTGCGCAGCGAGCGGACGGCCGATGGCTTGTTCACTTTGCTGGCGCAACTGGGCGATACCGCAGACGGCAAACAGGGCAGCGCTGACATGCAGCGACGCGTCTGGGCGGTACTGAAGGCGGCGGAAGCTGACGAGCCGCTGGGTCGTCAACTGCTCGACATCGCGGCCGATCCGCTGCACTGCACCGATAACGCGGCGCTGGTTTTCAGTCGCCTTGAAGTCGCAGTGGAAGTCGAGCGGGTGAGCAGGGCTGCAAGCGGGAGCAGGGGCACTGCCAAGGCGCTGTTGGAACTGGGCCGCAGTCTGTTCCGGCTGGACAGGCTGGAAGAAATCGCCCGGGAGCATTCGCTCCGGGCGCCAAAGGTCGATGCGCTGGAAATGAACCTCGCTTACCGGATCGGTCTCACCGATGCGCTGGGTCTGCGCGGTCAACCGAAAGATATGCTGTTCAGTGCCCAGAGTGGCGTGACGGCCGCTGATCTTGAGGTCGCAAAAAATCGCGTCTTCACCGCTGAACTCTCCCCGCAATGGCTGGAATACATGCAGGGGCGAACGTTCTGGCGTGACTATCTGCGACGCATATTTGTCCGCAAGTTTGCGCTGATCGATGACCTGTACGACCCGCAAATGAGCGCACTGTTCGACAAGAAGGACACGCTGCCCTCTGGCGATTATTTGAGTCAGAACCAGGCACTCAAGCTTGAAAAGGACCAGGCTGAAGACGTGCTGTTCAAGAGCCTGACGGAAGACGCGATACGGCTGATGGATCTGGGCATCTGCGAAATGCCCGATACGTGAAATTCACTTGCCGCGAATCAACTGCCGTAAGGCGAAACGATTGGGATGGCAGGCTTCGGCCACGCTGCGTGGCAACGGCAGCGGCTCGTTGTCCAGCCACGCGGCAAGCAGCTCGCCGGACAGCGGCGCGGTGATCAGCCCGCGAGAACCGTGGCCGCTGTTGACGTACAGACCATCGAGCCACGGGCAGGCGAGGTCCGGTACTTGCCGGGCGTCTTTGCTCAACGCTGCGTAGGTCTGATTGAAGGTTTGCAGATCAGCGAGCGGGCCGACAATCGGCAGGTAATCGGGGCTGGTGCAGCGGAAAGCTGCCCGGCCCTCAAGGTTCGCAAGTGGCTGCTCGCTGATGTTGAGGCGTGTCAGCAGGTCGCTGGAAATTTCTTCGAGCATCGCCAGATTGCCTTGGTGCTCGGCAGTCGTGGGTGTCAGATCGTCATTGTTGAAGTCGAAACTGGCGCCCAGGGTGTGCTCGCCCAGACGCGCCGGGGCGACGTAGCCCTCGGCGCACACCACGGTGGCCAGCGCATGACTCTCTGCGTTTTCAGGCAGGCGCGTGATCTGCCCGCGAATGCGCTTGAGCGGCAATTCGGCGCTCTGGGCAAAACGTTTGATTTCGGCGGCTCCGGCCAGGATCACCACCGGCGCACTGGCGAGCAAACGTTCGCCGTCGAAGGCTTGCCACAGGTCTGCGACTTTGCGCAGTTCCAAAGCTTCGTGATGGCTGAGCAACTCAATGTTGGTGTGGGTCGCCTGGGCCTGACACAACGCCGGCGGATGCACCCAGCCGCCTTCGGGGTAGAACAAGCCGCCGTGGGCCACGCCGACACCGGCGCGATCCTGCGCTTGCGGCTGTTCCAGCCACTGCAAGAGATCTTCAGGAAACGCCGCCGCCAGTTGCGCGTGGCGCTCGGCTTCCTTGGCGTTGAACGCCAGTTGCAG
Organism: Pseudomonas sp. Irchel 3F6; assembly: GCF_900187595.1. NCBI lineage: Bacteria > Pseudomonadati > Pseudomonadota > Gammaproteobacteria > Pseudomonadales > Pseudomonadaceae > Pseudomonas > Pseudomonas sp. Irchel 3F6. The sequence goes on along the minus strand of NZ_FYDP01000009.1, from coordinate 196,637 downwards.
CACGCCGCAGTCATCCCAGTCGCTGCCGCGTTGCAGGCTTTCCAGCAGGCGCCGGGTGTAACCGAAGCCGCTGACGATCAACTGCGACAACGCCGTGCCATGGGCGGACAGCTTGAGATAGAGCACACCTTGCGGGTTGCCCGAAGCTTCTTGCGCCACCGCCGCGTGACGCTCGAGCAGACTCACCTGCCAGCCGCGCGCCGCCAGGCTCGACGCTGTCGCGCAGCCAGCCAGGCCGGCGCCGATCACCAGCGCCCGGCGTTCACCGCGCAACGGAGCAGGGCGGGCGAACCAGGGTTTCGCCGGTAGCGGCGCCGCCACCTCGGCGGGCCAGCCGAGAAACTCGCCACGCAGGATTTCCCATTTGTGGCCGATGCCCGGCGTGCGCTTCATCTTGAACCCGGCAGCATTGAGCAGACGGCGGACCCAACCGGTGCTGGTGAAAGTGCTGATGGTCGAGCCCGGCGCAGCCAGCCGCGCCAGTTCGACGAACAGTTCAGCAGTCCACATGTCCGGATTTTTCGCCGGGGCGAAACCGTCGAGAAACCACGCGTCGATCTGTGCATCGAGTTGCGGCAGTTGCTCCAGCGCATCGCCGATCAGCAAGGTCAGCGTCACGCGGCCGTTGGCCAGAGTGATGCGTTGAAAGCCTTGATGAATCGCCACGTAATGCCTGAGCAACTGATCCGCCAACGGCATGAGTTCTGGCCACAGTGCCAAGGCTCGGCGCAGATCCGCAGGCGCCAGCGGGTACTTCTCGACGCTGACAAAATGCAAGCGCGCGCCGGCCACCGCGTGCTGTTCGAACAACTGCCAGGCGCAGAGAAAATTCAACCCGGTGCCGAAACCGGTTTCGCCAATCACCAGACGTCCATCCGCCGGCAGCGCAGCGAAACGCTCGGCCAGACGGTTCTGTTCGAGAAACACGTAACGGGTTTCCTCCAGCCCCGACTGATCGGAAAAATACACGTCATCGAACACCCGCGAACGTGGGCGTCCCTGGTCGTCCCAGTCGAGTTGGGCGTGGGGCATTTCGGCTTTCATGGCAGGCTCGGCAAACACAAGGCGGCCATTCTAGCCGATCGCGCCGATACTACCGATCCAGCACAAGACTCGCGGTGAAAAGAACCCTGTGGCGAGGGGATTTATCCCCGCTGGACTGCGAAGCAGTCCCAGAACCAACCACCCCGTTTTCCCGAGTTAAACCGTGCTTCCGGGATTTACGACTGCTGCGCAGCCGGTCGGGGATAAATCCCCTCACCACAAAGTTCTCATCCCGTCCTGAGTTCGTGGGAATTTCTGCCCTGCGCCCGTGCCCAATCCGCTAGTCTTGCTGAACCCTGGAAGGAGCCGTCCCATGTTTGAATCCGCTGAAATCGGTCACGCCATCGACAAAGACACTTACGAGGCGGCCGTCCCTGCGCTGCGTGAAGCCTTGCTGGAAGCGCAGTTCGAGTTGCAGCAGCAGAAGCGCTTTCCGGTGATCATCCTGATCAACGGCATCGAAGGGGCGGGCAAGGGCGAGACGGTCAAGCTGCTCAATGAATGGATGGATCCGCGCCTGATCGAAGTGCGCACCTTCGACCAGCAAACCGATGAAGAACTGGCGCGGCCACCGGCCTGGCGCTACTGGCGGATGCTGCCGGCCAAGGGGCGGATGGGCGTGTTCTTCGGCAACTGGTACAGCCAGATGCTCCAGGGCCGGGTGCACGGACTGTTCAAGGATCCGCGTCTGGACCAGGCCATCGCCGGCGCTGAGCGTCTGGAAAAGATGCTCTGCGATGAAGGCGCGTTAATCTTCAAGTTCTGGTTTCACTTGTCCAAGAAGCAGATGAAAGCGCGGCTCAAATCGCTGGCCGACGACCCGTTGCACAGTTGGCGCATCAGTCCGCTGGACTGGCAGCAATCGCAGACCTACGACAAGTTCGTCAAATACGGCGAGCGGGTGCTGCGCCGCACCAGCCGCGATTACGCGCCGTGGCATGTCATCGAAGGCGTCGATGCCAATTACCGCAGCCTGGCGGTGGGCAAGATTCTCCTCGAAGGTCTGCAAAACGCGCTCAAGCGTGCCGACGTCAATCCACACGAAGTCAGTGCCGCGCCGCTGGGTACGCCGGTCGATCAGTTGAATCTGCTCGACAGCCTCGACCTGACGCAGCGTCTGGACAAGAAAGACTATGAAGAACAACTGATCACCGAGCAGGCGCGCCTGTCCGGGCTGATGCGCGACAAACGCATGCGTCGCCATGCGCTGATCGCGGTGTTCGAGGGTAACGACGCGGCGGGCAAGGGCGGGGCGATTCGCCGCGTGGCAGCGGCGCTCGATCCGCGTCAGTACAGCATCGTCCCGATTGCCGCACCGACCGAAGAAGAGCGCGCACAACCGTATCTGTGGCGGTTCTGGCGACACCTCCCGGCGCGGGGCAAATTCACCGTGTTCGACCGCTCCTGGTACGGACGGGTGCTGGTCGAGCGGATCGAGGGCTTCTGCACCCCGGCCGACTGGCTGCGCGCCTACGGCGAAATCAATGACTTCGAAGAGCAACTGGCCGATGCCGGCGTCATCGTGGTCAAGTTCTGGCTGGCGATCGACAAGGACACGCAGATGGAGCGCTTTCAGGAGCGCGAGGAGATTTCCTTCAAGCGTTTCAAGATCACCGAGGACGACTGGCGCAATCGGGAAAAGTGGGACGACTATCGCCGGGCGGTCGGCGACATGGTCGATCGCACCAGCACCGAGATCGCGCCATGGACGCTGGTCGAAGCCAACGATAAACGCTGGGCACGGGTGAAAGTATTGCGCACGATCAACCGCGCGCTGGAAGACGCGTTCGAGAAATCCGACAAGAAGGCCAAGAAGCACAAGGACTGAAGCGATGGCCGCGCATACGCCGGGTGAATGATCCTCGCGGTCGGCAAGAAGGTGGACTTATGCTCAAGTCCACTTTCAACCGACAACAACAATGAGGTATGCCATGCGTGAAGTGGTGATCGTCGACAGCGTGCGGACCGGCCTGGCCAAATCCTTTCGCGGCAAGTTCAACCAGACCCGCCCCGATGACATGGCGGCCCACTGCGTCAATGCGCTGCTGACCCGCAACGATATCGACCCGGCCAGCGTCGAGGACTGCATCGTCGGCGCCGGCTCCAACGAGGGCGCGCAGGGCTACAACATCGGCCGCAACGTCGCGGTACTGTCGCGCCTGGGCACCGGCACTGCCGGCATGACCCTCAACCGTTTCTGCTCGTCGGGTTTGCAGGCGATCGCGATTGCCGCCAACCAGATCGCCTCCGGTTGCAGCGACATCATCGTCGCCGGCGGCGTCGAGTCGATCAGCCTGACCCTGAAGAGCGTCAACACCGATCACCTGATCAACCCGCTGCTCAAGCAACAGACTCCCGGCATCTACTACACCATGGGCCAGACCGCCGAAGTGGTGGCACGACGTTATGGTGTCAGTCGTGAGGCGCAGGATCGCTATGCGCTGCAAAGCCAGATCCGTACCGCTCAGGCCCAGGCTGCCGGTCTGTTCGACGATGAAATCGTGCCGATGGCGGTGAAATATCGGGTCGAGGACAAGAACAGCGGTGAAGTGCAGATTGTCGACGGCGTCGTCGAGCGCGACGACTGCAACCGCCCGGACACCACCTACGAAAGCCTTGCCGGACTGAAACCGGTGTTCGCCGACGACGGTTCGGTGACGGCGGGCAATTCCTCGCAGCTGTCCGACGGTGCGTCGATGACACTGGTGATGAGTCTGGACAAAGCGCTGGAGCTGGGGCTCAAGCCGAAGGCGTTTTTCCGTGGCTTCACCGTCGCCGGTTGCGAGCCGGACGAAATGGGCATCGGCCCGGTGTTCTCGGTGCCGAAACTGCTCAAGGCCAAGGGCTTGCAAGTGGCGGATATCGATCTGTGGGAATTGAACGAGGCGTTTGCTTCGCAGTGCCTGTACAGCCGCGACCGGCTGGAGATCGACAACGACAAATACAATGTCAATGGCGGCTCGATTTCCATCGGCCACCCGTTCGGCATGACCGGCTCGCGCCAGGTAGGGCATCTGATCCGGGAATTGCAGCGGCGCAACCTGCGCTACGGCATCGTCACCATGTGCGTGGGTGGCGGGATGGGGGCGAGTGGGTTGTTTGAGGCGGTGCGCTAAAGGATTGGTTGCCCGTTCAGGCCCCTTCGCGAGCAGGCTCGCTCCCACAGGTGATCGCATTCCCCTGTGGGAGCGAGCCTGCTCGCGAAGGCAGCGCCACGGTTCAGCGGCTGGAATCCCGCCGCTGCATCCGCGCTATATATGCCTGAATCTCCCGCTCGATCACCTGACCTTCAAACGGCCCCTCAAGGGTATTTTCCCGGGTGCTGAAATACAGCTCGCCATTGACCCGGCACACGCGGTCGCTGCGAAAACGGGTGGCGGGGGCGCTGTCCTCGGCGCGCATGGCGTACATGTCGGTCTCCCTGATCAATGCGTTGAAAAGTCTGCAATCAGCTTATGCCTGAAGCACTTGGCGCGCCTGCCCGGCCGATCAACGGCGGCGCGCCGGTTTACTGCTGCGACCTGCACAGTTTCATTCGCGGCCTGGCGGCAACTGTCCCTGTGTTGCACGGGACAGGGCGCCTAGAATGCAGGCTCTTGTCAGCAGGCTTTTGGGGTTCGCATGCACATTTCATCGGGGCGCTGGGTGTACGGATTGTTCCTGGCGCTGCTGACCGCGTTTCTGTGGGGCATCCTGCCGATCAAGCTCAAACAGGTGTTGCTGGTGATGGACCCGGTCACGGTGACCTGGTTTCGTCTGATGGTTTCCGGCGGCTGCCTGTTCATTTATCTGGCTTCGGTCAAGCGCCTGCCAAGTCGCAAGGTGCTCGGGCCAAAGGGCGGCTGGCTGGTGCTGATGGCGGTGTTGGGGCTGGTCGGCAATTACGTGCTGTACCTGATGGGCCTCAATCTGCTCAGCCCCGGCACCGCGCAACTTGTGGTGCAAATGGGTCCGATCATGCTGCTGATCGCTAGTCTTTTCGTGTTCAGGGAACGCTTCAGCATCGGTCAGGGCCTCGGCTTGCTGGTGCTGTTGATCGGCTTCGGCCTGTTCTTCAATCAGCGCCTGGCCGAACTGCTGACTTCGCTGTCCGATTACACCGCCGGCGTGTTGTTGGTGCTGCTGGCGTCGACGGTCTGGACCTTCTACGCGCTGGGCCAGAAGCAATTGCTCACGGTGTGGAATTCGTTGCAGGTGATGATGGTGATCTACCTGTTCTGCGGGCTCTTGCTGACGCCGTGGGTACATCCACTTGAAGCGCTCAACTTGAGCCAGTTGCAGGGCTGGCTGTTGCTGGCGTGCTGCATGAACACCTTGATCGCCTACGGCGCATTCGCCGAAGCGCTGGCGCACTGGGAAGCCTCGCGGGTCAGTGCGACGCTGGCGATCACGCCGTTGGTGACGTTTGTTGCGGTGGCGATTGCGGCGCGGATCTGGCCGGACTTTGTGCATGCCGAGCAGATCAATGCGCTGGGCTATGGCGGGGCAGTGCTGGTGGTGCTGGGTTCGGCGCTGGTGGCGTTGGGGCCATCGTTGATTGCCGGGCTCAGGGCGCGGCGGATGCGCATGGCCTGAAGATCAAAAAATCGCAGCCTGCGGCAGCTCCTACAATTGGAATGCGTTTCCCTGTAGGAGCTGCCGAAGGCTGCGATCTTTTGCTTTAGCCCTTGGCCCCGGCCTCGATCATGTTCTCCGGGCGCACCCAGGCATCGAACTCTTCATCAGTGAGATAACCCAGCTGCAACGCAGCCTCACGCAAAGTCAGCCCTTCGCTGTAAGCCTTCTTGGCGATCTCCGCCGACTTGTCATAACCGATGTGCGGGTTCAGCGCGGTCACCAGCATCAGCCCACGTTCCAGATGCCTGGCCATGACCTCCGCATCCGGCTCGAGCCCGGCGATGCAGTGCTGCTGGAAGTTGCTGCAACCGTCGCCGAGCAGACGGATCGATTGCAGCAGATTGTGAATGATCACCGGTTTGAACACGTTCAACTGCAAGTGCCCCTGACTGGCGGCAAAACCGATCGCCACGTCATTGCCGAGCACCTGGCAGGCGAGCATCGACAGCGCTTCGCACTGGGTCGGGTTGACCTTGCCGGGCATGATCGAACTGCCCGGTTCGTTGGCCGGCAGCTTCACTTCAGCAAAACCTGCGCGAGGACCTGAGCCCAGCAGACGCAGGTCGTTGGCGATCTTCATCAAGGCCACAGCGAGGGTTTTCAGCGCACCTGAAAGCGTTACCAGCGGTTCATGACCGGCCAGCGCGGCGAACTTGTTCGGCGCGGTGACGAACGGCAAGCCGGACAGCGCGGCCAGCTCGGCGGCAATCGCCTCGCCGAAGCCGTGCGGCGAATTCAGCCCGGTGCCGACCGCAGTGCCGCCCTGCGCCAGTTCGCAGACCGCCGGCAGCGCGGCGCGGATGGCGCGCTCGGCATAATCCAGTTGCGCGATGAAGCCGGACAGTTCCTGACCGAAGGTGATCGGCGTCGCGTCCATCATGTGCGTGCGCCCGGTCTTCACCAGTTTCATGTGCCGCGCCGCCAGTTCGGCAAGGCCGCCGGACAGCTCGGCGATCGCCGGCAGCAGTTGTTCCTGCACCGCTTTGGCGGTGGCGATGCTCATGGCGGTGGGGAAGCAGTCGTTGGAACTTTGCGAGCGATTGACGTGATCGTTCGGATGCACCGGCGACTTGCCGCCGCGCGGGTTGCCGGCCAGTTCGTTGGCGCGACCGGCGATCACTTCGTTGACGTTCATGTTGCTCTGAGTGCCGCTGCCGGTCTGCCAGACCACCAGCGGGAACTGCTCGTCATGCTCGCCGGCGAGCACTTCATCGGCGGCCTGTTCGATCAGGCGAGCGATGTCGGCGGGCAGGTCGCCGTTGCGGTCGTTGACCCGTGCGGCGGCTTTCTTGATCAGCGCCAGGGCGTGCAGCACCGGTAGCGGCATGCGTTCCTGACCAATGGCGAAGTTGATCAGCGAGCGTTGCGTCTGAGCACCCCAGTAAGCGTCGTCCGGGACCTCGATCTGGCCCAGGCTGTCGGTTTCGATACGGCTCATCGTGCACACTCCTGTTGGTCTGTTGGCGCAATTTAGGCCGGCATCGGCCCGGGTGGTTCCATCGGCTCGATTGTTGACCGCAAAACCCCGCCAATCAAGCGCGGCAAGGGCCGGGGGTTGAGCCATAGCGATTGTTAGGCGCAGAATGGTCGCCCTTGGGGTTCGACCTCGCTTTGCTTAAAGGAAACTCGATGACTCGTCTTCGCGCCATCTGTACCGCGGTTGCACTGGTTTGCGCCAGCGGCCAGGTGCTTGCCGATACCGCCAGCCACAACGCCAGTGCCGAAGCTTTCCTGACGCTGGCTCACGCTGACAAGCTGGGTACCCCGGTGTACATGCAAGTGCAGCAAATGTTCGCCCAGCGCTTTGAACAGACCAAAGCCCCTGAGTCGAAGAAAGCCGTGCTCGAAACCTACCAGGCCAAGGCCAACGCCGCGCTGGACCAGGCCATCGGCTGGAACAAGCTCAAGCCCGACATGGTCAAGCTCTACACCAGCAACTTCAGCGAATCCGAGCTGAAGGATCTGGTTGCCTTCTACCAGTCGCCACTGGGCAAGAAAGTCCTGGAAAAAATGCCGCAGCTGACCCAGCAGTCGGCGCAGATGACCCAGGGCAAACTGGAAAGCGCGGTGCCTGTGGTCAACAAGCTGCTCGACGACATGACCAAAGAGCTGACCCCGGCCGCGGCGCCAGCCAAGAAGAAGTAAGCGGAGTTCGTGATGACCATGCAACAACGCATCGAATCGACGCTGGCTCTGTTACAGCCTGAGCACCTGCAAGTGCTGGACGAAAGCCACATGCACAGTCGCGGGTCACAGACCCACTACAAGGCGGTGGTGGTCAGCGCGCAGTTCGAAGGCCTGAACCGGGTCAAGCGCCACCAGAAAGTCTACGGCACGCTCGGCGAGCTGATGGGCGAGTTCCATGCGTTGGCGCTGCACACCTACACCCCGCAGGAATGGGCAGAGATCGACGGCGCCCCGGCGTCGCCGACCTGTGCCGGCGGTAGCAAACATTAAGATCAAAAGATCGCAGCCTTCGGCAGCTCCTACAGGGCACAGCCGCAGGCGGTGATGTTTTTTGCTAGAATCCGCAACGCGCCGCTTAGCCGGCGCGTTTTTTATTGAATCCGGTTCACCCTTTGCGAGGGTAGCCACCTGGAGAAATACCCATGACACAACCGATTGTCGTGGCGGCACTGTACAAGTTCGTCACCCTCGAAGATTACGTTGACCTGCGCGAGCCACTGCTGCAAGCGATGGTCGACAACGGCATCAAAGGCACTCTGCTGATCGCCGAAGAAGGCATCAACGGCACGGTTTCCGGCAGCCGCGAAGGCATTGACGGTCTGCTCGCCTGGCTCAAGAACGATCCGCGCATGGTCGACATTGACCACAAGGAATCGTACTGCGACGAACAGCCGTTCTATCGCACCAAGGTCAAGCTGAAGAAAGAGATCGTCACCCTCGGTGTCGAAGGCGTTGACCCGAACAAAAAGGTCGGCACTTACGTCGAGCCGCAAGACTGGAACGCGCTGATCAGCGACCCGGAAGTGCTGCTGATCGACACGCGCAACGACTACGAAGTGTCGATCGGTACCTTCGAAGGCGCCATCGATCCGAAAACCACCAGTTTTCGCGAGTTTCCCGACTACATCAAAGAACACTTCGACCCGGCCGTGCACAAGAAGGTCGCGATGTTCTGCACCGGCGGCATTCGCTGCGAGAAAGCCTCGAGCTACATGCTCGGCGAGGGTTTCGAAGAGGTTTACCACCTCAAGGGCGGCATCCTGAAGTACCTCGAAGAGGTGCCGCAGGAAGAAACCAAATGGCGCGGCGACTGCTTCGTCTTCGACAACCGCGTCACCGTGCGTCACGACCTGACGGAAGGCGACTACGATCAATGTCATGCCTGCCGCACGCCGGTCAGCGTTGAAGATCGCGCCTCCGAGCACTACGTCGCCGGCATCAGTTGCCCGCATTGCTGGGACAAGCTCAGCGAGAAGACCCGGCGCAGCGCCATCGATCGGCAAAAGCAGATCGAACTGGCCAAGGCACGCAATCAGCCGCACCCGATCGGCTACAACTATAAGCAAGCATCTTCCGAGGCTTAATCATGTCTGCGCGCCTGCTCTATGTGATGGATCCGATGTGTTCATGGTGCTGGGGGTTTGCTCCGGTGGCCAAGGCACTGGTCGAGCAGGCGCAGGCAGCCGGAGTCGAGCTGCATCTGGTGGTCGGCGGGTTGCGCACCGGCAGCGGTTCGGCGCTGGAGCCGACCACGCGGCGCTACATCCTTGAGCACTGGCAAGCGGTCACCGAGGCCACCGGCCAGCCGTTCAAGTTCGACGGCGCGTTGCCTGACGGTTTTGTCTACGACACCGAGCCTGCCTGTCGCGCCATTGTCACCGCGCGCAGTCTGGCGCCGGATTGCGCGTGGACATTGGTCGGGCTGATCCAGCAGGCGTTTTACGCCGAGGGTCGCGATGTCACCCAGGCCAGCGTGCTGGTCGAGTTGGCGGAGCAGGCCGGTGTGCCGCGTATCGAATTCGCGGCGTTGTTCGATCATGCCGATCAGCACAAGGCGACCCAAGCCGACTTCACCTGGGTGCAGGACTTGGGCATCGCCGGTTTTCCGACCCTGCTGGCCGAGCGCAACGGGCAACTGGCGCTGCTGACCAACGGCTATCAACCGCTCAGCGAGCTGTCGCCGTTGCTCGGCCGCTGGCTGGAGCGCGCGGCCTGTGTCTGATCGCGCCGATGACACGCCAGCCGTAGAGCGTGTCGACCGGCTGAGCTGGGCTGAAGTCCGGCGTCTGGCACTGCATCACAAAAAATCCCTGTGGATCGCCAACGGCGTGGCCGTGCTGGCGACGCTGTGCAGCGTGCCGATCCCGTTGCTGCTGCCGTTGCTGGTCGACGAAGTGCTGCTCGGCCACGGCGATGCCGCACTGAAAGTCATGAATCATTTTCTGCCAAGCATGTGGCAGCAGGCGGCGGGTTATATCGGCCTGATGCTGGTGGTGACCCTGACCTTGCGTTGCAGCGCCCTGTGTTTTGGCGTGTTGCAGTCGCGGCTGTTTGCGCGCCTGGCCAAGGACATCGTCTACCGCATTCGCGTACGCCTGATCGAGCGGCTCAAGCGCATTTCCCTTGGTGAATACGAGAGCCTCGGCAGCGGCACAGTGACCACGCACCTGGTCACCGATCTGGATACCCTCGACAAATTCGTCGGCGAAACCCTCAGCCGCTTCCTCGTCGCCATGCTGACCCTGGTCGGCACCGCCAGCATCCTCATGTGGATGCACTGGAAGCTGGCGCTGCTGATTCTGCTGTTCAACCCGTTGGTGATCTACGCCACGGTGCAGCTCGGCAAACGCGTCAAACACCTGAAAAAACTCGAGAACGACAGCACCTCGCGCTTCACTCAGGCGCTGAGCGAAACTCTCGATGCGATTCAGGAAGTGCGCGCCGGCAATCGTCAGGGCTATTTCCTCGGGCGCCTCGGTGTGCGCGCGCAGGAAGTACGCAACTACGCAGTCAACTCGCAGTGGAAAACCGACGCCTCGAACCGCGCCAGTGGTTTGCTGTTCCAGTTCGGCATCGACATCTTCCGCGCGGCGGCGATGCTCACCGTGCTGTTTTCCGATCTTTCGATCGGGCAGATGCTCGCGGTGTTCAGCTACTTGTGGTTCATGATCGGCCCGGTTGAACAGCTGCTCAATCTGCAATACGCCTACTACGCAGCGGGCGGTGCGCTGACGCGGATCAATGAACTGCTGGCGCGTGCCGACGAGCCGCAGTATCCCGGCGGCGTCGATCCGTTCAAGGGGCGAGACACCGTCGGCATCGAGGTGCAAGGCCTGAGCTTCGGTTATGGCGACGAGCTGGTGCTGGATCAGATGAACCTGTCGATCCTGCCCGGCGAAAAAGTCGCGATCGTCGGGGCGAGCGGCGGCGGCAAAAGTACCTTGGTGCAGTTGCTGTTGGGCCTGTACACGCCAGCGGCCGGGACCATCCGCTTCGGCGGATCGACCCAGCAGGAGATCGGCCTAGAGACGGTACGCGAGAACGTCGCGGTGGTGCTGCAGCATCCGGCGCTGTTCAACGACAGCGTGCGCGCCAACCTGACCATGGGCCGCATGCGTAGCGACGAAGCCTGCTGGCAGGCGCTGGAAATCGCGCAAATGGCCGCGACCATCCGCGCGCTGCCCGATGGCCTCGATAGCATCGTCGGGCGTTCCGGCGTGCGTTTGTCCGGCGGCCAGCGCCAGCGTCTGGCGATTGCGCGGATGATTCTCGCCGAGCCGAAAGTGGTGATTCTCGACGAAGCCACCTCGGCCCTCGACGCTGCCACCGAGTACAACCTGCACCAGGCGATGGCGAAGTTTCTCCATGGCCGCACCACGCTGATCATTGCCCATCGCCTGTCGGCGGTGAAGCAGGCCGACCGCGTACTGGTGTTCGACGGCGGGCAGATCGCCGAGGACGGCGACCATCGCCAACTGATCGCCGACGGCGGTCTGTACGCCAAGCTCTACGGCAACTTGCAACAGCACTGGTCGAAACCCTTGCCGACCTGTCAGAGGTTCTGCGCGCGGTGTAACGCCGCGCCTTGCCTTGAACGAGAACCCCACCTAGTCTCGTCATAGCGAATTCGCCCGGAAGGCGAGCGGGCAGTGCTCATGCAAGGAATCTCATGAAGCAAAAGCAGACTCTGGGAACACCACGGTTGTTGGGTATCGTCTGGCCCTTTATTGCTGTCGTGGTGTTCCAGGCATTACTGGGGGGCGTGAGCCTTTACGTGCTTTCGGCCGTGCGTGGCTACGTAGCTGGCGAAAGCCTGTGGTCCAAGGGCCAGAAAGACGCCATCTATTACCTCAACCTCTACGCCGATAGCCGTGACGAGGCGATCTACCGCAAATATCTGACGGCGATCGCCGTGCCCCAGGGCGGGCACCAATTGCGCCTGGCACTGGATCGTCAGCCGCCGGATCTGCAAGCGGCGCGCGAAGGCATTCTCAAGGGCGGTAATCATCCAGACGATGTCTCCAGCGTCATCTGGCTGTACCTCAATTTCCGCCACTACAGTTATCTGGAAACCGCGATCGATCGCTGGACGATTGGCGATGCCTATCTCGACCGATTGCACGAAGTCGCGCAGGAGATGCATCAAGGCATTGCGCAGAACCAGGCCAGCCCCGGCGATGTGCAGCGCTGGAAGTTACAGATCTTCGCCATCAACGATGCAGTCACCCCAGCCGCCAGAGCCTTCAGCGATGCCTTGGGCGAAGGCTCGCGGGTGATCATGCGCCTGCTGTTGTTCACCAACCTGGCCACCGCGCTGGGTCTGATCGCGCTGGCGCTGTGGCGCACGCACAAACTGCTCAGGCAACGGCATGAATTTGCCCAGGCGCTGCAACTGGAAAAGGATCGCGCGCACATCACCTTGCAATCGATTGGCGATGGCGTGATCACCACCGACGTCAACGGCGCGATCGATTACATGAACCCCGCCGCCGAGGCCATGACGCACTGGAAGGCCGAGCAGGCGGCGGGGCTGCCGTTGTCGGCGCTGTTCAACCTGCTTGACGATAACGCTCAGACCGAAGGGCTGACGTTGATCGAGCACATTCTCAGTGGCCAGCTCAGCGGCGGCAGCGAACATTCCAAGCTGATCCAGCGGCTGGACGGCAGCACCCTGTCGGTGACCCTGGTCGGAGCGCCGATCCGCAATGCCGGCAACGTCAGCGGCACAGTGCTGGTGCTGCACGACATGACTCAGGAGCGGCAATACATCGCCAACCTGTCCTGGCAGGCGACCCACGATGCGCTGACCGGTCTGGCGAACCGCCGCGAATTCGAATATCGCCTCGAACAGGCCTTGCACAACCTGACGCGCCAGCCCGGCCGGCATGCCCTGATGTTCCTCGATCTGGACCAGTTCAAACTGGTCAACGACACCTGCGGGCACGCGGCGGGCGATGAATTGCTGCGGCACATCTGCACGCTGCTGCAATCAGACCTGCGCGAGGGCGATACCCTGGCGCGACTGGGCGGCGACGAATTCGGGATTTTGCTCGAGAACTGCCCGCCGGACATCGCGGAGAAGATTGCCGAAAGCCTGCGTCAGACCGTGCAGAATCTGCATTTTGTCTGGAAAGGACGGCCGTTCCTGACCACCGTCAGTATTGGCCTGGTGCATGTCGCACAGAATCCGACCACCCTGGAAGCCTCCCTGCGTGCGGCGGACATGGCTTGCTACATGGCCAAGGAAAAGGGCCGCAACCGCGTGCAGGTCTATCATGCGGACGACTCCGAACTGTCCATGCGCTTCGGTGAAATGGCTTGGGTGCAAAGGCTGCACATGGCGCTCGAAGAAAACCGCTTCTGCCTTTATGCCCAGCAGATCGCGCCGCTCAAGCCGCAACCCGGCCAGGCCGGACACATCGAAATTCTCCTGCGCCTGCATGATGAATCCGGGCGGATGATTTTGCCTGACAGCTTTATTCCGGCGGCGGAGCGTTATGGTTTGATGACCCAGTTAGATCGCTGGGTAGTTCAAAACGTTTTCAAGGTTATTGCCCAGTGTATTGAACAGGAACATGAACTTCCTTTGGCAATGTGTGCGATTAATCTGTCAGGCATTACTATAGGAGATGACGCGTTTTTGCACTTCCTGCGGGAACAGTTTGTTAACTACGCTATACCGCCTGAAATGATTTGTTTTGAAATTACCGAAACCAGTGCAATTGCAAACCTTGGCAGTGCAATTCGTTTTATCAATGAACTCAAAGGCTTAGGTTGTCACTTTTCTCTGGATGACTTTTGTGCCGGAATGTCTTCATTCGCTTACTTGAAACATTTGCCTGTAGACTTCCTGAAGATCGACGGGAGTTTCGTAAAGGATATGCTGGACGACCCGATTAATCGGGCAATGGTCGAAGTGATCAATCACATCGGTCATGTTATGGGTAAGCAGACAATTGCCGAGTTTGTTGAAACTAACCAGATCGAACAGGCGTTGCTTGAAATAGGTGTGGATTACGCTCAGGGGTATGTCATCGAGCGTCCGCAGTTGTTTACCTGTGACAGTTTGCAAAGTCGTCCTGCCAGACCGCAGCCGTTGTTGTTCAAAGCGCCTGGCACGTTCCGTTGAAGTCTCTCGCCGATCCTTGCCATCACAACTCAAAAGGAGCCGAACAGTGATCGACACATTCAACCGAACCGGACCCCTCATGGAAGCTGCAAGTTATCCTGCCTGGGCGCAACAGCTCATCAAGGATTGCAGCGAGAGCAAGCGCCGGGTTGTCGAACATGAACTTTATCAGCGCATGCGCGACAACAGACTCAGCGCGAAAACCATGCGCCAGTACCTGATCGGTGGCTGGCCGGTGGTCGAGCAGTTTGCCTTGTACATGGCGCAGAACCTGACCAAGACCCGCTTTGCCCGCCATCCCGGCGAAGACATGGCGCGGCGCTGGCTGATGCGCAACATCCGCGTCGAACTCAATCACGCCGACTACTGGATGCACTGGAGTCGCGCCCATGGCGTCAGTCTCGAAGATCTCCAGGCCCAGCAAGTGCCGCCGGAGCTGCATGCTCTGAGTCACTGGTGCTGGCACACCAGCTCGGCGGATTCGCTGATCGTGGCGATTGCCGCGACCAACTATGCGATCGAAGGGGCGACCGGGGAGTGGTCAGCGGTGGTCTGCTCGACCGGGGTCTACGCCGCGGCGTTTCCGGAAGAAGATCGCAAGCGCGCGATGAAGTGGTTGAAGATGCATGCCCAGTACGACGATGCCCATCCGTGGGAAGCGCTGGAAATCATCTGCACCCTGGCCGGCATGAACCCGAGCAAGGCCTTGCAGGCCGAGCTGCGGCAGGCGATCTGCAAGAGTTATGACTACATGTACCTGTTCCTGGAGCGGTGCATGCAGC
This sequence comes from Pseudomonas sp. Irchel 3F6, assembly GCF_900187595.1. Lineage (NCBI taxonomy): Bacteria > Pseudomonadati > Pseudomonadota > Gammaproteobacteria > Pseudomonadales > Pseudomonadaceae > Pseudomonas > Pseudomonas sp. Irchel 3F6. The sequence continues at coordinate 181,598 of NZ_FYDP01000009.1, read as the reverse complement.
TGGAGACTTCGGAGCGCTTGCTGGTCAACCGCGAGCGCCGGACCGTAACCGAAAGCTGATCGAACTGTGGGAGCGAGCCTGCTCGCGAAAGCGGTGGGTCATTCAACGAATCGTTGTCTGACACTCCCTCTTCGCGAGCAGGCTCGCTCCCACAATGATTTTTAGCCGGCCATCGCCAGCCGGTTCCGCCCCTCGCGCTTTGCGACATATAACGCACTGTCGGCCCGGCGCAGCAAGCTGTCTGCCGACTCGCCCGGCAACAACGTCGAGCATCCCAGGCTCACGGTGATCTCGATCAATTGGCCATCGGCAAAATATTCCTCTGACTGCGTCGCCTGGCGCAAACGCTCGCCAACCATTGCCGCTGCTTCGCGACCGGTGTTGGACAGCAGGATCAGAAACTCTTCGCCGCCATAACGGAACACCATGTCGACATTGCGCAGTTGCGCCTTGATCGACGCGGCAATGGCTCTGAGCACGTCATCACCGGCGCCATGCCCGTGGTCATCATTGACCCGTTTGAAGTGGTCGATATCGAGCATCAGTACCGACAGCGGCTGCGCATGGCGGCGCGACATGTCGATCTCGCGCTGCAAGGTCTGCTCCATGGCTACCCGGTTGCCAGCACCGGTCAACGGGTCGCGCAAGGCACTTTGCGTCGCGGCGCGATAGAGCAGGGCGTTGCGCATCGGGTACAGCAGGCAGGACAGTAGCGACTCGAGGTCGCCCTGTTCCTTGTCGTTGAAACGCTGATTGCGGCGGAAGACCAGCTCGCCCATGTGCTCGCCTTCGTGGCTCAGGGTGTAGCTGACCGAGTGGTGGCCGCGTGTGCCGAACTCCAGGCGCAAGTCACTGGCCTGATGCACATAGCTCAGCGCGTCCAGCGGCACCAGGCGTTGAATTTCGCGAAAGAACAGGCCAAGGATGCGCTGTGGCTCAAGGCTGGTTTGCAGTTGCAGGCTCATTTGCTGACGCAGTTGCGCCAGGCTGGTCGGGCGCTCGATCAGCGCCGGTAGTTGACCGAAGCCCAGGCGCTGCAATTTGGCACTGTCGAAGTCAATTGCATGGGTCTGGGAAGGAGATTTCATATGGCGTGAGCCCCTAAGCAGTAAGTCTGTCTTACAGGCTGGGTGAGAGCGGCTATGGGCTGCGCGTCGTACTGATCCATCAGTCCCGTAGGACGTTTGGCGTAAGTTTAGTCTGCCGCAAGACGATCAGTCAGCTATCGAAATCGGCGTTTGCCCCATGGCCATCACACGGCATGTTTTGAGGGAATTTAGAGCGAAAGGCGTGCCATTCGGTTCGATTTTATTTAAAGCTTTTCGAATCAATGACTTGCTGGCGAATGCCAAGCAGCCGCGCTGGGTTATTGGCGGCTTTGTGACGGTTATGAGCGACAATGGCTTGCCGCGACAGCATTCTGCCGCGGCAACAAATGCGACGTATGGCGTTATTGGGCGTTGAACGCCTGGCCATTAACGCCTGCGCTGTCGGGGCCCATCAGGTACAGATACACAGGCATGATCTCTTCCGGTGTCGGGTTGTTCAGCGGATTTTCCCCCGGATACGCCTGCGCGCGCATGCTGGTGCGCGTGCCGCCCGGGTTGATGCTGTTGGAGCGTACCGGCGCAACGCCTTCCACTTCATCGGCCAGGGTTTGCATCAGGCCCTCGGTGGCAAATTTCGACACACCGTAGGCGCCCCAGTATGCGCGACCCTTGCGCCCGACGCTGCTGGAGGTGAACACCACCGAAGCATCCTGGGACAGCTTGAGCAACGGCAGCAGGGTGCTGGTCAACATGAACATCGCGTTGACGTTGACCTGCATGACACGCATGAAGTTTTCGCCGGAGAGTTGCTCGATCGGCGTGCGCGGGCCGATGATCGAAGCGTTGTGCAGCAGGCCGTCGAGGTGGCCGAACTCGGTTTCGATCATCGCCGCCAGCTCATCGTACTGATGGGGCAGGGCGGTCTCGAGGTTGAACGGGATCACCGCTGGTTGCGGATGACCGGCAGCCTCGATTTCGTCGTAGACCTCCGTCAGATTGGCTTCGGTCTTGCCCAGCAGCAGCACAGTGGCACCGTGGGCGGCATAGGTTTTCGCCGCAGCTGCGCCAATGCCACGGCCGGCACCGGTGACCAGAATGACCCGATCCTTGAGCAATTCAGGGCGAGCGGTGTAATCAAACATAAAAACCTCATAGTCCATTTCATGAAGACCTGCTTCACCCAGTGGCGAGGGGATTTATCCCCGTTCGGCGGCGAAGCCGTCGCAAAACCTGTGTGTCACATCGCCTGGATAAAAGCGGGGGCCGCTTCGCAGCCCAGCGGGGATAAATCCCCTCGCCACACAGGGAATTTGCAACAGTCAGGTCAGCAGCTGCACAGCGCGCTGTCGAGCACCTTGCGCAACTCCAGCGGGTGGTCCACTACCACGTCCGCACCCCAATGCCGTGGGTTGTCGTCCGGGTGGATGTAGCCGTAGGTCACCGCAGCGGTTTTGGTGCCGGCATCGCGGCCCGATTCGATATCGCGCAGATCATCGCCGATAAACAGCACGGTCGACGGATCCAGATCAAGCATCTTGCAGGCGAGGATCAGCGGCTCCGGATCCGGCTTGCTGTTCTTCACATGATCCGGGCAGATCAGCAGCGCCGAACGCTCGGCCAGCCCCAGACGCTGCATGATCGGCTCGGCGAAACGCAACGGTTTGTTGGTGACCACACCCCAGATCAGGTTGGCCTTTTCGATGTCAGCTAGCAGTTCGCCCATGCCGTCGAACAGCTTGCTGTGCACTGCGCAGCCGACCAGATAGCGCTCGAGAAACTCCAGACGCAGCTCCTCAAAGCCCGGCGATTCCGGATCCATCGAGAACGTCACCGCGACCATGGCCTTGGCGCCGCCGGAAATTTCGTCGCGGATGTGCTTGTCGTTGATCGGCGGCAGACCGCGATCGACGCGCATCGCCTGGCAGATGGCGATGAAGTCCGGCGCGGTGTCGAGCAGGGTGCCGTCCATGTCGAAAAGTACCGCTCTGATGGCCATCGGCTTATTCCTCGCGCAGGGTCTGGATCATGTAGTTGACGTCAACGTCGTTGGCCAGCTTGTAGTGCTTGGTCAACGGGTTGTAGGTCAGGCCGATGATGTCCTTGACGGTCAGGCCGGCCATGCGGCTCCACGCGCCGAGCTCGGAGGGACGGATGAATTTCTTGAAGTCGTGAGTGCCGCGCGGCAGCAGCTTCATGATGTATTCGGCGCCGATGATCGCGAACAGATACGCCTTCGGGTTGCGGTTGATGGTCGAGAAGAACACCTGGCCGCCCGGCTTGACCATGCGGAAACAGGCGCGGATCACCGAGGATGGATCCGGCACGTGCTCGAGCATTTCCAGGCAGGTGACCACGTCGAACTGCTCGGGCATTTCCTCGGCAAGGGCTTCGGCGGTGATCTGCCGGTATTCGACGCTGACCCCGGATTCCAGCTGATGCAGTTGTGCGACCGCCAGCGGCGCTTCGCCCATGTCGATGCCCATCACCGTGGCGCCGCGTTGGGCCATGGCTTCGCTGAGGATGCCGCCGCCGCAGCCGACGTCGAGGACTTTCTTGCCGGCCAGATTGACTCGCTCGTCGATCCAGTTGACCCGCAGCGGGTTGATGTCGTGCAGCGGCTTGAATTCGCTTTCACGGTCCCACCAGCGATGGGCAAGGGCCTCGAATTTGGCGATTTCGGCGTGGTCGACGTTGCTCATGTTCAATTCCTCGAAAAACCTGAAAAGGGCTGTAGCCGCGGATATTGCGCCGCGGTGTTTACGATTCGGTGTGGCCGCTGATGCGCTGGCCCCAGTGGCGGGCGGTCTCGCCCAGTTGTTGTTCGTCCATGCGGGTCAGGCGCCGGTCGTCGAGCAGTTGCTTGCCGGCAACCCACAGGTGTTTCACGCAATCACGCCCGGTCGCATAGATCAGCTGCGACACCGGGTCATACACCGGTTGCTGCGCCAGGCCGGACAGGTCGAAAGCGACGATGTCTGCGGCTTTGCCGATCTCCAGCGAGCCGACCTGCGCCTCGATCCCCAGCGCACGGGCGCCATTGAGGGTGGCCATGCGCAAGGCGCGATGAGCGTCCAGTGCGGTGGCAGAACCGGCCACGGCTTTGGCCAGCAGGGCGGCGGTGCGGGTTTCACCGAGCAGGTCCAGATCATTGTTGCTCGCCGCGCCATCGGTGCCGACGGCGACGTTCACCCCAGCCTGCCACAAACGCTCGACCGGGCAGAAGCCGCTGGCCAGTTTGAGGTTGGACTCCGGGCAGTGGATCACGCTGCTGTTGCTTTCTACCAGCAGCGCGAAGTCTTCATCGCTGATCTGGGTCATGTGCACCGCCTGGAAGCGCGGGCCGAGCAGGCCAAGGCGACCCAGGCGCGCCAGTGGCCGTTCGCCGGTCTGCTCGACCGCCTGCTGCACTTCAAACGCTGTTTCATGCACATGCATGTGGATCGAGGCGTCAAGCTCCTCGGCGATCACCCTGATTTTCTCCAGGTTCTCATCACCAACGGTGTAGGGTGCGTGAGGGCCGAAAGTAATCTTGATGCGTTCGTGATGCTTGAGATCCCCGAACAATTCGACGCCCTGACGAATGGCTTCGTCGGCACTGCTGGCGCCGGGGATCGGGAAATCGAGGATCGGAATGGCGATCTGCGCGCGGATACCGCTGTTGTGTACGCGCTCGCTGGCGACTTTCGGGAAGAAATACATGTCAGAGAAGCAGGTGATGCCGCCCTTGATCTGCTCGGCGATGGCCAGATCGGTGCCGTCGCGGACGAAATCCTCATCGACCCATTTGCCTTCGGCCGGCCAGATGTGGTTTTCCAGCCAGGTCATCAGCGGCAGATCGTCAGCCAGGCCACGGAACAGTGTCATCGCCGCGTGGCCGTGGGCATTGATCAGTCCCGGCGCCAACAGAACATCCGGCAGTTCACGGATTTCTGTCGCGTTACACTTCAACGCTTCGGCGCGCGGGCCGATAAACACGATGCAACCGTCACGGATGCCCAGGCCGTGCTCCTTGAGCACCACGCCTGCGGGTTCGACGGGGACCAGCCAGGTCGGCAGCAATAACAGGTCGAGCGCAATGGCAGGTTTCGGCATCGAGGGTCGGTTCCAGTGCTTTTGTAAAGGATGGCGAAGTATACCCGAGCGTCTTCGCGGGGGGATCGCTATAATCGGCGGCTTTTGTTCATGAGTGCGGGGTGTGGGATGCGCGATCGACTGTTGGCTGCGGAGAAAGTAAAGGCCATCGATTGGCGTGATGGCGCGCTGCACCTGCTGGATCAGCGTATTTTGCCGTTCGAGGAAAACTGGATCGCCTACACCAGCGCCGCCGGCGTGGCCGAAGCGATTCGCTCGATGGTCGTGCGTGGCGCGCCGGCTATTGGCATCAGTGCGGCTTATGGCATCGTCCTCGCGGCGCGGGCGCGGATTGCCGAGGGCGGCGACTGGTACGCGGCGCTGGAAGAGGATTTCGCGCTGTTGGCAGATTCGCGTCCGACCGCGGTCAATCTGTTCTGGGCGCTGGGCCGCATGCACGATCGCCTGGATCGCCTGAAAAGCAACGCCGATCCGCTGGCGGCGCTGGAAGCCGAAGCTATCGCCATTCATGAAAGCGACCGCGAGGCCAACCTGACCATGGCGCAGCTTGGCGTCGATCTGATTCGCAAGCATCAGGGCAACGCTCAAGCCATCCTGACCCACTGCAACACCGGCGCGCTGGCCACCGGTGGGTTCGGAACTGCGCTGGGAGTGATCCGCGCGGCTTATATAGAAGGCATGGTCGAACGCGTCTATGCCGACGAGACCCGGCCGTGGCTGCAGGGCTCGCGGCTGACCGCGTGGGAACTGGCCAACGAAGGCATCCCGGTGACCCTGAATGCCGACTCCGCCGCCGCGCACATCATGAAAACCAAAGGCGTGACCTGGGTGATCGTCGGCGCTGACCGCATCACCGCCAATGGCGACGTGGCGAACAAGATCGGCACCTATCAACTGGCGGTCAACGCCATGCACCACGGCGTGCGCTTCATGGTGGTGGCGCCGAGTTCGACCATCGACATGAACCTCGCCAGCGGCGATGACATCCCGATCGAAGAGCGTGATGGCGCCGAACTGCTTGAAGTTGGCGGTAAACGCGTCGGTGCCGATGTTGAAGCGTTCAACCCGGTGTTTGATGTCACCCCGGCGGATCTGATCGATGCGATCGTCACCGAGAAAGGCATCGTCGAGCGCCCGGACACCGCGAAAATGGCCCAGCTGATGTGTCGCAAACGCCTGCATTGAAGGACTATTGCGTCTGAGCGGACCCCATCGCTGGCAAGCCAGCTCCCGCAGGTTTTGTGCCCGGCATTGAACCTGTGGGAGCTGGCTTGCCAGCGATGAGGGCTTGAATGTCAATAAACAACTGTAAATCTGCCCCAGATTTCACATTCAAAGAAGCTCAGAGCTTCTCTCGTCCCCCTCAAGCCTGTCATCGGTCAACTAACTATGCTCCATGCGCATCTGGGGGATAGGTGCGTGGCGGCCTTTGTGATAACATCCGGCGTTTTCCGAGGCGGCTCCACGGAGCTGTCTTTACTGCGCAAATCCGCGATCCAATGTTGATTTGTCGTAAGTCGGCGCATGGCACTCGGCCGGCCCCGACGAGCTTCGTTGCTCCCACATGGATATGACGAAGTTTCACCAGAAAAAGGAATCAGGCTTCTCATGGGCGAACTGGCCAAAGAAATCCTCCCGGTCAATATCGAAGACGAGCTGAAACAGTCCTACCTCGACTACGCAATGAGCGTGATCGTCGGCCGTGCACTGCCGGATGCGCGCGATGGCCTCAAGCCCGTGCACCGTCGCGTACTGTTCGCGATGAGCGAGCTGGGCAACGACTACAACAAGCCGTACAAGAAATCTGCCCGTGTCGTCGGCGACGTGATCGGTAAGTATCACCCGCACGGTGACACTGCCGTATACGACACCATCGTTCGTATGGCCCAGCCTTTCTCCCTGCGCTACCTGCTGGTCGACGGCCAGGGCAACTTCGGGTCGGTCGACGGCGACAACGCTGCGGCCATGCGATACACCGAAGTGCGCATGACCAAGCTGGCGCACGAGCTGCTGGCTGACCTGCACAAGGAAACCGTAGACTGGGTGCCGAACTACGACGGCACCGAACTGATCCCGGCGGTCATGCCGACCCGCGTACCGAACCTGCTGGTCAACGGTTCCAGCGGTATCGCCGTGGGCATGGCGACCAACATTCCGCCGCACAACCTCGGTGAAGTCATCGACGGTTGCCTGGCCCTCATCGACAATCCCGAGCTGACCGTCGATGAGCTGATGCAATACATTCCCGGTCCGGACTTCCCGACGGCCGCGATCATCAACGGTCGTGCCGGCATCATCGAAGCCTACCGCACCGGTCGCGGGCGCATTTACATGCGTGCCCGCTCGATCATCGAAGACATCGACAAGGTCGGTGGCCGTCAGCAGATCGTCATTACCGAGCTGCCTTACCAGCTGAACAAGGCGCGTCTGATCGAGAAGATCGCCGAGCTGGTCAAAGAGAAGAAGCTCGAGGGCATCACCGAGCTGCGCGACGAGTCCGACAAGGACGGTATGCGTGTCGTGATCGAACTGCGTCGCGGCGAAGTGCCTGAGGTGATCCTCAACAACCTCTACGCCCAGACCCAGCTGCAATCGGTATTCGGCATCAACATCGTCGCGCTGATCGACGGCCGCCCGCGCATCCTCAACCTCAAGGATCTGCTGGAAGCCTTCGTCCGTCACCGTCGCGAAGTGGTCACCCGTCGTACCGTGTTCGAACTGCGCAAGGCGCGCGAGCGTGGGCACATTCTCGAAGGCCAGGCCGTTGCCCTGTCGAACATCGACCCGGTGATCGCCCTGATCAAGGCTTCGCCAACGCCGTCGGAAGCCAAGGAAGCGCTGATCAGCACGCCTTGGGAATCCTCGGCTGTGGTGGCGATGGTTGAACGTGCCGGTGCCGATTCGTGCCGTCCGGAAAATCTCGATCCGCAATACGGTCTGCGCGAAGGCAAGTACTTCCTCTCGCCAGAACAGGCGCAAGCGATTCTGGAATTGCGCCTGCACCGCCTGACCGGTCTGGAGCATGAGAAGCTGCTGGCCGAGTACCAGGAGATCCTCAACCAGATCGGCGAGCTGATCCGCATCCTCAACAGCGCCGTGCGCCTGATGGAAGTGATCCGCGAAGAACTGGAAGTGATCCGCGCCGAATACGGCGACGTGCGTCGCACCGAAATTCTCGATGCCCGTCTCGACCTGACCCTGGGTGACATGATCCCGGAAGAAGAGCGCGTCGTGACCATCTCCCACGGTGGCTACGCCAAGACCCAGCCGCTGGCTGCTTACCAGGCTCAGCGTCGTGGCGGCAAAGGCAAATCGGCCACCGGCGTCAAGGACGAGGACTACATCGCTCACCTGCTGGTTGCCAACAGCCACACCACGCTGCTGCTGTTCTCCAGCAAGGGCAAGGTGTACTGGCTCAAGACCTACGAAATTCCGGAAGCATCCCGCGCGGCCCGTGGTCGTCCGCTGGTCAACCTGTTGCCGCTGGATGATGGTGAATACATCACCACCATGCTGCCGGTCGAGGAATACACCGAAGGTCACTACATCTTCATGGCCACCGCCAACGGCACCGTGAAGAAGACCCCGCTGGAATCCTTCAGTCGTCAGCGCAGCGTCGGTCTGATCGCGCTGGAGCTGGACGAAGGCGACGTGCTGATCTCTGCAGCTATCACCGATGGCGAGCGCGAAGTGATGCTGTTCTCCGACGGCGGCAAGGTCACCCGTTTCAAAGAGTCCGACGTGCGTGCCATGGGCCGCACCGCTCGCGGCGTACGCGGCATGCGTCTGCCGGAAGGGCAGAAGCTGATTTCCATGCTGATCCCGGAAGAAGGCAGCCAGATCCTCACCGCTTCCGAGCGTGGTTATGGCAAGCGCACCGCGATCACCGAGTTCCCTGAGTACAAGCGTGGCGGTCAGGGCGTGATCGCCATGGTCAGCAACGAGCGTAACGGCCGTCTGGTCGGCGCGGTACAGGTGCTCGACGGCGAAGAAATCATGCTGATCTCCGATCAGGGCACCCTGGTGCGTACCCGTGTCGGCGAAGTGTCGAGCCTGGGCCGTAATACTCAGGGCGTGACGCTGATCAAGCTGGCCAAGGATGAAACCCTGGTCGGCCTGGAACGGGTTCAGGAGCCTTCGGAAATCGAAGGCGAAGAGCTCGAAGGTGAAGAGGGCGAGGAAATCGCAGGCACCGTCGGTATCGACGAGGCCGCAGACGACCAGCAACTCGACGCCGCAGCAGACGAAGAACCGCAGGAATAAGCGGACAAACGAGGGGGCGGATGAGAATTCGCCCCCTTGTTATTTGTCCGGTATGAATTTTCGACATCATGGAGATCCCCTGTGGGAGCGAGCCTGCTCGCGAAAGCAGGCGCTGCGGTACCTCTGAAGCACCGCGGTGATGCATTCGCGAGCAGGCTCGCTCCCACAGGGCCATGTTGATCGGTAGTGTGATTTATTGCGTGATACCACCAAATCAGAGCGAGATTGGATGTGAGCAAGCGAGCCTATAACTTCTGCGCCGGTCCGGCGGCGCTGCCTGAAGCTGTCCTGCAGCGCGCCCAGGGTGAACTCCTTGATTGGCACGGCAAGGGTCTGTCGGTCATGGAAATGAGCCATCGCAGCGATGAGTTCGTGTCCATTGCCACCCAGGCCGAGCAGGATCTGCGTGACCTGCTGAATATCCCGTCGAACTACAAAGTGCTGTTTCTGCAAGGCGGCGCCAGCCAGCAGTTTGCGCAGATCCCGTTGAACCTGTTGCCTGAAGGCGGCTCGGCCGACTACATCGACACCGGTATCTGGTCGCAGAAAGCCATCGAAGAAGCCTCGCGCTATGGCCACGTCAACGTTGCTGCCACTGCCAAGCCTTACGACTATTTCGCCATCCCAGCCCAGAACGAGTGGAACCTGTCGAAAGACGCCGCGTACGTTCACTACGCGCCGAACGAAACCATCGGTGGTCTGGAATTTCAGTGGATCCCGCAAACCGGTGACGTACCGCTGGTGGCGGACATGTCTTCGGACATCCTCTCGCGCCCGGTCGATATTTCGCGTTTCGGCATGATCTACGCTGGCGCGCAGAAAAACATCGGCCCGAGCGGCATCGTCGTCAACATCATCCGCGAAGACCTGCTCGGCAAAGCGCGCTCGCTGTGCCCGACCATGCTTAATTACAAGGTCGCGGCCGATAACGGCTCGATGTACAACACCCCGCCGACCCTCGCCTGGTACTTGTCCGGTCTGGTGTTCCAGTGGCTGAAAGAGCAGGGCGGCGTCGAAGCGATCGCCAGGCTCAACGACGTCAAGCAGCGCACCCTGTACGACTTCATCGACGCCAGTGGCCTCTACAGCAACCCGATCAACAAGTCGGATCGCTCGTGGATGAACGTACCGTTCCGTCTGGCTGATGATCGTCTGGACAAGCCATTCCTTGCCGGTGCTGACGAGCGCGGTCTGCTCAACCTCAAGGGTCACCGTTCGGTGGGCGGTATGCGCGCCTCCATCTACAACGCCGTCGACATCACTGCGGTCAACGCGCTGGTGGCGTACATGGCGGAATTCGAGAAGGAACACGGCTGATGTCCGAGCAAGAACTCAAGGCACTGCGCGTTCGCATCGACGCTCTGGACACCAAAGTCCTCGAGCTGATCAGTGAGCGTGCGCGTTGCGCCCAGGAAGTCGCCCGCGTGAAGATGGCCTCGCTGGCCGAAGGCGAAGTGCCGGTGTTCTATCGTCCTGAGCGCGAAGCTCAGGTGCTCAAACGGGTGATGGAGCGCAACCAGGGGCCGCTGGGCAACGAAGAGATGGCGCGGTTGTTCCGCGAAATCATGTCGTCGTGCCTGGCGCTGGAGCAGCCACTGAAAGTGGCTTATCTCGGTCCTGAAGGCACCTTCACCCAAGCGGCAGCGATGAAGCACTTCGGTCACGCGGTGATCAGCAAGCCGATGGCGGCGATTGATGAAGTGTTCCGTGAAGTCGCCGCCGGTGCGGTGAATTTCGGCGTGGTGCCGGTGGAAAACTCCACCGAAGGCGCGGTCAATCACACGCTGGACAGCTTCCTCGAGCACGACATGGTGATCTGTGGCGAAGTCGAGTTGCGCATCCACCATCATCTGCTGGTCGGCGAAAATACCAAGACCGACAGTATCAGCCGCATCTACTCCCACGCGCAGTCGCTGGCTCAGTGCCGCAAGTGGCTGGATGCGCATTACCCGAATGTCGAACGCGTCGCGGTGTCGAGCAACGCCGAAGCGGCCAAACGGGTCAAGGGTGAGTGGAATTCGGCAGCGATCGCTGGCGACATGGCGGCAGGGCTATATGGCCTGACGCGTCTGGCCGAGAAGATCGAAGATCGCCCGGACAACTCGACCCGCTTCCTGATGATCGGTAATCAGGAAGTGCCGCCGACCGGCGACGACAAGACCTCGATCATCGTGTCGATGAGCAACAAGCCCGGCGCGCTCCATGAGCTGCTGGTGCCGTTCCACGACAATGGCATCGACCTGACCCGCATCGAAACCCGTCCGTCGCGCAGCGGCAAATGGACCTACGTGTTCTTCATCGACTTTGTCGGCCACCACCGTGATCCGTTGATCAAAGGTGTGCTGGAAAAGATCAGTCAGGAAGCAGTAGCACTCAAAGTGCTGGGTTCCTACCCGAAAGCAGTTCTCTAAGGGGCGGTAGCAAATGAGTGGCAACTTCCTCGCTCTGGCACAGCCGGGCGTGCAACAACTTTCGCCGTACGTTCCGGGCAAGCCTGTGGACGAACTGGCGCGCGAGCTGGATCTGGATCCGGCAAAGATCGTCAAACTGGCGAGCAACGAAAACCCATTGGGCGCCAGCCCGAAGGCATTGGCGGCGATCCGCGAAGAGCTGGCCGAGCTGACCCGCTACCCGGACGGCAATGGTTTCGCCCTGAAGTCTCTGCTTGCCGAGCAGTGCCGTGTCGACCTGAATCAGGTCACGCTGGGCAACGGCTCCAACGACATTCTTGAGCTGGTCGCCCGTGCCTATCTGGCGCCGGGCCTGAACGCGGTATTCAGCGAACATGCATTCGCTGTGTATCCGATTGCTACCCAAGCTGTCGGTGCGCAGGCCAAAGTCGTTCCAGCCAAAGACTGGGGCCATGACCTGCCGGCGATGCTTGCGGCCATCGATGCCAACACCCGCGTGGTGTTCATCGCCAACCCGAACAACCCGACCGGTACCTGGTTCGGCGCCGAAGCGCTGGACGAATTCCTGCAGGACGTTCCCGAGCATGTGCTGGTAGTCCTCGACGAGGCTTACATCGAGTACGCCGAAGGCAGCGATTTGCCGGACGGTCTCGACTTCCTCGCGGCGTACCCGAACCTGCTGGTGTCGCGCACCTTCTCCAAGGCCTATGGTCTGGCCGCGCTGCGCGTCGGTTATGGCTTGTCGACGCCTGTGGTGGCAGACGTGCTGAACCGCGTTCGCCAGCCGTTCAATGTCAACAGCCTCGCCTTGGCGGCGGCGTGTGCGGCGCTGAAGGACGAGGAATATCTGGCGCAAAGCCGTCAGCTCAACGAAGCCGGCATGCAGCAGTTGCAGGCGGGTTTTCGTGAGCTGGGGCTGAGCTGGATCGAGTCCAAAGGCAACTTCATTTGTGTCGATCTCGGCCAGGTCGCGGCGCCGATTTTCCAGGGCTTGCTGCGCGAAGGCGTGATCGTGCGTCCGGTGGCCAATTACGGCATGCCGAACCACCTGCGGGTGACCATCGGTCTGCCGGCCGAAAACAGCCGTTTCCTCGAGGCGCTGCGCAAGGTTCTGGCTCGTGGTTGATGTCACTGCGCTGCAACCTGCTGCACCTATGATCGGTCGCCTTGTGGTGGTCGGTCTGGGGTTGATCGGTGGTTCGTTTGCCAAGGGTTTGCGTGAAAGCGGCCTGTGCCGTGAAGTGGTCGGCGTCGATCTGGATCCGCAATCGCGCAAGCTCGCGGTCGAATTGGGTGTGGTTGATCGCTGCGAAGACGATTTGGCGGCGGCTTGCGTCGGTGCCGATGTGATTCAGCTGGCGGTGCCGATTCTGGCCATGGAAAAGCTGCTCGCGCGTCTGGCTGTCATGGATCTGGGGCAGGCGATTCTCACGGATGTCGGCAGTGCCAAAGGCAACGTGGTGCGCGCCGCGACTGAAGCGTTCGGCGGCATGCCGGCGCGCTTCGTCCCGGGGCACCCGATTGCCGGTTCCGAGCAGAGCGGGGTGGAAGCTTCGAATGCCGAGCTGTTCCGTCGGCACAAGGTGATCCTGACGCCGCTCGAGCAGACCGATCCTGCCGCACTGGCGCTGGTTGATCGGCTCTGGCGCGAACTGGGCGCCGATGTCGAGCACATGCAGGTCGAGCGTCACGACGAAGTGCTGGCCGCGACCAGCCATCTGCCGCACCTGCTGGCCTTCGGTCTGGTCGATTCGTTGGCCAAGCGCAATGAAAATCTGGAGATCTTCCGTTACGCTGCCGGTGGTTTTCGCGATTTCACAAGAATCGCCGGAAGCGACCCGGTGATGTGGCACGACATCTTCCTCGTCAACCGCGAGGCTGTCCTGCGCACACTCGATACATTTCGCAGCGACCTCGACGCCTTGCGCGACGCGGTCGATGCAGGGGATGGGCACCAATTGTTGGGCGTTTTCACGCGCGCCCGGGTTGCCCGCGAGCATTTCAGTAAAATCCTGGCCCGCAGGGCCTATGTGGACGCTATGAACTCCAACGATCTGATCTTCCTGGCTCAACCTGGTGGCCGCCTGTCCGGTCGGATTCGCGTACCGGGTGACAAATCGATTTCCCACCGTTCGATCATGCTCGGCTCGCTGGCCGAAGGCGTCACCGAAGTCGAAGGCTTCCTTGAGGGCGAAGACGCCCTGGCGACCTTGCAGGCATTCCGCGACATGGGCGTGGTCATCGAAGGCCCGCACCACGGCCGCGTTACCATCCACGGTGTCGGCCTGCACGGCCTGAAACCTGCGCCGGGCCCGATCTATCTGGGCAACTCTGGCACCTCGATGCGTCTGCTCTCTGGCCTGCTGGCGGCGCAGAACTTCGACAGCACCTTGACCGGCGACGCTTCGCTGTCCAAGCGTCCGATGAATCGCGTGGCTAATCCTTTGCGAGAAATGGGCGCCGTGATCGAAACCGCTGCCGAAGGTCGTCCACCGATGACCATTCGCGGTGGCCATAAGCTCAAGGGCCTGACCTACACCATGCCGATGGCCAGTGCCCAGGTGAAATCCTGCCTGCTGCTTGCCGGTCTCTATGCTGAAGGCAAGACCACGGTGACCGAGCCGGCACCGACCCGCGATCACACCGAGCGCATGCTGCGTGGCTTCGGCTACCCGGTCAGCGTTGACGGCGCCACGGCTTCGGTCGAGTCCGGCGGCAAGCTCACCGCGACTCACATCGAAGTGCCGGGCGATATCTCGTCGTCGGCGTTCTTCCTGGTCGCAGCCTCGATCGCCGAGGGTTCCGAACTGGTGCTCGAGCACGTGGGCATCAACCCGACCCGTACTGGCGTGATCGATATCCTGCGGCTGATGGGTGCCGATATCACTCTGGAAAACCAGCGTGAAGTGGGCGGCGAGCCAGTGGCTGATTTGCGCGTGCGGGCAGCTAAACTCAAAGGTATCGAGATTCCGGAGGCGCTGGTGCCGCTGGCGATCGACGAATTCCCGGTCCTGTTCGTTGCTGCCGCGTGCGCCGAAGGGCGTACCGTGCTCACCGGCGCAGAAGAGCTGCGGGTCAAGGAATCCGACCGGATTCAGGTCATGGCGGACGGTTTGCTGGCGCTGGGCGTCAAGTGCGAACCGACCCCGGACGGCATCATCATCGACGGCGGCCAGATCGGCGGCGGTGAAGTGCACGGTCACGGCGACCACCGTATCGCCATGGCCTTCAGCGTTGCCTCGTTGCGCGCTACCGCACCGATCCGCATCCATGATTGCGCCAACGTCGCGACCTCGTTCCCCAACTTCCTCGCGCTGTGCGGGCAAGTCGGCATTCGTGTGGCACAAGAGGCTCAGTCGTGAAAAACATTGCACCGGTCATCACCATCGATGGGCCAAGCGGCTCCGGCAAAGGCACGGTCGCCGGGATTCTGGCCAAGCGTCTGGGCTGGAACCTGCTGGATTCCGGTGCGCTTTATCGCTTGCTCGCGTTTGCTGCGCATAACCATGGCGTCGACCTGACCAATGAAGAGCTGCTGAAGACATTGGCCGCTCATCTGGATGTGCAGTTCATCGCCGCGACCGAAGGTCAGCTGCAGCGGATTATTCTCGAAGGCGACGAAGTCAGCGATGTCATTCGCACCGAAAGCGTCGGTTCCGGGGCCTCGCAAGTGGCTGCGCTGCCCGCCGTACGCGAGGCGCTGCTGCAGCGCCAGCGTGCGTTTCAGGAAGCGCCGGGTCTGGTGGCGGACGGTCGCGACATGGGCACGGTGGTATTTCCGGGTGCACCGCTGAAGATTTTCCTCACCGCCAGTGCCGAGGAGCGGGCGCGCCGTCGATATTTGCAGTTGAAGGGCAAAGTCGAGGGTGTTAGTCTGTCGAGTCTGCTAGATGAGATCCGTGCACGCGATGAGCGTGACACCCAGCGCGCAGTAGCCCCGCTCAAGCCGGCGGCCGACGCGATTCAGCTGGATTCAACGGAGCTTTCCATCGATCAGGTGCTTGAACGCATCATGAGCGAGATCGCCATTCGCGATATCGCCGGGTGACCAAGAAGGCCGCAGGGGACCAGTCATAGTCCTGCGGTGCTTCTTTTAAATGAAACTAACCCACACCGTCTGGGGTGTGGAGATGGGCGTTTACTTCGCCCTCATCTACAGGAATTAAAATGAGCGAAAGCTTTGCGGAACTCTTTGAAGAAAGCCTGAAAACCCTGAACCTTCAGGCAGGCTCCATCATCACCGGTGTTATCGTTGATATCGATTACCAGGCTCGCTGGGTAACCGTTCACGCTGGTCTGAAGTCTGAAGCACTCATCCCGCTTGAGCAGTTCTACAACGATGCTGGCGAACTGAACATCAACGTTGGTGATGAAGTTCACGTTGCTCTGGATTCGGTTGAAGACGGCTTTGGCGAAACCAAGCTGTCCCGTGAAAAAGCCAAGCGCGCTGAATGCTGGATCGTTCTGGAAGCAGCCTTCGCAGCCGAGGAAGTGGTCAAGGGCGTTATCAACGGTAAGGTTAAAGGCGGCTTCACTGTCGACGTTAACGGCATCCGTGCGTTCCTGCCAGGTTCCCTGGTTGACGTCCGTCCAGTGCGCGACACCACGCACCTGGAAGGCAAAGAGCTGGAATTCAAGGTCATCAAGCTGGACCAGAAGCGCAACAACGTTGTCGTTTCCCGTCGCAGCGTCCTCGAAGCCGAGAACTCCGCCGAGCGTGAAGCTCTGCTGGAATCCCTGCAGGAAGGCCAGCAAGTCAAAGGTATCGTCAAAAACCTCACCGATTACGGCGCATTCGTCGATCTGGGTGGCGTGGACGGCCTGCTGCACATCACCGACATGGCCTGGAAGCGCATCAAGCATCCTTCCGAGATCGTCAACGTTGGTGACGAAATCGACGTCAAGGTTCTGAAATACGATCGCGAACGCAACCGTGTTTCCCTGGGCCTGAAGCAACTGGGCGAAGATCCATGGGTTGCTATCAAAGCCCGTTACCCAGAAGGCACTCGCGTTACCGCTCGTGTTACCAACCTGACCGACTACGGCTGCTTCGCTGAGCTGGAAGAAGGCGTTGAAGGTCTGGTACACGTTTCGGAAATGGACTGGACCAACAAGAACATCCACCCTTCGAAAGTCGTACAAGTCGGCGACGAAGTGGAAGTCATGGTCCTGGACATCGACGAAGAGCGTCGTCGTATCTCCCTGGGCATCAAGCAGTGCAAGTCGAACCCATGGGAAGACTTCTCTGGCCAGTTCAACAAGGGCGACAAGATCTCCGGCACCATCAAGTCGATCACCGATTTCGGTATCTTCATTGGTCTGGACGGCGGCATCGACGGTCTGGTTCACCTGTCCGACATCTCCTGGAACGAAGTGGGCGAAGAAGCCGTACGTCGTTTCAAGAAGGGCGACGAGCTGGACACTGTCATCCTGTCGGTTGACCCAGAGCGCGAGCGCATCTCCCTGGGCATCAAGCAACTGGAAAGCGATCCGTTCTCCGAGTACGTCTCGGTTAACGACAAGGGCGCTATCGTGACCGGTACCGTGAAAGAAGTTGACGCCAAAGGCGCCATCATCGTTCTGGCCGACGACATCGAAGCTACCCTGAAAGCCTCCGAAATCAGCCGTGACCGCGTTGAAGACGCGCGCAACGTTCTGAAAGAAGGCCAGGAAGTTGAAGCCAAGATCATCAGCGTTGATCGCAAGAGCCGCGTAATCCAGCTCTCGATCAAGTCGAAAGACGATGCTGAAGAGAAAGAAGCCATCCAGAGCCTGAAAGCAGCTCCGGAAGGTGAAGCAGCTGACACCACTATGGCGGCACTGCTGCGTCAAGCAATGGCCAAACAGAACTAAGTTCTGCTTGATCATTAAAAAGGGCGACTTCGGTCGCCCTTTTTTGTGCCTGCGATTTGGCTCTTGTACGTCCGTGCATGAAACCAATGGCTTCGCCTGTGGGTCTGTTTCTTTAATCGGATCAATCGCCTATTCGCGACTAAGCTTGATCTTGAGTATTAGTCGTCAGGCTTGCCTGGCATAAGGAAGTGGATGAACAAGTTATTTGTTGTTGCGGTGGTCCTGGCGCTGGCAGGTTGCACCACCAGCGCGAAAACCCATGCGGTGCGCGGCGTCAGTGGTATCGAGGTCGATTGCTCCGGGTTGGGTTCCGGTTGGGAAAAGTGCCAGAAGCGTGCAGCGAAGGAGTGCAAAGGTAAGGGCTACAAGGTCATCACCCGCTCTGATGATGCGAAAGATGAAGATGAATACCCGTTTGGCTTCAATCCCGCAGGCTTTGTAACCCGGACCATGCTGGTGATGTGTCGTTAAGTGAGCAGCGATCCGACTCGCTAGGAAATGCCCTGAAAATGGGCGTTTTGACCGCGGGAGATATATGTCAATCCCTGGGCTGTTCAAATTCTTCCGGGCATGCTAAAACCTTTCAAGCGCTGATCTAGCTGCTTGAAAAAGAAGGGAAAAATATGACGAAGTCGGAGTTGATCGAACGAATTGTCACCCATCAAGGGCTACTCTCATCCAAGGATGTGGAGCTGGCCATCAAGACCATGCTTGAACAAATGTCTCAGTGCCTCGCCACCGGTGATCGTATCGAGATCCGTGGTTTCGGCAGCTTCTCCCTGCACTACCGCGCGCCGCGCGTCGGCCGCAACCCGAAAACCGGCCAGTCGGTAAGTCTGGACGGTAAATTCGTGCCGCATTTCAAGCCGGGCAAGGAATTGCGTGATCGCGTGAACGAGGAAGAGGAGGAGGGCGCTTGATCTTCGCTATTCAAATTCGAGGGCGCGTGAATGCGTAATCTGAAACGCATACTGCTTGGCGTTTTTCTTCTGCTGATGGTTCTGGTTGTTCTAGCGTTTGTGCTGGAGAATCAGCAATCTGTTTCGCTTTTGTTTCTGGGTTTTTCCGGCCCGCAGTTGCCGGTGTCGGTTGTTGCAGTGCTAGCGTTGCTGATCGGTATGCTCATCGGTCCTGTATTGGGCTGGTTTCTAGGGCGTACATCGAGAGCGGCTCGTAAACGTCTGGTCTAAAAGCGACAGGCGCACGGCATCTGTCGAAATTGCGCCTCAGCCTGTCTTTATCCATTAGTAAAAGCATCATTAAGCTGTAAAATGCGTCCCTTGTTCGATCGTGCCTTAATGCATGTCGATTCAGACTGACTCTGACGGATGCCAACTGGTAGTGGCCTCTGCATTCATGGATTAGACCGCGCTCGCTGGCAGCGCTGTCCGCAGCTCAAGGGTATCGTTTCGCGTGAAAATTCTAGTTACCGGCGGCGCCGGCTTCATTGGCTCGGCAGTCATCCGTCACATCATCTCTAGCACTGCCGATGCGGTCGTCAACGTCGATAAGTTGACTTACGCCGGCAATCTGGAGTCGCTGGCGGAAGTCAGTCAGAGTTCTCGCTATGCCTTTGAACGCGTCGATATCTGCGATCGTGATCAGATCGACCGCGTTCTGCGTGAACATCAACCGGATGCAATCATGCACCTGGCCGCTGAATCCCACGTTGACCGCTCGATCTCCGGCCCGTCCGAGTTCATCCAGACCAACATTATTGGCACTTACACACTCCTAGAAGCTGCGCGCCATTACTGGGCTGCTCTGGATGACACCCGCAAAGCCAATTTCCGCTTCCACCACATCTCGACTGACGAAGTTTACGGAGATCTCGAAGGTCCGGAAGACCTCTTCACCGAAACCACGCCTTACCAGCCAAGCTCGCCATATTCGGCTAGTAAAGCCAGCTCCGACCACCTGGTTCGTGCCTGGGCCCGCACTTACGGCCTGCCGACACTGGTTACCAACTGCTCGAACAACTACGGCCCATGCCATTTTCCTGAGAAGCTGATCCCGCTGATCATTCTCAATGCGCTGGAAGGCAAACCCCTGCCGGTGTACGGCAAAGGCAACCAGGTTCGTGACTGGCTGTATGTCGAAGATCACGCGCGCGCGCTTTATAAAGTCGTCACTGAAGGCGTCATCGGCGAGACCTACAACATCGGCGGTCATAACGAAAAACAAAACATTGAGGTAGTGCATACCCTGTGTGCGTTGCTCGATGAGTTGCGTCCTGATTCTGCCCATCGTCCGCATGCCAGCCTGATTACTTATGTTCAGGATCGTCCTGGACATGACGTGCGTTATGCAATCGATGCGAGCAAGATTCAGCGTGAGCTGGCTTGGACTCCGAAAGAGACTTTCGAGACTGGCATTCGCAAGACTGTCGAGTGGTATCTGACTAACACCGAGTGGGTTGAGCATGTGAAGAGCGGCAGCTACCAGCAGTGGATTGATCAGAACTATACGGATCGCTCGAATAAAGCATGAAGATCCTACTCCTAGGAAAGAACGGTCAGGTGGGCTGGGAGCTGCAACGTTCCCTGGCTCCGCTAGGTGAACTGGTCGCTCTTGATCGTCACCTTGTTGATGGCCTCTGCGGTGATCTGTCGAATCTTGAATCCTTGCGTGCAACGATTCGTCAGATAAAGCCCGACGTTATTGTTAATGCTGCTGCTTATACGGCGGTTGATAAAGCTGAGTCGGAAACCGAATTGGCAGATCGCGTAAACGGACTCGCGAGCGGCGTCATGGCGGAAGAAGCCGCAGCGTCGGGCGCATGGCTGGTTCACTACTCAACGGATTACGTCTTCAGTGGCCAAGGCGTCACGCCATGGCAGGAAACAGACGCTGTTGCGCCAGTGAACCATTACGGCGCCAGCAAGCTCGCCGGCGAGCAGGCAATTATCGCGGCGGGTTGTAAGTATCTGATCTTTCGTACTAGCTGGGTTTACGGAGCTGGCGGCAACAACTTTGCGAAGACCATGCTGCGCTTGGCCAAGAATCGCGAAACATTAAATGTGATTGCGGATCAGATTGGTGCTCCAACCGGTGCTGATCTGATTGCTGACGTTTCGGCGTTGGCTATTCAGCGAGTTATCAGTCGTCCAGAGTTGGCTGGCCTCTATCACTTGGCCGCTGCGGGCGAAGTGTCTTGGCATGGGTATGCCAGTCACGTCATAGACTTCGCTAAAGCCCAAGGTGAGGAGTTAGCTGTAACGGCGGTCAACCCGATTGAAACCACAGCCTATCCTACACCTGCACGTCGCCCTCTGAACTCACGATTGAATACTCAGAAGCTGCGCGACAATTTTTCTCTACACTTGCCGGATTGGCAAAGTGGTGTAACCCGAATGCTTAGGGAAGTTCTGAACAAATGACCACGACAAATCGTAAAGGCATCATCCTCGCTGGTGGTTCGGGCACGCGCCTGCACCCGCTGACTCTTGGTGTTTCCAAGCAAATGTTGCCTATTTACGACAAGCCGATGATTTTTTATCCGCTGTCCGTTTTGATGCTGGCGGGTATGCGAGAAATCCTAATTATTTCCACGCCGGAAGATTTGCCGTGCTTCCGTAAACTGCTGGGTAATGGAAGCGTGTACGGGATCAAGCTTACTTATGCCGAGCAGCCTAGTCCGGACGGCCTGGCCCAGGCGTTCATTATTGGTGAAGAGTTCATCGGTCAGGATCCATGCTGTCTGATTCTGGGGGACAACATCTTCTACGGTCAGCATTTCTCGGACAACTTGCGCTCCGCCAGTACCCAACAAAAGGGAGCTACCGTATTTGGCTACCACGTCTCCGATCCTGAACGCTTTGGTGTCGTCGAGTTTGATAAAAGTGGCAAGGCTTTGAGTATCGAAGAGAAGCCGCTGAAGCCAAAATCGAACTATGCGGTCACCGGTCTGTATTTCTATGATAACGATGTGGTCGAGATCGCCAAGAACATCAAGCCCTCCGAGCGTGGCGAGCTGGAAATCACCGACGTCAACCGTGCGTATCTGGAGCGCCAGACCCTGAGCGTGGAAATGCTCGGTCGCGGGTTTGCCTGGCTGGATACCGGTACTCACGACTCTCTGCTTGAAGCCAGTCACTTCGTTCACACGATCGAACAGCGTCAGGGTCTGAAAGTGGCGTGTCTGGAAGAGATCGCCTATCACAATGGCTGGATTTCTGCCGAGCAGCTTAACGCACAAGCGCAAGCACTGAAGAAGACGGGTTACGGTCAATACCTTCAGAAGTTGCTGGACTCGCCGTCTGCCTGATCGAAAGTTCTGACTTTCGCAATGCTATGTTTAACGCTGCAAGCAGGAATGGCATGCCAGTAGAACATCCCAAGGTTGCGATTTTGCTGGCCGCCTACAATGGCATGCAGTGGATCGAGGAGCAGTTGGCCTCGATCCTCGGTCAGACAGCTGTCGACGTAACCGTTTATATAAGTATTGATCCCTCCACTGACGGTACTGAGGCATGGTGCGCCGATTATGCTGCACAGCATCCGAACGTAATCGTCCTGCCCGACGCCGGTGCGTTTGGTGGGGCCTCCCGCAACTTCTTCCGTTTGCTTCGAGATGTTGATCTTGAAGGCTACGATTTCATCGCGTTCGCTGATCAGGATGACGTCTGGTATCTGGACAAGATCGAGCGCGCTATCCGGTCGATCAAATCTCTTGGCGTGGATGCTTACTCGAGTAACGTAGTTGCGTTCTGGCCTGATGGTCGTAACCAGGTACTGGACAAGGCCCAGCCGCAAACCCGCTGGGACTTTCTCTTTGAGGCTGCCGGACCGGGCTGTACGTATGTCATGAGCCAAAGGATGATGCAGTTGCTGAAGGTCTCATTGTTGAAACATTGGGATGCCTTGCAACAGGTCAGTCTGCATGACTGGTATTGCTATGCGTTCGCACGCAGTCGTGGTGTACGCTGGTTCATTGATCCGCAGCCATCCATGTGTTATCGCCAGCACGAAAGTAATCAGGTCGGGGCCAATTCAGGTATAAATTCACTGATTGCGCGTTATAAAATTATCCATGACGGTTGGTGGTTTTCTCAGATTCGAATGATTGCGCAGTTGGTGGGTCTCGCCGATGATCCATTCGTCCGGCAATGGTTACCTTTGGGGCGTCGACAATTATTGCGGCTGTCGTTAAAAGCCGGTGAATGTCGTCGTCGAACCAGGGACAAGCTGTTCTTTTTCTTTATTTGTTGCGCGACTGCCGTGATCGGGAAGAAAAACAAATGAAAGGTGCTCGGGTATTGGTGACCGGGGCGACGGGGTTTGTCGGCGAGGCCGTGGTGTTCCGCCTGCTTCTCGACAAGATCTACACACCAGTTGCGGCTGCACGTAGCGAAACTCGGTTGAGTGGTTTGTGTGATGTCGTGCCTTTTGATTTGGATGAGCGCGTTTTATTGCCGCCATTGAATAATATCCAGACGGTGATTCATTGTGCGGCCAGGGTTCATGTAATGAACGAGTGTGAGGCTGATCCGCTTGCCATGTTTCGGCAAATGAATGTGCAGGGCACTGCGCGGCTGGCCCGTCATGCGGCAGCGTCCGGGGTAAAGCGCTTCATCTTTGTCAGTTCGATCAAGGTCAATGGCGAAGAGTCACCCGCCGGGAGACCCTTTACCGCAGCCGATATTCCCGCGCCTGTTGATCCTTACGGTATTTCCAAGTGCGAGGCAGAGGAAGTCGTGCGTCAAATAGCACTGGAAACCGCAATGGAGCTGGTAATTATTCGACCGCCCCTGGTTTACGGGCCGGGCGTCAAAGCTAACTTCCTAAATATGATGCGCTGGTTGCAAAAAGGATTGCCACTGCCATTGGGCGCATTGGGCAATCGCCGCAGCTTGGTGGCAATCAGTAATCTGGTGGATCTTTTGGTGACCTGCATCGATCATCCACAAGCAGCCAATCAAACTTTTCTGGTAAGTGATGGCGAAGATCTTTCGACCACTCAATTGCTTCAAAGGATGTCGAGCGCCCTGACTGTGCGAGCGCGATTGTTGCCCGTGCCTCCGTTTGTTCTGCGCCTTGGGGCAGCTTTATTGGGTAGGAGAGCCTTAGCTCAGCGACTCTGCGGCTCGTTACAGGTCGACATGGAAAAGACGCGCACAATACTGGAGTGGACGCCGCCCATCAGCGTGAGCCAGGCACTTCAGGCCACTGCCAACCATCTCCGGGAGCGCTAAATGTGTCAGTATTCTTTATGGATGTCACTTTTTCGCTAAGGCTTGCTCGATAAAGCACAGCAATTGATCTGACCCTCGATGGATTGGCAGATTGCCACCCTTTTGCCAATTAGGGCGCCTTGATACCCTACGCAGCCCAAATCCGTACGCCTTGGCAGGATTTTTCCGGCTCAAGGCAACATTCTGATTACTCTTTTCATACCATGACCACCGCCTTGTGCTGTTGAAGGTGGTGATGTTACTGGGCTATCAAATTGGTATGACTTATAATGGCAAATTTTTCGCTGTCGGGAGCGGTCCATGAGAGGGGCATGTAATTTTCATGCTGCCAAGGCTGTACCTCTTGATGTTGAGCGAAACGACATCGTCATTATTTTTTCTTCAATGCAATGGAGTGCTCGGTGGTAGCCCCTCTTCCACAATTTGATCAGACAGGCGAGCAGCCTGGCGGCGATTCTGACTTTAGTATTCAAGGTCATGAAACGCAATCGGCCCGCGTAACGATTCTGATGTGTACCTACAACGGTGAACGCTTTCTCGCACAACAACTGGATTCGATAGCTCGCCAGAGTTATCGCGAATGGACCGTCGTTGTTTCTGATGACGGTTCTACCGACGCGACACTGGATATTCTGCGCCAGTACAGCGCGATCTGGGGAGAAGGCCGGTTGACCATTCTGCAAGGGCCCAAGCGAGGGTTCGCGGCTAACTTCATGTCCGTTGCCTGCGATGCGCCCGTGCAATCGCAATTTTATGCGTGGGCCGACCAGGACGATATCTGGCAAGCCAATAAACTTGAGTCTGCCGTAAAGGTATTGGAGGCGCTGCCGTCCGGTCTTCCTGCTTTGTATTGCGGCCGGACCGAGTTGATTGGTGACTCGGGAACGGTCATCGGTCGCTCGCCACTATTTTCTCGCCCCGCCAGTTTTGGCAATGCACTGGTACAAAGTCTGGCCGGGGGGAATACTATGGTATTCAATCATTTGGCTCGGGACGTACTCTGTCATGCTGGCGGCCAAGTGGATATCGTTTCCCATGACTGGTGGGCCTATCTACTGATTACCGGGGTGGGTGGCGAGGTCGTCTATGACGCCTCGCCTTCCATTCTGTACAGGCAGCATGAAGCGAATCTGATTGGCGCCAACTCAGGAGTGCGCGCACGGATCATGCGCTTGCGGATGATGTCTACGGGTCGCTTTCGTGACTGGAATGACAAAAATATCGCTGCACTTGAAACGGTTCGCTCAAGCTTGAGTGCAGACAGCTTGCAGACCTTTGAGCAATTCAAGAAAGCCCGTGATTCAAAAGGATTCGGCCGTTTCGTCTGGCTTTACCGCGCGAAGGTCTATCGGCAGACGTGTTTGGGTAATCTTGGGCTGCTGCTGGCCGCGGTGCTCAACAGAATTTGATGCCCTCATCGTGCAAGGCAGGACGTGAAATTGCTCCGTGGCGTCCTCCCGGTATCTCAACAAGAGAGTTTTTGTATGAAGTCTGTCTCCCTCGATTTATCTCAGGTGTGTGCATAATGCTTAATTTTTCCACGTCGCCAAAGGAAATGGTCAACAGTTTCTGGCGTAATCGGAGCCTGATCGCGGCGCTTGTACAGCGAGAAGTCGTTGGGCGTTATCGTGGATCGTTCATGGGAATTCTCTGGTCGTTTTTTAACCCCGTGTTCATGTTGGTTGTCTACACCTTTGTCTTTAGCGTCGTTTTCAAGGCACGCTGGAGCGGCGGAAGTGACTCGAAAACCGAGTTTGCACTTATTCTGTTTGCGGGACTTATCGTCTTCAACTTCTTTGCGGAGTGTTTCAATCGAAGCCCGACGCTGATTCTCTCGAACGCCAACTATGTGAAGAAAGTCGTGTTTCCATTGGAGATCCTTCCTTGGATCACAGTCGGTTCGGCGCTCTTTCACATGGTGATCAGCCTGACTGTGTGGTTGCTGGCCTATTTGATACTGTTTGGCACGCCGCACCTGACCGTCCTGTTGTTCCCGTTGATTATCCTGCCGTTGATGCTGATGATCATGGGTTTGACGTGGGCCTTGGCGTCGCTCGGCGTTTACTTAAGAGATGTCGCGCAATTCATCGGCATCCTGACCACAGTCCTGATGTTTCTGTCGCCTATTTTTTACCCTGCCAGTGCGCTACCTGAGAAGTATCAACATCTACTGATGCTCAATCCGCTGACGCCTGCAATCGAGTACGCCCGGGACATTCTGTTTTGGGGAAAACTGCCTGACTTTACCGTATTGGGCATTTATCTCGCCGGCTCGGCGTTGATTGCATGGCTTGGATTCGCCTGGTTTCAGAAAACACGAAAAGGATTCGCCGATGTCATCTGAGGTCGCTATCAAGGTTCAAAATCTCAGTAAGTGCTATGAGATTTACGACAAACCGCGCGACAGACTGCTTCAGATGCTCAGTCGCGGGAAGAAAAAATATTGCCGTGAGTTCTGGGCGCTACGCGACGTTTCCTTCGAAATTCGCAAAGGCGAGACGGTCGGTATCGTTGGCCGCAACGGCAGTGGCAAGTCCACCTTGCTGCAAATTCTTTGCGGTACGTTGAATCCAACCAGTGGTACGGTTGAAACCCATGGCCGGATCGCTGCATTGCTCGAACTGGGCTCCGGATTCAATCCCGAGTTTACTGGACGCGAGAACGTCTACCTGAACGCCTCGATTCTGGGTTTGAGCAAAGAAGAAATCGACGCACGATATGATGCGATCATCGAATTCGCGGACATTGGCGATTTCATCAATCAACCGGTCAAGACATATTCGAGCGGTATGTTGGTGCGACTGGCGTTTTCCGTTCAGGCGCAAGTCGAGCCCGATATTCTTATTGTCGATGAAGCGCTGGCAGTGGGGGACGCAAAATTTCAGGCCCGTTGCTTTGATCGGTTGAAAAAGCTCAAGGAAAACGGCACGAGCATTCTGCTGGTAACGCACTCCAGCGAACAAATCGTTACGCACTGTGACCACGCCTTTCTTTTGAACAACGGTGTGCAGCTCGCTGAAGGCGAGCCGCGCATGGTCGTCAACCGTTACCTTGATTTGTTGTTCGGCAAGACTCAGCAATCGGCCTCTGTCGAAAGTGCAGAAGCGTCTGACCAGTTGGCAGCGTATCAAACGCCTGAAGGCGGCCTCGATGTATTTGAAACGCATCCGAACTACAACCCGAACGAATATCGTTGGGGTGACAGATCGGCCACTATCATCGACTTCCACCTGAGCGCAGAAGGGCTTGAGTACCCGATTGCCCTAGACACTGGCGTGCAGATCAAACTATCGGTATTTGTACGGTTTGATACTGATCTGGTGTGTCCGATTCTCGGGATGACGATCAAGACCAAAGAGGGCGTTACCCTCTATGGCGTGAATAGTGAAACGCTGGATTGCCTGGAATTTAGAACGTGCGGGCGCAAGGGCGAGATCGTCGAAGTTGAGGTACTTATATCTTGTGATCTGGCCCCAGGTGACTACTTCATTTCTGTCGGAGTGTCGACCAAAGATGGCGAAGAGGTTACTCCCCGTGACAGGCGTTATGATTCGATCCACTTCCAGGTTCGTCCGACTGACAAATTTTTTGGGCTTGTAAATCTGGACTCCAGCATTCGTGCCAAGAAGGTTTCAAATTGAATATTTTATTGAAACAAGCGGGCTATCAGCTTAATGACGAGCTCAACATCTGGTCGAGGCCGGATTATTCGAGCATCAACTACAGCGATGGTGATAGCACCGAACTGCGCATAAAATTCTTGATCGATCAGGCCAGTGACGTCAGTGTTTTTTCTGATGAGCTGCGAAGATCGTGCACCGATTGGCCATCGCTTTATTACCTCTCAAGTACCCGTTCGAACTTGTTGCGGGTTTTCGATGCCGATCTGCGTGGCGATGTGCTCGAGATCGGCGCCGGTTGTGGTGCAATTACCCGGTATTTAGGTGAGCAGGGCGGCAGGGTGCTGGCGCTGGAAGGTAGCTCGCGTCGCGCCAGCATCGCCCGTGCACGCACCCGAGACTTGCCAAACGTCTCGGTTCTGGCTGAGTCGTTCGAGAAGTTCAGCATTGATACCCAATTCGATGTCATCACCCTGATCGGCGTTTTTGAATATGCCAACCTGTTCGTAGCCGGTGATAACCCGGGTGCGAGAATGCTTGAGAAAGTTCGCTCACTGCTTAAGCCTGACGGTTTGCTCATCATCGCGATCGAAAACCAGCTCGGCTTGAAATATTTTGCTGGAGCGCCTGAAGATCACGTGACGACGCCGATGTACGGTGTCGAGGGGCGCTATAACAGCGCTACCGTGCAGACCTACGGGAAAAAAGCTCTCGCGTCGTTGTTGGCGACAGCCGGGTTTACCTCGAGTGAGTTCTTTGCGCCGTTTCCCGATTACAAGTTGCCCGTTTCGATCATCACCGAAGAGGGGTTCAAAGATCCTGATTTCGATGCCAGTGCATTCGCATCACAAAGTGTACAGAGAGATCCGCAATTGCCGGATCTGTGCACCTTCTCACTGGAATTAGCCTGGTCGCAGATTTTCAGGAACGGCTTGGGCATGGATATGGCCAACTCCTTTCTTGTAGGTGCTTCGACGGTCTCGCGCAGCGCAGTCGACCCGCAGACCCTGGCGTATCATTACAGCTGCGATCGACGCTCGACGTATTGCAAACGTTCGGAATTTCGTCGCGATTTCGAAGATGCGATCAATGTGCATTACCAAAAACTCGGGAAGACTATCGATGAGGGTGAAGGGCAATCGCTCGTCACTTTTAATCTTGCTGCGTCCGAGCCTTACATCAATGGTTATGTGCTTGGCACTAAGCTGATCGATATAGTCAACGCCGAGGGCTGGACTTACGCAGGTATCGGCGCCTTCCTCAAAAATTACCTGAGCATGCTAAACGTGCTCTGTGATAACGCCGAGAGCCAGCCGGGTGAGGTGTCGGGAGCGTTGATCGATGCGGTCCCGCAAAATATTGTGATTGATCTGGACGGCCGTCCGCAGTTGATCGACAAAGAGTGGACGCTCAACACGAATGTTCGCTACGAGTACCTGCTGTTCAAAGCGCTAACGCAGTTGCTGGGTTCGATTACACGTATCAGCAAGGGCGCAGAGGCTGGCCCGGTTACACGCAAAGACTTTGTATTCCGAGCTTGCGAAGCCGCCGGGTACCCACTTTGCGAAAAAGATGTGGAAGAGTTTCTGGCCATCGAGGCGCAGATACAGAATGCGATTAACGGCCGAAGCCCGAGTGAATTTACGGCGTGGGGCGAAGATCGATTGATTGTCGAAGACAATCTGTTTTCTGCTTTCAGCAGTTCGCAGATTGCATTGGCTCAAACCCGTGAAGCGCTTGCAAGCGCTGTCACTGACGCCAGGCAGAAAATCGAAACGCTGAGTGCAAAACTGGACCAGCGTGAAGCTGACTATAATCAAGTCATTAACTCCAACTCTTGGTTCATCACGAAACCTGTACGCTTCCTTGTGCGCTCGTTGCGGCAGGGAAAAGGCGTGTTGCGCAGCAAAGTGGAGACTTCCAAGCAGGCGCTGACGGCCTATCTGCGCGGCCAGGAAGCCAATCTGCCACAGCCGGTTGACGACGTAATTGAAGCGCCTGTCGCGCGCACTCGCTCGGTCAGCGTCATTCTGCCAATCTATAAAGATGTCGAAATGACTCGTCGCTGCATCCTTGCCGCGATGCCAGGGATTATTGCTTTCGACTCCAAACTGGTCGCGATCAATGATGCGAGCCCAGATGCAGGCATGCAGGCCATGTTGATCGAATTGCAAATGCAATGGCCGCAGGTGATGACCGTTCTCGAAAACGAAGTCAATCTTGGCTTTGTCAAAACCGTCAATCGCGGCATGCGCCATGCCAGCCAGGACGATATCGTTTTCCTTAACAGTGATGTCATCGTGCCTGTTGACTGGCTGGAGCGGCTGACCGCTGAGGCGTACATCGCGCCAAACATCGGTACCGTTACACCGTTTTCCAACAACGCGACTATTTGTAGCTTCCCGGCGTTTCTTTACGAAAACCAGCCAGCCTTTGGTTTAAGCGTCGAGCAGATCGATGCTGTGTTTTCCGGCCCGCGTTTGCCGGTCAGCCAGGCACCGACAGGTGTAGGTTTCTGCATGTACATTCGCCGCGATTGTCTGGATGTCGTGGGGCTGCTGAACGAGGACAAGTTCGGCAAAGGTTATGGTGAAGAGAACGATCTGTGCCAGCGCGGGCTAAAAGCCGGTTGGCTCAACATCGTGACCCCTAACCTGTATGCATTTCATGAGGGCGGGGTCAGCTTCTCCTCTTCCAAGCAGGCGTTGACCGAGCATGCAACCAAGGCCATCACCGAGCTGCATCCGGATTATCACTTGGATATCCAGAGGTTCATCGCAGCTGATCCGCTGAAAGCATTACGGGTAAAACGTCTTGCGCAATTGATCGCATCGTTGGACCGGCCAAAGGTCTTGCACATTTCGCATGAGGCTGGAGGCGGTGTGCAGCAGCATCTGGACGAGTTGGCAGACGCTCTTGAGTCCGATGTTTGCTGCCTGTTCCTGGCGCCTCGTCGTGGCCAGTCCGCCGTTACTTTGCGGATGGGGAGTTTCCCGGGGGCTGACGAGCTTCTTTTCCAGTTGCCGGAAGAGCACAACCTTTTGGTCGAGTTCTTGAAGGGCTGTGGTGTCGGCTTCGTGCACTTCCATCACACGCTCGGTCTGAATTCGCAACTGGTTCAATTGCCCGCTGAGTTGGGCACTGAATATGCATTGACGGTTCATGATTATTACTGGCTATGCGGCAACCCTACACTGACCGATGCGCAGGGCGTTTATCCGGGCAGTTATGCCGACGACATCGTCAATCCTGACTTCCCTCTGCCGGATGGTGTATCGCCGGCACAATGGCGTGAGCAATTGCGCGGCTTTATCGACGGGGCGAAAGCGGTAATTTTCCCTTCGGCGTACACCCTCGCCAATTATCGACTCAACTTCGAGTTACGTAACGCTGTCGTTGCAGGTCACGTAGAGCACAAACGCAATATTGGGCAGGGTGTCGCGGCTGTCGCGCAAAAGATCCGCTACAACGTGGGTGTTATTGGTGCTCTTGGTAAAGAAAAGGGTGCCGATTATCTGGAACAAGTGGCGGAGGCGGCAGCGACGGTCAATGCACCAATCAACTTCCGGCTGGTCGGTTTCGGCTACAGAGAGTTGGGCGGTGTCCTGACTACAGGTCGTTACGATGCCAGTGAGCTGTCTTCCCTAATGGCCGCAAATGAGTTTGATGTCGTCCTGTTTCCAAGTCTGTGCCCGGAAACCTACAGCTATACCCTCAGCTATGCGCTGGAAGCCGGGTTGCCAATTATTGCGCCAAACATTGGGGCATTCCCGGAACGATTGTCCGGACGTGAAAACACTCTTGTTTATGATTATGGGCTCGAGCCAGCCGAGTTGATGCGGCGAATCAGCGACTTTGTGAAAAGGCTCGCTGCCGGTGAGCAGTTGACTGCGCCTGTCGTGGACACCCACCTGCAGCAGCCAGCGTTTTATAGCGTTGATTACCCGGCCTTATGCGGCGTGGGCAGTGATAAGCACAGCAAACCAAAAAACGGTTTCGAACTGCCGAAATTCTCGGCCCCGACAACTGTGTATGAGGCGCCGCTGACGACCAAGGAAATCGCGCTATTGGCCATCTGGACGCTTTACCGTCATCCACGCATGGAGCGCATCAGCCATGCGGTGCCTTACTCACTACGGCAAAAAATCAAACGCGTGCTGAGCAAGCGTCCGCTGCATGAGATCGTGGATGTGAACAAAAACTGATGCAGTGCGCCCGCCTGGCTTATCGAACCCCTTGATCGGCCAGGCGGGTGCAATGGTTTTTGTTTGCCAGTGACGAATGCTGGCTTTTATTTGGAGCTACTGCCGCGATGAATTTCAGCTGGTTTGTGCTGATCGCTTTAATTATTTCGTTCCTTCTGACTGCTGTTTTGCGCCGGTATGCCCTTGCCAGAAGTCTGATGGATATTCCCAATGCCCGTAGTTCGCATACGGTCCCCACGCCAAGGGGAGGGGGGGGTGCGATCGTCGTGACGTTCCTTATCGCCATGTGCTCGCTGTATGCTGCTGACTTGATCGCATTCAGAGATTTCGCTGCGATCGTCGGTGCTGGCAGCCTGGTGGCGATCATCGGATTCATGGATGATCATGGCCATATTGCTGCGCGCTGGCGTTTACTTGGGCACTTTTGCGCGGCGATCTGGGCGTTGGCCTGGTTGGGTGGCCTACCGCCCGTCAGTGTGTTCGGACAGGTCTTCGATCTGGGCTGGGGCGGGTTTGTATTGGCTAGCCTCTACCTCGTCTGGATGCTCAATCTCTACAATTTTATGGACGGTATCGACGGGATTGCCGGGGTCGAGGCGGTAACTGCGTGTGTCGGGGCGTGCGTGCTGTACGCCCTGGACGGGTATGTCGGGCTGATGGGGCCGGCCCTGCTACTGGCTGGTTGTGCGGGAGGATTCCTGTTGTGGAACTTTCCGCCAGCGAAGATTTTCATGGGCGATGCGGGCAGCGGCTTTCTGGGTATCGTCTTGGGCATTTTGTCGATACAGGCCGCCAATGCCTCATTTGAGTACTTCTGGGGTTGGTTGATCCTGCTCGGGGTGTTCATCGTCGACGCAACTTTCACCTTGTTGCGTCGATTGCTGCGCGGCGAGAAAGTGTATGAAGCGCATCGCAGTCATGCTTACCAATTCGCCTCGCGCCGTTATGGCAAGCACCTGCCGGTGACCCTTGTCGTGGGCTTGATCAATGTGTTTTGGCTCCTGCCGATTGCAGTGGCTGTCACGCACTTCAAGCTGAATGGCTTTGTCGGTGCCGTGGTGGCTTACGTGCCACTATTCATTCTGGCGTTGCGGTTCAGCGCGGGAAAATCCGAAAAGGATGTTGCGGCATGAACATCGAGGCGGGATCAGCCTGATTGCGCTGATAGCGTTCAGCAATTAAAAAAGGCAGACGGATTATTCCGTCTGCCTTTTTTAGCGAGTAATCGCTCCGGGTTTGACGAATACCAGCTTCGTCAATACGTATGTAAGTGGTAGCGACAGAATGATCGCCGCCAGTGGAGCCAGGTATTCAGGCAGCGACAGCTGTTTGACCCAGAACCAGACGACAAACATCCCCAATACGTATTGCGCGACGTAGACGAGTGGGAACAGCAGGATCGATTTGATCCCCTGGTGTTCTTTGAAGACAAGGAACCGGCTCATCACGAACGCGAAAACAATCCCGCAAACATAGCTGATCGAATAAGCCCATGTGTAGGGAAGTACACTGAGCAATATAAGATACAGCGCATACGTAATTCCGGTGTTCAGCCCGCCTGTCAGGAGGAACCGGAAAAACCTGATTTCCATCAGTTCGGAAATTTTCACGGCTATTAACCAATCTGCGCTTTTTTCTCGATCAGGAATTGATCGTAATCGCGGATGTAGTCGTCAGCAGCGTAATGCTCGGAAGCGAAAACCAGCAGAACCGCGTCCGCCGAGTACTTGTACTGGATACCCCAGGTCATTGCTGGCAGGAACAGGCCCAGTGTGTGGTGGTCCAGAACAAACTCCTGGCGGTGCTTTCCATTGTCGGCAACTACGTGAACGGTGCCTTTGACCGCTACCAGAAACTGGTGGCATTCGCGGTGAGCATGTTCACCACGTGTTTCAGCAGTCGGAACGTTGGTTACCAGGAAGTAACGCTTCACTTCGAACGGAACGTCCTTGCCGCATTCGCCAACGCTCAGGCTGCCGCGCATATCGACGGCTTCCATCATGCGGTGCAGCGTAACGCCACAAGGATGGACATCTGATTGGCCGACTTTTACCGGGTTGTCTACGACTGTGCCTTCGGTAGGCTTGGCATCGACGTAGCCGATGATCTTCGCCGGGTTACCGACCACGATAGCATTCGGTGGAACGGATTTGGTGACGACCGCGCCTGCGCCGACCATTGCCGAGGTGCCAATGGTAATTCCGGGCAGGATCGTCGAATTGGCGCCCAGAGATGCACCTTTGCGGATGATGGTGCGAGAAAACGCTTCCGGATAGATTTTGCTGCGTGGAAACTTGTCATTGGTGAACGTGACGTTCGGTCCCACGAAAACATCGTCTTCTATGGTGATGCCGTCCCAAACCTGAACGCCGCATTTGAGTGTTACCCGGTCACCAATGATGACGTCGTTCTCGACAAACACGTTGTCGCACACGTTGCACTCGGCGCCGATACGAGCGTTCGGTAATACGTGTGCAAACGCCCAGATACGCGAGCCTTTACCGATAGTGGACGATTCACAAATCGCACGGTCATGAACAAAAAAATCGCGCGAATCAATCATTTATTGGCTCCAAACTCAGAAACTTTCATAGGGATCGCCAAAGGGCGCCCTTTGGTATTTTCATATGTACGCCAGGCGTACGAACCGATCACGCCGAGCCCCAGCAGATTGAGGCTGCCCAGCAGGGTAATGGTAAACAGTGTCATGGCATAACCAGGGACATCGATCAGGCCGCCTATCTTCGCGAGGATTACACTGACGCCGTATAACGCCGAGAGTGCTGAGCCGGCTGCACCTACACGAATAAGCAGGCGAATGGGCAAGTCCGTGAACGAGAAGACACTGTCCATCAGATAGTTCACTTTCTTTCGCAATGTCCACGCCGACTTGCCGTGTTCCCGGGCAACTCGAGTGTAACTGACTACCTGTCGGCGGAAACCCAGCCAGAAAATCTGCGCGATCAAAGAGCTGTGGCGTTCTTCGAGTTTGAGCAGGTTGTCGCGAAACTCCAGGTTGCAGCCGAACATGTCGACGCCGCCGTCAGGCATTTCCGGGATAACGTAACGTTTGTACAGACCCCAGAAGGTTTTCGATGCCAGTTTCGACAGGAATGGGTCGTCACGACCCTCGCGGACACCGACTACTACATCCACCGGCTCGGTATTCAACACCCGGTTCATGGTCAGCACCAGGCTTGGCGGCTCTTGCAGGTCGGCGGCCATTACGGCAAACGTGCGACCCTTGCCATGCTGCAAACCTGTACGTATCGCCATGAAAGAACCGAAGTTCTTCGACAGTAGAATCAGCTGGGAGGCAAAACGTTGCTCGGGCAGGCGGTCTCGCAGGATCTCGTAACAGCGATCCGGGCTGCCATCGACCACGAAAACCACCTCAAGCGCGCCTTGAAGCTCGACGTTCAAATCATCGACGGCTTTGAGCAATGACGGCAGCGATTCCTCGTTACGGTAAACCGGAATAACCAGCGAAAGCACCCTAAATCTCCTGCTTGAAGTAGGCGCAAACCACTTCAATGACACGATCGACTTGCTGATCGGTCAGCCCAGGGAAGCAAGGTAAGGAGACCAGTCGGGTGCATGCTGACTCGGTCACCGGAAGATTGAATGTTTCGCGCGGTGTGTACGCTGTTTGCCAGTGGTCTGGAACTGGATAGTGAATGTCGGTACTGACGCCATACTCTTTTAGGTAGGCAGTGAACGCTTCACGATTTTCGACACGCATTACAAACAGGTGGGCAACGAAGTCGTCGCCCAGACTTGCAGGCAATTTGACTGGCAGTTGGCTGAAGGCTGCACAGTAGCGGCTGGCAATCGAGCGGCGCTGCTCGTTCCATTGGTCGAGTAGAGGCAGTTTGACCCGCAGGATTGCAGCCTGCATTTCATCGAGTCTGCTGTTACGTCCGTGCGGAACGGTAACGTGATATTTGGTCGACCAGCCGTATTGGCGAAGCGTGAGCAGGCGGGCGGCAATCTCGGAGGATGAAGTTACGATCGCGCCACCGTCGCCCAGTGCGCCGAGGTTTTTGGTGGGGTAAAAGCTGAAGCAGGCCAGGTCGCCGAACGATCCACAAAGCCGATTATCAGAGCGCGCACCGTGGGACTGGGCGCAATCTTCGAGCACGACCGCCCCGGCCGAGCGAGAAATGGCTGCCAGAGTTTCGATGTCTGCCAACTGTCCGTAAAGGTGCGTGACAATCACGACCTTCGCCGGTTGGGCCAGCGCCTTCTCCAGTGATTTCGGGCACATGGTCAAGGTGCTCTCATCGACATCGACATATACCGGCTCGGCGCCGACAGCGTGGATGGCGGTGCTGCTATAAAACCCGGCGTTGGCAACGGTGACAACACGATCACCCGGGCCCACACCCATGCCCAACAAGGCGATTTCCAGTGCTTCCGAGCCGTTCGCGACCGAGATGCAATGTTCTGCGCCGACATAGTTGGCGAACTCTCGTTCGAAGTCCTTTACTTCTTCACCCAAAATGTACCAGTGCCGATTAACGACGCGCATAAGCGGTTCGGAAAAATCAATACCGGAATTCGCCGCCACTGCAGAAAACAAAGGAATTTGATGATTTGCGTCCATGATCCATCCAGAATTTTTGACTGCGCACATGATAATGGCCGCAATTTTACTACACATTCAGACAGTGATGTCGGCTCAATCTGGCAGGTCTGAGCCGACGTAATCCGCCGATTTAGGGGTGGTTGGCCGTGTCAGCCACCATGCAGCCATGAAGATCATGCACGCAATCGCAGTGATCAGGTACGTCGAATGCGACATCCATGGTCCCTGACGCCCAAAGTACAGCTGCCACAATGGATCACTCATGGGTAAGCCCGATGCAAAGGCGCTGGCTATGGACTTGGCCAGCCAGAATAATGGGGTCGCCATCAGCAGGGAAAAATAAAGAATCAGCTTCGTGGTTTTATCCGAAACTCCGGATTGCGCAACGTACGCT
Source organism: Pseudomonas sp. Irchel 3F6 (assembly GCF_900187595.1). Lineage (NCBI taxonomy): Bacteria > Pseudomonadati > Pseudomonadota > Gammaproteobacteria > Pseudomonadales > Pseudomonadaceae > Pseudomonas > Pseudomonas sp. Irchel 3F6. The sequence continues at coordinate 144,929 of NZ_FYDP01000009.1, read as the reverse complement.
ACCAGAAATGGAAGAATGGCGATCCATTGGCGGCTTTCGGAACCGACGACCAACAGTGGCAAGAATCCCAATATGGCAATTTGTACGGCGCGCACCGTGCGCGCGCTTCGATTGCTGGTCCACACTAGCTGCAAGGCAATAAGCAAGCATGGGCCAAAATAACTAAAGTGCGAGAGGATGGGTTTGAATGGCGTATTCAAACCTTGATAAAACATGTTCTGCACTAAGTCCGGGCCTCGGAATCCCTGGCTCCAGTCCAGTCCGAAGTAGAGAATGGCATGGCCGCACGCCGTCGCAATGGCGGCCAGGAAAAACCACTTGATGGACAATACTGGCAACGCACCATCACGCCCCAGAAGTCGACTCCAAAGCCAGGCAACGCCAATCAGGGCCAGAATCAAGTAAGTGGAGCTAAGCCATCTGAGTCCAGGAATGCCCGAGGCAAGTGTAGAACCGACATGTAATAGTTCGCTGTCTTCGATACGTGTGAACCACAGGCACGCATAACCTACCATGGCGGCAGCCAGACCTAGAAAAACCAGCATCCTGACTTTCATGCCGAAAGTCAGACGGTTGATGAAGGAAGCTTGCGTTTCTGGCTGTGAGAAGGTGAGAAGCGTCAGCGGCAGGAGAAACAAGCCTGGCATGATCAATGGTGCTATCAGGCAGGTTGCCAGTAGCCATTTGAAGTGTTTGTGCGAAAAGCACCACAAGCTCCAGCACGACAGCACTATTGCCAAATGGTCGCTTAAAAGGGGGTAGTAAGTCGACATGACCAGGATTGGCCACGTCAAAAGTAAGGCAGTTGTGTAGTGCACTGCCCGCCTGGTCGGGATGCCGGACTTCATCAAGTAGTCAGTAAATAGCCCGGCGGCTGCGCTGATACCGAGCACATTGAAAGACATCTGTACATATAAAAGCTGTTGTCTGGTCAGATCTAGCAGGAACTCTGCTACTACTGTTGGAAAAAAGCCGGTGAGGCGACTGATACGGTAGGGATCCGTGACAGGAATATGCCCGGAATTTTTCCAGTCGAACAGAAGATTCAAATAGGCGTTGCCGTCCCAGCCCGCACCATCGCCCACAGCAATAAGTCCGGTTAATTGATATACGGCTATCAAAAGAAGCGCCGCCAATACCGACATGCGATAGGCGATGCTTTCGTCGAAAATTATTTTCCCGAGGATGAACAGCGTGCAGCTCAGGATCAGCCAATAAGCGAAAGTCAGCAGCGCTGCGCTATAAGCTATTTCCTTGAACCTGACCGACTCGCTGATTTCGAACTTGATTTGCGGGTCGTCATTATCAAACGTCAATGTGACCGAAGACGCTTCGGTCGACAATGACGTTGGTGCATTGGCAGGAGCCAGAACGCTTAGCGGCAGCGCTTGCCGCAGCCCCCAAAAGTTTATTTCGCCTTGGCTGACACGCATCTCGGACGCAACGTTGTTAGGATCCCAGCGCAGGAAGCGCTGACCTGTCGCGACCGAGAAGCAAACACGCTGAGTACCGGCGTCGATTCTGTGCGAATCCGATTGTGATTCACTGAAAGCGCCAGATTCGCTGGGCCAGAACAGTTGCGTCACGCCTTTGGATGACGAATCAATGCTCAAGCAAATGTTGTGTCTGGTGGCGTCGAACGTACCGGTTGCCTTGGCGAGATAAAGGGACGCAAGTGCTGCCAGCAAAGACAGCCCGGCAAGCGCAAGGTAGGCGAAAAAGGGTCGCATGCCTGCCTTGTTAATCATTGCGACTCGACTCGCTTGTACTGTGCGTGCGTCGGGTCGGCAACTTCGCTCAACTTGACAAGATAAACGCCGTTTTCATATCGCACGGAGCCTTCTGCCGGCCATACCGGCATGTTGTCAAAGTGCGGCGTCAACGGAATACGCAGCGCGTTGCCCATGGCATAAACATTCGAGAAACCGATCAGGCGCATGTATTCCAGCATGCGATAGACGTTGCCTTGGTCCCAATCGAAAAACGAAGAACTCATGGTCGAGGTTTCCGGGCCTGGATAGCGGCTCGCGAATGGCATTCGCCCATAAACATCGACCATGATGCGTTCATTCTTGTCAAATTCGGGGTTGGCCTTGCTGATTCGATCGTAAAGCGCCTCGGCGGTGAATCGGTCGTGGGTCGTGGCCATCATTGTGCTTGCCGAGTATTGACCATTTACCGAAATCATCTGGAATAGCAGTGTGACTGCGAGCACAGCGCCGAGGATCCGCAACAGCCCCTGTTTTTCCAGAACGATGATCGTGGTGAACCACGCAACAAAGGAAATGGCCAGCATGGCGCGCAGAGGCAAATAAATACCTCCGGCGACGAAGTTCAGCAGGAATGGGGAGATCAACAATGCTCCGATGAGGAGAGTCATCCACAAAGCAGCTTTCCAAGTATTCTGTGTGACTAGGAAGAGGGCTGCAAATCCCAATGCGACGGCCGCACTGAAGAATGAAACGCCGTAGCTCAGAGGGGAGCCTGAGTAAAGTTTCCACGCTTCTAACAAAACCAGTTTGGTAATTAGAACAGGATCCGCGATCAGTTCGTTGATACGTAGAAAATTATCGATGTAACCACGGTCGGAAGGGTAAGCCAGTTGGGCAAGTTTGTTTATGATGACATAGAAAGCAACGCCGCCAACGAGGGTGCCGAGCAACAAGGCTGCACGCTGGATTGTCGGATAAATTGATAGTACGGCTGTCGGGTTGTCTTTTCGGAAGTTGAAAAGAACGACACCGAGACCGGCAACAATATAGAACATGACCAGTGATTGGTAGGCGCCGATTGCCACGGACAGCAATACGCTGGAAAGCAACGCCAAGCGGGCAGTTTTGCCTTTCAAGTCGTCGCCGATACGGCATTTTGAAAATACAAAGATGCCGATCGACAGTGCCAGTACGCCTACACCGATCGAAGGAATGTTGGAGTAGAACTCGCCAATGAACCACCAAATCGGGTGCGCAATGAAAATGCAGTAGGCCAGGGCGGCAATCCAGCCGAATGTAAGACGGTGTGCCCTGATCAGGAACATGTACGCCAGCGCTACGCAGGCGTAAAAGAAAAGATTAGGAACGAAAGGCATTACTGGCTGAGGGAAGATAAACTTCTCTACCAGATAGGCTGTCCATCGGCCATCGGCGATCCAGATGGATGGGTCGGTACGGAAGGCGCCCCGTTCATCATCAACAGACAAAAAGAAATTGACGACCGGGATTATATTAAGAAAAACCCCGATGCCGAGTAACTTTGTGAATTCGTTAAGACTGAAGTTTTCTTGTCTGAAGAATGATTTCAATTGTGCGGTACAACCGCGATCACCCTGCAGGAAGTCTAGGATCCGTGAATGCCATTTGATCCAGGAAAGAATGGCAAATGCGCTGGCCAGTCCGAGCAAGAGCGCGAAAACGTAGCGCACTTTGTCGAGTAGCTTGTAGTTAAGGTGAATGTTTATCTGTGGGTCAGTCGCACCCGACGGCGTTGTGAATTTGACAATTGTCGTTTCGCGGGCGGACGCCTCAATCTGTGCCATCGGCGTCAGGTTGTCGAGTTCAATAGAGCGGGTATAAACCAGCACGCTGATTGTCACAGCCTTGACATAGAAGGAACCGGATTTTTCCAATGGGTCCCAGCGCAGATTCTCATCGTACTTTGGCAACGCAAAGCTAAAGGTATGGTTCTCCATATCCAGTTTGCTGATTTTGGAATTTCTTTCCTTATAGTCATCCATGCGTTTGTAAAACAACTGGGACTGCGTCGCAGGGAATTGGCTGGTGCTAATACTGACGACAGGATCCAGTGCAGGGCTTTTCAACAGAATAAAAGCGATGACCAACGTCATGAAAATGCAGGGAAGGACCCATTTGACAATGTTTTTCAAGTTAATGCCGCGCCCTGTTGTCGTCACTTGCTTTCACTTCCTTTTCGTCATTCTGATTGTAATGTCTTCACTTTCGCTGTTACTGGCCGTACACCAGCGAGCAGTCGCGTCAACAACAAAGCCTTTTCGTGCCCGGGGCATTGGAAAAATCATCCCAGGTCGGGTTTTCTTTTTTGATCCCGAATTCGCGGTGGCGAGGTGCAGGAAATTTGCTGCGCAGTATACTCACTCGATCATGATGTCGCAGCACAGACATCGCATGGTGCAGGTGACGGGTGATAAACGAATGGGGGCGGTGAGATCACCGTAAGATTCAGTGATGGCGGCTCGTTAGGGGCCACGTCCTCATCACATTCTTTTTTCTGTAACGAAGTTCACTACCTCCGTACAATGTACCCGCCGATTAACCAAAGGGAGCAGGCCAGATTGGTACAGGGGAATATGGACAGAATGCGCGAGTTCTTGCTGGGTTTACCGCGCCGCCAGAAGCGATTGATTCAGGTGCTTACAGATGTTTTGCTCGTCTGGGTAGCCTTGTGGTTGGCGTTTATCGTCCGTCTGGGTATCGACGAGATGGTCAATCCGTTGAAAGTGCACTTGTGGTTGTTTGTCTGTGCTCCGCTCGTCGCCATTCCTCTATTCATACGGTTCGGCATGTACCGGGCAGTGATGCGTTATTTCGGTAATGACGCGCTGGTGGTGATCATTAAAGCAGTCAGTCTGTCCTCGCTGATCCTGGCTTTGGTGGTCTATTGGTACAGTAATCACGAAGCCATCGTGCCGCGCTCGATCATCTTCAATTATTGGTGGCTCAGCCTTGTGATCATCGGCGGGCTTCGTCTCTGCATGCGCCAGTACTTCATGGGGGACTGGTTCACCGCCGCTCAGCACGTTCCTTTTGCCAATCGTGATGATGGTCTGACCAAAGTGGCGATCTACGGGGCGGGCGTAGCTGGCAATCAGCTTGTCGCTGCGTTGCGCATGGGAAGGGCGATGCGTCCCGTAGCCTTTATCGATGATGACTCAGGAATCTCGGACCGCTCAATCTCCGGTCTCCAAGTCTATAAACCCAAACATATTCAACAAATGATCGACGTCACCGGTGCGCAAGAAATTTTGCTGGCACTGCCGTCTTCGACCCGTGCTCGACGCAGGGAAATCCTCAATATGCTGGAGGGTTTTCCTTTGCACGTGCGCAGTGTTCCTAATTTTACCGACCTGGCCAGCGGTCGCGTGAAGGTCGATGACATTCAGGAAGTCGATATTGCGGACTTGCTCGGGCGGGACGCGGTCCCGGCGCAGCATGATTTGCTTGAGCGCTGCATTAAGGGCAAAACGGTGATGGTGACTGGGGCGGGGGGATCAATAGGTTCCGAGTTGTGCCGGCAGATCTTTTCACTGGGGCCAAAATCGCTTTTGCTGTTCGAGCACAGCGAATTTAACCTTTACAGCATTCTTTCCGAGTTGGAGCAGCGTGCGGATCGTGAGTCGGTATCGACAAAGTTGCTGCCCATTCTGGGTTCGATTCGCCACCCGGAAAAAATACTGGATGTCATGAAGACCTGGAGCGTGGACACGGTCTACCACGCTGCGGCTTACAAGCATGTGCCGATGGTGGAGCACAACATTGCCGAAGGCGTGCTGAACAATGTGATGGGAACACTTAATACGGCTCAAGCCGCATTGCAGGCCGGTGTTTCGAACTTTGTGCTGATTTCGACCGACAAGGCTGTCCGGCCCACCAACGTGATGGGCAGCACCAAGCGTTTGGCCGAATTGATCCTTCAAGCCTTGAGTCACGAAATCGCCCCTGTCCTGTTTGGCGACAAGGCCAATATTTCCCGGGTCAACAAAACCCGCTTCACCATGGTCCGTTTCGGCAACGTACTGGGCTCGTCCGGCTCGGTGATCCCGCTGTTTCACAGTCAAATTAAGTCCGGCGGTCCGCTGACGGTTACCCACCCGAAAATCACTCGCTACTTCATGACGATTCCGGAAGCTGCGCAACTGGTGATTCAGGCAGGATCCATGGGGCAGGGCGGTGATGTGTTCGTGCTGGACATGGGCGAACCGGTGAGAATCGTGGAACTGGCCGAGAAAATGATTCATCTGTCCGGGTTGAGTATTCGTTCCGAGCGAAACCCTCAGGGCGATATTTCCATCGAGTTCACAGGGTTGCGTCCCGGAGAGAAACTCTACGAGGAACTGCTGATCGGCGACAATGTTGCAGCCACGCCGCATCCGATGATCATGACCGCCAATGAGGATCATCTGCCATGGGATGTTCTGAAGTCACGTTTGGGTGAGCTGCTCGCGGCTGTCGACGTGGATGACTACTCCCGCGTCCGCCAGGTTCTGCGCGAAACGGTGAGCGGCTACACCCCGGACGGCGAGATTGTCGACTGGATCTACCAGCAACGCCGCCTCGAACCCTGATTATTTCACATCCTGTAACGCTCGCATTTTTGACTTCCCTCCATCATGACCTACGTTTGGAGAGCAGCTTGGGAAAAGCTGCTCTCTAAAACGATGATGGAGCGTCACTTATGCGTACCGGTTATTTCTACTCGCTGATTTTTGCTTTCCTCACCAGCGCCTCGATTGCTGCGATTGCTGCCCCTGTAGCGCCTTCGGAGACGACGAAGGCGCCTTTGCTGATGGATGCCGCGGCGCCTTCTCAGACTGCCAAGGTCGATCTCAACGGTGCGGATGCGGCGACGTTGCAGAAGGAGTTGGCGGGTGTGGGTGAGGCGAAGGCGCAGGCGATTGTTGCGTATCGCGATACTAATGGGCCGTTCGCGTCGGTGGATGAGTTGCTGGAGGTGAAGGGGATTGGCAAGGCGATTCTGGATCGCAACCGTGAAAAGCTGGAAGTGAACTAAGCTGACAGTTCAACGCCGAGAGGCCGGTCATTGACCGGCCTTTTTATTTGGTGCCGATCGGGTGGATGCCTGAGCGCTTAAAATTACGGGTGTCATATTGCGCCTTGATTATGCCTATAATAATTTCGCTCGGGACTGATTCAGCAGTCGAATCGCAGCACACCGGTGCATGTCGAATTTTGAATTGATAAGGGGTAACCACGGTATGAACCAACGTCGAGTCGTCGTCACGGGCATGGGCCTGGTTTCACCCTTGGGCAGTGATGTTGAAATTGTCTGGCAGCGTTTGCTGGCCGGTCGTTCCGGGTTGCGCAACTTGCCCGATGCGGTTGTGGCTGATCTGCCGACCCGGGTCGGCGGGAGTGTGCCGACGGTGGAGGAGGATGCCGAGGCCGGGTTTGATCCGGATCGTGCGACGCCGCCCAAGGAACAGAAGAAAATGGATCGCTTCATCATGTTTGCCATGGAAGCGGCGCGGCAGGCGCTGGAGCAGGCCGGCTGGCATCCGGGGGACGCTGAAAGCCAGGAGCGCACTGCAACAATCATCGGCTCGGGTGTCGGTGGTTTCGGTGCGATTGCCGATGCGGTGCGTACCACCGACAGCCGTGGTCCTCGGCGTTTGTCGCCGTTCACCATTCCATCGTTTCTGGTCAATCTCGCGGCGGGTCATGTCTCGATCCAGCATGGCCTCAAAGGGCCGTTGGGCGCTCCGGTTACCGCATGTGCCGCCGGGGTTCAGGCGATCGGCGATGCAGCGCGGTTGATCAGGGCGGGGGAGGCGGACATCGCTGTATGTGGCGGTGCGGAGGCGTCGATCGATCGCGTCAGTCTCGCCGGTTTCGCGGCGGCGCGGGCGTTGTCCAGCGGCTACAACGACACCCCGGAAAAAGCTTCGCGTCCCTTCGACAGTGGGCGTGATGGTTTCGTGATGGGCGAGGGCGCTGGTTTGTTGGTGATCGAATCGCTCGAGCATGCGCTGGCACGCGGTGCGACGCCGTTGGCCGAACTGGTCGGCTATGGCACCACGGCCGATGCCTACCACCTGACCGCCGGACCTGAGGACGGCAGTGGCGCTCGCCGGGCGATGCAATTGGCACTGGCTCAGGGCGGTGTAACGCCGGAGCAGGTGCAGCATCTCAACGCACATGCGACGTCGACGCCGGTCGGTGATCTGGGCGAGTTGGCGGCGATCAAGGCGTTGTTTGGCACGCAGAACAAGATCGCCGTGACTTCGACCAAATCTGCTACCGGTCATTTGCTCGGCGCGGCGGGTGGGCTGGAGGCGATTTTCACGCTGCTGGCGATTCGTGATCAGGTGGTGCCACCAACGCTCAACTTCGAAAACCCGGATCCGGCGAGCGAAGGGGTAGACATCGTGCATGGCGAGGCGCGCTCCATGTCAATCGAATATGCCTTGTCCAACGGCTTTGGTTTTGGCGGGGTCAATGCGAGCGTGTTGTTCAAACGCTGGGAAGGTTAATCGCTCGATTGCTTGAGATGTTCGCGGGTGACGTCGAGGATGCGCTGAGCGAAGTCGGCATCCGCGACGCTGCGTGACAGCAGCAATGCGCCAGCCAGGGTGGCCATGATGACAATGCTGCGATCGGCGCTATTCTCGCCTTCGAGCGTGCCTTGAATTTGTTCGAGGCGAGCATTGAGGACTTCGTCGCTGGTGGGGCTTGGCTGGCCGCGCAGGCCCAGCTCCGAGGAAATGGTCAGCAGCGGGCAGCCTTCGTCGGGCGAGGTCTGATGCCACTCTGACAGGTAGGTGTCGATGAACACTTGCAGAGGGTTTTCCTGCGCGAAGATTTCTTCGCACAGGCCCGCGACTTGCTCGCCGGCCTCTTGCAGGGCTTTTTCGACCAGCTCTTCCTTGGATTTGAAGTGCGAGTAGAAACCGCCATGGGTCAAGCCCAGGGCTTTCATCAAAGGCTGCAGGCCGGTGCCGCCGATACCGTCCTTGCGAAATCGGGCGGAAGCCTCCTTGATGATGCGTTGATGGGTCTGGGCTTTGTGATCTGGCGAGTAACGCATGTGGAGCTCTCCGCGACGATGCTGCCATCTTAACCACGGAAGATTAAATGGTGACTGTACTTCTAAAATCTAAACAGCCTGCGGGTAAGTCCGATTGTGCTGAAAAAACTAACCCCGCCATTGCGGCGGGGCTCGTATCAGCGGTCTTGCGCATCCTTGGCATCCGCTTCGGCATTGCGCTGTGCGACGCGCTTGCGTTCTTCATCGGTCAGTTCGACCTTGTTGGCGGTGTCGCGCAACATCATCAATCCGCCGACAATCGAGCCGATCGCAACGACCAGAATCAACCAGGCATACCAGGGCATAACGGCTCTCCTTAATGGCAGCTCGACGGGCGAGGACTTCGCCGTGCGATGCTGCATACCACCTTTGAGCGAAACGACTTCGCAGTGGTTCCATTCTAGGCCGCTTGCACCCGGTGCATCCGAAATTCCTGTAGGAGCTGCCGAAGGCTGCGATCTTTTGATCTTGAAAAGCAAAGATCGCAGCCTCGTTTCACTCGTCAGCTCCTACAGGGGACGAGTCGTTACAGGCCTGTGAGCATGGCATCCGCCGGCGCATCGGCGCGCAGTTGCCCGGTGAGCATGAAGTAGCAGAACCCCACCGCCATGAAACCGAGGAAAATCAGCCCGATCAGTGTGTTGAACCACGCCATCGCCACCAGGCAAACCACCGCCAGCACCAGCGCGATCAGCGGAACCAGCGGATAGCACGGCGCGCGGAAAGTACGCTCCAGATTCGGTTCTGATTTACGCAGTTTGAACAGGCTGAGCATGCTCATGATGTACATCACGATGGCGCCGAACACGGCCATGGTGATCATCGCGGCGGTGAGTGTCATGCCGCCGAGGTTGATCAGTCCGTCGCTGTAGATCGCCGCGATGCCGATCAGGCCGCCAGCGATGATTGCGCGGTGCGGGGTCTGGAAGCGCGAAAGTTTTGCCAATGAGGCGGGCAGGTAACCGGCGCGGGCGAGGGCGAAGAATTGCCGCGAATAACCAAGGATGATGCCGTGGAAACTGGCGACCAGGCCGAACAGGCCGATCCAGACCAGCATGTGCAGCCAGCCGGAGTTGTCGCCGACCACGGTTTTCATCGCCTGCGGCAGTGGGTCGTTGATGTTGGACAAGGTGCGCCAGTCGCCGACGCCGCCCGCGAAGAACATCACGCCCATTGCCAGCAGCACCAAGGTCAGGATGCCGCTGATGTAGGCTTTCGGGATCGTGCGTTTCGGGTCCTTGGCTTCTTCGGCGGCCATGGCGGCGCCTTCGATGGCGAGGAAGAACCAGATCGCAAATGGAATCGCTGCGAACATCCCGGCAATCGCCGGCGCGCCGAAGACGTCGGAACCGGCCCAGCCATTCAGCGCGAAGTTGCTGAAGCTGAACGCCGGCGCGACCACACCCATGAACACCAGCAACTCAGCCACCGCCAGCACGCAGACGATCAGCTCGAACGTCGCGGCCAGTTTCACCCCGAGAATGTTCAGGCCCATGAACACGACGTACGCGCCGACCGCCGCGTGTTTCGGGTCCAGTGCCGGAAATTGCACATTCAAGTAAGCGCCAATCGCCAGAGCAATTGCTGGCGGGGCGAAGACGAATTCGATCAGTGTGGCCAGTCCGGCGATCAATCCGCCTTTTTCGCCAAACGCGCGGCGGCTGTAGGCAAACGGCCCGCCAGCATGGGGAATCGCGGTGGTCAGTTCGGTAAAGCTGAAGATAAAGCAGGTGTACATGGTCGCGACCATGAATGAGGTCACCAGAAAACCCAGCGTACCGGCCACGCCCCAGCCGTAACTCCAGCCGAAATATTCCCCGGAAATCACCAGCCCCACGGCAATGCCCCACAGGTGCAACGTGCCCAGCGTGGGTTTGAGTTGTGTGTTCATGCGCTTGCTCCCTGAAGGATTGGAAAGCTTCGGGAAGGGCGTGTGCAGTGGGCGTGCCACTACGCTGAAACAAGTCGTAATGAGTTCAAAGCTGTCGCAGCGGGGATGATTGGCGCTGGATGTGCGGGTTTTGTGCGCCAGTTGGGAGCAGCGGAGTCTGTTATGCCGCCTTCGCGGGCAAGCCCGCTCCCACAGGTTTCTGCGTCGTCCGCTGAATTTGATTCCACCGCATAACCTGTGAGAGTCGGGCTTGCCCGCGATGAGGCCCGACCTGACGCTGCAAAAACCTGCTGTAACGCCGGCATAAACCCACTCTTTACGCTTTCTTTATGACCCACGCCGCGCCTCGCTCTCGTTCCTTTACAGCCTCCTTCCCGACAATCGCTGCACACACGGCAATACGCCGTTACACGGAGATCTTCCATGAGCGTTCTGGACGGGGTGTCACTGCTGTTGGCAGTGGGGCTGTTCATTTATCTGTTGGTTGCGCTGTTGCGCGCGGACCGGAACTAGGAGCGGCTATGCACAGTTATGACTATTGGCTGATCCTCGGGTTTTTTGCGCTGGTCCTGCTGCCGGCGCCGTTCCTTGGGCGCTTCTATTACAAGGTCATGGAGGGCCAGCGCACCTGGCTGACGCCGATTCTCGGCCCGGTAGAGCGCGGTTGCTATCGTCTTGCCGGGGTCGATGCGCAGGCGGAGCAGAGCTGGCAGAAGTACACGCTGGCGCTGCTGGCGTTCAACCTCGCTGGCTTCTTGTTGCTGTTTGCGATTCTGCTGTTCCAGGATCATCTGCCGCTGAACCCGCAAAACCTGCCCGGCCAGGAATGGACCCAGGCGTTCAACACCGCGGTCAGTTTCATGACCAACACCAACTGGCAGTCCTACAGCGGTGAAGCGACCCTCAGCTATCTGAGCCAGATGGTCGGTCTCACCGTGCAGAACTTCGTCAGCGCCGCCACCGGCCTCGCCGTACTGGTCGCGCTGTGCCGTGGCATCGGCCATAAGTCGGCGCAGACCCTCGGCAACTTCTGGGTCGACATGACCCGCGCCACGCTCTATGGCCTGCTGCCGCTGTGCCTGCTGCTGGCGCTGTATCTGGTCTGGCAGGGCGTGCCACAAACCTTCGCCCAGTATGTAAATGCCGTGACGCTGCAGGGTGTTGATCAGGTAATTCCGCTCGGCCCGGCGGCCAGCCAGATTGCGATCAAGCAGCTGGGCACCAACGGTGGCGGTTTCTTCGGGGTCAACTCGGCGCATCCGTTCGAGAACCCGACCGCGTGGAGCAACCTGTTCGAAGTCGCCTCGATCATTCTGATCCCGGTGGCGCTGGTGTTCACCTTCGGCCACTACGTCAAGGATCTGCGTCAGAGCCGCGCGATCATCGCCTGCATGCTGGCGTTGTTCCTGATCGGCGGTGCGACGTCGTTGTGGGCCGAGTATCAGCCGAATCCGACCCTGAACAATGCCGCCGTCGAGCAGACCGCGCCGCTGGAAGGCAAGGAAGCGCGCTTCGGTACTACCGCGACGGTGCTGTGGTCGGTGACTACCACGGCGGCGTCGAACGGCTCGGTGAACGGCATGCACGATAGCCTCAACCCGCTGAGCGGCATGGTCGCGCTGGTCAACATGATGGTCGGCGAAGTGATCTTCGGCGGTGTCGGTGCCGGGCTCTACGGCATGTTGCTCAACGTGCTGATCGCGGTGTTCCTCGCCGGGCTGATGATCGGTCGTACGCCGGAATACCTCGGCAAGAAGCTTCAAGCGCGTGAGGTGCAATTGCTGGTCGTAACCTTGTTGGTGATGCCGGTCGGCGTGCTGGTGCTCGGCGCGATTGCCGCCACGGTTCCCAGCGCTGCGGCAACCATCAGCAACCCCGGTCCGCATGGCTTCAGTCAGTTGCTCTACGCCTACACCTCGGCGAGCGCCAACAACGGCTCGGCGTTCGGTGGCCTGGGCGCGAACACGCCGTTCCACAACCTGATGCTCGGCCTGGGCATGTTGATCGGCCGCTTCGGCTACATCCTGCCGGTGCTGGCACTGGCCGGTAGCCTGGCGATGAAGAAAAGCGCACCGGTCGGCCAGAACAGCTTTCCGACTCACGGCCCGCTGTTCGTGACCCTGTTGACCGTGACCATTTTGCTGGTGGGCGGCCTTACGTTCTTGCCGACGCTGGCGCTCGGTCCTGTCGCCGAACATTTAAGTATGGGCTTCTAAGGAATCCATCATGAATATGCCTGCAATCAAACCCGCCGCCGTCAAGGCGCCGGAACAAGCCAAAACCGCGATCTCGGCCCTGTGGCGTCCGGCGCTGGTGCAAGCCTTCGTCAAGCTCGACCCTCGGCAATTGGCGCGTTCGCCAGTGATGCTGGTGGTCGAACTGACGGCGATTTTCACCACCGTGCTGTGCTTCCTTCCGGACGCTGATGTGCCGACCTTCGTCGCCGCGCAAATCGCCCTGTGGCTGTGGTTCACCGTGCTGTTCGCCAACTTCGCCGAGGCCTTGGCCGAAGGTCGTGGCAAGGCTCGCGCCGACAGCCTCAAGGCCGGCAGTGAAGGCCTCAGCGCCCGTTGCCGCCAGGCTGATGGCAGCTTCAAGATCGTGCCGGCTGCCAATCTGCGCAAGGGCGACGTGGTGCGAGTCGAAGCCGGGGAGATGATCCCCGGTGACGGCGAAGTCATCGAAGGTATTGCGGCGGTCAACGAAGCGGCGATCACTGGCGAATCGGCGCCGGTGATCCGCGAGTCCGGCGGCGACCGTTCCGCCGTCACCGGCAACACGCGGCTGGTGTCCGACTGGCTGCTGGTGAAGATCACCACCAACCCTGGTGAATCGACCCTCGACCGCATGATCGCCCTGGTCGAAGGCGCCAAGCGTCAGAAGACCCCGAACGAAGTCGCGCTGGATATCCTGCTGATCGGCCTGACCCTGATCTTTCTGCTGGTGGTCGTCACCCTGCAACCGTTCGCGCACTTTGCCAATGGCAGCCTGCCGCTGGTGTTCCTCGTGGCGTTATTGGTCACGCTGATTCCGACCACCATCGGCGGTCTGCTGTCGGCCATCGGTATCGCCGGGATGGATCGGCTGGTGCGCCTGAATGTGATCGCCAAATCCGGCCGCGCTGTGGAAGCGGCGGGTGACGTGCACGTGCTGTTGCTCGACAAGACCGGCACCATCACCTTCGGCAACCGTCGTTGCAGCGCGGTGTATGCCGCGCCGGGTGTGACCGGCCGTGAACTGGCCGAAGGCGCGCTGTTCGCCTCGCTGGCCGACGAAACCGCTGAAGGCAAGTCGATCGTCGAGTTCCTCCGTGGCCTGCATCCACAACCGGAGCCGGCCCCGGAAACCCTGACCGCCGTGCCGTTCAGCGCGGAAACCCGCTTGTCTGGCGTCGATTATCAGGGCCGCGTGTATCGCAAAGGGGCGGTGGATTCGCTGCTGGCGTTTCTCGGTCAGCAGCGCACCGATCTGGCCCCGGCGCTGGCGCGGGAAATCGACAAGATCGCCCAAAGTGGCGGCACGCCGTTGCTGGTCTGCGCTGACGGCAAATTGCTTGGCGCGATCCATCTCAAGGACGTGGTCAAGCCAGGCATCCGTGAGCGTTTTGCCGAGTTGCGCAAACTGGGAATTCGTACGGTGATGGTCACCGGCGACAACCCGCTGACCGCTGCTGCGATCGCCGCTGAAGCAGGCGTCGATGATGTGCTCGCCGAAGCCACGCCGGAGAAGAAACTCGCGCGCATTCGTCACGAGCAGAACGACGGTCGCCTGGTCGCCATGTGCGGCGACGGCGCCAACGACGCCCCGGCGCTGGCCCAGGCAGACGTCGGCATGGCCATGAACGACGGCACACAAGCGGCACGCGAAGCGGCGAACATGGTCGATCTCGATAGCGACCCGACCAAGCTGCTCGACGTGGTGCAGATCGGTAAGGAATTGCTGGTGACCCGTGGCGCGCTGACGACCTTTTCCATCGCCAACGACATCGCCAAATACTTCGCGATTCTGCCGGCGCTGTTCGCCTCGATTTACCCGCAGCTGGGTGTGCTGAACATCATGCATCTGAGCAGTCCGCAGAGCGCGATTCTCTCGGCCATCGTCTTCAACGCTTTGATCATCGTTGTGCTGATTCCACTGGCATTGCGCGGCGTGCGTGTGCAAGCAGCGAGTGCGGCGGCGTTGCTGCGGCGCAATCTGCTGATCTATGGCGTCGGCGGGATTGTCGTGCCGTTCTTGGGGATCAAGGTGATCGACATGCTGCTTACGGCGTTGCATCTGGTGTAAGGCTGAAAAGAGCCCCTCACCCTAACCGTCTCCCGGGGGGAGAGGGGACTGACCGAGGTGTTTGTGCGAGGTTCGCCGACCTGAAATTCCGAGCCTAACTCGGGTTTGAACAGCGCAAGGATCGGCTCCCTTTCCCCCTCGCCCCCTTGGGGGAGAGGGCTGGGGTGAGGGGGAAAAATCTCCCTGACACCCCGCAAAAGTTTGCCCAACGAATTCGAGGATTTTGAAATGTCCACAATGATACGCCCGGCCCTGACCCTGTTGGCGCTGATGACCCTGATCACCGGCGTCGCCTATCCACTCGCGGTCACCGGCATTGCCCAGGTCGCTTTCCCGGGTCAGGCCAATGGCAGCCTGATCCACGACGCCGACGGCAAAGTCCGCGGCTCGGCGCTGATTGCGCAGGATTTCAGCGGCGACAACTGGTTCCACCCGCGCCCGTCCGCCGGGGCTTTTGCCACGGTCGCCAGCGGCGCCAGCAACCTCGCGCCGAGCAATCCGGCCCTGGCGACCCGCGTAATCGAAGACGCGCAAAAACAACAAGTCGCTGGGCAGGGGCCGGTGCCATTGGCCTTGCTGACCACCTCCGCCAGCGGCCTCGATCCGCACTTGCCACCGGCGGCAATTGCCTATCAACTGGCGCGTGTCGCAGCAGCGCGTAACCTGCCGGTGTCGACCTTGCAGCAATTGCTCGATAAGCACATCGAACAGCCGCTGGTTGGGCCGCCGGTGGTGAATGTGCTGGAGCTGAATCTGGCACTGCAAAACCTGTAATTCAGTTGATACCGATCGTTCCCACGCTCTGCGTGGGAATGCATCAATAGACGCTCTGCGTCTGCTTTTATGGGACGCAGAGCGTCCCGGGCTGCATTCCCACGCAGAGCGTGGGAACGATCATTCGTAAGAGAGAGCATCAAGCATGAGCGACTCCGGCCGCGCCGACGCACTGTTAGCAGACCTGCCCCGCGATGGCCGTGGCCGGCTCAAGGTTTTCCTCGGCGCGGCGCCCGGGGTCGGCAAGACCTACGCCATGCTCCAGGCTGCCCACACGCAACTGCGCCAGGGCGTGAAGGTCCTCGCCGGCGTGGTCGAAACCCATGGCCGCGCCGAA
The DNA here is from genome assembly GCF_900187595.1 of Pseudomonas sp. Irchel 3F6. Taxonomy (NCBI): domain Bacteria; kingdom Pseudomonadati; phylum Pseudomonadota; class Gammaproteobacteria; order Pseudomonadales; family Pseudomonadaceae; genus Pseudomonas; species Pseudomonas sp. Irchel 3F6. The sequence continues at coordinate 128,844 of NZ_FYDP01000009.1, read as the reverse complement.
ACCGAAGCCTTGCTCGGTGGCCTGCCGCAGCAGCCGTTGGTGCGCAGCGAATACCGTGGCGTGCTGCTTGAGGAAATGGACCTCGACGGCATTCTCGCCGCCAAGCCGAAGCTTGTGCTGGTCGATGAACTGGCCCACAGCAACGCCCCCGGCAGTCGTCACGCCAAGCGCTGGCAAGACATTCAGGAACTGCTCGCCGCCGGCATCGACGTGTACACCACGGTCAACGTCCAGCACCTGGAAAGCCTCAACGATCAGGTGCGCGGCATCACCGGCGTACAGGTGCGCGAAACCCTGCCGGACTGGGTCCTGCAGGAAGCCTTCGAGCTGCTGCTGATCGACCTGCCGCCGCGTGAATTGCTCGAGCGTCTGCGCGAAGGCAAGGTCTACGTGCCGGAACAGGCCCGCGCTGCGATCGACGCGTTTTTCACCCAGACCAACCTTACCGCCCTGCGTGAACTGGCGATGCAGACCGCCGCCGCGCAGGTCGACAACGATCTCGCCCAAGGCTATCGCCAACTCGGGCAGGCCGCGCCGGCGGTGCGCGGGCGTTTGCTGGTCGGTATCGATGGCGATGCGCAGGCCGAACGGCTGGTGCGTCACGCCAGCCGCGTCGCCCAGCGCCGGCATCTGCCGTGGAGTCTGGTGCATGTCGACAACGGCAGTGCGCGGGATGAGCAATCGCGTTTGCGTTTGCAAAGCGCCCAGCAACTGGCCGAACGCCTCGGTGGCGAAGTGGTGCTGTTGCGGGCCGGCGAAGTGGCGAAAACCCTGATTCAACACGCCGCCGAACGCCGCGCCAGTCTGTTGCTGGTCGGCCAGTCGGGGCCACGTCTGCGCCGTCGACTGTTCGGCGGTGGTCTGGCGGCGCGCCTGCTGCGTCAGGCGCACGGTCTGGAAATCAACGTGCTCGACAGTGACCACGAGCAGCGCCAACCGCGCCCGCGCAATTCAGTCACGCTGGTGTGGTTCGACTACGCGCTGGCGCTGGTCGCGACGTTGTTGGCCACGGCCCTGGCCTGGGCGGTGTCGAGTGTGTTGCCGCTGCCGAACATCTCGCTGGTTTTTCTCGCGGCGGTGTTGCTGGTGGCGGTGCGCAGCAGCCTCGGCCCGGCGCTGGCCTGTGCGGCGTTGTCGTTTCTGACCTACGATTTTCTGTTCATTCCACCGAATTTCTCCTTCAGCATTCAGCGCGAAGAAGACGTGCTGACGCTGCTGTTCTTCCTGTTGATGGCGGCGCTCACCGGCAACCTCGCGGCGCGCCAGCGGCGGCAGTTGCAGGCCTTGCGCGATACGCAGGAAGAGACCAGCGAACTGCTCGACCTGTCGCGCAAACTCACCGCCGCGACGGATCGCCAAGCCGTGATCAGCGCTGCCGCGCAACACCTCGAAGGCTGGAGCGATGTGCAATTGTGCTTGCTCAACCGCGACGGCCAGGGCGGCTGGAAAGTCGAAACCGGCGGGCCGCTGCAATTCACCGAGGCCGAACGCGCCGCCGCCGATTGGGCCTGGCAACACGATCAACCGGCGGGCAAGGGCACCGGCACCTTGCCGCTGGGGCGTTGGTGGTGGTGGCCGTTGTCGGTCGAGGACGGGCCGCTGGCGTTGCTTGGTGTTTGCGCCAAGGAAGGCCAGAGCTTGAGCGGTCAGCGCCGACGTTTGCTCACTGCGCTGAGCCAGCCGCTGGCGCAAGCCCTCGCCCGCGCGCAATTGGCCGATGACCTCGAAGCGGCGCGTCTGCACGGCGAAACCGAACAATTGCGCAGCGCTTTGCTGGCCTCGGTGTCCCACGATTTGCGCACGCCGCTGACGGCCATGCGCGGCAGCATCGACAGCCTGTTGGCCCTCGGCGAAGCGATCCCGCTGGAGGATCGCCGCGAGTTGCTCGAAGGCACCCGCGATGAGGCCGAACGCCTCGACCGCTACATCCAGAACCTGCTCGACATGACCCGCCTCGGCCACGGCGCCTTGAAGCTGGCGCGCGACTGGGTGTCGCCAGCCGATATCGTCGGCAGTTCACTCAACCGCCTGCGCGCGGTGCTGGCGCCGTTGCAGGTCAGCACCGAAGTGCCGGCCGAGTTGCCGCTGCTGTATGTGCACGCGGCGTTGATCGAGCAGGCGCTGGTCAATGTGCTGGAGAACGCCGCGCGTTTTTCCCCCAGCCACGGTCGCCTGCAACTGCGCGCCGGTGCCGATGAGCAGGAGATTTTCTTTTCGGTCAGCGATGAAGGCCCGGGGATCCCTGAAGAGGACCGAGCGAAGATTTTCGACATGTTCTACACCGCCGCGCGCGGTGATCGCGGCGGGCAGGGCACGGGGTTGGGACTGGCGATCTGTCAGGGCATGGTCGGCGCGCACGGCGGGCGTATTTCCGTGGCTGAGGGCATCGACGGGCGCGGCACCTGCATCACCTTGCACCTGCCGTTGCAGGCACAACCGGGGATGGACGGTGAAGCTTGAAGTCGACTGCGCTACTCTCTTGCCAATCTATTGTGTTGATGTGAATTCATGAGCCAGACCGCGACCATTTTGGTCATCGACGACGAACCGCAGATCCGCAAATTCCTGCGCATCAGCCTCGCTTCACAAGGCTACAAAGTGCTCGAAGCCGGCACCGGCGCTGAAGGCCTGGCACAAGCCGCGCTGAGCAAACCTGACCTGGTGGTGCTCGACCTCGGGTTGCCGGACATGGACGGTCAGCAGGTCCTGCGCGAGTTGCGCGAATGGGCGACCACGCCGGTACTGGTGCTGTCGGTGCGCGCCAGTGAAGGGCAAAAGGTCGAAGCGCTGGATGGCGGCGCGAACGACTACGTGACCAAACCGTTCGGCATTCAGGAATTTCTCGCCCGGGTTCGCGCGTTGTTGCGCCAGGCACCGGCGGGGGAGGCGCAGCCAGCGGCGCTGAGTTTCGGCCCTCTGACCGTGGATCTGGCCTATCGACGGGTGCTGCTCGATGGCGCCGAAGTCGCCCTGACCCGCAAGGAATATGCGGTGCTGGCGCAACTGGCGCGGCATCCGGGGCGGGTGATCACCCAGCAGCAGTTGCTCAAGGATATCTGGGGGCCGACGCACACCGAGGACAGTCATTATCTGCGCATCGTGGTCGGGCACCTGCGGCAGAAACTGGCGGATGACCCGACCCGGCCGCGGTTTATCGTGACTGAGGCGGGGGTGGGGTATCGGTTGTTGAGTGCTGATGGGTTGTAGTTTTGTGTTGTATGGTCGGGCGCCATCGCGGGCAAGCCCGCTCCCACAGTGAGCTATGTATCACCCAGATTTCATTCCCGCCGAGAACCCTGTGGGAGCGGGCTTGCCCGCGATGAGGCCGGAACATTCACCCACAGCCTTCAGGTAATCAACCCTGCTCCTGCTCATACCGATCCAGCGTATCACTGGCAATCTCCCGCCCCAGCGCGATCAACTCCGGCGCTTTGTAGAACTCGAAAAACCGGCACACCCGCTTCGGCACGTTGATCAGGATATCCGGCGGATACCCGGCAATCTTGTACTGCGCCAGTGAGGTCTGCATCACCTCGAAACTCTGGTTGATCAAATCCAGCAGCGACGCCGGCCCGACGTTATCGATGATGAACGAACCGGTAGCGGATTTCGGTGCGCCTTCGCGTTCCGGGGCGGCCGCCGGTTGCTGGCTTTCCGGTTCGACGCCCTCGAGCCACGGATTGATCTCCGCCGCCTCGGCGCGCAAGGCTTCCTGTTCCAGCTTCAACAATTGCTCGGCCTGTTTACGGCGGAACGGCAACTTCGAACCCATGGATTTGATCAGACTGTCGAAGCGCGAACGGAACGCCGCCGGCCGCTCGATCACCGGCAACTTGTACTGGCGCTGATTGGTGGCGTTGAGGTTGACCGCGATGATCAGGTCGCAATGGCTCGACACCACCGGAACGATCGGCAACGGATTGAGAATGCCGCCGTCGACCAGCATGCGGTTGCCCTGCATCACCGGGGTAAACAGGCTGGGAATCGCCGCCGAGGCGCGCATGGCCTGATGCAGGCAGCCTTCCTGAAACCAGATTTCCTGCTGATTGGTCAGGTCGGCGGCGACGGCGGTGTAGGGAATGCGCAGGTCTTCGATGTTGATCTCGCCGACGATCTTGCGAATCTGCCCGAAGACCTTTTCGCCGCGAATCGCGCCGAGACGGAAACTCACATCGACCAGACGCAGCACGTCGAGGTAATCGAGGCTTTCGATCCAGCGGCGGTACTCATCCAGTTTGCCGGCGGCATAGATCCCGCCGACCACCGCGCCCATCGAACAACCGGCAATGCAGGCGATGTCGTAGCCGCGTCTTTCAATTTCTTCGATAACGCCGATATGGGCATAGCCCCGGGCGCCACCGGAGCCCAGTACCAGTGCGACACGCTTTTTCATCAAACTTCCTCCGGACAAGCCTGCACAATGCACGCATCGGCCAAGCGGCTCAATCGCCAAGGTCGTTGCGCGAAGCGGTGACGTCGTTTTTCGTTCGCGGCGCACGCTTGCGCGCTATGCTCTGCGCCACGTGGTTTGACCGATCAGCGAGGCACTTTTTCACCGCTTGACCGTCTTACCTGCACGACTGTTGACCTACCTTGAGGTGTGAGTGATGAAAGCCTGGATCTGTGTACCGTTGATGGCTCTGGTTCTGGCCGGTTGCGCCGGCAAAACCGCGTACCGCGACAGTTGCGGCAGCCAACTCGATGCGGCCTGGCACGAACTGGACCTGGCCAAGGCTGAAGGCTTCGCCGGCACCGTCAGCTATTCCAAAGCGCTGTCGCTGCTGACCGCCGCCAAGACCCAGCAACAATTCGAAGGCTTCGAAGGCTGCAGCAAGAAAGCCGAGAAAGCCCGCTTCTACATTCGCGAATCCCGCGCAGGACGTTAACAGCAGCTGCAAGTTTCTAGCTGCAAGCCGCAAGCTTTGAAGCAATCACATTCAGCTTGAAGCTTGTAGCTAGAAGCTTGTAGCTGTCTACGGAGTAGACCCCATGATCGATCGCTTGGTGGCTCATGTGTTGAGCCTGGATGTGCGGCTACTGGCATGTCAGGCGCGCCTGACTGCGCGCACTGATCCCGAGGCGTTGCATGATTTGCGCACCACGGTGCGGCGCTTGCGCAGTCTGTTGCGGCCGTTGCGCGGCTTGCCGGGTGTCGAGCAACTGGAGGCGGCGGCGTCTGCGGTGGGCGAGTTGACCACACCGTGGCGTGATCGCGAAGTGCTCGCGGCGTATCTGCTCGAGCATGATCAGCCCGAGGCTGCGCAGCGGCGTCTGGCGCAAATGGCCGAGGCGTATCCGGCGCTGGCGGCGAGTGCGGAATTGGCTTCGTTGCTGATGATTCTCGACGCCTTTCCACGGTTTCTGCGCGCGTCCGAGCGTCAGGGCTTGCTCAAAGATCTGGATAAACGCATTGAAAAACGCCTGGGCAAACAATGGCAGAAACTCGACGAAGCGCTGCACGATCCCGCCCATGACCGCCATCGCCTGCGCCTGCTGATCAAGCGTGTGCGCTATGGCATCGAAGCCTATCCCGAGCTCGATCGCTTGCCGAAGCCGGCCTACAAACGCCTGAAATCCGCGCAAGGCGCACTGGGCGACTGGCACGATTGCTGGCAATGGCTGGCGCGCGCCGAACAGGAGGCTGATCTGCAGCCGTGCGTGGCCACCTGGCAGGCCGGGTTGATCAAGGCAGAGCTGAAGGCCGATCAAGTGCTGGAAAAGCTCAGCGCTACGTGTTTCAAATCCTGAAGCTTGCGCATCCCCTGTAGGAGCTGCCGAAGGCTGCGATCTTTTGATTTTGATTTGCAAACAGATCAAAAGATCGCAGCCTCGTTTCACTCGACAGCTCCTACAAGGGTTTTGCGGCGAAATCGAAAAGTGCCAAGGCCTATCTGTCAGCCCATTTGACCGGAATAGACGCTGCGCCGCCGCCCGGGGCTGGGTAAGATCCGCGCATTCCTTTCTCGTTTTCCGAGGTTGCCATGCGCTTTTGCGATCTGCTCGATGCTGTCCGCCAACAACCTGAAGTAATCATCCCCGCCGAATGGGGGCAGGGCCGCGCCAGTTTTGGCGGACTGGTGGCCGCGCTGCAATTTGAAGCCATGCGCGCCAGGGTGCCGACGGAGCGCCCGGTGCGTTCGCTGGCGATTACCTTTGTCGGCCCGGTCGAGCCGGAAGTGCCGGTGAGTTTCGAAGTCGATGTGCTGCGTGAAGGCAAAGCCGTCAGCCAGGTGTTGGGCCGCGCCATGCAGAATGGTCAGGTGGTGACGATCATTCAGGGCAGCTTCGGTGCCTCGCGGCCCTCGGAAGTCGCTGTCGAAGCCTACCCGGCGCCGACCATGAAACACTGGGACGAATGCCAGGAGCTGCTCTACATCAAAGGCGTGACCCCGGAATTCATGCGCCATCTGGCGATGCGCTGGAGCGTCGGCGGTATTCCGTTTTCCGGCACGGCATCGCGCTTGATGGGCGGCTGGGTGCGGTTGCGTGGGGATGTCAAAGAGGAGCCGGTCAACGAGGCACATCTGCTGGCACTGGTGGATGCCTGGCCGCCGGCGCTGTTGCCGTATCTGAAGAAGCCGGCGCCGGGTAGCACGCTGACCTGGACCATCGAATTCGTGCAGCCGTTACACGATTTGAGCACGCTGGACTGGTGCCAATACCTGGCCGACATCGAATACGCGGCCGACGGTTACGGCCATGTCGCCGCGAAGTTGTGGAGCGCGAAAGGGGAGTTGATTGCCATGAGTCGGCAGACCGTGACGATCTTCGCCTGACTCAATGCCGACGGTGGCGCTCACGCCAGGCGCGCCACCAGCCACCGCTGAGAAAGAACCGCGGAAAGGTCAGAAACTGCTCGACCAGCAAACGTGACACGGCATCTTTGCGATCACTGAACGGCTCGGAGGCTTGCGCCTCCAGGCCGTGGCCGTGGCGCTGCAGACCCAGCGCCGCGATGATACCGATCACGCCGATGGCGACGCTGGCCAGGCTCAGACTGAACACTCCCGACACGATCAACAGAAACGCCACGATGAACAGCGGCACGGCAATCAAGTGCAGGACCAGATTGGTCGGATGCTGATGATTGCCCGGGTAGGCGCGCCATTGCCATGCGGGAAGGTTGGGGTGACGTTTGCCCATGTTTGCTACTCCTCGATCCATGTTGAACTTCATGGTTGAAGAATAGGCCCGGGCGCGGAGCGCGGCGAATCAAGGTTGGCTATTGAGCTGATAGCGGCGATGGCAAAATTTGATGTCGCCTGAGCGGACGGCATCGCGGGCGAGCCCGCTCCCACAGTGTGCTCGGTGTACGCACAATTGTTGATTGTCGAAAATCCCTGTGGGAGCGGGCTTGCCCGCGAAGAGGCCATCAGAGTTTCAACTGACCTATCGCCTTGTTCAGCGCCCCGGCCAACGTCGCCAGCTCATTACTGGTCGTCGCCGAATCCACCGTCTGCTGCACGGTGTTCTCGGTCACGTCACGAATACTCACCACCGCGCGATTCATCTCCTCGGCAACCTGACTCTGCTGTTCCGCCGCCACGGCAATCTGCGTGTTGCTTTCGCGCATCTGCGCCACCGCTCCGGTGATTTCCGCCAGCGCCGCGCCAGCCTCCTGCGCCTGCTGCACGCAGTCGTCGGCTTTGTACGAACTCTCCTGCATGAAATCCACCGCATCGCGGGTGCCGGCCTGCAACGCGGCGATCATGCCGGTGATCTCGTCGGTGGAAGCCTGCACGCGCTTGGCGAGATTGCGCACTTCATCGGCGACCACGGCAAAGCCGCGACCCATCTCCCCGGCGCGGGCCGCTTCGATCGCCGCATTCAGCGCGAGCAGATTGGTCTGTTCGGCAATGCTGTGAATCACGCTGACCACGCCGTTGATCTTCTGGCTGTCCTCGGCCAGGCGTTGAATCATTTCTGCCGTCTGCTGCACGCCGTTGGACAACCCGGCAATCGATTGCTGCACCCGCGCCACCACCTGCTGACCGCTGCCGGCGAGGCCATCGGCGGTTTTCGACAGATCGCGGGTGGCGCCGGCGTGTTGCGCGATGTGATAAACGGTGGCGGTCATTTCGTTGATCGCGGTGGCAGCTTGGTCGGTTTCGCTCTGCTGGCCGAGCATGCCGCGGCGCACATCATTCATGCTCGAGGCCAGCCGCGCAGCACCGTCATCCAGTTGGCGCGCGGTATTGGCAACGGTGCTCACGACGCGTTGATAACCGGCCTGCATGGCGTTGAAGGCATTGGCCATCTGCCCGACTTCGTCCTTGCCCACCAGCGGCACACGAGCAGAAAGATCGCCGGTTTTTTCAACGTGCAGCATCACGTCTTTCAACGTGTTGAGCTGGCTGAGCAGAAAACGGATCAACAGTTGCGAGGCGCCGAGCATCGCCAGCATCAGGACGAAGACCGCCACGGCATAGTTGGCGAAACGCTCGCTGAACACCTGGCTCAGGCTCGGGGCATAGGCGATGACCGCCACTTGCTCGCCGTCGGCACGGCTGAACACTTCGGCGCCGATCAACGGATTCTCGCCAAACAGCGGCATTTCATTGATGGCGTTCCAGCCGTTGCTGCCGGTGATTTCCAGCAGCGGTTGATCATTGAGACGCGGCGCTTCACTGCGCTTGAATGTCAGCACTTGGGCGGACTTGGGCAACGGTTGCCCGAGCGGCCAGGCCTTGAGCAACTGCGCCTGCGCTTGCGCGGATGCCTGCGCGGCGTGGCTGCGGGCCTGCTGTTCGAGATGTACGGCGTACAGTACGAGCAGCAGAGTGGTGACAAAGGCGACCGCGTTGACCGCCCAGAATTTGTATTTCAGCGAGATGTTGCTAAGCCAGGCACCCATGGAGGTCTTCTCTGATAGCGGAAACAGTTTTGGCAAGGTGCCATTATTGTGCCGCTATGCAGATTCGGGAGTTTTGATATGAATCAACAGATGCCGAGATCTATTGTGGGAGCGAGCCTGCTCGCGAAAGCGTTGCGTCCTTCAGCCCATTTGTAGCTGATCCACCGCCTTCGCGAGCAGGCTCGCTCCCACAGGGGAAGTGTGCAGTCAGATGAGAATGGGGAGTTTAAAAAACGCCCGGGCACATGCGGTGCTATGCGCGGCCAGCGCTTCCTCGGTCTCGCCGCGATGCAACGCCACCTCGCGCAGCACTTCGCTCAGATACGCCGGCTCATTGCGGCCGTTTTTCGGCTTCGGCCGCAACGTGCGCGGCAGCAGATATGGCGCATCGCTTTCCAGCATCAGCCGTCCCGCTTTGATCTCTTTGACCAGTGGATGCAGATGCGTGCCCCGGCGTTCGTCGCAGATCCAGCCGGTGATGCCGATGTGCAGATCCAGATCGAGGTAGCTGAACAAAGCCTTTTGCTCGCCAGTGAAGCAGTGCACCACCGCCGCCGGCAGTTGATCGCGGAAGTCCTTGAGGATTTCCAGCAGGCGCTGGCTGGCATCGCGCTCATGCAGGAATACCGGCAATTGCAGTTCGACGGCCAGCGCCAGGTGTTCTTCGAGAACCTTTTCCTGTTGCGGGCGCGGGGAGAAGTCGCGGTTGAAATCCAGCCCGCATTCGCCCACCGCGACGACGTTGGATTCGTTCAACAGACTGCGCAGACGACGGGCGCTGTCAGCGTTCCAGTCGCTGGCCGAATGGGGGTGAATACCGGCGGTGGCGAACAGCCGTTGGCCGCTTTCATCCAGTTGCCGGCACAGTTCCAGCGCCTGCTCGCTACCCTCGACGCTGGTGCCGGTCAGTACCAGTTGGCAGACGCCGGCGGCATAGGCACGGTCGAGCACGGCCTGGTGTTTGTCGGCGAAACTGGGGTTGGTCAGGTTGACGCCGATATCGATGAGTTGCATGGTGCTACCTCGGGCCGAAGGCCGGAAAGCATATCAGAGCTGTAGATTTATAAGAAAAGCCAAGAACTACAACGACTTATGGCTGTCTGTTGAGGCCGCGAAGGACTCCGGGGTGGCGACGATGCCATCACTGTGCCAGTCTCTCGCACTTTATCAGCGCGCAAAGCGCTCTGTTTTCGTCGGTGATGTCGTCTTTTTTGCGACGAATCGCCCGGTATTCTTTTCGGAGAGTGGATGCATCGTCCCTCGGTTCTGCTGCTGTTGTGTGCTGCGTTGCTGCTGCCGATGACGGCGGTCGCGCGCCTGCCCGGGCCGCTGCAAGCCGTGCCGGCGAGCAAGGTTCGCGACCTCTCCGAAATTCGCAGCAGCCGCGTGTTGCGGGTGTTAGTCAATCAGAGCCGCAACAGCTCCGGCGAAGTCCAGGGTCAGGCCATCGGTGTCGAGTACCACCGACTGCGCGCGTTCGAGCAATACCTCAACGGCCACGCTCGCGACGGCCAGGAAGTCACCCTCAAAATCATTCCCAAAGCCAAGGATCAATTGCTCGGCGCCTTGCAGCGCGGCGAAGGCGATATGGTCGCGCCCGGTGAATTGCTCGATCTGCCTTCTGGCTACGCGGTCGCCAGCAGTGAGCCGATTGCCAGCAACGTGCCGCTGGTGCTGGTCGGGATCAAGGGCCAACGCCGTTACACCAAGGTCGAGCAACTGTCCGGCAAGACCCTGGCCTTGCCCACCGGTAGTGCGGCGGGGGAGGTGGTCAGTCAGCTCAACCAGAAACTGGCGCTGCACAAACTCGCGCCGATCAATATCGAGTGGGTCGATCCGACGCTGGCGGTCGAAGATGTGCTGGAGATGGTCCAGGGCGGGATTTTCCACCTGACCATTGTCGAGCAACCGATTGCCGAGCGTTGGGGCAAGATCCTGCCGAAGCTGCGTCTCGATCGGCAGCTGAGCCTCGGCGAGCCGGGCGAAGAACATTGGTTCGTGCGCCGCGATGCGTCGATGTTGCGCGCGAGCATTGATCGCTTCCTCACCGGTTACAAGAGACCGTCGGATGAAGACGCCGCTTTCCTGCGCATCTATCGACGCCTGTATCAGGTGCACAATCCGCTGGCCAAGGCCGATCGCCAGCGTCTGGAAAAACTCCGTCCAACCCTGCAGAAGCACGCCGATGCGCAGAACATGGACTGGCTTAACCTGGCGGCGCTGGCGTTCAAGGAATCGCGTCTGCAGCCCAACGCTCGCAGCGGCAGCGGCCCGACCGGGCTGATGCAGATCACTCCGTCCGCCGCGCAACGGGTCGGCGTGAACAATATCCAGAATCTCGATGCGAATGTGCAGGCCGGCGCCAAGTACCTGGCGATGATCCGCCGCAAGTTCTTCAGCAGCCCGAAACTCAACGAGCGTGAGCGCATGGCGTTCACCCTCGCCGCGTACAACATCGGCCCCGAGCGCGTGCAGGGCATGCGCGCGGAAGCCCGCCGCCGTGGCCTCAATCCCAACCAGTGGTTCTTCCAGGTCGAGCGCATTGCCATGGAGCAGGTGGGGATGGGCGCCGTCAGCTATGTTAATAGCGTGAACAAGTATTACCTGGCATTCGACCGGGAGCGAGAGTCGCTCGAGCCCCGGCAGCAGAAAGTGGTCACACGGAAATAATCTAACAATTCGATTGTTATGGCGAAATTTTTGCGCTTTAAACATGAAATAAACTGATTAATATAGAGACCAACCCAAACACACAAACACTCTGCACAACAAGGAATGCACCATGAGCTCTCTGATCAACAAGGTTCTGTTCACCCGCGCCGGTTACGGCCTGACTGTCCTGCGCATTGCTGTCGGCGTGATCTTCGCCGCCCACGGTTCGCAGAAACTCTTTGGTCTGTTCGGTGGTTACGGCTTGGCCGGCACCGCACAATGGATGGAAAGCATTGGCCTGACCCCCGGCTACCTGATGGCCTCGCTGGCTGGCGGTACCGAGTTCTTCGCCGGTCTGGCGCTGATCATCGGCCTGCTGGCACGCCCGGCGGCACTCGGTCTGGCGTTCCTCTCGCTGGTGGCGATCTTCTCGGTGCACATCGGTAACGGTCTGTTCATGGCCAACAACGGTTATGAGTTCGCTCTGGCTCTGCTGGCCGGCAGCATCGCGGTACTGATCGAAGGTGCCGGCAGGCTCTCGGCGGATCGCGCCATCGCCGGTTGAAGGCTCTGGCTCAAGGCAAAGGCCCGCATTGCGCGGGCCTTTTTTGTTGCTGGCGATTCTTGACACTGATCGGTCACGTTCTCTAGGATGTTGCCCATGCGCCGATTTAAACAGCTACTTGCGGGGCGCCAGGTGACTTCTACAGTTACCGTCAGAAGCCGGAACAGGGCTTCGAAATACCGCTAAAGCGCTGGTTCGGTGTTGCCTCTCACCTGCCATGCAGACTTTTGAGGCAGAGACACGACACGATGAACGCACTACGCCCTCCAGCACGTCCCGCGCCGATCACGGCACATGTCACCCAGCGCAACCCGAAAATCCTTCTTGGCGGCAAACACCAGCCGACGCTGTTGCGTTATCTCGATGGCTGGCCACGTCGCAGCGGCGGTCCTGCCGCGTTCCTGATCCAGTTTGTCGATGACGGCGAGTCGCTGGCGCGTTTCGCCACCGACAGCTTTGATCTGGCGGTGATTCAGGCGCCGAGCGCAGAAGATGCGCCGGACATGATCAAGCAACTGACCCGCGTAGCGCGGCAGGGCCTGATCACTCGGCGCTGATCAGTCTTACGGGTATTCAATCGCAACGATGTAAACGAACTGCTCGCCGGTCGGCGTTTGCACCCGCACTTCCGCGTCGAGTGCCTTGCCGATCAGCGCGCGGGCCAGCGGCGAGTCGATGCTGATCAAACCTTGTTTGAGGTCCAGTTCATCGGGGCCGACAATGCGGTAGCGCGACTGCTTGCCGTCTTCGTCTTCGATGGTCACCCAGGCGCCGAAATACACCTTGTTTGGATCGCTGGGTTTTTCGCTGACTACCTTGAGCGCTTCCAGGCGTTTAGTGAGAAAACGCACGCGACTGTCGATTTCGCGCAGCATCTTCTTGCCGTAGGTGTATTCGGCGTTTTCCGAACGATCACCCTGCGCCGCCGCTTCACTCACAGCCTGGGTGACCTGCGGGCGACGCACATGCCACAACTCATGGAATTCGGCGCGCATCCGCGCTTCACCCTCGGGGGTGATCAGCGCGGTGCCGGCGGTGCGGGGAGGGCGATAACGACTCATGGCGACTTCTTGTGATTAAGACCGCTTGAGTCTATCAACCCTCGCGCAGCACTGTCAGCGGGCTGGCATTCAGAGCGCGACGCGTGCCGAACACACCGGCGCCCCCAATCAGCGCGGCGCCAATCAGCGGCAGCACCAGCAGCCATGGATGCGGATGCCATGGCAGATCAAAAGCGAAGCGGTACAGCACCAGACTGACCACCTCCGAACCGATCGCCGCGAGCAGACCGCTGACCGCACCCAACAAACCGAATTCGATACGCCGCGCCTTGATCAGCAATTGCCGCTCGGCACCCAGCGCGCGTAACAGCGCACCCTGGCGGATGCGTTCATCCAGCGTCGCTTGCAGGCCGGAGAACAGCACCGCCATCCCCGCAGCCAGAACAAACAACAATACATATTCCACCGCCAGAGTGACCTGAGCGAGGATGCTACGCAGCTGTTCGAGCAACGCTTCGACCTGCAGGATGGTCACCGCCGGGAAGGTCCGCGACAACTCGACGATCTGCTGATCATGCCCCGGAGCCAGATAGAAACTGGTCAGGTAAGTCGCCGGCAGATCCTTCAAGGTACCGGGCTGGAAGATCATGAAGAAGTTCGGCTGGAAGTTGTCCCAGTTGATCTCGCGCAGGCTGGTGACCTTCGCTTCGCGATTGACGCCGCCGACGCTGAATACCATGTGATCGCCGAGTTTGAGTTTCAGGCTTTCGGCAACCTTGCCTTCCACCGAGACCCCCGGCACATCATCGGACGGCTGGCCGCTCCACCACGAGCCGGCGGTGAGCTTGTTGCCGGCCGGCAGATCCGCCGCCCAGGTCAGGCTCAGGTCACGCTGAATGGCGCGGTCACCGGCCGAGTCCTTGCTGACGATCTGTTGTACCGCTTCGCCATTGATGCTGATCAACCGACCCGGCACCACCGGATACAACGGCGCCGCTTGCGCGGACACCTTGATCAGGTGATCGGCGAAAGCCTTTTTGTCCGCCGGGAGGATATTCAGCGCGAAGTAGTTCGGCGCATTTTTCGGTAGCTGGTTCTGCCAGGTGTCGAGCAATTCGCCGCGCAGCAGTGCGATCAGCGCCATCGACAACAGGATCAGACCGAACGCCAGCGACTGCCCGGCCGCCGCCAATGGATGCCGCAACAACTGGCCAAGGCCCAGACGCCAAGGCAACGAGGCGCGGGCCAGCATGCGGCGCAGGCTTTGCAGCAGCAACAACAGCAGGCCGCCCAGCACCAGCGCGGCGACTACGCCACCGCCAAGCAGGGCGAAGGTCAGCAGCAGATCCAGACTCAGACGCCACATGATCAGGCCCAGCGCACCCAACGCCGCGCCGTACACTATCCATGTGCTCGAGGGGATCGGCAGCATGTCGCGGCGCAACACCCGCAGCGGCGGCACGCGACCCAGTGCAGCCAAAGGCGGCAAGGCAAAACCGGCCAGCGCCACCAGCCCGGTGCCAATCCCGGCCATCGCCGGAAACAGGCCGCCCGGCGGTACGTCACTTGGCAGCAAATCATGCAGCAACGCGAACAGCCCCAGTTGCGCCAGCCAGCCGAGCAGGGCGCCACTGATGGCGGCAATCAGGCCGAGCACGGTCAGTTGCAGGCTGAACAGCACCATGGTTTCCCGGCGTGACAAGCCGAGGCAGCGCAGCAAGGCACTGGCGTCGAAACGCCGACTGGCGAAACGATTGGCCGACAGCGCCACGGCCACGCCAGCCAACAACACCGCGACCAGACTGGCCATGTTCAGATAGCGCTCGGCCTTGCCCAGCGCACCGCCAATCTGCCGGTTACCGTCACGGGCATCCTGGATTCGCTGGTTTGCAGCGAGGCCCGGTTTGATCAGCTCGCGATAAGTTTCCAGCGCCTGCGGTTCGCCGCGCCACAGTTCGCGATAACTCACCCGGCTGCCCGGTTGCACCACGCCGGTGGCGGCGAGGTCCTCAAAATTGATCAACACCCGTGGCGTCAGGCTGTAGAAGTTGCCGGCGCGATCCGGCTCGTAGGTCAGCACGCGGGTCAGCTTGAGCGTCTTCATGCCGACGTCGATGCTGTCGCCGATCTTCAGATCCAGCGCGGTCAGCAGACGCGCCTCGACCCAGGCTTCACCGGGTTGCGGTTCGCCGCCGACTTCTTCATTGGCAAATGGCGCGGGCGCGCTTTTCAGCTCGCCGCGCAAAGGATACGCGCGGTCGACGGCTTTGATGCTGGATAACTGAATGCCATTGTCAGTGGCGATGACGCTGGAGAACTCCACCACTTGCGCATGATTCAGGCGCAGTTCGGTGCCGCTGCGGATTTGCTCCTCGCGGGCCGGCGAGCTGCCTTCAAGGACCAGATCGGCACCGAGAAACTCGGTAGCGCGCAGCATCATTGCGCCATTGAGGCGGGCGCCGAAGTAGCCGATCGCGGTGCTCGCCGCGACGGCCACCACCAGCGCGAAGAACAACACGCGCAATTCTCCGGCGCGGGCATCGCGCATGAGCTGGCGCAGGGCAAGGCTGAACAGACGCAACAGCGGCAGACGTGCCATCAAGGCTCCAGAGGGGCGACCAGCAGCCCGGCTTCAAGACGGATCAGGCGCCGGCAGCGATGGGCCAGGCGTTCGTCGTGGGTCACCAGCACCAGGGTGGTGCCGCGTTCCTTGTTCAATTCGAACAGCAAGTCGCTGATGCGCTCGCCGGTGTGGCTGTCGAGGTTGCCGGTCGGCTCGTCGGCGAACAGCACGTCCGGTTCGGCGGCGAAGGCGCGGGCGATGGCCACGCGCTGCTGTTCACCACCTGAGAGCTGGCGCGGCGAGTGGGTCAGGCGCTGGCCGAGGCCGACGCGCTGAAGCAATTGCGTAGCGCGCTCGCGGGCATCTTTGCGGCCATCGAGTTCAAGCGGCAACATGACGTTCTCCAGCGCATTGAGACTGTCGAGCAACTGAAATGACTGGAAGACAAACCCGACATGCTCGGCGCGGATTCGCGCGCGCTGGTCTTCGTCGAGATTGCTCAGGCCCTGGCCGGCGAGGGTGACTTCGCCGCTGCTCGGCAGGTCGAGGCCGGCGAGCAGGCCGAGCAGAGTGGATTTGCCGGAACCGGACGCGCCGACGATGGCCAGGCTGTCGCCCTTGTTCAGTTCCAGGCTGAGTTCGTGCAGGATAGTCAGTTCACCTTCCGCGCTAGGGACCACTTTGCTGAGGTTCTTCGCGGTGAGAATGCTTGCGCCCATGGAGAATCCGATGCGTGTATGGTTTTTGAGTGCTGGCCTGGCCTTGATGTGCATGGCCCAGAACGCAGCGGCGGGTACTGTCCTGATCGTTGGCGATAGTATCAGCGCCGGTTTCGGCCTGGATACCCGTCTGGGGTGGGTCTCGCTGCTCGAGCAGCGCCTCAAACAAGAGGGTTTCGACGATAAAGTGGTCAACGCCTCGATCAGTGGCGACACCAGTGCCGGAGGCCTGGCGCGGCTGCCGGCGCTGCTTGCAGAGCATAAGCCTGAGCTGGTAATCCTCGAGTTGGGTGGCAACGACGGCCTGCGCGGGATGCCGCCAACGCAATTGCAACAAAATCTTGCTTCGATGATCGACAGCTCGCGGCAGAGCGGCGCGAAAGTGCTGCTGCTCGGCATGCAGTTGCCACCCAATTATGGCAAGCGCTACACCGATTCGTTCGCCGAGGTTTACGGCAAGCTCGCCGATGAGAAAAACATCCCGTTGGTGCCGTTTTTTCTCGAAGGTGTCGGTGGTCATCCGGACCTGATGCAGGCCGACGGTCTGCACCCGGCTGCCGGGGCTCAGGGCAAGTTGCTGGAAAATGTCTGGCCGACGCTAAAACCGCTGTTATGAGGCTTTTCTAGAGGCAGGCTTTCGGCTAATGTGGCGCCCCCTAATTTGGAGCCCCCGATGCCGCGTCCTGCCTGGTCCCTGTTTGCCTACCAACTGATCGAGCCTGACGAGCAGCTGGATCTGTTCGCCTGCCAGGAAGTGCGGGTGCATCTGGTGACGCGTCAGCTGGAACTCGGTGGCTCTGCCGATCGCACGCTGTGCGGCACGCTGCTGCCAGCGCAACCGCGCTGGTCGAATGTTGATCGCCGGGTGTTCCAGGATCAGCGTCTGTGCTCGCTGTGCCGGGCGATTCTCGAATCGCAGAAGCGCGGTACGTCGCCGATCTGGCCTGAGCTGCGTTTCGAACTTTAAGATCAAAAGATCGCAGCCTCGTTGCACTCGTCAGCTCCTACAGGGAATGCGTTGCAAATGTAGGAGCTGACGAGTGCAACGAGGCTGCGATCTTTCAGGGCGCGACACGGTCTATCGGCGTGTCTCCCGAATCCCCAAGCCGCGGTGTACAATCGCGCCCTTATACCCTTGATGATCATGCGAAGGATTTTCCGGATGTTGCCGCGCTTTCCTGCCGTCACCCGCTGCCTGTCACTTGCCGCCCTGTGTGTGGCCGGTCCCGTTGCTGCATTGGAGCTTCCCCTGCCACCACCCGGCGAAGACATCGTCGGTCAGGTGCAGGTGATCAAAGCCAAGTACGAAGACACCTTCGCCGACCTGGGCACCACCTACGATCTGGGCTATTCGGAAATGGTTGCGGCCAACCCGGGCATCGATGCCTGGCTGCCGGGGGCCGGTACCGAGATCGTCCTGCCGACGCGCTTCATCCTGCCGCCTGGCCCGCGTGAAGGCATCGTCATCAACCTCGCCGAATACCGTCTCTATTACTATCCGAAAGGCCGCGACGTGGTGTACACCTTCCCGCTGGGTATCGGCCGTGAAGGCTGGGGCTCGCCGATCGCGCACACCTCGATCATCGCCAAGACACCGAACCCGACGTGGACGCCTCCGGCTTCGATCAAGGCCGAACACGCCGCTGACGGTGATCCGCTGCCCAATGTGGTGCCGGCCGGTCCTGATAACCCGCTGGGCCCGTTCAAGTTCACCCTCGGCACGCCGGGCTATCTGATCCATGGTTCGAACAAGAAGTTCGGCATCGGCATGCGTACCAGCCACGGCTGCTTCCGCATGTTCAACAACAACGTGCTGGAAATGGCCGGCATGGTCCCGGTCGGCACCTCGGTACGCATCATCAACGACCCGTACAAGTTCGGTCGCAGTGGCGGCAAGGTCTATCTGGAAGCGCACACGCCGCTCGACGACAAGGGCAACCCGTCGGTGGTCGACAAGCACACCGCGGTAATCAACGCGATGCTCAAGCGTGAGGACATCACCAGCAACCTGCGCATGAACTGGGATGTGGTGCGTGATGTGGTCGCCGCCGAAGACGGCCTGCCGGTAGAGATCGCCGTGCCGAATACCTCGGCGCCAATGGTGAGCAGTGCACCGATCGACCTGCAGCAATAAGCGCTGATTGAAAACCCGCCGATGCGAGCAGCGTCGGCGGGTTTTTTATTGCCCGGAGAAAAGCACCGGGCACAAAAAAGCCGACCCGGAAAACCGGATCGGCTCGATAACAATCCCGAGGGATTATTACTTGCGGCTAGCTTTTTCCAGCATGCGCAGAGCACGCTCGTTAGCTTCGTCAGCAGTCTGTTGTGCTTTTTGAGCAGCAGCCAGAGCTTCATCAGCTTTACGGTAAGCTTCGTCTGCACGAGCCTGGGAGCGAGCAGCTGCGTCTTCAGTAGCGGTCAGACGTGCTTCGGTTTCTTTCGATGCGCTGCTGCAACCGGTAGCCAGAACTGCGGCCAGAGCCAGAGCAGAGAATTTCAGAACGTTGTTCATCGTGTTCCCCTTCAAGGACTTTCAAATTAAGTGGCTGTCTCCTCACGATTGAGGAAATAGCCGGCGTACATACTACCCATTACTTGTAGTAAGTAAACTGACGTAGCGCAAGAAGCAAAAAAAATTGTAGGCGTTGATTCTTTTTCGAGCAACTTTTAACTGCGCTGTATAAAAAATATCCAGCTGCAAGCCCCGGCGTGAGCGACTCAAACGGGAAAAGTTCCCGCGCTCGCGCGCTGTTTTTGCGACTTCGGCTAAAGTCTTTCTAAATGAATTCGTCCACACTTTTGTTCAGGTTCTGCGAAGCGCTTCGCGTATCTTTATCGATGTACAGGTGACTTTAAAAAAGGTCGCACGTCTTAAGTCTCAACATTCCGGCAATGTTCAGGCAAACGGCACGCAAAGATTGTCTTGCGGCAGAACCTGCGACCATCGATGCCAATGCACGCAAACCATCCGATGACGAGCGTACCTTGAGCATTTTCGCCAATGGTGCCTACTATTCAGCAGGTGTCAGATTGCGCGAGATCGGTGTGGCTCTTCTCAGTGTCCATCAGGCACGGGGTGGCGTAGATGTTCCTTCGCCGGAAAAACATCGGTAAGGTAGGGGTCACAATTCAAGACCCGCGAGGAGTAGTGATGAGCGAGGCGTTGTCCATCCACCATGACCAGGCTGGTCATCAATTCGAGACCACTGTGGACGGTCATCGTGCTTACCTGACCTACATGGATCTGGGCAAGCAGACCCTGGATATCTACCGCACCTTCGTGCCCAATGCCCTGCGCGGCCGTGGCATTGCCGCAGCGCTGACCGAACGCGCGCTGCAATACGCCGAAGAAATGGGCTACACGGTGATCCCGTCATGCTCCTACGTCGAGCGCTATATGGAACGTCATCAGCGCCGCGCTGCGAAGATCTGAACCGCACACACAAAAACGCCGGACAATGTCCGGCGTTTTTTTATGCGCGTAAAACGCAGCTTACGTGCGCTGGCGTTTCGGCAATACGTCCTTGAGCTTGGCGTGCATGCTGCGCAAGGTGTTTTCGGTGGCGGACCAATCGATGCAGGCATCGGTGATCGACACGCCGTATTGCAGGTCGGCGAGATCCTTTGGAATCGCCTGGCAGCCCCAGTTCAGGTGGCTTTCAACCATCAGGCCGATGATCGACTGGTTGCCTTCAAGAATCTGGTTGGCGACGTTTTCCATTACCAGCGGTTGCAGCGCCGGGTCCTTGTTGGAGTTGGCGTGGCTGCAATCGACCATGATGTTCGGCTTGATCTTCGCCTTGTTCAGCGCCTGCTCGCACAGGGCTACGCTGACCGAATCATAGTTCGGCTTGCCATTACCGCCGCGCAGCACCACGTGACCGTAGGCGTTGCCTTTGGTGGTGACGATCGACACGCCACCTTCCTGGTTGATGCCGAGGAAACGGTGCGGGCTGGACACCGACTGCAAGGCGTTGATCGCCACGGTCAGGCCGCCATCGGTGCCGTTCTTGAAGCCGACAGCCGAGGACAGGCCGGAAGCCATTTCGCGATGAGTCTGCGATTCGGTGGTACGCGCGCCGATGGCCGACCAGCTGATCAGATCCTGCAGATACTGCGGGGAGATCGGGTCGAGGGCTTCGGTCGCGGTCGGCAGGCCTTTCTCGGCCAGGTCGAGCAGCAACTGACGACCGATGTGCAGACCGTCCTGGATCTTGAACGAGTCGTCCAGATACGGATCGTTGATCAGACCTTTCCAGCCGACGGTGGTACGCGGCTTTTCGAAATACACGCGCATGACCAGGTACAGAGTGTCCGAGACTTCCTCGGCCAGCACCTTGAGGCGATCGGCGTATTCGTGGGCAGCCTTGATGTCGTGAATCGAGCACGGGCCGATCACGACGAACAGACGGTGGTCGGTGCCATCGAGAATGTTGCGAATGACTTCGCGGCCCTTGGTGACGGTGCGCAGGGCGGCGTCGCTCAGGGGGATATCACGCTTGAGCTGATCGGGAGTGATCAGGGTCTCGTTAGAGGCGACGTTTAGGTCGTTGATCGGTAAATCAGCCATCGTTTACTCGTCAGGTCACGGGTGCCGGCCGCCAGCGATCCCCGCGCGGCGGAGCACAGCAGATTTAGCGCGTCGGGGGAGCCGAACCTTAGCGCGTCAGAGGCGGCTCGACAATGGGCAAACCGTGCTTTAGTCCAGCGCTGGCTGCGCGAAAGCCTTGCGCAAGTTGTCGTGGGAGAACTCTTCGGCGTGCTCCTCGACCCATTGCAGGGCCAGCGCCTGAATATCCTGCAGGTCGTCGTGGCTGTCCTGCATGCGCGAATAGCGTTCGATCTGACACACCTGCTCACCCATTCGCGCGCTGAACAGGGTCTGTTCGTCAGTGAAGGCGATGCCCACCAGATAGCCTTTTTTACGGCGCAAACACCAGGCCACGTAGCCCGGGCAACAGAAGTCGGCATTCAGCGTCGGCATGCGTACTTGCAGTGCAGTGCCGTGGCGCCAGGCGCGGTGGTAATTGCAAGCGATGCCGCCGAGGCTGATAGTGTGCAGCTGTTGTCTGGAAATGCATTCAGGCTTGAGTAACGTCAATTCAACCGGCACTTCGTCCGGATGAGGAATGAAACGTCCCATGAGCACAGACTCCCTGTGTCGGCCATCTGACATTGTTTCCCCCAGTATAGTGGTCGAATCCGAGCTGACCGACTTCGACGCCGACCAGCGGCTGCTGGCGATGCGCGGGGTTTCTCTGGTGATCTTCACCAGCGTCGGCTGCGCCAGTTGTCGTTATGCCCGCGAGGTGTTGCCGGGCATGCCGCTGGCGATCGATCGGCTGTGCTGGATTGACGCCGGCGACAATGGCGGTCTGGTCGAGCGTTATCAGGTGTTTCATTTGCCGGCGCTGTTTGTAGTGCGCGACGGCGAGTTCTTTGGCGCAGTGCACACTCGCCTGACGGTTGATCAACTCAACCAGGCGGTGGCGCAATCGCTGAGTCGAATTGCAGAGGAGTTGCCATGAGCGAGACAGTCAGCAAACCGGTGGTGGGGATTATCGGTACCGGTGCGATCGGTGGGTTTTACGGGGTGATGCTGGCGCGTGCCGGTTTCGACGTGCACTTTTTGTTGCGCAGCGAATTCTCGGCGGTGGCTGAGCGCGGTTTGCAGATCAACAGTGCGGTGCACGGGCCGTTGACGCTCCATCCGGCAAATGCCTATTCCGCTGCCGAAGACATGCCGCCCTGTGACTGGCTGCTGGTCGGCACCAAGACGACCAGCAACGCCGGTCTGGCCCCGGCGATCATTCAGGCCGCCAAGCCTGACGCCAAGGTGCTGTTGCTGCAGAACGGTCTGGATGTCGAAGACAGCCTGCGGCCACTGTTGCCGGATTCACTGCATCTGCTCGGTGGTCTGTGCCTGATCTGCGTGCACCGCGAAGGGCCGGGGCAGATTACCCATCAGGCCCTTGGCGCGGTGAATGTCGGTTATCACAGCGGCTCGGCCATTGATGAAGTAGCGCGCATGGCGATCGTCGAAGAGGGAGCCGGACTGTTCCGTGCCGCCGGCATCGACTCGCAGGCGATGGCCAACCTGCATCAGGCGCGCTGGCAGAAACTGGTGTGGAATATTCCCTATAACGGCCTTTCGGTGTTGCTCGGCGCGGGAACCGAAGCGCTGATGGCCGATGCCGACAGCCGCCTGTCGATTCAGGCGTTAATGGCCGAAGTGGTGCTGGGCGCCAAGGCCTGTGGATACGAGATCCCGCCCGGCTATGCCGAGTACCTGTTCACCATGACCGAGAAAATGCCCGATTACTGGCCGAGCATGTACCACGACTTTGCACACAAACGCCCGCTGGAGCTGGAGGCGATTTACGCTCGGCCACTGGCGGCGGCGAACGCGGCGGGCTGCGAGTTGCCGCGCATCGAGGCGTTGTATCGCCATTTGGGTTTTATCGACCGACGCAACACCTGAGTCGGTTGTTCTGGGGGAAGGCATGGCCAATAACATCGATGACAAACTGGTGCTGGCGATTTCCTCGCGCGCCTTGTTCGACCTGAGCGAAAGCCACAAGGTCTACCTGTCGAGCGGCGTCGAAGCCTATCGGCAATATCAGATCGAGCACGAGGACGAAATCCTCGCGCCGGGCGATGCGTTCCCGCTGGTGGAAAAACTCCTGAGCCTGAACAGCCGCCTCGGCCGCGCGCGGGTCGAGGTGATTCTGGTTTCCCGTAACAGCGCCGACACCGGGCTGCGCGTGTTCAATTCGATTCATCATTACGGTCTGGCGATTTCTCGTGCGGCGTTCGTCGGTGGGCGCAGTCCGTACCCTTATCTGAAAGCGTTTGGCTGCGACCTGTTTCTCTCGACCCACGCCGAAGACGTGCGTGCGGCGCTGGACGCCGGGTTCGCCGCCGCCACGATTCTGTCCGGTGGCGCCAGCCGTGCGGCCAGTGATGAATTACGTATTGCCTTCGACGGTGACGCGGTGATTTTCTCCGACGAGTCCGAGCGCGTCTATCAGTCCGGAGGGCTGGAAGCGTTTCAGGCCAAGGAACGCGAATCGGCACGCGAGCCATTGCGCGGTGGGCCGTTCAAGGGCTTTCTGGCAGCGCTCAATCTGTTGCAGCGCGAGTTTCCCGATGACGATTGCCCGATCCGCACGGCGCTGGTGACCGCGCGTTCGGCGCCGGCCCATGAGCGGGTGATTCGCACCTTGCGGGAATGGGATATCCGTCTCGATGAGTCGCTGTTTCTCGGTGGCCTGACCAAATCGGCGTTCCTCGAAGCCTTCGCCGCTGACGTGTTCTTCGATGACCAGACCGGTCATTGCGAGCTGGCTCGCGAAGTGGTCGCCACCGGCCACGTGCCCCATGGCATCAGCAACGAACCGTCGATCTAGAGCCTTTTCATTCAGGACGTTGCGTCGCACGTCGTACTCGCCAAGGCACTGCTAAGCTGAATCAATCTCCGCCATCGTTGGCTCGCGAGGAGGTCCCATGATTCGCTCAATGCTGTATGCCACCGACCTCGGTCTGTACGCACCGTTCGTGATGCAGCATGCCCTGGCCTTGGCGCGCACCTTCAATGCCGATCTTTATGTAGTACACGCGGTGGAACCCATGGGCCTGTTTGCCGAGTCAGTGCTGCAAAGCTATCTCGACGAACAGGCATTGAACGAATTCCATAGTCAGGGTCTGAAAACAGTCATTGCCAATATCGAACAACGGGTGCTCGACAGCTTTCGTGAAGAACTGGGGGACGACGGCGAACAGGATCTGCAGCGCATACGCGCGGTGCGCGTGCTGCAGGGTGATCCGTCGCAGGTGATTCTCGACCAGGTGCACAAGCTCTCGGTCGATCTGCTGATCGTCGGCAGTCACAGCCATGGCGTCGGCGCGGAAACGCCGTTGGGGCGCACGGCGGCGCGGGTTCTGCAGTTGGCCAAGGTGCCGGTCTATCTGGTGCCGCTGATGGAGCGCCGGCGGCGGGACGATCGTTGAAGCAGGAATAATGGCGTTTTGATAAAAAAGTTCTAGATTTATTCTTCGAACCATTAATATAGTTATATACCGTCGCTGATGCCCGTGGCGTCTACCTGCTTTGAGGGATTGATATGAAGCTTCAACAACTGCGCTACATCTGGGAAGTGGCGCACCACGACCTCAACGTTTCCGCTACCGCTCAAAGCCTGTACACCTCGCAACCGGGCATCAGTAAGCAGATCCGCCTGCTGGAAGACGAGCTGGGCGTCGAAGTCTTCGCCCGCAGCGGCAAGCACCTGACCCGCGTCACCCCGGCCGGCGAGCGCATCATCACCACCGCCGGCGAGATTCTGCGCAAAGTCGAAAGCATCAAGCAGATTGCCCAGGAATTCTCCAACGAGAAAAAGGGCACCCTGTCGATCGCCACCACCCACACCCAGGCGCGTTATGCGCTGCCGCCGGTGATCAGCAATTTCATCAAGCAATACCCGGACGTGGCCCTGCACATGCATCAGGGCTCGCCGATGCAGATCGCCGAAATGGCCGCTGACGGCACCGTCGATTTCGCTATTGCCACTGAAGCGCTGGAGCTATTCGGTGATCTGGTGATGATGCCGTGCTATCGCTGGAACCGCTGCGTGGTCGTACCCCACGGCCACCCGCTGACCAAGCTGCCGAAGCTGACCCTCGAAGCGCTGGCCGAATATCCGATTGTTACTTACGTGTTCGGTTTCACCGGCCGTTCCAAGCTCGACGAAGCCTTCAGCCATCGTGGCCTGACGCCGAAAGTGGTGTTCACCGCTGCTGACGCCGACGTGATCAAAACCTACGTGCGTCTGGGTCTGGGCGTGGGCATCGTGGCTAAAATGGCCGTCGATACCAAACTCGATAACGACCTGGTGGTGCTGGATGCCAGCGAGCTGTTCGAGTCGAGCATCACCAAGATCGGTTTCCGTCGTGGCACCTTCCTGCGTGGCTTCATGTGCGACTTCATCGAGAAATTCGCCCCGCACCTGACCCGCGAAGTCATGGCCAAGGCCATTCAGTGCCACAACAAGCAAGAGCTGGAAGAATTGTTCGACGGCGTCGAACTGCCCGTTCACTAAGCACCCGCTTCAGAGCACCTCGGTGACAGCAAATTGTTGCCGGGTGCCCGCCACCAGAATCTCCACCTCATCGCCCGCGAACTTGCCCAGCAGACTTTTGCCCAGCGGCGAGCGTGGGGTGATGACGGTGATCGGCTGACCCACCACGTCGACTTTCAACCCCGCCGCATCGGGCGCTAGAAACAGCCATTGCTCGCGACCCTTTTCGTCCTCCAGGCCGAGCAGGGCGCCGACTTCGATGCCGCGGTTTTCGTCGTAGGCACGCAACGTCAGGTTCTGGCACAGCGCTAATGACTGACGAATCTCCTCAACCCGTTTCGCCTGACCCGCCGCCAGATATGACGCTTCCAGCCCCAGCGTGTCGTACTTGTTGTCGGCGATGTTTTCTTCGTGGGTCGCGGTTTCGTAAGCGGTTTGCGCAGCGCGTTCGGCGATGTCGAGGTCGATGCGCAGCTTGTCGAGAATCAATTGGTGGACGCTGTGTTTATTCATGATCAATCGCAGAATTGCAAAACGTTGGCGCGGCTCTTTTCCGTCGGCGCGGTCTGGTCCTGCTGCAGCCAGAACTGGCATTTCGGGTTCGACGCATTGCGCGAATTGGCGCGCGCCTGATCCAGTCGGGCCTGCTGTTCATTCTTGCGCAGGTTTTCTTCGTACTGTTGGAACAGCGGCGTTGGCGGCGGTGCGACGTCCGGCTGTGGCTCGACTGCAACTGGCGGATTGGCCAATTGCTGCACCGCTTGAGCCAGCGGGGCCAATTGCTCGGGAAAGATGAAGCGCGATAGCAACCAGCAGGTCAGCGCAATCGCCAGGAACCCCAGCCACAGGCCCAGCGCAATGCTGCCGGTCAGATGCAGCGCGCTAAGCTGAACAGGCAAGGGACGACGCGGATTCGGACGGTAGGGCATGGCGGCCTCCTGGCGGATGGTTGCGGGCAAGTGGCGATTGTCGCACGAAGATTAATCGCCGTCGGCTCTTCTGCGCGAGCGCATTTATGCGGACAATCGAGGTCTTTTGCCAACGGGAGAACGGCATGCCTGAAGCGAAACCCCGCTGGGACATTTTCTGCACCGTGGTCGATAACTTCGGTGACATCGGCGTGACCTGGCGCCTGGCCCGGCAACTGGTGGCCGAACATGCCTTGCCGGTGCGCCTGTGGGTGGATGATCTACGCGCGTTCGAGCGCCTCTGTCCTGAGATCGATGTCGATGTTGTGCAGCAATGGCAGCAGGGCGTCGAGGTGCGTCAGTGGCCGAGCGAATGGCCGCACGCCGAGGCGGCCGACGTAGTCATCGCCGCCTTCGCCTGTCAGTTGCCCACTGATTACATGGACAGCATGGCTGCGCGGGAAACGCCGCCGCTGTGGCTCAACCTCGATTATCTCAGCGCCGAAGACTGGGTCACCGGCTGCCATGGCTTGCCGTCGGTGAAATACAAATCGGTGCAGAAGTTCTTCTTCTTTCCGGGCTTCAAGCCGGGCACCGGTGGCCTGCTGCGCGAATGCGGACTGCTCGAACAGCGTCGGCAGTTTCAGAAGGATCGGCCGGCTCAGCAACATTTCCTGCAAGACCTGGGTATTGATCCCGCGCCCGATGCGCAACTGATCTCGCTGTTTGCTTATGAAAATGCCGGGTTGGCCAGTTGGCTGGATGTGCTGGCGGCCGACGCACAGGCGACTCACCTGCTGGTGCCGGAAGGGCGGATCCTCGGCGATGTGGCGCGCTGGCTGGGCGTGGAAACCTTGATGGTCGGTGCGATTCATGTGCGCGAGTCCCTGACCGTGCAAGTGCTGCCGTTCGTCCGTCAGGATCAATACGACCATCTGCTGTGGTGCTGCGATTTCAACGCGGTGCGCGGTGAAGACTCATTCGTGCGCGCGCAATGGGCGGGGCGGCCGATGCTCTGGCACATCTATCAGCAGGACGATGACATCCATCTGGACAAGCTCGACGCTTTCCTCGCGCTCTACACTCACGGCCTTTCCCCCGCTGCGGCGCAGGCGATGAACGGTCTGTGGCGAGCGTGGAGCGCCGGGCAACCGATCGGCGAGCACTGGCTGGCGGTGCGAAGTCATCGGCCGGAACTCGAGAAAAATGCCGAGGCATGGTGTCTGGAACAGGCCTTGCAGGCGGATCTTGCCACGGCGCTGGTACAGTTTTATGTAAATTGGATATGATACGCGGCCTAGATTTTTGTAAATCCCATCCAAATTCGGATATTCGCAATGAAAACTGGTAAAGAACTCAAACCCGGTACCGTGATCCGTATCGACAACGATCCTTGGCTGGTTCAGAAAGCTGAATTCACCAAGTCGGGCCGTAACAGCGCGATCATGAAGACCAAGCTGAAGAACCTGCTGACCGGTTACAAGACCGAAACCGTTTACGGTGCGGACGACAAACTGGACGACGTGATCCTGGATCGTAAAGAAGCCACCCTGTCGTTCATCAGCGGTGACACTTACACATTCATGGACACCACTGACTACACCATGTACGAGCTGAACGCCGAAGACATCGAAAGCGTTCTGCCTTTCGTTGAAGAAGGCATGACCGACGTTTGCGAAGCCGTGTTCTTCGAAGAGCGTCTGGTTTCCGTAGAGCTGCCGACCACCATCGTGCGTCAGGTTGACTACACCGAAGGCTCCGCTCGCGGTGACACTTCCGGCAAGGTGATGAAGCCTGCCAAACTGAAGAACGGTACCGAGCTGTCGGTTGCCGACTTCATCGAAATCGGCGACATGATCGAGATCGATACCCGCGAAGGCGGTTCCTACAAAGGCCGTGCGAAATAAGCACTGCTTTTTGCGGAAAGAAA
This sequence comes from Pseudomonas sp. Irchel 3F6, assembly GCF_900187595.1. NCBI lineage: Bacteria > Pseudomonadati > Pseudomonadota > Gammaproteobacteria > Pseudomonadales > Pseudomonadaceae > Pseudomonas > Pseudomonas sp. Irchel 3F6. Next base: position 100,575 of record NZ_FYDP01000009.1, on the reverse strand, counting down.
AAACCCGACCATTGAGTCGGGTTTTTTTGTGCCTGCGCTTTGAGTTTCACACCTGTCCCATGTGGGAGCGAGCCTGCTCGCGAATGCGGTGTGTCATTCAATGAAGCGCTGTCTGACGGGACGCTTTCGCGAGCAGGCTCGCTCCCACAATGGGACTGTGGTTATTTCAAGTGTTGCTTCAGTTCTTCAGACGCCTGCAACATCGCCGACCGCACCGCCGGTACCTGGCTGACCACGTTGAGCAAACCGTAATCGTGAATCATGCCGTTGTAGCGCACCGACGTAACCGGTACTCCGGCTTCATCGAGTTTGCGTGCGTAAGCTTCACCTTCATCTCGCAGCACGTCGGCGCTGGCAGTCTGCACCAGTGCAGGTGGCAGACCTTTGAGTTGCGCGCTGGTGGCGCGCAGCGGTGAAGCGTAGATCTCGTTACGCTGTTTGGCGTCGGTGGTGTAGTTGTCCCAGAACCACTTCATCATGTTGCGGGTGAGGAAGTGCCCTTCGGCGTACTGGTTGTACGAACCGGTGTCGAAGTTGGCATCGGTCACCGGCCACAGCAGTACCTGGAATTTGATCGCCGGGGTGCCCTTGTCCTTGGCCATCAGTGCAACCACTGCGGCCATGTTGCCGCCGACGCTGTTGCCGGCCACGGCCAGGCGCTTGCCATCGACGTTGATCTCTTTGCCGTGTTCCGCCACCCATTTGGTCGCAGCGTAGGCCTGGTTGATCGCCACCGGGTAATGCGCTTCCGGCGAAGGGGTGTAATTGACGAACACCGCCGCCGCACCCGAACCGACCACCAGATCGCGCACCAGACGTTCGTGAGTCGGGAAGTCCCCCAGCACCCAGCCGCCGCCGTGGAAAAACATGAACACCGGCAGCTCACCCTTGACCCCGGCCGGCCGGACGATGGTCAGGCTCAGCGGTTGACCATCGACCTCGATGGTCTTCTCGCTGACATCGGCTTTGGGCAACGTCAACTTGACCCCGGACTGCGCGCCGACCAGCACGGCGCGGGCATCCTTGGGCGACAGCTGCTCGATCGGCTTGCCGCTGCCTGAATTCAGCGCATCGAGGAATGCCTGGGTGTTGTGTTCGACATCACCGGCAAAAGCGCTGTGTACCGACAGGGCGAGAAGTGTACCGGTCAAGACTTTGCTGAAAGTGTTCATGTTCAATTTCCTTGTTCGGGCCGGGGGCTTGAGTGATTACACGGTCACGTGCAGGCGCACATCCACGTTGCCACGGGTGGCGTTGGAGTACGGGCAGACCTGGTGAGCGGCGTCGACCAGCGACTGCGCATCGGCTTGTTCCAGGCCTGGCAGGCTGATGTGCAAATCGATGTCCAGACCGAAACCGCCAGAGATCTGGCCGATGCCGACATGGGCGGTAATCGACGCGTCGTCAGGAATCTTGCGCTTGGTCTGGCTGGCGACGAATTTCAGCGCGCCGATGAAGCAGGCCGAGTAACCGGCAGCGAACAGTTGCTCAGGGTTGGTCGCCGCACCGCCAGCACCGCCGAGTTCTTTCGGGGTGGCCAATTTGACGTCCAGTACGTTGTCGCTGGAGATCGCACGACCGTCACGGCCGCCAGTGGAAGTTGCGATTGCGGTGTAGAGAGTTTGCATGGTGTGAGCCTCATGGGTTGTGGTTTTGTGCGCTAATTGTTTGCGCGCTAAGTAGGTGTGAAGAGAATGTATAGCGCTAATGTTTAGTGCGCAAGATAATTTTTTATGAAAATCGCGTTTTGCTCAAGGGCATAGCGTGGAAGGGGCGGGTAAGGCCTGATTTAGAGCGCTTGACGAGGGAATTCAGGCGGGACAAATATTTTTGTTGGCGCTGAAATCACTGTGGGAGCGAGCCTGCTCGCGAAGGCGGTGGAACATTCAACGACTCGCTGTCTGATCGGACGCTTTCGCGAGCAGGCTCGCTCCCACAGGGGGATGTAGCGGGGCTTAATTCAGGCTGTCTTGCAGATGTCCGCGCAGCGCTTGCAGCTCGGCCTGCAACTTCTGCAGACGTTCCAGGGTGAAGCCACTGGCGCCAAGAATGCACTGCGGCACGGTCTGCGCCTTGTCGCGCAAGGCGCGGCCTGCTGCGGTCAGTTCGACAATCACCACCCGCTCATCTTCGCGACTGCGGGTGCGGCTGAGCAGGCCTTCGGCTTCCAGGCGTTTGAGCAATGGCGTCAGCGATCCCGGATCGGTCAGCAGGCGTGCGCTGATTTCTCCGACAGTCAGACCGTCCTTCTCCCACAGCACCATCATCGCCAGATATTGCGGATAGGTCAGGCCCAGCGCCTGCAACAGCGGCTTGTAGACCTTGGTCATCATCAGCGAGGTCGAGTGCAGGGCGAAGCACGCCTGATTGTCGAGCAGAAGGTCGTCGCAGTTGTCGCGTTCGGAGGTCATGTCAGAGCCTTGATCGTTGATCGTTTTTTAATCTAGCGCTCGAATCTTTAAGGCGCCAGATAAATATGTCCGGCCTCAGTGCCGGGCGAATTGCCGTTGCAACGCCAGATCCCACGGCGGCACCGGACTGAAGCGGGTTTTCAGATATTCCAGCAACAACCGACTGCGCGAATGGACCTGCTGTTCCATGCGCAGCGCGTAAATGCCGGTGGACTCCGGCGGCGGCAGGCCATTTTCGCAGAACAGTGGCACCAGTTCGCCACGCAGCAGGTATTCGCTGGCCAGCCAGGTCGGCAAGTGTGCGACGCCCAGACCCGCCGCCGCGCCACACGCCAGAGCTTCGGCATTGTTGGCGCTCAGACGTACGCGCGATGGCCGGTGCAATTGCATTTGCCCGTCCACTTCGAATTTCCAGGCAAACGGCGGCGCAAGGCCTTCCCAGTCGAGCCCGTCGTGTTCACTCAACTGCGCCGGATGCTCGGGCACACCACGCTGCTTGAGATAGTCAGGGCTGGCACAGGCGACGCGGACCATGCTCGCCAATGGCGTGGCGACCAGGCGCGAGTCAGCCAACTGGCCGGTACGCAGCACCAGATCGACCTTGCCCAGGCTGCTGCCGGCCATGTCGCTGAAGCTGTCGATCAGGTGCATCTGCACATCGAGTCCCGGATACAGCAGGAGAAAATCGGCAATTACCGGCGCCAGATGTCGCCGCCCGAAAGCTGCTGGCGCATCGATGCGGATCAGGCCTTCCGGTGCGCTGCTCAACGACACCGCTTCGGCACGTGCCAGTTGCAACTCGGCGATGATCCGTCGCGCCCGTTCGGCGAAGGCCAGACCGGCCGAAGTCGGCAGCACGGCATGGGTGCTGCGTACGAACAGCTGACTGCCGACGGCACTTTCCAGGCTGTCGATGCGCCGGGCTACGGCGGAAGGTGTCAGCGGATGGCGGCGCGAAGCGGCAGAAAAGCTGCCACTCTCCAGCACATCGAGAAACAGGCCGAGTTGATCGGTCAATTGGTTGGGATTCATGGAAACCACGCTTGTGCAAAATCGGCATAGCCATTGTGCGTTGCTATGCGTTTCCCCGCTAGGCGCGAGTGCGTAGCATTGGCCGCCTGTCGTTAGAGGATTACCGTTGTGATGGATTTTCTGTTGTACCTGCTGTTCGGCGCCGCCCTTGGCACATTGGGCGGGATCTTTGGCATTGGCGGTGGCTTGATTGCGATTCCGTTGCTTGGCGTGTGGTTCGGGCTTGATCAGCAAATCGCCCAAGGCACGGCGCTGGTGATGGTGGTACCGAACGTGATGTTGGCGCTGTGGCGTTATCACCAGCGCAATCGCATCGAATTGCGCCATGCGCTGCCGCTGGCGGTGATGGGTTTCTGCTTTGCCTGGCTCGGCTCGATCTGGGCGGTGGGCATCGATGCGCAGACCATGCGCATCGGCTTTGTCGCCTTTCTGGTGGCGCTGTCGGCCTACAACCTGTTGAAGATGTTCGGCCCGCGCCCAGCGCCGACTGCCGAGATGCGCTATTCGTGGCCGTGGCTGGGCGTGCTCGGCGCCGCCTCGGGGACCATGGGCGGTCTGTTCGGCGTCGGCGGCGCGGTGGTGGCGACGCCGGTGCTGACCAGCCTGTTCGGCACCAGCCAAGTGGTCGCTCAGGGCTTGTCGCTGGCGCTGGCCCTGCCGAGCACTGGTGTAACCCTGGTGACCTACGCCGTGCACCATAAAGTCGACTGGATGATCGGTCTGCCTCTGGCGGTCGGTGGTCTGCTCAGCATCAGTTGGGGCGTGAAAGTTGCCCACGCCATGCCGGAAAAAATTCTGCGTGGGCTGTTTTGCGGCTTCCTCGTGCTGTGTGCGGTGATGCTCGCGTTTAAAGTTTGAAGCCCTCGACAATGTGTTCGGCCAGGCACTCGGTGATCGGCGACGGGTTATTCAGATTGCGGATCAGCATGATGCTTGCCTCGGGCAGCAGCGGCAGGTCTTCGGCGGCGCCAAGGATGCGCATGTCCGGGGTGATCAGACTCTCCAGTTGCGCGGTGATCGCCAGCCCTGCGCTGACCACAGCCATCAGCGCCGACAGGCTGCTGCTGTTGTAGGCGATGCGGTAATCGCGGCCCATCGCGTCCAGCGCATTGCACGCCCACAAGCGGCAGAAACAATCACTGTTGAACATCGCCAGGGGCAGCGGCGTCTGTTCGTGGGCGCTGAAGTTCTGCGCCTCGGCCCAGACAAAGCGCTCCTTGCGCAGCAACTGGCCGATCTCGTTGCCCGGCTCACGGGTGACGATCGACAAGTCCAGATCAGTGCGCTGCAACAGTTGTTTGGTCGATTCGCAATGCACTTCGATCTGGATCAGCGGATAGAACTGCGCAAACCGCGAGAGGATTCCCGGCAGAAAACGCATCACATAATCATCCGGCGTACCGATGCGCACGGTGCCGACCATGTGCGGCTCGCGCAGGGTGTTGAACACCTCACTGTGCAGTTTGAGGATGCGCCGTGCATAACCGAGCAGCACCTGGCCTTCGGCCGTCAAGCGCACCTGGCGCCCATCACGCTCGAACAGCTGGCGCTGCAACACGTCTTCTTCCAAGCGTTTCATCTGCATGCTCACCGCCGACTGGGTGCGGTTGACCATCTCGCCAGCACGGGTGAAACCGCCCTGATCGGCAATCGCGACAAAGGTGCGCAGGACATCGGTATCGATACTGGGGTAGGCGGACAATTGATGAATCTCCGTGATGCATGCCATCAGAAACATTCGTTGGATTGATCTTAGCGCCGGCGCGAGACTTGAGCCATCCACAAAAGGAGGCAAGACGATGAAAGGTCAAAGAGAGTATGCAAGCCAAGAACAGCTGTCCGGCCACGGCCATATCGTGTCCGATCTGCTGCACAAATTCAGCCGCTGGTATGAGCTGCATCGTGAACGGGAAATGCTCGCCGGGCTCAGCGACGAAGCGCTGAAGGACATCGGCATCAGCCGCGCCGATGTGGAGCATGAAACCGTGCGGCCGTTCTGGGACGACCCGATGCATAAATGATGAGGCTATCGCTACACAAACCCCTTTCAGGTGAGGTAGGTTGCGAGCAGACATGGAGGAATAAATGCCCGCGACAGTGTCCTTTTCCCTCAAACAGGCGCGACGTCTGGCGCTGGCTGCCCAAGAGTTCAACGGGCGCCAGCCGCCGAACGTCAATGCCAGTCATCTGAACCGGCTGATCGAACGGCTGGGCCTGCTGCAAATCGATTCCGTCAATGCCGTGGTGCGCTCGCACTACCTGCCGCTGTTTTCCCGTCTCGGTTGCTATCCATCTGACTTGCTCGACCAGGCTGCCTGGAGTTCGGGCCGTCGGCGCACGCTGTTCGAATACTGGGGCCATGAAGCGTCGCTGTTGCCGTTGTCGATGTACCCGTTGCTGGGCTGGCGCATGCAGCGGGCCAAGCGTGGCGAAGACATCTATCAGCAATTGGCGAGGTTTGGTCGCGAACAACAGGAAACCATCCGCCGCGTGCTGACTGCGGTTGAGGAGCGGGGCGCGCTTGGCGCCGGCAGTCTGTCGACCCGCGAAGACAAGGCCGGGCCATGGTGGGACTGGAGTGCCGAGAAACATGCGCTGGAATGGTTGTTCGCCGCCGGTGAGGTCACAGTGGCGGGGCGACGCGGTTTCGAGCGTTTGTACGATTTGCCCGAGCGGGTGATTCCGGCAGCGATTCTGCAGCAGCCCCAACCGGGTGAGGCCGAGGCGCAACGCAGTTTACTGTTGCATGCGGCGCAAGCGTTGGGCGTTGGTACGGAAAGAGACCTGCGTGATTACTTTCGCCTGAGCCCTGCGGATGCGCGGCGGCGTCTGGCGGAGTTGGTTGAAGCTGGTCAATTGCAGATGTGTGAAGTCGCCGACTGGCGGCAGATCGCCTATTGCCTGCCGGAGCCCAAAGTGCCGCGCAAGGTCATCGCCAGTGCGCTGCTGTCGCCGTTCGATTCGCTGATCTGGGAGCGCAGCCGCACCGAGCGTTTGTTCGATTTCCGCTATCGCCTGGAAATCTACACACCGCAGCCCAAGCGCGTGTATGGCTATTACGTGCTGCCGTTTTTGCACAACGAGCGGATCGCCGCGCGGGTTGATCTGCGTGCCGAACGGGCGGCAGGGCAGTTGGCGGTGCATGCGGTGCATGAGGAAGAATCGGGACTGGACGAGGAGGGGATGCTGGCGCTGGCGCTGAATTTGCGGCGGATGGCGGGTTGGCTGGGTTTGGCGCGGGTGCAGTTGAATTGTCAGCGCGAGAGTGCGGGCCGGTTGCGGGGAGCATTGGCGCAGATGGAGGGGGCCTGAGCTGGCGCCTTCGCGAGCAGGCTCGCTCCCACAGGGAAACGCATTGCAAATGTGGGAGCGAGCCTGCTCGCGAAGGGAGGCGACGCGGTCTAACGGCGGACTTGCTTCAGGGTCTCGGCAATCAAAAACGCCAATTCCAGCGACTGATCGGCATTCATCCGTGGATCGCAGTGGGTGTGATAACGGTCGGACAAGCCATCCTCGGTAATCGGTCGGGCGCCGCCGATGCACTCGGTGACATTCTGCCCGGTCATCTCGATATGAATGCCGCCGGCATAACTGCCTTCCGCTTCGTGCACCTGGAAAAACTGCTTCACCTCGCCAAGGATCTGCGCGAAGTCACGGGTCTTGTAGCCGCTGCTGGCCTTGATGGTGTTGCCGTGCATCGGGTCGGAGCTCCACAGCACTTGCTTGCCTTCGCGCTGGACCGCGCGGATCAGTGCCGGTAGATGATCGCCGACCTTGTTCGCACCCATCCGCGCGATCAGGTTCAAACGCCCCGGATCGTTGTCCGGGTTGAGCACGTCGATCAGGCGGATAAGATCATCGGGGTCCATGCTCGGGCCGACCTTGACGCCGATCGGGTTGTTCACCCCGCGCAGGAATTCAACGTGCGCGCCGTCGAGCTGACGCGTGCGGTCGCCGATCCACAGCATGTGCGCCGAGCAATCGTAGTAATCGTTGGTCAGGCTGTCGCGGCGCACGAAGGCTTCTTCGTAGTTCAGCAGCAAGGCTTCGTGGGCGGTGAAGAAACTGGTTTCGCGCAGTTGCGGCGAGCTGTCCATGCCGCAGGCGCGCATGAATGCCAAAGTTTCATCGATGCGGTCGGCGAGATGGCTGTACTTCTCGGCCAGCGCCGAGTTGGCGATGAAATCCAGGTTCCACTTGTGCACTTGGTGCAGGTCGGCAAAACCGCCCTGAGCGAAAGCGCGTAACAGATTCAGAGTCGCTGTGGACTGATGATAGGACTGCAGCAAACGCTCTGGATCCGGCACGCGGCTCTTTTCGTCGAAGCCGATGCCGTTGACGATGTCGCCGCGATAGGCCGGCAGGGTCACGCCGCCGATGGTTTCGTCGTTGGCCGAACGCGGCTTGGCGAACTGACCCGCCATGCGCCCGACCTTGACCACTGGGCAACCGGCAGCGAAGGTCATGACGATCGCCATCTGCAGCAACACTTTGAAGGTGTCGCGAATCTTCGCTGCGGAGAATTCAGCGAAGCTTTCCGCGCAATCGCCGCCCTGCAACAGAAACGCGCGACCCTGGGTAACTTCGGCGAACTGGCGGCGCAGCTCGCGCGCTTCGCCGGCGAACACCAGCGGCGGATAGCTGGCCAGGGTTTGCTCGACCTGGCGCAGGTGCGCGGCGTCGGGGTATTGCGGTTGTTGCTGGATCGGCAGGGCGCGCCAGCTGTCAGGGCTCCACGGTTGGCTCATCACGGTCTCGAAGTTCGTACGCAGGGAAGCGCCATGTTAGCAGCAATTAGTGCGTGACCTGCTCCCGCCCCATCGCCGACAATCGCCGCTTTGCCACGGCGCCACAGCGGTGCCATCGCGTCACCGCGCCCGGTGACCATCAGGAGACGAAATGACTGAGGAGCGCGTCGAGCATCTGCTCGCCGAGGTACAGGATGAGTTCGGCGTGATTCGCGTGCTGGAAGTGGCCGATTACCGCTTTCTCGAGTTCGGCGATGCGATCGAGCAGAGCTGCGTGTTCACAGCCGACCCGAGCTGGCTGGAGTACGACTACACCCGCGCGATGCTGATCGGTGCGCTGTGCCACGAGCAGCCGGAGAGCGCGCTGTTTCTCGGTTTGGGTGCGGGCACACTGACCCAGGCTTGCCTGAAGTTTCTGCCGCTCGAAGACGTCGAGGCCATCGAACTGCGCCCGGACGTGCCGCGGCTGGCCATCGAATATCTTGGCCTGGATGATGATCCGCGTTTGTACATCCGCGTCGGCGATGCGCTTGAACTGCTGCCGACTGCCGAGCCGGCGGATCTGATTTTCGTCGACCTCTATACCGATGTCGGCCCCGGGGTCGGGCATCTGGCCTGGAGTTTTCTCGGCGATTGTCAGAAGCGCCTGAATCCGGGCGGCTGGCTGGTGATCAACCAGTGGGCCACCGACGATGGCAAGCCACTGGGCGCGGCATTGTTGCGCGGCCTCTATCACCGGCATTACTGGGAATTGCCGGTGAAGGAGGGCAACGTGATTCTGATCGTTCCGGCGGATCTCGATCAGGCGCTGGACATGCAGGCGCTGACCCAACGAGCCGAAGCGCTGGCGCCGCAGTTGGGGTACTCGTTGCAGTCGTTGATCAACGCGATTCGCCCGGCGACCTGAGCCGGCAGTACCGCCCCCTTCGCGAGCAGGCTCGCTCCCACATTTGAAATGCGTTCGACCTGTGGGAGCGAGCCTGCTCGCGAAAAGGCCCTGACAGGCAGCAGATTCTTCACACCCCTTTGAAAATCCCTGGCCGCCGCTCCACCAGCGATCTCACCCCCTCCCGGGCATCTTCAGTGGCGAGCAACTTCTTCACCAGCGCCGGTAACGCCTGCGCCGCCGCTGTCTCCCCCTCATAACGCGCCTGTCGCGCTGACATCAAGGTCGCCTGCACGCCCAGCGGCGCCTGCCGGGCAATCCGTTCGGCCAGCTCGATCGCGCGGGGCAGCAAGTCTTCACTGGCCATCACTTCCTGGACCAAGCCCAGATGCAACGCATCGTGTGCATCAAACTCGTCGCCGGTGAGCAACCAGCGCATCGCATTGCCCCAGCCGGCAATCTGCTGGAAACGCAAAGTCGCCCCGCCAAACGGAAAGATCCCACGCTGCACTTCCATCTGCGCGAAGCGGGTATTGCTCGCGCACAGATTGATGTCCGCCGCCAGCATCAGCTCGATGCCGATAGTCAGGCAGTAACCCTGCGCGGCGACGATTACCGGCTTGCTCACCCGTGGCCCGACGAAAACGCCCCAGGGATCGCATCCGCCTGTCGGAACCTGCCAGCCTTCGGCCAGCGCCGCGCTGGCATTGACCAGATCAAGCCCGGCGGTGAAGTGCTCGCCGTGGCCGAACACCACGGCGACCCGCGCTTCGCGGTCGGCTTCGAACTCGCCGTAGGCCAGGCTCAGGTCGTTGAGCAGGTCGATATCGAAAGCGTTGCGCTTGGCCGCCCGATCGAGGCCGATCAAGTGCACATGACCACGACGTTCTCGGCTGACGCGGCCGGCGCAGGGCTGATTCATGGCTAAATCCTCAAGCGGGAAGGGCGGATGCGCGGCGCTTTGCCGCAGGTCGGTGAACCGTTTAAGCGTCATCGCCCGCAGGGCCGGGCCTTTGCAAAATAGACCGTTGCGCGATTATCCGCAAAACCCCGTTACACGGCGGTGACACACGGATAGGGGCCACAAAAAAAGCTCCCTTTTCGGGCGAAATCCGGTATAGTGCGCGCCGGCCTTTAACCGGGCCGCGTTTAGGTAGCGCATTTCCCGAAGTCAGCTTCGGCTGCACGTCCGCATTGCGGGCTCTTCCTTGACGATTCATCTTCATTCATTCGTTTTCGCAAATCCCCGCCGACAAAGCTGCCAGGGCGACTCTTGAGTCTCAACACGGCATGCGCAGCTTTGGAGCATGGGTCTTTGCGGATGCACTTAGAGGCAGACCCATGACCCAGGAAACCGGCGGATTCGCCGCTTTTAATCTCAACCCGAATATTCTTGCAGCCGTCGCAGCGACTGGCTACGAAGAGCCTTCGGCGATTCAGCAGCAATCGATCCCGATCATCATGGCCGGCCAGGACATGATTGGCCAGGCGCAAACCGGTACCGGTAAAACCGCCGCGTTCGCACTGCCTATTCTGCACCGCATCGATCCTGCCAAGCGCGAACCGCAAGCCCTGATCCTGGCGCCAACCCGAGAGTTGGCGCTGCAAGTAGCAACCGCTTTTGAAACCTACGCCAAGCAAATGCCAGGCGTCACCGTCGTGGCTGTCTACGGCGGCGCGCCGATGGGCCCGCAACTCAAGGCAATCCGTAATGGCGCACAGATTGTTGTCGCTACTCCGGGTCGTCTGTGCGATCACTTGCGTCGCGACGAGAAAGTCCTGTCGACCGTGAACCATCTGGTTCTCGACGAAGCTGACGAAATGTTGAAGCTGGGCTTTATGGATGACCTGGAAGTCATCTTCAAGGCTCTGCCATCGACCCGCCAGACCGTGCTGTTCTCGGCGACCCTGCCGCAGTCGATCCGCGCCATTGCCGAACGCCACCTGCGCGATCCGCAACACGTCAAGATCCAGACCAAGACCCAGACCGTTACCGCGATCGAACAGGCTCACCTGTTGGTTCACGCTGACCAGAAAACCTCGGCCGTGCTCAGTCTGCTGGAAGTCGAAGACTTCGACGCCCTGATCATGTTCGTGCGCACCAAGCAAGCCACTCTGGACCTGGCCAGCGCCCTCGACGCCAAAGGCTACAAAGCCGCCGCGTTGAACGGTGACATCGCCCAGAACCAGCGTGAGCGCGTCATCGACTCGCTGAAAGATGGCCGTCTGGACATCGTTGTCGCCACCGACGTTGCTGCCCGTGGTCTGGACGTTCCGCGCATCACTCACGTGTTCAACGTTGACATGCCGTACGACCCGGAATCCTACGTGCACCGTATCGGCCGTACCGGCCGTGCCGGTCGCGAAGGTCGTGCACTGCTGCTGGTGACTCCACGTGAGCGCCGCATGCTGCAAGTGATCGAGCGCGTAACCGGTCAGAAAGTTGCCGAAGTGCGTCTGCCGGACGCTCAAGCCGTTCTCGATGCTCGCATCAAGAAACTGACCAACAGCCTTTCGCCGCTGGTTGCTGATGCCGAATCGACTCACGGTGAGCTGCTCGACCGCCTGACCGCCGACATCGGTTGCACCCCGCGTGCTCTGGCTGCTGCGCTGCTGCGCAAAGCCACCAATGGTCAAGCGCTGAACCTGGCCGCAATCGAGAAGGAACGTCCACTGGTGCCGAACAACGCACCGCGTGGCGACCGTCCTGAGCGTTCCGGTGATCGTCCTGATCGTGGTGACCGCGAGCGTCGCGCGCCAATGCCTTTGGGCGAAGGCCGTGCTCGTTGCCGTACCGCGCTGGGCGCGCGTGACGGTATCGCTGCGAAAAACCTGCTGGGCGCCATCCTCAACGAAGGCGGTCTGGCCCGTGAAGCGATCGGTCGCATCCAGGTGCGTGACAGCTTCAGCCTCGTCGAGCTGCCGGAAGAAGGTCTGGAAAAACTCCTGACCAAACTGAAGGACACTCGCGTGGCCGGTAAGCAGCTCAAGCTGCGTCGCTACCGCGAAGATTGATCCGCCCTCGGGCTGATTGATCGCACATAAAAAATCCCCGACTGGTTCGGGGATTTTTTTTGCCTGCTCATCGGGCGACACAACACCTTGTGGGAGCTGGCTTGCCAGCGATGACGTCAGCCGAAGCGATAAATATCCATACCCAGCGCCCCCATCGTGAAACCCTGATGCGCCACGCTGAAAACCCCGCCAGCACCGCGAGCAAAGTACAGCGGCAACAAATGCTCATCACTCGGGTGACTGCGCACGGCATTCGGCGCCTGCTGGCGATAATCATGCAGCGCTGTTTCATCGTCGGCCGCCAGCTTGTCGATCATCCAGTCACGGAAATCCCGCGCCCACGGTTCAACGCTTTCCGGGCCGGCATGCCAATCCAGCTCCCGGAGGTTGTGGGTGATGCTGCCGGAGCCGATCAACAGAATGCCGTGTTCGCGCAGGCTCGCCAGTGCACGGCCAACTCGCGTCTGCAATGCCGGTCCGCCGCGACTCGGCAACGAGACTTGCACCACCGGAATATCGGCCTGCGGATACATCAAAGACAGTGGCACCCAAACACCATGATCGAACGGTCGTTGCGGATCGAGCCGCGCCGGCAGGTCATTGGCGTTCAGCAGTTGAGCCACCTCGGCGGCCAGCTGCGGATTGCCCGGTGCCGGGTACTGCACTTCAAACAGCGCACGGGGGAAACCGCCGAAGTCGTGCCAGGTTTCCGGGTGCGAGTGGCTGCTGACCAGCAGTTCCTGGCTTTCCCAGTGCGCCGAGACGATGACAATGGCGTTGGGGCGCGGCAGTTCAGCGGCCAGTCGCGCCAGTGCCGGGCCGCTGGCACCGGGCTCCAGCGCCAGCATCGGTGAACCGTGGGAGATAAACAGGCTGGGCAACATGGACGGGCTCCTGAGCGCTAAGATGAACCATCTTCAGTCAGATCATCGATCTGAATCCAATATAAGTTTCTGCGGTTTTTCATCGGTTTTTCGGGAGTGATCCATGCAGCCTGAGTTTTGGTACAAGAAATGGGATTCGAACCAGATCGGCTTTCATCAGGCCGAGGCCAACCCGTATTTGCAGCGCTATTGGCCGGAGCTGGCGATTGCACCGTCGGCACGCGTGCTGGTGCCGCTGTGCGGCAAGAGTCTGGACCTGCTCTGGCTTGCCGGGCAGGGACACCAGGTGATTGGGGTTGAGCTAGCGGAAAAGGCTGTCGAGGAGTTTTTCAGCGAACATCAGTTGCAACCGCAGATCAGCGAGCAGGGCGCATTCAAGGTTTATCGCAGTGTTGCGTTCGAATTGTGGTGCGGTGATTTTTTTGCGCTGACGGCCGAGGACGTCGCAGATTGTACTGCGCTGTATGACCGCGCCGCGCTGATTGCCTTGCCGGACGCCATGCGTCAGCACTACGCGGCGCATCTGCAACAGTTGCTGGCGCCGGAGGTGAAAGGGCTGGTGATTACCCTGGATTACGATCAGACGCAGATTCCCGGGCCGCCGTTTGCGATGAATGATGATGAGGCGCAGCGGCTGCTGGGCCAGGGTTGGCAGCTGGAGAAACTGGAAGAGCGAGATATTCTGGCTGAGAGCCCCAAGTTTCTACAGGGCGGGGTTGAGTGGTTGGTGGAGCGGGTTTATCGGGTTTCTTCCAGATAGTTTTTTATTAGCAGCTCCGGCGTCTTCGCGAGCAGGCTCGCTCCCACAGGGGAATGCGTTTCAAAGGTGGGAGCGAGCCTGCTCGCGAAAGGGGCAGTGCCGCCCGCGCAGGATCTGGGGATACAAAAAAAGGCCCGCATCACTGCGGGCCTTCTTTCTTATTGCGATCAAATCAACCGCGACGACGCAGTGCGTCAATCCGCTCTTCCAGCGGCGGGTGGCTCATGAACATGCGGGCGAAGCCCTGTTTGATGCCACCGTTGATGCCGAAGGCGTTCAGGGTGTCGGGCATATGCACCGGCAGGCCCTGTTCGGCGCGCAGACGTTGCAGAGCGCCAATCATCGCGCTGGTACCGGCCAGGCGGGCGCCGGCTTCGTCGGCACGGAATTCGCGCTTGCGCGAGAACCACATGACGATTGCACTGGCGAGGATGCCCAATACCAGTTCGGCGAAGATGGTCGCCACGTAGTAGGCGATGCCCTGGCCTTCTTCGTTCTTGAAGATGACCTTGTCGACGAAGTTGCCGATGATCCGCGCGAAGAACATCACAAAGGTGTTCACCACGCCCTGAATCAGCGCCAGCGTGACCATGTCGCCGTTGGCGACGTGACCGATTTCGTGGGCCAGTACGGCTTTCACTTCATCGGGCGAGAAACGCTCGAGCAGGCCCTGGCTGACCGCGACCAGCGCGTCGTTCTTGTTCCAGCCGGTGGCGAAAGCATTCGCTTCGTAGGCCGGGAAAATCCCGACTTCAGGCATCTTGATCCCGGCTTCGCGGGACAATTGCTCGACCGTTTGCAGCAGCCATTGCTCATGACGAGTGCGTGGCTGGCTGATGATTTGCGTACCGGTGCTCATCTTCGCCATCCACTTGGAGATGAACAGCGAGAACAGCGAGCCGGCGAAACCAAAGACCGCACAGAAGACCAGCAGCTGACTGAGGTCGAGGTCGACCCCGTTGGCCGCCATGAACCCGTTGAAGCCGAACAGGCTCAGGGTGATGCTGGCTATCAGCACGACCGCCAGGTTAGTGGCCAAAAACAGCAGGATGCGCATCATGGTTGTAGAACTCTCCTCAAGCTAAAGATGTAGCGTACTGCGGGGTATATAAGGTGCGGCACCGGGCTATTCAACCGAGTGACTATTTCAAACTGTGTCCTACAGCGGTTTCTTGAGGAAAAAGAAAATTCCCACCCTCGATTCCGACACGGATGACACAGCCTTTCGCCCCGCCGCCATTAGGTCAGACACGTCTGTACGGCTCGCATCGCAAGTGTAGAAGGGCTGCAAAGGCGCGGAACAAAGATGTGTTGCTGAATCAGACAGTGCGCAACAGTCAATCCGTTGCGCACTGCTGGCCATTACTGGCGGTAGGACTTGAGGAAGTTGCCGATGCGGCCGATGGCCATTTCCAGATCATCGACGCGGGGCAGGGTGACCACGCGGAAGTGATCCGGCCACGGCCAGTTGAATGCCGTGCCCTGCACCACCAGCAGCTTCTCGGAAAGCAGCAGATCAAGCACGAACTTCTCGTCGTTGTGGATCGGGCAGACCTTCGGGTCGATTTTCGGGAACGCGTACAACGCGCCCATCGGCTTCACGCAGCTGACGCCGGGAATATCGTTGAGCAACTCCCAGGTGCGATTGCGCTGCTCCAGCAGGCGACCCTGCGGCAGCACCAGATCGTTGATGCTCTGGTAGCCGCCCAGCGCGGTCTGGATCGCGTGCTGGCTCGGCACGTTGGCGCACAGGCGCATGTTGGCCAGCATGTCGATGCCTTCGATGTAGCTCTGCGCGTTGTGTTTCGGCCCGGAGATGGCGATCCAGCCGGAGCGGAAACCGGCCACGCGGTAGGATTTCGACAGGCCGTTGAAGGTCAGGCAGAGCAGGTCCGGCGCCAGCGAGGCAGTGCAGATATGCACGGCGTCGTCATAAAGAATCTTGTCGTAGATCTCGTCGGAGAACACCACCAGATTGTGCGCCCGGGCGATTTCCAGCATGCCCAGCAACACTTCCTTCGAATACACCGCACCCGTCGGGTTGTTCGGGTTGATGATCACCATGGCCTTGGTGTTCGGGGTGATCTTGGCCTTGATGTCGGCCAGATCCGGAAACCAGTCGGCGCCTTCGTCGCACAGATAATGTACGGCGTTACCGCCAGCGAGGCTGACGGCAGCGGTCCACAGCGGATAGTCCGGGGCTGGCACCAGCACTTCGTCGCCGTTGTTGAGCAGCGCCTGCAGCGACATCACGATCAGCTCGGACACACCGTTGCCCAGGTAGATGTCTTCGATGCCGACACCTTCAACCTGCTTCTGCTGGTAGTACTGCATCACCGCCTTGCGCGCGCTGAACAGGCCTTTGGAGTCGCTGTAACCCTGCGCGGTCGGCAGGTTGCGGATCACGTCCTGGAGGATTTCGTCCGGCGCTTCGAAACCAAACGGCGCCGGGTTGCCGATGTTCAGCTTGAGGATGCGCTGGCCTTCCTCTTCCAGTCGTTTGGCGTGCTTGAGCACCGGGCCGCGAATGTCGTAGCAGACGTTGGCGAGCTTGTTCGATTTGCTGAACTGCATGGCGATGTGATCCCGAAAATGAACGATCCAGGCGGCAAATGGACAACCGTACTGGGATTGCTGCGTCTTCGCACAGGCGGAGGTCTGGCGCTTTAGCGCTCAGAATCCGTTTGAATGCGCCCGGTCTGGCTGCCAGACTGGCGCGTGACGAGGCGCAATCATACGTGCCGCCCGATCCGTGGAAAAGGTACAGATCGGGCTTTTTCAGCCGCTGAGGTGTGATGATGGAAAAGTTGCAGAAAACCCTGGAAGAATGGCGTGCCATGCTCGACCCCGAGCAGTACAACGTCTGCCGTCTGAGTGCCACCGAGCGTCCGTTCTCGGGCAAATACAACGACACCAAAACCGACGGTGTCTACCACTGTGTCTGCTGCGACGAGCCGCTGTTCGACTCCAAGACCAAATTCGACTCCGGCTGCGGCTGGCCGAGCTTTTACGCGCCGATCGGCGATAGCGCGATGACTGAGATCCGCGACACCAGCCACGGCATGATTCGCACTGAAGTGAAGTGCGCGCGCTGTGATGCGCATCTGGGGCACGTATTCCCGGATGGCCCGCCACCGACCGGCCTGCGTTATTGCATCAACTCGGTGTGCCTGAATCTCGAGCCCCGGGAATAACCGAAACAGGCGACATCGCGTCGCCTTTTTATCGGTCAATTAGATTGCACGCAATTCAATTGCTCGTTATGTTTGCGCCTTCCTGACCATTGCGGAGCCGACTCATGAGCGACAACCTGCTGAATATCCCGTGCACCACCATCAAGGGTGAGCAAAAGACCTTGGCCGATTTCGCCGGCAAAGCAGTGCTGGTGGTCAATACCGCGAGCAAGTGTGGCTTCACTCCGCAATACAAAGGTCTCGAAGAACTCTGGCAGACCTACAAGGACCAGGGGCTGGTGGTATTGGGTTTCCCCTGCAACCAGTTCGGCAAACAGGAGCCGGGCAATGACGGCGCCATCAGTGAATTCTGCGAACTGAATTTCGGCGTCAGCTTCCCGCTGTTCAAGAAGATCGACGTCAACGGCGCCGATGCTCACCCGCTGTTCGTGCAGTTGAAGAAGCGCGCCCCGGGCCTGCTCGGCTCGCAGGGCATCAAGTGGAATTTCACCAAGTTCCTGATCGGCAAGGACGGCCAGATGGTCAAGCGTTTCGCCCCGACGACCAAACCGCAGGACCTGAGCGGCGAGATCGAAGCTCTGCTGAAATGAGCCTGGCGGTTGATTCGCTGAAGCTCGACAGCCAGTTGTGCTTCAAGCTGTACGCGGCCTCGCGGGCGGTGATTCGCGCCTACAAGCCGATGCTCGATCAGTTGGGCCTGACCTACCCGCAGTACCTGGCGATGCTGGTGCTGTGGGAATGGCAGGATGCTGCGCCGGAGCAACCGACGGTCAAGGCCTTGGGCGAACGCTTGGCCCTGGACTCGGGGACGTTGACGCCTTTGCTCAAACGTCTGGAGCAGAGTGATCTGGTCCAGCGTCGGCGCTCGGCGCGGGATGAACGCGAGATGCACCTGAGCCTGACGCCTGCCGGAACAGCACTGCGCGAGCAGGTCGGGCCACTCAAGGCGCGCCTGTTGTGCGACAGTGGCGTAGATCTCGACCGGCTCAATGATTTGCGCGCCGGCCTCGATCATTTGCTCGGGCAGATCAAAGGGCTTTCGTAGTCGGCATCCACTGATCAAGCAGCGCGGCGAGTTCTTCGCGGCGAAACGGTTTGGCCAGATAGTCGCTCATGCCGGCCGCGCGGCAACGTTCGCGTTCCTCGGACATGGCATTGGCGGTCAGCGCGACAATCGGCAGATTCGGCCAGCGCCCGCTCTGGCGAATCTGCCGACTGGCTTCATAGCCATCCATCACCGGCATGTTGCAGTCCATCAGCACCAGATCGAAATCGGCAAACTCCAGCTGATCCAGCGCCTCGGCACCATGGCCCGCCACCACTACATCGCAGCCAAGCTTGCCGAGCATGCCTTTGGCGACCAGTTGATTGACCGGGTTGTCCTCGACCAGCAGCACCTTGCCCCGGCGCGCGGACGGCAAGGCATCTGCTTGTGCTTCGTTGAGGGTGGTGGCGTCCGGTTGCAGAATCCGTCGCAGATGCTGGTACAGCGCGTTGCGCGCCAGCGGCCGGGCTTGCTGCTGCAAGGGCGCGAGGGCGGCGGCTTCTTCGCTGGGCAGAAAACTGCCATAAGCAGTCACCAGCAGGATCGGCGCGGTGATGCTCGGGCGCAGACCGAACAGGCATTCCGGACAATCGGTGATCAGCACATCCGGATTCAGGCCCAGCAGCGAATCATCAATAGTGCGCTGCGTGTATTCCAGGCCCCACACCGGCAACAGGCTTTTCAGCAATTCCGCCAGACCACTGCTGGCAGCGGTGATGGCGAGAACCTTGCCGCGTAACGGTATCGGCGGCAGCGCGCGGGTGTGAGAGGGCAGTGGCAGCTCGGCGCAGAACTGGCTGCCGAAGCCGCTTTCGGAGCTGATGGTCAGCCGACCCTGCATCGCTTCGCACAGGTTATACGTCAGCGCCAGTCCCAGCCCGGTGCCGCCGTACTGACGGGTGATACCGGCGCCGGCCTGGGTGAACGGCTGGAAGATTTTCACCTGCGCTTCCTGGGCGATGCCTATGCCGGTGTCGCAGACTTCGATGCGCACGCCACCCTTGTACGCCGACAGACGCACATCGACCCGACCGAAGCGGGTGAATTTCAGCGCGTTGGACAGCAGGTTGCTGACGATCTGCCGCACCCGGGTCGGGTCGCCCAGCACCAGCGCCGGGAAGTGCGGCTCGATCAGACAGGTCAGCTCGACGCTTGGCGCGGCGTTCTGCGAGAGCAGGTTGGCGGTGTCTTCGATCAGCGAACCGAGGTCGAAGGGGATGTTTTCCAGCTCCAGTTGCCCGGCGTCGAATTTCGACAGGTCGAGAATATCGTTGAGCAGTTCCACCAGCACCTTGCCCGAGTCGTGGGCGATCGACAGTTGTTGCTGCTGCTCGGCGTTGAGCGGGCCGTCCAGCGACAGCGCGATCATCCCCAGCAGACCGTTGAGTGGTGTACGGATTTCATGGCTCATGTTGGCCAGAAACGCCGAACGCGCTTCGGCCATGTCCAGTGCAGTACGGCGTGCCACTTCCAGTTCTTCGTTGGACTGGCTGAGGCGGGCGTTGATTGCCTTGAGTTCGGCGGTGCGCGCCGAGACGATGTCTTCCAGTTGCGCGAGGTATTCGGTCAGGCGATTTTCCGCGGTGCGCCGTTGCTGGATTTCGGTGGCGATGTTTTCGAACTGCTGATTGGCGACCTTGACCAGCACGCCGATTTCATCGTTGCCGTGGCCGGCCGGGCACTCGAGCGTGGTCGGCTCGGCGCTGCGGGGGTCGCGGCCGCTGAGTTCACGGATGACCCGCACCAACGGCTTGGTCAGCATCACGTAGAACAGCGCCAGGAGGATTCCGGTCAGCAGCAGGCTGCGGGCAAAACCGTTGAGCAGGGTGACTTCCGCGCGGCGCAGGAAGCGGCTGCCGAAGGCATAAGTGTCGACTTCAAGCTTGAGGACGCCGAGGGATTCGTTGGGCAAGTGGTCGAGGTACAGACGATCTTCGAAATGACGCTTGGCGCCGAACAGGAAGTCGCTGATCAGCCGATAGCTGCTCTGCAGTTCCGGGCGTTTGACGCTGGCCAGCACGGTCTCGTTGTTGTCGATCAGTTGCGCGGCGATGATCGCCGGCGAGCGCAGCAGGCCGAGGGTGAGCTCCTGCGCGAGCTCGGCGTCGATGTTATAGGCGATGCGCGAGGCCGGATTGTGGCTGATTTCCAGCAGCGCGAGGATTTCACGGTTGATGGAAGCGTCTTCGCTGGCATAATCGATGCCGATCTGCAGCAGACTGAGCAGGGTGCCCAGAATGAACCCGACCAGCACGGTAAGCCTGGCTTGCTTGTAAGACAGCCGGTGGGTGAATTTGATATCCATGGGTTGTTGAACCACTTCCGTTTCCCTTCGCTGCTCAAGCATAGTCGATCATGCAGGGATACCGAGGTTCCCGAATCGCCTTGTAACAAGGCTTGCTGAGGCGATTTTATCTGTGTGTCGTCGCTGGATCGTCATCATCACTGTGAAAGTGCCCGAGGAGAAGACGTGGATTCCCGATTGAATGCTTTTCTTGAACGCGCCGAGTCGGTTCTGGCGCGAATCGAACCACTGTTGCCGGCACCGCGCCCCGTCATTGACTGGAACACATGCCTGGCAGCGCGCTGGCAGCGTGACGGTCGCAGCGGTTACCTGTTGCCGCTGGAAGTCAGCCTCGACATGCGTCTGTCCGACCTGATCGGCGTCGACCGGCAGTTGGAGCAGCTGGGGCGCAACACACAACAATTTCTTGATGGCATGCCGGCCAACCACGCCTTGCTCTGGGGTTCACGCGGTACCGGCAAGTCTTCGCTGGTGCGTGCGTTGCTGGCCGAGCACGCCGGTGCCGGCCTGCGTCTGATCGAGATCGAACGCGATCACCTGGCTGACCTGCCACGCGTGGTCGAGCAAGTCGCCAAATTGCCGCAACGATTCGTGCTGTTCTGCGATGACCTGTCGTTCGAATCCGGCGAAGGCGACTACCGCGTGCTGAAAAGCGTGCTCGACGGTTCGCTCGAGCAGGCCCCCGACAATGTCTTGTTGTACGCCACTTCCAACCGCCGCCACCTGGTGCCGGAAAAGGAAAGCGACAACGAAAACTGGAAGCGCGTCGACGGCGAACTGCACCCGAGCGAAGCGGTGGAAGACAAGATCGCCCTGTCCGACCGTTTCGGCCTGTGGCTGTCGTTCTACCCGTTTACCCAAGAACATTTTCTCGACGTCGTCGAGCACTGGATCGGCCAGTTGGCCGCCAAGGCCGGCCTGAGCTGGCAGCGCGACGAAGCACTGGACATCCTCGCCGTGCGCTGGGCCACCGGCCGCGGTAATCGCAACGGACGTTGCGCGTATCAATTCGCCCGCTACTGGGTGGGACTGAAATTGCTGGAGCACAAGGCATGATTGATTTGCAACAAAGCGGCCAGGGCCTCGAAGGCTACGGTATGTTGGCCGCACAACTGGAATCGCTACTGGCGGACGAACGCGACTTCATCGCCAATGCCGCGCAGTTTTCCGCGTTCCTGTTCAACCAGCTCGATGATTTGAACTGGGCCGGTTTCTACCTCAATCGTAACGAAGAGCTGGTGCTCGGCCCGTTTCAGGGCCAGATCGCTTGCGTGCGCATCCCGTTCGGGCGCGGTGTTTGCGGCGCCGCTGCTGCCAGCCTGCAAACCCAGCGCGTCGAGGATGTACATGCCTTCCCGGGCCACATTGCCTGCGACAGCGCTTCCAACAGCGAACTGGTAGTGCCCTTGGTCAAGGACGGTCGCCTGATCGGCGTGCTCGACCTCGACAGCCCGAAGCTGGCGCGTTTCGGCGCCGAAGATCAGGCCGGCATCGAGCAACTGGCGGCGATTTTCCTGCGCCTGACCGACTGCTGATCAACCGCTGAGGCCAGCCTTGTGCATCAGGCTGGCCGTGTCCACGCTGTCGATTTGCGCGGGATCGAGAAACCGCGTCGCGTACTGCATGTACACACCCTCATTGATGAACAGGCCGAACAACGGCGCATCGATGTGCGCTTCACGGCACATGGTCGCCATGATCCCCAGCGCTTCGCTCAGCGACTTGGCTTTCTTGTAAGGGCGATCGGCGGCGGTCAGCGCTTCGAAAATATCGGCAATCGCCATCATCCTCGCCGGCAGGCTCATTTCCTCGCGCTTCAGCCGTTTCGGATACCCGGTGCCGTCCATTTTTTCATGATGGCCGCCGGCGATCTCGGCAATGCTGTCCAGGTGACCGGGGAAGGGCAGGTGGCTGAGCATCATGATCGTCTGCACCATGTGATGGTTGATGATGTAGCGCTCTTCGCGGGTCAGCGTGCCGCGGCCGATCTTCAGGTTGTACAACTCGCCGCGATTGTACTTGTACGCGGGCACATCGAGTTTGAAGCCCCAGGGGTTGTCCTCGGGGATCAGTTCGCTCTTGTCGCGTTCGATCAGATGCTCGGGTTTGTCGGCCAGCAGACTTTCACTGACGGGCAGCAGCGGCGCAGGGGTTTTCGCTTGGCGGCGGTTTTCTTCCCAGGACACACCGACGCGATCATCAAGTGTGCGCAGCCATCTGCGTTGCGCCACTCGCTCGAGGCGTTGCAGATCAGCCTCGGCCATGGCCTCGCCACCGAGATTGCAGCGGGCGACAAAGGCAAAGTCGTCATCGAGCATCAGCAACTCACTATCACGGGCGCGGGCCAGCGCCGCTTCGTCTGCACCGCTTGCCACCGTCTGCCAGTAGTTGATCCACACGTCACGCTTGAGTACCTCGAAGCGAGTGCGGATTTCGTGGATGCGGTCGTTGATGGTCTCGAGCTTGGTGGCTTTGTCGACCACGTATTCCGGCGTCGTGACCTTGCCGCAATCGTGCAGCCACGCGGCGATGTGCAACGCCTCCCATTCATCCTCGCTCGGTTGGTAGCCGGTGAACGCCGGGTCCTGGCTTGCCGCAGCAGCCTGGGCGAGCATCAACGTCAGCTCCGGCACCCGCTGGCAATGGCCGCCGGTGTAGGGGCTCTTGGCGTCGATCGCGCTGGCCAGCAGTTGGATGAAGGCGTCGAGCAGTTGTTTTTGCCGCGCTTGCAGACGCTGACTTTCGATGCTCACCGCCGCCGCGCCGGACACCGCCTGCAAGAAGGCAATTCGGTCAGGCCGCAGCTTTTCCAGATCACTCGGCTCACCACTGTCATTGACCAGCAGAATCAGCAGGCCGATGGTTTCATCGTGCTGGTTGTGCAGGCGGATGCCGATCAGGTGAATGCGCGGTGATTCCATGACGAGGAGGATTTTCTGCAAGTCGCCGGCCTGATCGAAGCCCAGATGGCTGACGGTATTGTTGGCGCTGGCCAGTTGCTCGAACCACGCCGGGCCGGTGTTCTTATGCAGCTCGCGTCCCTCAATGTCGAACGCCTCCAGCTTCTGCGGCACGCCATCGATGACCAATCCATAAGGCTCCATGCGCGCGCCGTCAGCTTCGCGCAGGTAGATCAGACCGGCCTGTGCCTGAGCGATCTGCACGGTTTCGAACAGCACGCGTTCGAGCAGCGGGGCAAACCGGGTTTCGGCGCACAGGCTGTCGGTGATGCGGAAGAAACTGCCCAGGGTTTCTTTCATCCGCGCCATCGACAGGCTTAATTGATCGACTTCCAGTACGGGCGAGCGGCGCGCCAGCGGAGAGCTGAAGTCGAAGCTGCGGATCGCGTCGGCTTCCTTGACCAGGGCATGCAGCGGCTTGACCAGAATCCGCGAAATCACCCAGCCTAATGGCAGGCACAGCAACAGGATGGCGAGGGTGATCAGCGCGCCTTGCCAGCGCATGCGGAACGCATCCACCAGTAATTCGTCTTCCGGCACCAGCAGCGCCAGTTGCAGGCCTTTCGGCCCGCCTTCCTCGATGCTGGTGCGCGCGACGATCCATTGCCGGTCGTTTACTTGCAGACGCTTGCCGATATTGTCGGAGCTGAGCAGCACGTTCAGCTCAGGGCTGAGATCGGCCGCTCTGGCCAGCCGCGCAGTGCGGTCATCGACGATCAGGCGATGGCTGTCGGGGTAAGCCACGGCGTTGCCGTCGGTGTCGTACAGCGCGATCTCTGTCGAAGGCGTGACCTGGTGCTTGCCCAGGGCGGTCGACAGCGAAGCGAGGGTCAGGTCGGCGCCGATCACCGCGTTCTCGCCGCTGCGCCGGGCCAGCGTGGTGCCGACATTGTGGGTCGAGAAAAATACATAGGGCTCGGTGGTGATTTGCCCGGCCTGTTGCAGGGCGTCGCTGAACCAGGTCCGGCTGCGCGGATCGTACGGCTCTTGGGGATGCTCGCGGCGGTTGATCGGTGTCAGGGCCTGATCAAAGAACAATGATTGCGAGCGTACGGCGCCTTGTGGAGCATGCTCGATGCTCCAGACTTGATAGGCCGCCGCTTCCGGCGCCTGAAGCTGCGCCTTCAGAGCCGGAGTACGCAGCGCGCGCACCATGAAGAAATCGCCATTGGCGTAACCCAGATACAGCGACGCCAGCGCCGGGTTGTCGGTGAGCGACTGGCTGAAGGGTTTGAGCAAGGGCAGGCGTTGTTCCAGATCACTAGCCTGGGCTGCCGGGGTATCCGCCAGCAGGCTCAACAGGTTGCGGATCGGCTGATAGGTTGCCTGCAGATCGAGGCGTACATCCTGCTCGATGCGGTCAAACAGCTTTTCGCTGCTCGACAGGATGATCTGCGTGGTCTGGTGGTAATTGAACAGGCCCAGCACCACGCCGGTGAGCAATAAAAGAAAGGTGAACATGACGCTGATGTGCACGTGCAGCGGCAACCGGCGTTGCTCGGGGCGCAGTGGGCTGTGCATTGCAGGCTCTCCATGAATGTTTAACTCACTGCTCAGCGTCCAAGCATAGTTAAGACTCGCTCACTGTGCCTTGATCGGCCAGGGTCAATTGCTGTTGCAGGGCCTGCGCCAGTTCGAGCATCGCTTGGCTGGTTGCCGCCCAGCGACGGGCAATCTCCTGTGACGCGAGCGCTTGCTGGCAGGCGTCCTCGAGCTCATCGCAACATTCGATCAACCGCGAGGCCTGCGCGATGCGTGCTGCGCCCTTGATCTTGTGCGCAACCACTGCCAGCGCTTCGCGATCATCCTCGGGCGACAGCCTCAGCAGTTCTTCGCGGTCGAGACGGCTGCTCTTGAGCAGTTCCACCAGCATGCGCCGGGTTTGCCCGGGGTTGTTGCCGGTCAGCAGGCTCAGACTTTGCAGGTCGAAGACCGAGGCCGGTGATGCCGGCGTGATGCCGTCGATCCATTGTCCGAGCAAGGTCAGACTCAACGGTTTGAACAGGCAGTCGTCCATGCCGGCGAGCTTGCAGCGCTGGACTTCTTCGGGCTGGGCATTGGCGGTGAAACCCAGCACGGTGCACGGCGGGCGGTGGTTTTGCAGTTCAAGCTGGCGAATCCCACGGGTCATGTCATAGCCGTTCATCAAGGGCATGTTGCAGTCGACGATCACCAGATCGAAATGATCGGCCTTCCACCGCTCGAGGCCGCTGCAGCCATCTTCGGCAATGCTGAAGCGATGACCGAGAAACTCCAGTTGCTGACACATGAGCAAACGGTTGGCCGGATGGTCGTCGACAACCAGAACATGTAACGGCGTTGTCGCAGGCTTGATCAACGGTTCGCTTTTCGGCGGATTCGCCTTCGCCGGCAGGCTGTCCAGCGGCAGCGATATGCAAACCTGAGTGCCGATGCCGGGCTGGCTGCTCAACTGCAGTTGTCCGCCCATCATTTCGCACAGGTTGCGACTGATGACCAGCCCGAGTCCGGCGCCGTTTTTTGCCTGCCTACTGCCGTTATCCGCCTGCGAGAAAGGTTCGAACAAGCGCTGTTGATCTTCGGCGCTGATGCCTGAGCCGCTGTCCTGCACGGTCAGCTGCATCAATGTTCGCCCAGCAGCGTCTGCCGGGATCAGGTCGAGGGTGATCCGCACGTGGCCGCTTTCGGTGAACTTGATGGCATTGCTGACCAGGTTGGACAGCACTTGCTTGAAGCGCAGCGGATCCAGGTGCACATCCACAGCCGGGTTCGGCGGGTTGAAGACGACTTGCAAGGCAAGGTTTTTCTGCCGCGCTAGGCCGTCGAAGATGCGCGCAACGGAGGTCACCGTGTCGACCAGATTGATCCAGTCCGGGGACAGGCTCAGGCGCCCGGATTCGATACGGGCAATGTCGAGAATATCGCCGATCAGCCCGAGCAGATCCTTGGCCGAATGGTAGGCCGTGTCGATCGAAGCGCGATCGGGGTGTTGCGGATCGATGCGTCGCAGGGTCAGTTCGAGCATGCCGATCACGGCGTTCATCGGTGTACGGATCTCGTGGCTCATGGTTGCCAGGAAGGTACTTTTGGCCCGGTTCGCCTCGTCTGCCTGTTCTTTGGCCGCACGCAGTTTTTCAAACAATTGGCGGCGTTCACTGATATCGATCCAGCCGCCAATGATGCCCTGAACGGCACCGCTGGAGTCGCGGTAGGGAAGTATCCAGTGGTAAATCGTCAGGCGGCGGCTGCCGATGTGCAGAGGCCGGTCGAGTATCAAGGGAATGCCTTCGGCAATGACTCTCTGGTAATCGGCCTGGAACGCCTCGGCCTCGAACGCATTGCTCAGAGTGCCTTGCACGACGCCTTTGCCGATGATGTCCTCGCGTCTGGCGTTGAACGCTTCGAGATAACTGTCGTTGCAACTTTGCAGCAGACCCTGGCGATCTCGCACGTAGATCGGGTGTGGTGTGCCGTTGACCAGCGAGCGCATGAACTCCAGTTGATCGTTCAGCGCGCGTTCGGCGGCCTGACGTTGCTTGATCTGGTGGCGCATGTAGGCGTTCCAGGTCAGTAACAGCAGCAGGATCAGGCCGGCGGCCGCGACTACTTGATAGAACAGGCGCTGATAGTTTTGCCAGATGTTCTGGGAGGCGGTGGAGTAACCGCGCCAGCGACCGTTGATCACGCCGAGCTCCTCGGGAGCGATGCTCAGCAGCGCCTTGTTGATGATCGAGGCCAGTTCGGTGTTGTCACGGGCGGTCGCCAGCGAGAAGGCTGCCTGACTGGTACCGATCGTGGTGGTGATTTGCAGTGGCCGATCGAATATGCGCGATGAGATGAAATAGTTGGCGATTACCAGCGAGTTCACCGCGCCGTCGACGTGATTGTCGGCCAGCATCGACACGGCGCTGAAGGTGTCGGGGGTTTCGATCAGTTCGATGCCCGGAAAATTCTCATGCAAGTAGGCGACCAGCGGATTGCCTTGGGCGATCGCCAGACGCTTGCCTTTGAGTTGGGCCAGGTTGGTCGGGCTGTCGGCGCTTTTGCGGGTCAGCAGCACGTAGGAATTTTCCAGATAGGGACGACTGAAACTCAGGTTTTTTTCACGTTCGGCGCTGGGCAGCAGGGCGGCAATCAGATCGGCTTTGTGATTGTCGATCTGCCTGATCATTTCCGCATCGTTACGGCTGCGCTGAATCTCGAAACGCAGGCCGGTACGCAAGCGGATCAGCTCGAGCAGGTCGGCACTGATGCCGCGGAAATTGCCGGCGCTGTCGAAGAAGGTCAACGGTGCGTACGCCTCATTGACCACTACGCTGACGACGGGATGCTGCTTGAGCCAGTTCTCCTCACGATCCGTCAGCTGGAGTTTACTGTCGGTGAGCAGCAGGTCGCTGCCGGCGCTCCAGCGTTTGGCGATGTCATCGCGCTGGCTGCGCGGGATCGCTGCGAGCACTGTGTCGATGATGCCCAGCAACTGCGGATTGCTGCGCCGCACGGCGAAGCTGAAGCCATGGGCTTCCTGCTTGCCGAAGTTGGCCATGCGAACGTTGTTGAGATAGCCCTTGTTGATCATGTAATGGGTGGAGAGGGTGTCGCCGAGAAACACATCGGCCTGGTCGAAGGCCACCGCGTTGATTGCGTTCTGATAGGACGGATAGCAGGTGATCAGCGCTTTGGGATACAGCGCCTTGATCTCCGGCAGCGGCAAATAGTGATACACCATGCTCAGGCGCAGGCCGGCGAGGCCTTCGGTTAGCGAGCGGGTTTCATCTTCGCGGGTCACCAGTACCGGCTGATCGACCGCGTAAGGTGTGGAGAGCGCGAGGTTGGCATTGCCTGCTTCGTAGCCGTTGGCTGTGCCAAGCACGTCGATCTGGCCATCGATCAAGGCGCGAATTGCAGCCTCGCGCGAGGGAAAGCGTTGCACGCGAATCGGCAAACCGGTGGCCTGACCGAGAATCCCTGCGTAATCGGCGGTCAGTCCCTCGTAGTCCTGGCCACTGACGGTCATGTCGAATGGCGGGTAATCAGGTGCGGAGGTACCCAGTTTCAGTTCGCTGCGAGTCTGTAGCCATTGCCGTTGTGACGGTTGCAGGACAGTTTGAACGGCCTCGGTGGCCGAGCGGCTGAGCAATGCATAGTCCGGTGAAGCGCTTGGCGCGGCGAGGGCATTGGCGCTCAGGTACAGAACAGCGCTCAAGGCAATCAGGTAGTCCTTTACACGGCTGGGCATGCGGAGTCTCACACGAGTGCGTTACGTTTGGCCATTTCGATAAGTTCTACAAGGGATCTGGCTTTGAGTTTTTGCATCAGACGCTTTTTATAAGTGCTGACGGTCTTGTTGCTCAGAAACATGCCCTTGGCTATTTCCTTGTTGGTGCGTCCTTGTGCAAATAACTGCAATACCATCAGCTCGCGGTCATTAACGGATTTGAATAGTTCAAGTTCTGCATATCGAGTGTCATCGCTGCGCACCGGATTAAGTGCCTGACTGGGGAAGTAGTTGTATCCGGAAAGTACCGCTTTGATTGCGCTGACCAATTCGCTCAAGTCTTCCTGCTTGCAGACATATCCCGATGCACCGGATTGCATGCAGCGGATACCGAACAGCGTAGGACACTGCGCCGTCAGAATCAGAATCTTGAAATTGGAACCCATGGTGTTGAAGCGGGCCAGCACTTCGAGGCCGTCCAGCTTGGGGATGCTGATATCGAGAATGACCAGGTCGGGCATGCATTCACGGACCATCTGCATGGCATCGACACCGTTATCGGTCTCACCGACGACCTTGTAGCCTTCATGTTCCAGGAGCATTCGCACGGCGAGGCGGATGACCGGATGATCGTCCACAATAAAAACGGAGTTCATAAATAGAGTCCCATGCAAGCATGAATAAAGCGCGCACCTTAGCTCAGATGCATGAGCACTCGCATGGACTGGTAGTGTCGCGACTACGTTATCGGATTAATCCTACGCGTAATGAAGAAATGGACTACGTTGAAATTAGGATTGGCGTAAGGAAGCACGAGCGTTCAATTCGCCGAAGATGGAAATTATCCGAGAGCCAATATCGATCTCCAATTATTTACTGGTGTTTAAAGTTGTGTTTAACAAGTGCGGTTCGTTTTGTTTGGTTGCCTGGGTCAGCGCGATCCAGTCTTACCAGTTTAAAGAACGCGTATAACGTTCGTGGCGATAACTCACCGGGCATCAGCCGGCCAGACCAATGGCCGGCTGATGGGGGACGATCAATGACTTGAGCGGCCGGTCATTTCCAGTGCCATGTCACTGGCGTAACTGTCGGTCATGCCGGCGATGAAATCGATCATGCGCAGAAACGAACTGTGCAGCGAACCTTGAGGGTCCGGCGCATTGTTGCCGAGCAAATCGAGAATACGCCGGCTCTTGAACGACGGCGTGCGGCCGTTGTGCTGCTCCAGCGCGGCACCGCAGAACGAATTGAGCAGAATCTCCAGCGTGGTATACGCGCCGATCTCATGCAGCGTCTTGCGCTTGTCCTGGAAGATCTTCTTGCGCGCGATGTCCTTGGCGTTCAACACGCAGCGCTTTGCCGGCCCGTGCATGTGTTCGACCAGATCGCCGTGCAGTGTGCCGGCGAGCAGGGCATCCTGCTGTTCGACAAATGCCCGCGCCGCCGCGTTGGTCAGGTGCTCGATGGCCTTGCCGCGCAGGATCGCCAGTTTACGCCGCCGGGAATCCTGCGGGCCGAGCTGGCGATAGGTTTCCGGCAAATCGTCGCCGACCAGACCGAGCAGCAGTGACTCGACTTCGGCGTATTCGAGCAGCTCCATTTCCAGACCGTCTTCGAGATCGATCAGCGCATAGCAGATGTCATCGGCGGCTTCCATCAGGTAGACCAGTGGATGGCGTGCCCAGCGCTGGTCTTCGATTTGCGGCAGACCGAGTTTGTGCGCGATCTGTTCGAGCAACGGCAATTCGCTCTGATAGCAGCCGAATTTGTGTTTCTTGTAGCCGAGGGAGTCGGCGTGGCGCGCGGTCCACGGGTACTTCAGATAGGTGCCCAGCGTCGCGTAAGTCAGGCGCGTGCCGCCATCGAACTGGTGATATTCAAGCTGCGTCAGCACGCGAAAGCCTTGAGCATTGCCTTCGAAATTGAGGAAATCACCACGCTCGGCTTCGCTCATGCCATCGAGCCAGCCGCGCCCGGCGGCTTGTTGAAACCAGTGGCGAATCGCGTCTTCGCCGGAATGGCCGAATGGCGGATTGCCGATGTCATGGGCCAGGCAGGCCGACTGCACGACCATGCCGAGGTCGGCCGGGTCGCACCAGTCTGGCAGCGCGCTGCGCAAGGTTTCACCGACACGCATGCCCAGCGAACGGCCGACGCAGCTGACTTCCAGCGAGTGGGTCAGGCGGGTATGAATGTGATCGTTGCTGGTGACCGGGTGCACTTGGGTCTTGCGCCCGAGGCGGCGAAAGGCACCGGAGAAAATGATGCGGTCATGGTCTTTGTGAAAAGGGCTGCGGCCGAGTTCTTGGGGGCTGTGCAGCGGCTTGCCGAGGCGTTCGCGGTTGAGCAGGGTTGGCCAATCCAAGGCTGAATCTCTCCGTCTGGTGACTGATCGCCCTAGCTTCCCGGTTCGGCTGCGCGCCTGCAAGCGGAACTACAGGCCTGCTGCGTCGATATCGATCAACAGCAAGCGTTCACCGTTATCGAAAAACTGCCCCGCAGTCAGGCAATACTGGTTGCTGGTGGCATCGCGATAGGTGTTCGACAGGGTCAGGCGGCGTTCTTCCCAGCCTTCGGCCAGCAGATGATAGAAATACGGTCGCCACGACCAGTTGTGCCCCAGATAGCGGTCATCGGCAAACCAGCCGTCATGGCGCCATTCGAGGTTGGGAGTCAGTTGCGTGCCGTGGCGGTCGCACTGATAAAAGCGCAGCAGCCAGGGAAACGCCTGCAATTGCGGCAACGCACTGAGCGGGGCGCGGGCCTGCGCCCATTGCTGCAGAATCGCCATCAGTTCGCTGAGCTGCTGACGCATTTGCATCAGCCGCCCGCGCTCGCTGAGTTTCTGCTTCACGTAGCGTTGCCGCAATTGCGCGAAATGCGCGACGAAGGCATCGGTAGCGAAGAATTCTTCTTGTGCTCGGGCGAAGAGAAATCCCTGCACATAGCGCGAGCCGCACTCCAGCGCGAAATTCAGCTGCGCTTCGGTTTCGACGCCTTCGGCGATGATCCAGCAGCCGGTTTTCTCGGCCATCTGGGCGAGAGCCTTGACCACATCGCTGCTCGGTCCGCCGAGGGCTGCAGCCTGAAACAGGCGCATATCGAGCTTGAGAATGTCCGGTTGCAGGGCCAGCACCCGATCCAGCTGCGAATAGCCTGCGCCGAAATCATCAATGGCGATTCTCGCCCCTGCGTCACGGTAGCGCTCGACCACGTGGGCCAGGCGTTCGCTGTTACCACCCAGTTCGGTGATTTCAAATACGATGCGCTGCGGATCAACCTCGTGTCGCGCCAGTTGTTTGAGACTTGGCAGCGCTTGATCGGCGCGTAGCCGGCTGATCCAGCGTGGCGACATGTTCAGACTGAGAAACCACTCGGCCGGCGCTTCATGCAGGCGGCTGAGGGCGTGGTCACGGATCTGCCGATCGAGACGGCGCAAGGCAGTGGCCGGCGTGCGCGGATCGGCGAACAACGGTCCGACCGAGGTCAGTTGACCATCGCTCTGACGCAGGCGACCCAATGCTTCGACGCCTGCAATGCGGCCGGTGGCGGTATCGATGAAAGGCTGAAAACAGGCGAGCGGTTGCCCGTCGATCACGGCAAGTCCTTAATCTTGTTTTTGGTTTGGCCGCGCCTGCCGGATAGGCACGCGGGATGGAATCTCCCGATAAGGAGATTCATCCCGGCGCTATTGCAAGAATGTAGCCAGATGGGCGCTTCAGCGTTTGCCCGAGCTGTGCATGACCAGTCTGATCAGCGGCCCAAGCGTCGTACCCAGACGCAGCAGTCGCGTCAAACCGCCACCACCGCTGCGTTTCGAGCCTTTACCGGTGAGGAAGCCCAGCAGCGTCACCGCTGCCACGCCCAACAACGGCGCATGCTTGATGCCGAAACCGTCCTGCACGTTCTGCTTCATGCCACGCATGCGCTGCAACGGTTGCAGCACTTGCGCGGTTTCGTGGCGGATTTCCTGACGGTGCATTTCCATGCGCAGACGGATCAGCGCCTTGCGCATTTCCCGGCGCGAGCTGTTGTGCGGAAGTTCAGGCAGGCTCATGGCAGCAGGCGCTCCCGGTCGTTGGCCAGCTCTTCGAGCGTGCCGTGGAAAGGCGAGGACTCATCGAAAATCGCCGCTTTGAGGCGCAGACC
Organism: Pseudomonas sp. Irchel 3F6; assembly: GCF_900187595.1. NCBI lineage: Bacteria > Pseudomonadati > Pseudomonadota > Gammaproteobacteria > Pseudomonadales > Pseudomonadaceae > Pseudomonas > Pseudomonas sp. Irchel 3F6. Next base: position 67,992 of record NZ_FYDP01000009.1, on the reverse strand, counting down.
GCAGAAGATCGACGCCAGCGTGTAAAACACGCACAGGCCGATGATCGCCGCCAGGCGGTAGGTGTCCCAGAAGATGATCATCACCAGCGTCGACAGACCTACCAGCAACAGCAGGGCAAAAACCAGCGCCAGGCCGGCGAACAGTAGCAGGCTGACAGTGCGTGATTTCTGCTCCTGCAGTTCGATGCCGAACAGTTCGACATGACTGTGCAGCAGGCCCAGAACGGCAGCGCCGAGGCGACGCGTGGAGGAGGCGGTGCCCGCAGTCGGGCCGGATTCACCGATCGACATGATCAGCGCCGAGTTGCCAGCAGGCCGATCAGAAAGCCGACGCCGGCAGCGATGCCCACCGACTGCCATGGGTTGGCCGACACATAGTCTTCAGTAGCGGTTACGGCCGCCTGACCGCGCTCACGCAGGGTGTCTTCGGTCACCTTCAGGGTTTCCCGGGCACGCAGCAGGCTGTCATGAATCTGGGCACGCAGCTCATCGGCCTGATCACCCGCGAGTGTCTTGGTGTGTTCGAGCAAGCGTTCGGTGTCGGCGACCAGAGTCTGGAAGTCGTTCATCAGGATTTCTTGAGCAGTCTTTGCCTTGATGCTGGCCATGGGTGGATCTCCGTAGGTGGCTTTGAAGCGTTCGAGTATGAGCCTTGCGCGAAGGTTCAGTGCAAATGCCTGGTACAACTTTTGCTGTGTCGTGGTGCGTCGCTCGGCGTATGTGCGCTGTTGCCGGGCGTCCGAGCAGAAAACTCTAATTCATTTGCTCGCGGTTCGTGATCAGACATCGATATATGCGCCAAATCAGTTCATCAACCCTGCCGTTGGATATTTGATGAGTCGTAATTTGGTGCATGAAATGCACACATGAACCGCTTTGGTGCCTTTTAGCCTTGGGTCTGCCTCCTCATGGAAAATCTGCAAAGCGCTGTGGACACGCTGGTTCACAGCTCCAACACGTTGTTCATTCTGATCGGTGCGGTGATGGTACTGGCGATGCACGCCGGTTTCGCCTTTCTGGAGGTCGGCACGGTCCGGCAGAAGAACCAGGTCAACGCGCTGGCGAAAATCCTCAGCGATTTCGCCGTCTCGACCCTGGCCTATTTCTTTATAGGCTATTGGATCTCCTATGGCGTCACCTTCATGCAACCGGCGGCGGTGCTCACGGCTGACCATGGCTATGGACTGGTGAAGTTTTTCTTTCTGCTGACCTTCGCTGCCGCGATCCCGGCGATCATTTCCGGCGGCATTGCCGAACGCGCGCGGTTTGTCCCGCAGTTGTGCGCGACGGCGCTGATCGTGGCGTTTATCTATCCGTTCTTCGAAGGGCTGATCTGGAACGGTAACTTCGGTTTGCAAGGCTGGCTGGCGGCGCAGTTTGGCGCGGCATTCCATGATTTCGCCGGCTCGGTGGTGGTGCATGCCGTGGGCGGTTGGCTGGCGTTGGCCGCTGTTCTGCTGCTCGGCCCGCGCAATGGTCGCTATCGCGATGGACGCCTGGTCGCGTTCGCGCCGTCGAGCATTCCGTTTCTCGCACTGGGCTCGTGGATCCTGATTGTCGGCTGGTTCGGCTTCAACGTGATGAGCGCGCAGACGCTGCAAGGCGTCAGTGGCCTGGTCGCGGTCAACTCGCTGATGGCCATGGTCGGCGGTACCGTCGCGGCGTTGATCGTTGGGCGCAATGACCCGGGCTTTCTGCACAACGGCCCGCTGGCCGGGCTGGTGGCGATTTGCGCCGGCTCCGACCTGATGCATCCGGTCGGAGCGCTGGTGACCGGCGCGATCGCCGGAGCCTTGTTTGTCTGGTGCTTTACCGCTGCGCAAGTCAAATGGCGCATCGATGATGTCTTGGGTGTCTGGCCGTTGCATGGTTTGTGTGGCGTGTGGGGCGGGATTGCCTGCGGCATCTTCGGTCAGTCTGCGCTGGGTGGCCTGGGCGGCGTCAGCCTGATCAGCCAGTTGATCGGCACTGCGCTTGGCGTCGCGGTAGCGCTGGTCGGCGGCTTCGTCGTCTACGGCGCGATCAAGGCATTGCATGGGCTGCGCCTGAGTCAGGAACAAGAGTATTACGGCGCCGACCTGTCGCTGCACAAGATCGGCGCGGTGAGTCAGGACTAGATTTCCTCATCATTGGCTCCGGGATAGAAACCGTGGAGCAGGCGATAGCGATCGATACGCACTTGATCGACCTTCTCCTGCACTTTGTGCGCGGGCAGGCCAAGCATGATCAGCGCGTGTGAAGCGAGCATCAGGCTCGACTCCAGAAGCTCCGGCACCACCTCAGTGGCGCCGGCGGCTCTGAGTTCCGCCGATTGGCTGTCGTCACGGGTGCGTACCAGAATCGGCACCTGTCGGTTGAGTCGCCGGGCTTCGCGCAGAATGCGCAACGCCACGTCACTTTGATCCACGGCAATCACCAGCAGCCTGGCGCGCAACAGGCCGACGGCTGTAAGCAGATCGCCACGCGACGAGTCGCCGTAATGCACGTCGCTTTCCGCGGATGCGGCTTCCTGCACCCGCACCGGATCGTTGTCCAGCGCAACATAGGCTTGCCCCGCATTGCCCATGAAGCGGCCGATGGATTGGCCGACGCGACCGTAGCCGCAGATCACCACGTGCTGGTCGAGGTCGGCGTTGAGCGCGCTGATCTGTTCGATCTGCGCTTCCTGATTGGGCTTGCGGTGCAGCACGGCGGCAATGCGCGGCGCCGCACGCAACAGCAGTGGCGTGAGCAGCATCGAACAGAACGTCGCCGCGAGCAGCAGTGCACCCGGTTCGGCCGGCAACAGGCTGTTCTGCTGCATCTGCGCCATCAAGGCAAAACAGAATTCGCCACCCTGGGCCAGGGCCAGGCCGCTGCGCCATGCGGTTTCGCTGTCGCTGCCGCGCCACTTCACCAGCAGCGCGACCACGGTGCCCTTGATCAGCATCAGGCCAAGCGTCAGGCCGATGATCAACAGGCTGTGACTGACGAACAGTTGCAGGTCGATGAGCATGCCGATGCTGACGAAGAACACGCCGAGCAGAATGTCGCGAAAGGGCCGGATGTCAGCTTCGATCTGGTGCCGGTAATGGCTTTCCCCGAGCAACATGCCGGCAAGGAAAGCGCCGAGTGCAGGCGACAGCCCCAGCAAGTGCGTGAGCCAGGCAGTCAGCAGCACGATCACCAGCGCCAGCAGGACGAACAGCTCCGCCGAACGCGAGGCCGCCACTTCATGAAACAGCCGTGGCAATAACCAGCGACTGGCGAGCAGCAGGCCGAAGAACAGCACCAAGGTTTTGCCCAGGGTCAACGGCAAGGCCCAATACCAGGCCTGCTCGCTGGTGCCGGCGAAGACCGGAACCAGTGTCAGCAGCAATACCGCGACAACGTCCTGAAACAGCAACACGCCGACCGCGTTCTGGCCGTGGCTGCTGAACACTTCACCAAGACTGCCCAGCTCCTTGGTCACGATCGCCGTGGATGACAGCGATAATCCGGCACCGAGCAACAGCGCCGGCATCAGCGGCATGCCCAGGCCCATCAACAGGGTGCCGAGCAGCGCTGCGCTGATCAGCACTTGCTGACTGCCGAGGCGAAACACCACCTGACGCAGCGCAATCATCTTCGACAGGGAGAACTCCAGGCCCAGGGAGAACAGCAGAAACACCACGCCCAGCTCGGCGACATCCGGCAGATGTTCGCTCTCGTTGACCCAGTCGAATGCGTTCGGCCCGACCAGTAATCCCACGCACAGGTAACCCAGTACCGGCGGCAGTCGCAGGCGCCGGAACAGGGCAATCACCACCAGGGATGAGGCGAGGATGATCAACAGATTTGCAAACACGGGACACTCCGCTGTCAGGGCGTTGGCCTCTGAAGCGTAGAGGCAAAAAGTCCGCGAGGATGACGCATTTGCAATTTGCGCTGAATGATTTGCGTCAGGATTTTGCGCCGGGAGCGCTGGGTCCTTTGAGCGGCGCTGGGTCGACGAGGGTTTAGTGGCGTCCTAGAATGGGCTCACTTGTTTTCCGGTAATGCCGTCATGTCTCCAGAATGTCAGCTGTTCGGCACCCTCGGGTGTCATCTGTGTGAAGTTGCCGAAGCCGAGCTGATGCCCTTCGTCGAGCATGGTCTGCTGGTTGAACTGGTGGACATTGCCGAAGACGAATCGTGGTTCGAAAAATACAGCTTGCGCATCCCGGTACTGCGGCGCGTTGACACTGGCGCGGAGCTGGATTGGCCGTTCAGTGGCGATGAAATCGCGGCGTTTTTACGATGATGGGGTTTACTACCGTTCTTCCGCTGGTCGCAGCGATACATCCTTGCGTTGGCGCTCGCTGACTTCTTCGGTTACTGTATGTCCATACAGCAATCGAGTCAGAGGGATGAACCGTGGTCAATGTCGAACAGTTGAAGAGCAGCGTTAACCGGATGTCGGTCGACGTGGTGCGCGAGGCCGTCCTCGAATTGCGCCTGGACGGGCTGGTCACGGAAGGCAAGACGCCGTTCAACAAGCTGCATTTCAACACCTGCTTTGCCGAAATCGAAGCCCTGTTTCAACGCGCCGGGTATCACAAGCAACTGGATGTGGTCGGTTATCAGGGCCTGCTGTATGCCTTGTACGATCCGGGTCGCTGGGAGGCGGTCGATGTGTTGCGCTGGCTGAAGGAGTTCACCGAAGCGGCGGCCCTCAAGTCGATTCCGGCCTGATGAAACTGCGCTAGGTGGCTTTGCCTCACTGTTGGATAATGCCGGCCTGCATTGAGGATTTCTGTTTCGTATGACCAGCCCCGTATTTTCCGCTGCGCACAATCAGGCCAGCACCTTGTATTTGCCGCCCGGTCCCTGGCTGACGGTACTCGATTGCCTGTGCGAGCACTTCAGCGCTATCGGCCGCGAACAATGGCTTGACCGGATTGCTCGCGGGCGGGTGCTGGATGCGCAGGGCCAGCCGATTGCGCTGGACTTGCCGTACAAGGAAGGTTTGCGCATTCACTACTTTCGCGAAGTGCCGGACGAGAAGCCGATCCCGGTGCTCGAGTCGATTCTCTATGCCGATGAACACTTGGTGGCGGCCGACAAACCCCACTTTCTGCCAGTCACCCCGGCCGGAGAATATGTCGAACAAACCCTGCTGCGCCGGCTGATCCGTCGGCTGGACAATCCGCATCTGGTGCCGCTGCACCGCATCGACCGGCACACGGCAGGTCTGGTGATCTTCTCAGCCAACCCGCAAACCCGCTCGGCCTATCAGTCGTTGTTCCCGACGCGGCAGATCGACAAGCGCTATGAAGCGATCGCCCCGGCGCTGCCCGAGTTGAATTTCCCTTTGGTGCACAAGAGCCGGTTGGTCGATGGCGAGCCGTTTTTCCGCATGCAAGAAGGGCCTGGCGCCAGCAATACCGAAACGGCGGTCGAGGTGCGTGAGAAAAATGGTGATCTGTGGCGCTATGGCCTGTATCCCGTGACGGGCAAGAAGCATCAGTTGCGGGTGCACATGACGGCGCTGGGAGCGAGTATTTGCAACGACCCGTTTTATCCGACGGTGTTGAAAGATGTCGAGGACGACTACGCCAACCCGTTGAAGCTGCTTGCGCAAGGCCTGCGCTTCATTGACCCGGTGACCGGGGAATTGCGGGAGTTCGAGAGTCGAATCACCTTGCAGTGGTAATGCTGAAACTGCTTTCCGAGCGCCCATGAAAAAGCCCGCATGACAATGCGGGCTTTTCTGTATCCGGTAACGACGCGGAGCCTTACAGCTCTTTAACGGTACGAACCTGATCCTTGTTGATGCGGGTCTCTTTGCCGTCCAGCTGCTGGAACTCGTAGAAGCCCGAATCATCATCGTATTTCGGGGTGTCGACGGCCTGGATTTCGCGACCGTCATTCAAGGTGATCACTGTCGGCGAGGAGCAACCGGCGAGGGTTGCCAGGCCCAGTGCGAGCATGAAAGTGGCGAGGGTCCGTTGAGTCATGAGTGTGTCTCCGAATGGGAAATCTTCTGGTTACTGAGCTTGAGACGTAAACAAGGCGTGAGAGTTCCTTGGATAGTGTCAGTCTGACACAGTGTTGTGCAGATGTAACAGTTCGGGGGTGTTGAGGTTGGCCAGTCGCGGGTCGTTGTCAGGGCATTGCAATGCGACGGCGCCGAGACTGCGCATCACCCTGCCCGGGCTGCGCTCGCCTGCATTCCAGGCTGCTTCGAACGCTGGCAACAGCGCCACCGGAATCACGCACAACAGCGGTTCCCAGTGCTCGCCGTGGCGCAGCATTAAAGGTTTTTCACGTTGCAGATCGGCAGTGGTCAGCATGGCTTCCAGCAACGCCGTGTCGATTCGCGGCACATCGCATGGCAACACCAGCAAATGCGCATGGCGCGCCGCTTTCAGTCCAGCACGAATACCGGCCAGCGGCCCGGGGAAATCGCCTTCATCATCCATTACCAACTGATCGGCAAACCCGGCATAACGCTCGCGATTGCGGTTGCACGAGATGATCAGATCGTCGGTCAGCGGCCGTACCTTGCGCTGGAGATGCGCGATCAACGGCTCGCCCAGCCACTCGATGAGGCCCTTGTCCTGACCGCCCATGCGTTGACCGCGTCCACCGGCCAGAAGCAGGACGGAGCAGGGTGGCAACGGCTTGTTCGAGGGCATGACGACTCTCCAGAGGGGCGGCGGAAAAATGAGCCGCTGTGATATAACACCGGGCTGTTTCCCCTACAACTGGAAGAGCCTATGAAAGCCAAGGCTGATGTACCTTTCGTGCCGCTCAATATTGCGGTGCTGACTGTCAGCGACACCCGAACCCTGGAAACCGATACCTCCGGCCAGGTCTTCGTCGATCGCTTGATCGCGGCCGGTCACGCGCTGGCCGAGCGTGTTTTGCTTAAAGATGATCTCTACAAAATTCGCGCGCAAGTCGCCAATTGGATTGCCGACGATGTGGTCCAGGTTGTGCTGATCACCGGCGGCACTGGCTTTACCGGGCGTGACAGCACACCGGAAGCGGTGGCATGCCTGCTCGACAAACAGGTCGACGGATTCGGCGAACTGTTCCGCCAGATCTCCGTGGCCGATATCGGCACTTCGACCGTGCAGTCCCGGGCCTTGGCTGGTCTGGCCAACGGCACGCTGGTGTGCTGCCTGCCGGGTTCGACCAATGCAGTGCGCACCGGCTGGGACGGCATTCTCGCTGAGCAACTGGACGCCCGTCATCGTCCGTGCAACTTCGTCACCCACCTGAAGCAGGCGGCGCCGTGTGAATCCCGTGGGTAAGCCGGGCAAGACCGGCAGTCTGCTGCCTGTCGAAACGGCGCTCGAGCGTTTGCTGGCCATGGCCGATGCGTCGCGCATTGTCGAGCGCGAATACTTGCCGCTGTCTCAAGTCGAAGGGCGGGTGCTGGCTGAAGATCTGATCTCGACGCTGGATCTGCCGCCGTGGCCGAACAGCGCCATGGACGGCTACGCCTTGAACCTGGCTGATTGGCAGGGCGAGCCGCTGCCGGTCAGTCAAAAGGTGTTTGCCGGGCAATCTCCGCAGTCGTTGGAACCAGGTACCTGCGCACGCATCTTTACCGGGGCGCCGTTACCGGCGGGCGCTGACTGTGTCGAGATGCAGGAAAACGCCGAAGTTCAGGCCGACGGCCGAGTGCGCTTTCTTGAGCCTTTGAAGGCCGGGCAGAACATTCGTCCGCAGGGCCAGGAAACCACGGTCGGTGAATTGGTGCTGCAAGCTGGCACCCGGCTCGGACCGATTGAGCAGGGCCTGGCTGCTTCGCTTGGCTGTGCCGGGGTTAACGTCGTGCGCAAGCCGCGGGTGGCGGTTCTGTCCACTGGGGACGAGCTGGTTGAACCCGGTCAGGCATTGGGTCCGGGCCAGATCTACAACAGCAATCGCGTACTTCTGTGCAGCTGGTTGCAGCGTCTGGGCTGCGAAGTGATCGATGGCGGAATTCTTCCGGACGATCTACCCGCGACGCGGGCGCGGCTGGGCGAACTGCAAAATGTCGATCTGATTCTGTCTACTGGCGGTGTCTCGGTCGGTGAAGCGGATTTTCTCGGCATTGCCTTGCGAGAGGAAGGCGAACTGGCCTTGTGGAAGCTGGCCATCAAGCCTGGAAAACCGTTGACGTTCGGCCATTTCCGCAACGTGCCGGTGATTGGCCTGCCCGGCAATCCCGCCTCTACGCTGGTGACGTTCGCCTTGCTGACGCGGCCTTATCTGTTGCGACGCCTGGGTGTGCAAGATGTCGAGCCGCTCAAGTTTGCAGTGCCAGCAGGCTTTGTCTGGCCGGTGGCCGGCAACCGTCGTGAATATCTGCGCGGGCGCTTGGAGCAGGGGCGGGCGATCATTTACCGCAACCAGAGTTCGGGTGTGCTGCGTAGCGCGGCGTGGGCCGACGGATTGGTGGAAGTCCGAGAAGGCCGCACGCTGAGCGAGGGTGATGCAGTGAGCTTCATTCCCCTCAGTGACCTTCTGGGGTAGAGCATCTCGCCCATGCACGCGTCGGCTGATACGCACGGCGCGTGCAACGAATGATTCGGTCAGTTGCTGATCAATGTCACCAACTGGTCGAATCGGCTGTTGGCCACCCAGCCCAGCAGTCCGAGGATGACAGCGGTGGCACCCGCCGAATACGCCAGGCGGTGTTTGATCGTCCGGACATCATTGAGCACTTCGTCCATATCGCGGCGCATGTATTTGAAGTGAGTCTCCAGCTCGCTGACTCGGGGTTCCATATCAAACTCTCCAGGGGTCTTGGCGCTGTTACAGAAGTCTGGTTTCTTGCTGGCACGACTTTCGGCGAGAGCGGCGACCGGGCTCACCGGTGCCTTGGTTTCATGGTTGTGCATGGAAGTTCTCGCCGATCGTATCAACTGCACGCTTGCTGGTTTTGCCATTGCTCGATTCATGGAAATAAATCGGGGGGTATCCGTTCATTACCGGCACATCCTTGTGTTAATGGGTTGAAGGTTGATGCTGCTGGCACACGGTGACCCAATGGTCGGACGGGGTCAATTAAGCCGATTCCTCTTGTTTCGTAAGAAAAAATACCGCTGTGTAGGACGCCAGCAGTTGGACGAAGAATTAATTGCCAGCTCGGTGGCTTTTTTAAGGCGCACAGTGGTCAAGATGTTTCAATCGATTTCAATTCTTGGAGTGACGTTATGAGTGAACGCCGGGCACTGCTGATCTTGCATGGCAAACAGGCACTCAACGAGGATGTCCGCGCTGCCGTCGAAGCCAAGCGTGAGCAAGGCTGGGAACTGGCTGTGCGAGTGACCTGGGAGGCCGGCGACGCCCAGCGTCTGGTCGAGGAAGCGTTGGCGGCCGGCTACAGCAAAATCATCGCCGGTGGCGGTGATGGCACGTTGCGCGATATTGCCGAGGCGCTGGCTCAGCATCCGCAAAAAGCCAGTCTTGTGTTGCTGCCGCTGGGAACCGCCAACGATTTCTCCCGCGCCGCCGGTATTTCCCTGGAGCCTGCCGAAGCCCTTGAGCTACTGGATGTTCAGCCCTCGGATATCGATCTGGGCGAAGTGGGCGGGCAGATTTTCCTGAACATGGCGACCGGCGGATTCGGCAGCCAGGTGACCGCCAATACTTCGGAAGATCTGAAGAAGGTCTTGGGCGGCGCCGCGTATCTGTTTACCGGCCTGACCCGGTTCAGCGAACTGCATGCCGCTTACGGCGAGTTGCAAGGCCCGGATTTCCATTGGCAGGGTGAGCTGCTGGCGCTGGGCATCGGTAACGGGCGGCAGGCGGGTGGCGGCCATGTGCTGTGCCCCGAGGCACAGGTCGATGATGGTTTGCTGGACATCAGTATCCTGCCGGCACCGCAAGAACTGGTCGGCACGCTGAAGAATCTGCTGAGCGAGGGCTTCGGCCTCGACAACATGTTCGTGCGGGCGCGATTGCCGTGGGTCGAGATCAAGGTCGCCGAAGGGCTGAGCATCAATCTCGACGGCGAGCCACTGGAAGGTGACAGTCTGCGTTTTGTTGCGAAACCCGCAGCGTTGCAGGTGCACTTGCCAAAGGACTCGCCGCTATTGAGTCAACTGACGCCAGTCAGTCATCAAGACTGATGATCTGCTCGCGCACGGCGAACAGCACCAGGCCCGCCACGTCATAGATCTGCAGGCGTTTCATGATCTGTGCGCGGTGGGTTTCCACGGTCTTGACGCTCAAGCCCAGGCCATTGGCGATTTCCCGGGTCGATTTGCCGCGCACGATCAGGCGAAGGATTTCCAGCTGGCGCGCGGTCAGATTGTGCGAATCGGCGATGTCCGGCTGGCTTTTCTGGTTGCGGGTCAGTGCCTGATTGATCACGGTGTGAGCGATGGCCGGGCTGAGATAGCGTTCGTTGTTGCGGAGGGCTTCCAGCGCGTGCTCGAGCTCGGTGGCCGTGGTGTCCTTGAGCAGGTAGCCATGGGCACCGGACTCCAGCGCCTGCATGATCAGCGCCGGGTCGGTGTGCATCGACAGAATCAGCACTTTGCTCTGCGGCCGCACACGCTTGAGGCGTTGCAGCGCTTCCAGGCCACCGGTTTCCCGCATCGAGATGTCCAGCAATACGATGTCGGGGCTCAGTTGCTCGACCATTTCGAGCAATTGCGAACCATCACTGGCTTCGCCGACTACCGCGTAACCGGGAATATCCAGAACCAGAGCACGCACGCCGGCTCTGATCAGCGAGTGGTCATCCACCAGAAGTAAGTTACAAGTCAACGCATAACCTTATTCGTACTGGCCCGTTCGAGTGCCCGAGGCGCCCACGGGAATAGTGCTTCGATTCGAGTGCCTTTGCCCGGCTCGCTGATAACGCTCAATGTGCCGCCCAACTGTTCGATACGCTCGGCCATTCCGGCCATGCCGCGTTGACCTTCTCTGGCCGGGTCGGCCGCCGGGGCAAAACCCAGGCCGTCATCACTGATCAACAGCGTCAGACCTTGCGGCAATCGCTGTACCCGAATCAACAGGTTTTTTGCCTGTGCGTGGCGCAGGATGTTGGTCACGGCTTCCTGGGCGATGCGAAACGCGGCGACGGCCATTTCCTCGGGGATGCCGTTGAGCCGTTGCTGGCAATCGAGACTCCAGTTGACCGGCGTGTTGGCCAGTGTCTTGAGCAAGTGCGCACGCAGGCTGGCTTCTAGGCCCAGACTGGTCAATTGACGTGGATTGAGAATCGCCGAGACGTCACGCACCTTGGTCAGGGTTTCATCCAGTGTGTCGCAGAGCACCTTGCATTGTTCCTGCAGATCCTCCGGCAGGCGGCGTTTGAGCCAGTCACTTTGCAGCTTGGCGGCAGTGAGCAACTGGCCGATATCGTCGTGCAATTCACGGCTGAGGCGATGACGCTCGTTTTCCTGGACTTGCAACAGTCGATCAGCCAGCTCTTGTGGTTGAAACTTGATCGATTTGCGTGACAAGCGATATTGCACCCAGACGCACGCGGTGGCGGCGATGTCGAGCGCCAGCAATCCCAAAGGAAGGCGTGCGGAAACAACATACGCCAGCAGACTGCCCAAGGTCGCCAGAACACACAGGACAAGTGTGAAGCGCCGGGCGTTTTCCCGAGAAGGTGGCCATGTGATAAGTGACTTGAGACTGGCGTACATAACGGATGGAGCCAATGGATGTTCGCTGCGGGCAGACCGACCGGTGACTGGCGGATCTCTGTGTGGAAATACTGTCATTTATGTTATTGATTCAATCCGCATTCATTAAGCGATCATTGACTGGCAATAACATCGAAAAGGTAACACTGAAGTCAGTATGCCATTAACCGACAGGCAACTAACCGGCGGCATAATACCACTTAACATACCGTTGGTCGCGGTTGCTATATATGTCTATTCAGTCAGGAAATATCGGATCCTGGACGCAAGTTCCATATTGGAAAAAGTTGGAGTTGTTGTATTTGGATCACTTCGATTTGCCTGGAAGTGTCGCTCGGTGGGCACAGGGAAAACCCTGAGGGCGGCACCTGAAAATTAGCCGTTGGTCGGGCTGATTATTTGCCCCGGATTGTCGCTTTCAGGCACGAAGTATTCATTTACGACAATATCGCGACTTACCGGCTCAAGCCTGGCGCGCGGTAAAGGATGAAGAGAGCAAACGTTTGCTCACCCTCTTGGGCTCGAACGAGGTTTGGCCCATTTGTGCCGCGAAGGCTTCGAGCAGATCAGTCTGTTCGCTTTTATCCAGGGTCAGCTGCCCGGTCTTGGGATCGACCAGCTCAAGCTGCCACGCCATCAAGGTCAGGCAGTCGCGTAACGCATCGAGGGCCTGCTCGTGCAGATCGACGTGGTCCTGCTGCAAATTGAGCAGGCTGTAGATGTGCAGGGAAAACTCGGAGATCGCTTCCAGCGCCAGTGCTTCGGCCCGGCCGGCCAGCTTCAGCAGAGTGCCGAGCATGCAGTCGATGGCATCCTTGTCATTGCTGATCAGTTGCAGATGGCTCAGGCATTCTTCGGACTTGGCGAGAAGCGTTTCGGCCTCGACCAGAAATTCGGGGAAGCGTTGCGCCCAGTCTTTACGGTCGATTGGCATGTTCATCTCCACCACGTCGTGTTGGTTGACGGATGGCCGTGTGTGGCGACGATCGTGAATCGTCGGCAGATCGCGCCCGGCGGTGCAGGTGCACGGACCGAGGGGTTCCAGAGGGTGGGTTGCCACTGAATTGCGATCGCACACAATAGCCTGACTCCGTTCATGCAATGAGAATGGCGTCACAGTAATGGCTATTGGAAATGGCGAATATCAGGTTGGGCCTGATTGATCCTAGGGGAATCCCTTAGGCGCGGGAACCTAACGTGCAAACCGAGGTCGCGCCGCAATGAATCTAGCAGATGAAATCACGAATGCCAGTAAAGCATGATGTCAGTGTGACATCAATGGCCGTTTGTGGCATTTTTAGCGACGTGCTTTACAGCAATCAAGATTAGCTGAATGCAGCCGATAAACCCCCATAGTGAATTCATCAGAACAAGCCCAGGAGTCATTGATGGCCGGCATTCTCGACACGGTAGACCAACGCACGCAACTGGTGGGTGAGAATCGCCTGGAAATCCTCATGTTTCGCCTGGCCGGACGCCAGCTGTTCGCGATCAACGTGTTCAAGGTTCAGGAAGTGCTGCAACTGCCCAAGCTGACCCTGATGCCGCAGCGTCATCCCTTCGTCTGCGGCGTGGTCAATCTGCGCGGGCAGACATTGCCGGTGATCGACCTGTCCCAGGCAATCGGCATGCGCCCACTGGTGCCGGGCCCGAACAGCACGATCATCGTCACCGAATACAACCGTTCGGTGCAGGCCTTCCTCGTCGGCGGTGTCGACCGCATCGTCAACATGAACTGGGAAGCCATTTTGCCGCCGCCGACCAGTGCGGGCCGCCAGCATTATCTGACCGCGATCAGCAAGGTCGACGATCAACTGGTGGAGATCATCGACGTCGAGAAAGTCCTCGCTGAAATCGTCCCGTACAACGCCAAGGTCTCGCGCGAGAAACTCGACGATCCGGTACTCGAGCGCGCCCGTGGCCGCGAAGTGTTGCTGGTGGATGATTCCAACGTGGCGCTTTCGCAATTGCGCGATACCCTCGGCCAGCTCGGGGTGAAAATGCACATTGCCAGCGACGGTCTGAAAGCCTTGAACATGCTCAAGGCCTGGGCCGATACCGGCGTGCATATGACCGATAAACTGCTGATGATCTTCACCGATGCGGAAATGCCGGAAATGGACGGCTATCGCCTGACCACGGAGATCCGCAACGACCCTCGCCTGCGTGGCCTGTACGTCGTGCTGCACACCTCGCTGTCCGGCAGTTTCAACGACTCGATGGTGAAGAAGGTCGGTTGCGACAACTTCCTTTCCAAATTCCAGCCGGACAAACTGGTCGACGTGGTGCGCCAGCGTCTGATGCTCGACGCCGTGCCGGCCTGAAACACGCACATTTTGCTTCCTGTGGGAGCGAGCCTGCTCGCGGAAGCGCAGGGTCGGACACATTGATGGTGAATGTGCCGGCCTCTTCGCGAGCAGGCTCGCTCCCACAGAAGTGTATTTACATTAATGACGGCTTTGATTCGCTATTGAAGCTCGTATAGGGTGGCGTTTTTCCTCCAAGGAAGCTGGCCATGCTGCGTCTGAGCGCGCTTTATCGTTACCCGTTGAAATCCGGCAAGGGCGAAATCCTGCAAAGCATTGAGCTGGACAAGCTCGGGCTGGCGGGCGACCGACGCTGGATGCTGGTGGACGAGGCCAGCGGGCGCTTTCTGACCCAGCGTGCCGAAGCGAAGATGAGTCAGCTGTCGGCGTTATGGAATGCCGGCGGCGGTCTGACCCTCAGCGCTCCCGAGCAGGGTGCTATCGAAGTCGCGCTGCCCGCTGCCGACGCCGAGCTGCGCGGTGTGACGATCTGGCGTGACACCCTGCGGGTGCCGGACGCTGGTGATCAAGCCGCGCGTTTTGTCAGTGACTTCCTCGGCAAGCCGACACGTCTGGTGCAAATGCCACTTGAGCGGGCGCGCACCACGCAGTCGGGTTTCGGCAAGGACGACGATCAAGTGGCGTTCGCCGACGGTTATCCATTGCTGCTGATCGGCGAAGCCTCGCGGCTGGCACTCTCGGAAACGGTAGGGCGAGAGCTGGAGATGCTGCGCTTCCGTCCGAATCTGGTCATCGAAGGCAGCGCGCCTTACGCCGAGGACAACTGGAAGCGTATTCGCATTGGCGACATCGAATTCCGCGTGGTCAAGCCGTGCGCGCGTTGCATCATGACCACTGTCGACCCGCAAACCGGTGAGCGTAGCGCCGATCGCGAGCCGTTCGCGACGTTGCAGAAGCACCGCAGCACCGCTGATGGCGCGATGTTCGGGCAGAATCTGGTCAACGACGGCAACGGCCGCCTGGAAGTCGGCATGCCGGTGGAAATCCTCGAATAGGTTGTCGCTGAAACGAAAAATGCCCGGGTCTTTTGGACGCGGGCATTTTTTTGCGCAGTGAAACCGGCGGGATCAGCCGCGGTATTCGCACAGGTAAGCGGTATCAACGGCGACTTTCAGTTGGAACTTGCTGTTGGCCGGGACGTTGAACTGGCTGCCGGCGGCGAAGGTTTCCCAGTCGCTGCTGTCTGGCAGTTTTACGCTCAGCGCGCCGGAAACCACATGCATGATCTCGCGCTGGCTGGTGCCGAATTCGTATTCGCCCGGGGCCATGACGCCAATGGTCGCCGGACCTTCAGCGGTGCCAAAGGCGATCGACTTGACGGTGCCGTCGAAGTACTCGTTGACTTTAAACATGGGCGGATTCCTCGAAAAGGGCTTAAAAGGGGGCGGCCAGTATGCACAAGGCTTTTCGCGCCGTCACGCGTCTAAAGCGGCAGGACCAGCGGCAATAACCGCGCGGTATTGCGGGCATCTTCCAGCGCGCGATGTTGTTGGCCGTTGAACTGCATGCCCGCTAGCTGCAACGCGGCGTTGAGCCCCAGCGGTCGTTCCAGGCGGCGGGCCTTGGCGAAGCGTTGTTTGAGGTTCATGTGCGGGACTTTGCTCAGGCCGCTGTCGATGTGCAGGCGCTGCCACTCCTGGAGCAACTGCTGGCGATCGTAACCGCCCCAGCTGGCCCAGCCTTCAACGCGAGCCTGATGCTGTGCCAGCCAACGCTCAAAGGCTGGCCAGACCTCGCTCAGCGGTTGTGCCGAATCGATGTTGGCCTGAGTGATGTGTGTCAGCTCCCGACAGAATGACGTCAGCAATGGCCGGCGGGTCGGTTTGACGAAGCGCTGGAAGTGATCCTGCTCGCGCCCGGCGCGGTCGACCAGGGTCGCACCGATCTCGATTATTTCCATCTCCGTGACCGGCCAGCCACCCTCGTCTGTGGTGGCTTCCAGATCTATGACCAGCCAATGGGGCATCGCAGGGTTCCTGATTTCCGCGTTCTGATTTATCAGAGCGTAGTCAAACCCCGCGCTTGTGCCCGGGCGACTACTCGACCTGCAACAGAACCTGACGATTTTTTACCTGATCGCCGACCTTCACTTGCACCCGTTTGAGCACGCCATCGATGCCGGCCTTCAACGGATGCTCCATTTTCATTGCCTCCAGTACCACCAGCAATTGACCCTTGCTGACCGTACTGCCCTCGCTGACCAGCACGTCGACAATGGCACCGTCCATCGGCGCTTTGAGGGTGCCGGAAGCGACGCTGGTCTGACTGTCGATCGGCGCATGAGTTCGATCCTCCAGGCGCAGGCTGCCCGGATGGGTGAACAGCCACAGCTGCCGATCGTGCAGACGATAGGCGTGACATTGGCGCAGACCGTCGACTTCGAGGGTGATCGATTGCGCGGCGTGCTCAATGATTTTCACCGCCACAGTGCTTTCGCCAGCCTGCACGACCAACTCGCCGGATTTGCGCGCCAGCACCGACAGCGTCCAGTCCTGCTCGTCACTGCCCAGTCGATAGTGCAACGGCACGCTGGCGTTGTTGCGCCAGCCATTCAATGGGGCGCGATGGGGCAGGGCGCTGGCCTGATAGAACAACGCCACGGCAATCGCCAGTTGCGCCGTCGTCGGTACATAAGTGTTGAGGCTGGCATGGTTGGAAAAATGGTGCTGGATGAAAGCGGTGCTGAAATCGCCGCTGATGAACTGCGGATGTTGCAACAGGCCCTCGAGCAAGCGTTGATTGCTTTGAACGCCAAGCAGCACGGTGTCCTGCAGCGCACGCAACAGCTTGCGCCGCGCCTCTTCGCGGGTTGCACCGTGGGCGATCAGTTTGCCGAGCATCGGATCGTAGAACGGGCTGACCGACTGACCTTCAAGCAGACCGTGATCGATCCGTGCACCGTGGCCCGACGCCGGTTGCCATGCGGCAATTCGGCCGGTTTGCGGGAGAAAATCCGCAGCGGGATCTTCAGCGTAGAGGCGCACTTCCATGGCGTGACCGTCGAGACGGATCTGCTCCTGCGTCAGCGGCAGCGGCTGACCCTCGGCAACCAGCAACTGCCACGCGACCAGATCGAGGCCGGTGATCGATTCCGTCACCGGATGCTCGACCTGCAGACGGGTGTTCATCTCCAGAAAGTAGAACTGGCCGCGCGCGTCGAGGAGGAACTCCACGGTGCCAGCGCCGACGTAATCCACCGCGCGCCCGGCCTTGAGCGCCGCTTCGCCCATGGCCTGGCGCAGCTCGGCGGTCATCACCGGGCACGGCGCTTCTTCGATGACTTTCTGATGGCGGCGCTGGATCGAGCAATCGCGTTCGCCGAGATAGACCAGATGCCCGTGCTGGTCGCCGAACAGTTGCACTTCGACGTGGCGCGGGTCGATCAAGGCCTGCTCGAGAATCAACTCGTCACTGCCGAAACCGTTCATTGCTTCGGACCGCGCGGTACGCAGTTGCGCCGCCAGTTCGCTGGCCTCGTGCACCAGACGCATGCCGCGTCCGCCGCCACCGGCGCTGGCCTTGATCATCAGCGGATAACCGATCCGCGCGGCTTCGGCCAGCAGCGTCGCGTCGTCCTGCGCTGCTCCCTGGTAGCCGGCAATGCATGGCACGCCCGCGTCGAGCATGGCAATTTTCGACAGGCGTTTGCTGCCCATCAGTTCGATAGCTTTGACGCTGGGACCGATGAAGATCAGCCCGGCTTCGGCGCAGGCGCGGGCGAAATCGGCGTTTTCCGAGAGAAAACCGTAGCCCGGGTGAATTGCATCGGCGCCGCTGCGTCGGGCGGCGTCGATGATCGCCGCAATGTTGAGGTAGGACTGCTGCACCGGCGCCGGGCCGATATGTACGGCTTGGTCGGCCATTTGCACGTGTAGCGCATCGGCGTCGGCGTCGCTGAACACGGCGACGGTGCGATAACCCAGCGCCTGGGCCGTGCGCTGGATGCGGCAGGCGATTTCACCGCGGTTGGCGATCAGGATTTTGTGGAGGGTAGGCATGGTGGGGTTCCTGAAATGATAGCGGTGAATGGGATGGCCTCTTCGCGAGCAGGCTCGCTCCCACATTTGGAACGCATTTCAACCGCGAATTCGGGCGCTCCTGAGTTTTGGGCGGCGAAGGTGCGGGCCTCTTCGCGAGCAGGCTCGCTCCCACATTTGGAGCGCATTTCAACTGCGAACTCGGGGGCTCCTGAGTTTTGGGCGGTGAAGGTGCGGGCCTCTTCGCGAGCAGGCTCGCTCCCACATTTGGAATGCATTTCGACCTGTGGGAGCGAGCCTGCTCGCGAAGCTTTTAGCTGACCCACCGAGGTTTGCGTTTCTGCATAAAAGCCATGGTCCCCTCGACTCCCTCGTCTCCGGTCACCGCCGCGCTGAACCACTGCGCCGCCTCATCGAGCAATTCACTCGAAGGCTGCCCGGCGCTGGCCAATAACAATTTTTTCGTCATCGCATTCGCTTCCGGCGCGCAGCGCAGCACCTGTTGCAAGACCTCATCCAGTCGCTCGGCCAACGCTTGCGCATCCTGTTCAACGAAATGCACCAGCCCCAATCGCTGCGCCTCGGCGCCATCGAAACGCGCCGCCGTCAGCGCCAGTCGCCGGGTTTCGGTCAAGCCGATCCGTTGCACCACAAACGGTGCGATTTGCGCTGGGATCAGGCCGAGGCTGGTTTCCGGCAAGCCGAACTGCGCCTTGTGATCGCTAATCGCAACATCGCTGACGCAAGCCAGGCCGAAGCCGCCGCCGAGCACGGCGCCTTGCAGCAAAGTGATCAACACTTGCGGCGCATGTTGGGCTTGTTCCAGCAGCGCGCCAAACGCCCGGTTCAACTCGCGGTAAGCGTCCGCGCCCTGAGCCCGGGCATTGGCCATGTCCTTGATGTCGCCACCGGCGCAGAAATGCCCGCCGGCACCGCTGAGCACCAAGGCCCGCACTGTGCGGTCATCACGCACCGCCGCCAGCACCGCGCGCAGTTCGGCGACCATTTGCAGGCTCATCGCGTTGCGGCTGTCCGGGCGGTTGAGGGTGATGTGCAGCACGCCGCCATGCAGTTCCAGCAACAGCGTCTGGCAATCGGGCAGGCTGCTCATTTCTTTTTCCCCGGCAGGATGCCCATCAGTTTGCAGATGATCCCCAGCATGATTTCGTCGGCGCCGCCGCCAATCGAGACCAGGCGCACATCGCGATAGGCGCGGGCCACCGGGTTGTCCCACATGAAGCCCATGCCGCCCCAATATTGCAGGCAGCTGTCGCTGACTTCACGGCCGAGGCGTCCGGCCTTGAGCTTGGCCATCGATGCCAGGCGCGTGACGTCCTGGCCTTTGATGTATTGCTCGGTGGCCTGATAGACCAGGGCGCGCAGGCATTCGATTTCGGTCTGCAATTCGGCGAGGCGGAAGTGGATCACCTGGTTATCGATCAGCGCGTTGCCGAAGGTCTTGCGCTCCTTGCAGTACTCGATGGTGCTGTCGATGCAATATTCCAGGCCCTTGATCATGTTCGCCGCGCCGAACAGACGTTCTTCCTGGAACTGCAGCATCTGCATCATGAACCCCGCGCCTTCATGGCCGATGCGGTTGCGCTGGGGCACGCGCACGTTGTCGAAGAACACCTGCGCGGTTTCCGAGCTGCGCATGCCGAGCTTGTCCAGGTGCGAACTGAGGCTGATTCCCGGGGTGTTCATCGGCACCATGATCAGCGACTTGTTGATGTGCGGCTTGTCGTCCGAGGTGTTGGCCAGCAGGCAGATGAAATCGGCGCTCGGCGAGTTGGTGATCCACATCTTGCTGCCGTTGATCACGTAGTCATCGCCGTCCTTGCGTGCCGTGGTTTTCAGCCCGGCGACATCGGAGCCGGCGCCGACTTCGGAAACGCCGATGCAACCAACCTGTTCGCCGGTGATGGCCGGGCGGAGGAACTCTTCGCGCAGTTCATCGGAGCCGAAGCGGGCGAGGGCGGGTGTGCACATATCGGTCTGCACGCCGATCGACATCGGAATCCCGCCGCAATGAATGGTGCCGAACTCTTCAGCGGCGACGATCGAATAGCTGTAATCAAGGCCCATGCCGCCGAATTTTTCCGGCTTGGAAATGCCCAGCAGGCCCAGCTCACCGGCCTTGCGGAAAATTTCGTGGATGGGAAAGCGTCCGGCCTTTTCCCACTCTTCGACGTGCGGGTTGATCTCGTGGGTGACGAACTGGCGAACGGTGCGGCGCAGGGCTTCGTGTTCCGGGGTGAAGATCATTGTTGTTGTTCTCCGTAGGATCCGTGGCGGTCAGAAGCGGCTGACGCCGAAGCTGTTGGGTTGCAGCGTGCGCGTGTCGGCTTCGTGGCAGATATCCAGCAAGTAACCGAGCAGAGTGCGGGTGTCGCGCGGATCGATCAGGCCGTCGTCCCACAGGTTGGCGCTGCCATACAGGGCGGTGGATTGGCTGTCGAGTTTCTGCGTGGTCATCTGTTCGAGCATGTCGAGCATTTTCGGATCGGGCTCGATGCCGTCCTTGAGCTGTTTGGCTTCGGTAACGATGCGCAAGACCTTGCCGGCCTGTGCGCCGCCCATTACTGCCGTGCGGCTGTTGGGCCAGGCGAAGATGAAGCGCGGATCGAGCCCGCGTCCGCACATGGCGTAGTTGCCGGCGCCGTAGGAACCGCCGACGACAATGGTCAGTTTAGGCACCCGTGCGTTGGCCACCGCTTGGATCAGTTTCGAGCCGTGCTTGATCACGCCTTGCTGTTCCGATTCGGTGCCGACCATGAACCCCGTGGTGTTGTGGAAAAACAGCAGCGGCGTCTGGCTCTGGTCGCACAACTGGATGAACTGCGCCGCCTTGCTCGCACCTTGCGGGGTGATCGGGCCGTTGTTGCCGATTAAGCCGCAGGCGCGGCCCTGGATTTTCAACTGGCCGCAAAGGGTTTGCTGATCGAACTCGCCTTTGAATTCGAGGAAGTCCGACTCGTCAGCAATCCGCGCGATGATTTCGCGCACGTCGTAGGGCTTTTTTGCATCGTCCGGGATCAGCCCGAGCAGTTCGTCGATGGGGTAGAGCGGTTCTTTGAATTGCGGCTCCGGCAGCCACGGCAACTGCTCGTTCCATGGCAGCATGCGCATGATGTCGCGGACCTGGCGTATGCCGTCAGCGTCGTTTTCAGCGAGATATTCGGCAGTGCCGGCGACTTGCGCGTGC
Organism: Pseudomonas sp. Irchel 3F6; assembly: GCF_900187595.1. Lineage (NCBI taxonomy): Bacteria > Pseudomonadati > Pseudomonadota > Gammaproteobacteria > Pseudomonadales > Pseudomonadaceae > Pseudomonas > Pseudomonas sp. Irchel 3F6. Next base: position 46,880 of record NZ_FYDP01000009.1, on the reverse strand, counting down.
ATTTCGGCGCCACCGAGTTCTTCATCGGTGGCCACTTCGCCGGTCGCCGCTTTGAGCAATGGCGGGCCGGCGAGAAACAGCTTGGCCTTGCCGCGCACAACCACCACGTAATCCGACAACCCCGGTTGATAGGCGCCGCCTGCGGTGGCCGAGCCGTGCACCACGGTGATCTGCGGCAAACCCATCGCTGACATGCGCGCCTGATTGGCGAAACTGCGCGCGCCTTCGACAAAAATCTCCGCTGCGTAGTTGAGATTGGCACCGCCGCTTTCGGCGAGGGTGATCATCGGCAGTTTGTTTTCCCGAGCGATCTGTTGCAGGCGCAGGGATTTTTTCAGGCCGCTCGGCGAGATCGTGCCACCCTTGATCGCGCTGTTGTTGGCGACCACCATCGCGCGGATGCCGCAGACATAACCGATGCCGGCAATCAGCCCGCCACCGGCCGAACTGCCGTCCTTGTCGTCGTGCAACTTGTAGCCGGCGAGGCTGGCCAGTTCGAGGAACGGCGCGCCGGGGTCGAGCAAAAGGTTCAAGCGCTCGCGGGGCAACAGTTGCCCGCGTTTGCTGAATTTTTCTTTGGCTTCGGCGGCCTTGTTCAGCAGGTTCTGTTCGAGCTGCTGCACCTGCTCGATGGCGGCGAGCATGGCCGCGCGGTTGCGCGCGAACGCTTCGCTGTGCGGATCGAGTTGCGACTGAATCTGCGCCATGGCTTATTCCTTGTCCTTGAGCACGTCAGGTAGATAGGCGCGGTGAAAACCATTGAACGATTCGCTGTGGCTGGCCTTGTGCAGCGGCCAGGCGCGACTGCCGAGGCTGGCGGCGCCGTCGATTTTCACCGTGGTGCCGCTGATGAACGCCGCCGCCGGGCTGAGCAGAAACACGATCGCCGCACTGACTTCCGATTCGGTGCCGATACGCTTGAGCGGCACATGCTCGCGCAGGGTCGGAATCACCGCTTTGAATGCGCCTTCGTAAGTGTCCATGCCGCTGGACGCAATCCAGCCCGGCGCCACGGCGTTGACCCGGACCCCGGCGTAACCCCACTCGAACGCGGCGGTCTTGGTGAAATTGTCCATGCCCGAACGCGCTGCCCCCGAGTGGCCCATGCCGGGCATGCCGCCCCACATGTCAGCGAGCATGTTGACGATGCTGCCGCCATGTTTGCTCATCGACTGGTTGAACACTTCGCGGGCCATCAGAAAGCCGCCGACCAGATTGGTCCGCAGCACCGTTTCAAAGCCCTTCTGATTGATCGAGGCCAAGGGCGACGGGTATTGGCCGCCGGCGTTGTTGACCAGGCCGTGGATCGGCCCGTGTTCGGCGATCAGCTCTTTGACCAGTTGCTTGACCGCTTCTTCATCGCGGATATCGCAGGCCTTCCAGTGCGCGCGGCCGCCGTCGTCGGTGATTTCGGCGGCGACTTTTTCGAGCTTTTCCGGCTTGCGCCCGACCAGCAGCACATTGGCGCCGAGGGCCGCCAGTTCATGGGCGGTGCAGCGACCGATGCCGCTGCCGCCACCGGTGACAATCAGGTTCTGGCCGCTGAACAGATCGGCGCGGAAAATCGACGCGTAAGCCATGCACACCATCCTCTAGTCGAGCTGTTCGGCGATGCTCTGCGGCACCGGAATCTGGATTTCCAATAATTGCTGAGCGAAGGCTTTGCCTTGCGGGTCGATGCGCAGACTGGCGACACCGCCACCGCCGAGGGCGTTTTCCAAAAGAAAGTTGAGGCTGTGGGTGCCGGGCAGATACCAGCGTTCGACACGCCCGAGAAGCGGATCGAGGACGTGGCGCATCCAGTCGACCACCACCGAAGGGGTCAGCGCTTCGGCGATCCACGGCAGGTAATCGGGATGGCGCGGCATCACGCCGATGTTGCTGTGGTTGCCCTTGTCGCCGGAGCGCGCCACCGCCAGTTTCACCAACGGCACACTGGCATCGGCGCGGCCCTGGGGTTTGGGTGGCTGATGGGCGATCGGCAAATCTGCGCTGTCGAGGGCCACTGGGTCGGGGAGGGCGCACGGATGGCGCTCACCGGCCATATCGATTTGCAGGGTGCAGGCGCTTTTATCGATGAGGAAAGAGAACAGACGGATGAGGGGGTATACGGTCGGACGACCGCCGACGATGCCGGTCAAACCCGGCGCCATGCCGGTCGCGGCCTGGGCGATCTCTCTGGAAAACAGTACCAGTGCGTGTTTGTCGGGATGGCGCACGGCGATTTTGATCACCACTTCACGGCTGTCGCGGCGCTGGCCGTGGGGGCCGTAGGTGGCTTCGCTGCCGAGCAGTTCGACATGGGTTTCGCTGTACGGCGCCCAGCCGCGCAGGCTGAACATCTCGGCGGTCTTGTCGATGATTGCCTGACTGACCCGCCGCGCCTTGTCTACTGCGTCGATGCCGGCCATCAGGCAACTGGCGGTGCAGCGAAAACCGTCCGGGTACGTGGCGCTGACCTTGTATTTATCGTTGGGCGGCAGGCCTTTGGCACCGTGCACGTGCACGACGTTTTTGCCCTGTTGCTGGAGTTTGACCTGGCTGAAATCGCAGATCACGTCTGGTAACAGATAGGCCTGCGGATCGCCGATTTCGTAGAGCATCTGCTCGCCGACCGTCAATGGCGTGACCAGTCCGCCGGAGCCTTCGGGTTTGCTGACGAGGAACTGGCCATCGGCGCTGACCTCGACGATCGGAAAACCGATGTGCTCGTAATCCGGCACCTCGCGCCAGTCGGTGAAATTACCGCCGGTGCACTGCGCGCCGCATTCGATGATGTGCCCGGCCAGTGCGGCCTGGGCGAGTTTGTCGTAGTCATGCCACGACCAGCCGAATTCGTGAACCAACGCCGCACTGACCACGGCGCTGTCGACCACCCGGCCGGTGATGACAATGTCGGCACCCAGGCGCAGCGCTTCGACTATCCCCGGCGCGCCGAGGTAGGCGTTGGTCGACACGCACATCCGCGGAAGCGGCGCGCCGCTGAACATTTCGCGGACGTCGGCGGGGCTTTTGAGCTGTCCTTGCAGGTCATCGCCGAGCAACACGGCAATCTTCAGCTGGACCCCAGCCTGGTCGCAGGCCGCTTGCAGGGCCGCCGCGCAAGCCTGCGGATTGACCCCGCCGGCATTGCTGATCACGCGGATTTTCTGTTCGGCCAGTTGCGTCAGCAGCGGCGCCAGCACTTCAACGAAGTCACCCGCGAACCCGGCCTGTGGGTCTTTAAGACGCGCACCAGCCATGAGCGACATGGTGATCTCGGCCAGATAATCGAACACCAGATAATCCAGGTTTCCGCTGGAGACAAGCTGGGCGGCAGCGGTGGAGGTGTCGCCCCAAAAAGCACTGGCGCAGCCGATTCGCACGGTGGTTGGCATTTTTATCTCCGACTCAGGGATCTGCGACAGAAGTGTCTGGAGGCTACCAAGCAAGCGCTTGGTTTGTAAACAGGCGAAACATTCTTCTGCCCAAGCGCTTGCTTGGTGCCCGCGCGCGGCTTAAATTGCGCGCAACCCTGCGGTTACAGGGGGCAACACACTGATCGACTGTAGGAGAGAACGGGTGGACGAGCAAAAAGCCCTGCGGGTCATGCGCGAACTGGTCGACCAAGGCCAGTTGACCGACCCGGACAGCGCCCGTGGCAAATTGCTGCAAGTGGCGGCTCACCTGTTTCGCAACAAAGGCTATGAGCGCACCACAGTGCGTGATCTGGCCAGTGCTGTGGGCATTCAGTCGGGAAGCATTTTTCATCACTTCAAAAGCAAGGATGAAATTCTCCGCGCGGTGATGGAGGAAACCATCCGCTACAACACCGCGCTGATGCGCGCAGCGCTGGCCGAGGCGAGCGATGTGCGCGAAAGGGTGCTGGCACTGATTCGTTGCGAGTTGCAGTCGATCATGGGCGGCAGTGGCGAGGCGATGGCCGTGCTGGTGTACGAATGGCGCTCATTGTCCGAGGACGGTCAGGCTAATGTCCTCGCTTTGCGTGATGTTTATGAAGACATCTGGTTGCAGGTTCTGGGCGAGGCCAAGGACGCCGGCTTTATTCGCGGCGACGTTTTTATTACCCGACGTTTCCTTACCGGCGCACTGTCCTGGACCACCACCTGGTTCCGTGCCGGCGGCAGTTTGAGCCTCGATCAACTCGCCGATGAAGCGTTGATTCTGGTCCTCGAAGCGCGTTGAACGGTTGTCGGACCGGCCGGGAAACTGGCTAAGTCGGCGAAACCGCCTAGCTTGAATGCATTGATCGCTATTTTTTTCGGGGAGTGGGGTGTTTTGAAGTCTTCGCCAATTCGGACAGCCGCCGGGCTGCTGCTCGCTGCGCTGGCTGCGTTATGGGTATTGCCCGCTCAGTCAGCGCAATTGGTCCGGGTCGGCGCCGCGCATTTCCCGCCTTATACGATTCGCCCGGAAAACGGCGCCGACACCGGCCTGTTGCCGCAATTGGTCGAGGCGCTGAACCGCTCGCAGAGCGATTATCAATTTGTCCTGGTGCCGACGTCGATCCCGCGCCGCTTCGGTGATTTCAAGCAAGGCCGCATCGATATGGCGATCTTTGAGAACCCCGAGTGGGGCTGGAAAGACATTCCCCACGACGACGTCGACATGGGCCTGGAAGACGCCGAGATTTTTGTCGCGCAACGCGAAGACGGCCGCCAGCAAAACTATTTCTCGAGCCTGTCGGGCAAACGTCTGGCGCTGTTCAGCGGTTATCACTACGAATTCGCCGGCTTCAACGCCGACCCGAAATATCTCGCGAAAAACTACAACGCGACGCTGACCTATTCCCACGACAGCAACCTGCTGATGGTCCTGCGCGGGCGCGCCGACATTGCCCTGGTCACCCGTTCCTATCTGTTCGATTACCTGCTGCGCAACGAGAAGGTCCGCGATGAGCTGTTGGCGTCGCAGCGTACCGATCAGATCTATCACCATTACGCGATTCTGCGGCCAAGCGCTCCTATCACCGGCGAAGCCTTCGGCAACCTGTTGCAGCGTTTGCGCGACAACGGCGAATTGCTGAGGATTTTCGAGCCCTACAGGATTGCCGTGATGCCGGCGCCTCATCACTGAAGCGCTAATTGCCTCTCGCACTTAAATTTCCCCTCCCGGCTCACGTCACTTCGTTGAACTGTCGACGATTACGTGAGCCCGACCCATGTCCAATCTGAATGACCTGACTGCCCTGGCGTTGCCCTCGGGCAGTCGATTGATCGCTGATGCTACCGAGAGCCGGCTGAGCCTGAGCCTGGACGGGCAACCGCTGATTCGGCTGCGCCTGGACCGCGAGGCCAATGGCCCGATCCAGCTTGATGAGCGTTTTGCTCTGCCGCCCGGCCACGCCTTGTGGGCGGCCTGTTATTGGCTGTTCGCCCGTGACCCGGCGTGTCAGCAGTTGATCTGGCAACTCGATCAGCCACCTACCGAAGCCTTGCGCAGTGGTTTGCTGATCAATACCGAAGTCGCCGGCGAGTATCGCTGCGAGCGCACGCTGTTCTGGCAACTGCCGCAGCCGTGGCTGGGCACGTCACTGACCGGCAGCTATCCGCAGCAAATGGTCATCAGCCAGGGCAAGCGCCATCCGCTGCGACCGGTGAAGCCGCGCGGTGAAGTCTATCGGCGTTTCGATGCGCGGCTCGGCGCATGGATTTCCTTGCGAACGCTGGAAATCGAAGAAGATCTGTCGCGCTTCAATCGCTGGCAGAACAGCCCGCGCGTGGCGAGTTTTTGGCAGGAGGAGGGCAGCCTTGAGCAGCATCGCGAATACCTCGGCAAGCTCGAGGCCGATCCGCACACGCTGACGCTGATTGGTTGTTTCGATGACCAGCCTTTCGCTTACTTCGAAGCCTACTGGGCCAAGGAAGATCGCATCGCGCCGTTCTACGATGCCGGCGATTACGACCGTGGCATTCACATGCTGGTCGGCGAGGAAAGTCATCGCGGCCCGCATAAAGTGGCGAGCTGGTTATCGGCGCTGGTGCATTACCTGTTTCTCGATGATCCACGCACCCAGCGCGTGGTCGCCGAGCCACGTGCCGACAACGCGAAGATGATCGGACATATGCACAACCAATGTTTTCACTGCGAGAAGGAATTCGATTTTCCGCACAAGCGCGCGGCGCTGATGATTCTGGGGCGGGAGCGGTTTTTTGATCGGTGCCGGTTGGCCTGATGTGTTCGGCCTCGGAATTTCGTTGGGTCTGAGGCCGCTTTCGCGAGCAGGCTCGCTCCCACACTGGGTTTGTGTCGTTGATCAAACCCTGTGGGAGCGAGCCTGCTCGCGAATGGCTTGACGCAGAATCCGGATCCTAACGACGACCGGCAATCACCGCATCCCGCCGACTGCCCGAGACCTTGCGGCAGTGCACCAAAGCATCACGAATCATGAAGTTGACCAGGGTGGGTGATACGCCCAGTTCCTTGGCGATGTCTTTCTGCGGCACGCCGTGCAGACGGTACATCTCGAAGGCATAGCGGGTGCGGCTGGGCAGTTCGGTCAGCGCATCGGCGATGTGTTCCAGAGTCGAGAAGTTGATGTGCGAAGTTTCCGGCGAAGCGCCCTGAATCACCACGTTCAAGCCTTCCTCTTCCGGGCCTGAGTATTTCTGTTCGAGCGCCTGCTTGCGGTAGTGATCGATGGCGAGGTTGCGCACGATCTGGAACAGGTAGCTCAGCTGAGCCTTGATCGACGACGTGATCGGCGGCGCCGATTGCAGTCGGAAAAACGCATCCTGAACCACGTCTTCGGCACGAGACCTGCAACCGGTAATGCGGGCTGCAATCTTGACCAGAATCAGTCGATTGTCGACGAATGCCTGAAGTAGCGGTGAATCGCACCTGCTTGTGGATACTTGTTCCGTCATGGAAATCACCTTGCTGCCAATAGGTTAGTGGGAGGGCCTCGGGGGACGGCGCCGTCCTACACATCGAGCGACAAATTATGTTGAATGATAATGATTGTCAAATGAGAAAGAGAAGTAGTGCTGTAAGTCGATGTGTTTTGCCAACTGCGACACGCCGCCGCACCCCAGCCCCGCTGGACGTCGCGCCTGCCGACTAATTATTTCCCCACTCCATCCGTTCTCATTGGTGAATGGCCCGGGTGCAGATCCCCGGCCTCAGCGCATTCCGATGCCTTGCGCGGTCGGCACAGACCGCGCCCCGCACGCCTCTCGACAGGTGTGACGCAGCCACCCGATTCCACTTGCAAGCCGAATTCAGGCAGGAAACCTCATGACCGACGCGTTCGAACTCCCCAGCACCCTGGTCCATGCCCTCAAGCGTCGCGCGGCCCTGACGCCGGACCGACTGGCCTTGCGTTTTCTCGCCGAAAACCCGGAGCAGACCGTGGTGCTCAGCTATCGCGAACTGGATCAACGCGCGCGCACCATCGCCGCTGCGTTGCAGGCTCAGGCTGGATTCGGTGAGCGTGCGGTACTGCTGTTTCCCAGCGGCGCAGATTACGTCGCGGCGTTTTTCGGTTGTTTGTATGCCGGTGTGATTGCGGTGCCGGCCTATCCGCCGGAATCCGCCCGTCGTCATCATCAGGAGCGATTGCTGTCGATCATCGCCGACGCCGAGCCCAGGCTGTTGCTGACCAGCGCCGACCTGCGCGATGCCTTGCAACAAATCGACGGCGCGCCGCCGCTGTTGTGCGTAGACACTCTGGACAGCGCACTGGCCGAACAGTGGGTTGAGCCGCCCCTGCCGCCCGAGCACATCGCCTTCCTGCAATACACCTCCGGCTCCACCGCGCTGCCCAAGGGCGTGCAAGTCAGCCATGGCAATCTGGTCGCCAATGAACTGCTGATCCGTCACGGTTTCGGGATCGACGTCAACCCGGACGACGTCATCGTCAGCTGGTTGCCGCTGTATCACGACATGGGTCTGATCGGCGGTCTGCTGCAACCGATTTTCAGCGGCGTACCGTGCATTCTGATGTCGCCGGCGTATTTCCTCGGCCGGCCGTTGCGCTGGCTGGAAGCGATTGCCGAATACGGCGGCACCATCAGCGGCGGCCCGGATTTCGCCTACCGTTTGTGCAGTGAGCGGGTCAGCGAGTCGGCCCTTGAGCGCCTCGATCTCAGTCGATGGCGCGTGGCCTATTCTGGCTCCGAGCCGATTCGCCTCGACACCCTTGAACGCTTCGCGGAAAAGTTCGCTGCTTGCGGTTTCAGCGAAAACAGTTTCATGGCCTCGTACGGTCTGGCCGAGGCCACCCTGTTTGTCGCTGGCACACCGCGCGGCACCGGCATCCCGGCGTTGCGCGTGGACGATCAGGCGCTGGCGCAAAACCGCGCCGAGCCGGGCGACGGCAGCGCGGTCATGAGTTGCGGCATCAGCCAGCCTGAGCACGCGGTGCTGATCGTCGAACCGAATACCCTCGAACAACTCGCCGATAACGCCGTCGGCGAAGTCTGGGCCGCCGGCCCGAGCATCGCCCACGGTTACTGGCGCAACCCCGAAGCCAGCGCCAAGACTTTTGTCCAGCACGCCGGCCGCACCTGGTTGCGCACTGGCGATCTGGGTTTTATCCGTGACGGCGAACTGTTCGTCACCGGGCGCCTGAAAGACATGCTCATCGTCCGTGGCCATAACCTCTACCCGCAGGACATCGAGCAGACCGTCGAGCGCGAAGTCGAAGTGGTGCGCAAGGGCCGTGTGGCGGCGTTCGCGGTCACTCACAACGGCGAAGAGGGCATCGGCATCGCTGCGGAAATCAGCCGCAGCGTGCAGAAAATCCTTGCGCCAGATGCGCTGATCAAAGCCATTCGCCAAGCCGTGGCCGAGGCGTATCAGGAGGCGCCAAGCGTGGTGGTGCTGCTCAATCCGGGCGCGTTGCCGAAAACCTCCAGTGGCAAACTGCAGCGCTCGGCGTGCCGCAATCGTCTGGCTGATGGCAGCCTCGACAGTTACGCGCAGTTCCCTTCGATTACAGCGGCAACGGAAACGGCGACCAGCAGCACTTCGGATCTTGAAGCGTTGATCGGGCAAATCTGGGCCGAGCAACTCAACGTCAAGCAGGTCAGTGGCGACGACCATTTCTTCCTGCTCGGCGGCAACTCGATCGCCGCCACGCAAGTGGTTGCGCGGGTTCGCGAAGCACTCGATGTGGAGCTGAGCCTGCGCCTGCTGTTCGAAGCGCCAACCCTGTCCACCTTCGCTGCCGCTGTGGCGCAGCTAAAACAGGACGGCGGCAGCGCTCAAGGTCCGATCAGCACCTTGTCGCGCAGCGAACCGATGCCGCAATCGCTGGCACAAAACCGTCTGTGGATCACTTGGCAACTCGATCCACAGAGCAGCGCCTACAACATTCCCGGTGGTCTGCGCCTGCGTGGCGAACTCGACGAAGACGCCGTGCGCAAAAGTTTCCAGCAACTGATCGAGCGCCATGAATCACTGCGCACACGTTTCTTCGAGCGTGACGGCGTGGCATTGCAGCAAGTGCTCGCTGATGCCGAATTCAACCTGCAACTGATCGACATCAGCGACCTGCCAATGGCCGAGCGTGAAGCCCGCGCCGAGCAGATTCGCGAATACGAGGCGCGCACTCGGTTCGATCTGGAAAAAGGCCCGTTGCTGGCGGTGACACTGGTGCGTCTCGATGCCGAAGAACATCAACTGCTGGTGACCCTGCACCACATCATCGCTGACGGCTGGTCGCTGAATATCCTGCTCGACGAATTCTCGCGTCTCTACGCGGCGGCAACCCAAGGGACGCCGGCGACACTGGCAGCGCTGCCCACGCAATACGCCGATTACGGCAACTGGCAGCGGCAATGGCTGGCGCAAGGCGAGGGCGAGCGGCAACTGGCGTACTGGCAAGCGCAACTGGGCGAAGAACATCCGCCACTGGAACTGGCCACCGATCACCCGCGCTCGGCCAGACACAACCACAGCGCCGCGCGCCACAGCGTGCGCTTGAGTAGCAAACTCAGCGAGGCGATCCGCCAGACTGCGCAGGCCCACCAGGCCACGCCGTTCATGCTTCTGCTCGCTGCCTTGCAAAGTTTGCTGCACCGCTACAGCGGTCAGCGCGACATTCGCATCGGCGTGCCCAACGCCAACCGTCCGCCCCTGGAAACCCAAGGCCTGATCGGCTTCTTCATCAATACCCAGGTGTTGCGTGCGCAGATCGATTCACGCCTGACATTTGCCGAGTTGCTGAACCAGACCCGCCAAGCCGCACTCGGCGCCCAGGCCCATCAGGATCTGCCCTTCGAACAACTGCTCGAAGCTTTCCCGCAGGCCCGCGAACAGGGACTGTTCCAGGTCATGTTCAACCATCAGCAGCGCGACCTCAGTGCACTCAAGCGCCTGCCGGGTCTGCTCGCCGAAGAACTGCCGTGGCACAGTCGCGAAGCCAAGTTCGATCTGCAGTTGCACAGTGAAGAGGATCGTAACGGGCGCCTGAGCTTGGCGTTCGACTACGCCAGCGAACTGTTCGACGCCGCGACCATCGAGCGCCTGGCCGAGCATTTCCACAATCTGCTCAGCGAAGTCTGCGAACAGCCACAGCAGGCCATCGGCGATCTGCGCTTGCTGACCGCCAGCGAGCAGAATCAGCAGAAAGACTGGAGCGTGGCCCCGTGCAGCCCGGCGCAACAATGGCTGCCGGACCTGCTCGAGCAACAACTGCGCAAAACCCCGCAACGCACCGCGCTGGTGTGGGACAGCGGTAGTCTGGATTTTGCCGAGCTGCACGCGCAGTCCAACCGGCTCGCCCATTACCTGCGCGACAAGGGCGTCGGCCCTGACGTGTGCGTGGCCATTGCCGCCGAGCGATCGCCGCAACTGCTGATCGGCCTGCTGGCGATCATCAAGGCCGGCGGCGCCTATGTGCCGCTTGATCCGGATTATCCGGCCGAACGTCTCGCCTACATGCTCCGCGACAGCGGCGTCGAACTGCTCCTGACCCAGACGCAATTGCTCGAGCGTCTGCCGGCCAGCGATGGCGTCAGCGTGATCGCCATGGATGCGCTGCACCTGGATAAATGGCCGAGCCAGGCACCGGGCCTGCGACTGCACGGCGACAACCTCGCCTACGTGATTTACACCTCGGGTTCCACCGGGCAACCGAAAGGCGTCGGCAACACCCACGCCGCGCTGGCCGAGCGCCTGCAATGGATGCAGGACACTTACCGTCTCGACCAAGCCGATGTGCTGATGCAAAAAGCGCCGATCAGTTTCGACGTCTCGGTGTGGGAATGCTTCTGGCCGCTGATCACCGGCGCGCGGCTGTTGCTTGCCGCGCCCGGCGAGCACCGCGACCCGCATCGCATCGCGCAACTGGTCCAGCAATACGGCGTGACCACGCTGCACTTCGTGCCGCCGCTGCTGGCGCTGTTCATCGATGAGCCGCCGAGTGCCGAATGCACTAGCCTGCGCCGGGTGTTTTCCGGCGGTGAAGCCTTGCCCGCCGAGCTGCGCAACCGGGTACTGGCGCAATTGCCGGCGGTGCAATTGCACAACCGTTACGGGCCGACTGAAACCGCGATCAACGTCACCCATTGGCACTGCACAACTGCCGATGGCGAGCGCTCGCCGATTGGCCGGCCGCTGGGCAATGTGATCTGCCGCATTCTCGATGCCGATCTCAATCCAGTGCCGGCAGGCGTGCCGGGCGAGCTGTGCATCAGCGGTATTGGTCTGGCTCGCGGTTACCTGGATCGTCCGGCGTTGACCGCCGAGCGTTTTGTCGTCGATCCACTGGGCGAGCAGGGCGCCCGTTTGTACCGCACCGGCGACCGTGCGCGCTGGTCCTCGGATGGCGTGATCGAATACCTCGGTCGTCTCGATCAGCAGGTCAAGCTGCGCGGCTTTCGCGTCGAACCTGAAGAAATCCAGGCGCGACTGCTGGCGCAAAATGGCGTCGCCCAGGCCGTGGTCCTGGTGCGGGAAACCGCTGCCGGTGCGCAACTGATCGGCTACTTCACGGCGACCGATGCGCAGGAAAATGCCGATGAGCAAATTATTCGGCTGAAAGCTGCCCTCGCTGACGAGCTGCCGGAATACATGGTGCCCGCACAATTGCTGCGCCTTGATGCGATGCCGCTGAGTCCCAGCGGCAAACTCGACCGCCGCGCCTTGCCCGAGCCGCAATGGCAGGTGCGTGAACACGTCGAACCGGTCAGCGAACTGGAGCAACAAATCGCCGGGATCTGGCGCGAAGTGCTGGGTCTGAAGCAGGTTGGCCTGCGCGACGATTTCTTCGCCCTCGGCGGTCACTCGCTACTGGCCACGCAAATCATTTCGCGCACACGTCAGGCCTGTGACGTCGAACTGCCGCTGCGCACCTTGTTCGAGCACAGCGAACTGGGCGATTACGCCGAACAGATTCGCCTGATCCAGGTCAGCGGCCGCACCAACCCACAGCTGCCGATCAGCAAAGTCGACCGCAGCCAAGCGGTGCCGTTGTCCTATTCGCAGCAGCGCATGTGGTTCCTCTGGCAGATGGAACCGTACAGCCCGGCATACAACGTCGGAGGCATGGCGCGCTTGCGCGGCGTGCTGCACGTCGAGCATTTCGAGGCGGCGTTGCAGGCGCTGATCCTGCGCCACGAAACCCTGCGCACAACGTTCCCAAGTGTCGACGGTGTCGCCCGCCAGCAAGTGCATGCCGAGACCGGCGTGCGCATGGGCTGGAAAGATTTCTCCAGCCTGCCGGCAGAAGTCCGGGAGCTACAAGTCCAGCAACTGGCCGATGCAGAAGCGCACCAGCCGTTCGATCTGGAAACCGGTCCGCTGCTGCGCGCCTGTCTGGTCAAGACCGCCGAGCACGAGCATTACTTCGTCCTGACCTTGCACCACATCGTCACCGAAGGCTGGGCGATGGACATCTTTGCCCGTGAACTCAGCGCGCTGTATGAAGCGTTCGTCGATGAGCGCGCCTCGCCGCTTGAGCCGCTGCCGGTGCAATACCTCGACTACAGCGTCTGGCAGCGCAACTGGCTGGAGTCCGGCGAGCGCCAGCGCCAGCTCGATTACTGGACCGCGCAGCTCGGTCGCGAACATCCGCTCCTCGAACTGCCCGGCGACCGTCCGCGTCCACCGGTACAGAGCCATCAGGGCGAGCTGTTCCGTTTCGATCTGAGTGACGATCTCGCCGCGCGGGTGCGGGCGTTCAACGCGCAAAACGGTCTGACCCTGTTCATGACCATGACCGCCGCGCTCGCCACATTGCTCTACCGCTACAGCGGCCAGACCGACCTGCGCATCGGCGCGCCGGTGGCCAACCGCATTCGCCCGGAAAGCGAAGGGCTGATCGGGGCGTTTCTCAACACCCAGGTGCTGCGTTGCCGGCTCGACGGGCAGATGTCGGTCGGCGAACTGTTCGAGCAGGTGCGCCACACCGTGATCGAAGGCCAGTCCCATCAGGATCTGCCGTTCGATCATCTGGTCGAAGCCTTGCAGCCGCCACGCAGCGCGGCTTACAACCCGCTGTTCCAGGTGATGTGCAACGTGCAGCGCTGGGAATTCCAGCAGAGCCGCACGCTCGCTGGGATGACTGTCGAGTATCTGGCCAACGATGCGCGGGCGACCAAGTTCGACCTCAATCTGGAAGTCACCGACCTCGACCATCGCCTCGGCTGCTGCCTGACTTACAGCACCGATCTGTTCGACGAACCGACCATCGCGCGCATGGCCAGGCATTGGCGCAACCTGCTTGAAGCGTTGATCGCTGATCCGCAGCAACGGCTCAGTGAACTGCCGCTGCTCGACAACACCGAGCAACAGCAGCTGCTCGACAGCCTCGGCATCGAGCCGGGCGAGCATCGTCTCGATCAGTGCATCCATCATCTGTTCGCCGAACTGGCACTGGCGCGCAAAGACGCACCAGCACTGACTTTCGCTGGGCAGACCCTGAGCTACGCCGAACTCGATGCCCGGGCCAATCGTCTGGCTTGGGCGCTGCGTGAGCGTGGGGTCGGCCCGCAGGTGCGGGTGGGTCTGGCGCTGGAGCGTTCGCTGGAAATGGTCATCGGCCTGCTGGCGATTCTCAAGGCGGGCGGCGCCTATGTGCCGCTGGATCCGGAATACCCGCTCGACCGCCTGCATTACATGATCGAAGACAGTCGCATCGGCCTGCTGCTCAGCGATCGGGCGATGTTCGAAGCCCTCGGTGAGTTGCCGCCAAGCGTGGCGCGCTGGTGTCTGGAAGATGACAGCGCCGGGTTGGCCGACTACCCGGCCAGCGAGTTGCCGTTTATCAGCCTGCCGCAACATCAGGCTTATCTGATTTACACCTCCGGCTCGACCGGCAAACCGAAAGGCGTGGTGGTCTCCCACGGTGAAATCGCCATGCACTGCCAGGCCGTGATCGAACGCTTCGGCATGCGCCCGGACGACTGTGAACTGCATTTCTATTCGATCAACTTCGACGCTGCCACCGAACGTCTACTGGTGCCGCTGCTCAGCGGTGCGCAGGTGGTACTGCGGGCGCAAGGGCAGTGGGACGCGGAAGAAATCTGCGGCTTGATTCGCACGCATCGAATCAACGTCCTCGGTTTCACGCCGAGCTACGGCAGCCAGTTGGCGCAGTTCCTTGCCACGCAGAATGATGTCCTGCCGGTGCGCATGATCATCACCGGCGGTGAAGCGCTGACCGGCGAGCATCTGCAGCGCATTCGCGCGGCATTCCAACCGGCGCAGTTTTTTAATGCTTACGGCCCGACCGAAACCGTGGTCATGCCGCTGGCCAGTCTGGCGCCGCAGGTGCTGGAAGAGGGCGCCGGCAGTGTGCCGATCGGCAGCGTGATCGGCGCACGGGTCGCCTACATTCTCGACGCCGATCTGGCCTTGGTGCCGCAAGGTGCGACCGGTGAATTGTTTGTCGGTGGCGCCGGTCTGGCCCAGGCCTATCACGACCGTCCGGGCATCAGCGCCGAGCGTTTTGTCGCTGACCCGTTTGCCGCTGATGGCGGACGCATGTATCGCACCGGCGATTTGGTGCGCCAGCGTGCCGATGGTCTGGTCGAGTATCTGGGGCGGATCGACCATCAAGTGAAAATCCGTGGCTTCCGCATCGAGCTGGGCGAAATCGAAACGCGCCTGCTCGATCACCCTTCGGTCCGCGAAGCAGTGGTGCTGGCGCTGGATGCGCCGAGTGGCAAGCAGTTGGTGGGTTACCTCGTTACGGAGGTCGCCGGGCAAGGCGAAGCGCAACAGGCTGAACTTCGCGAAGCGCTCAAGTCGCACCTCAAGGCGCAACTGCCGGACTACATGGTGCCGCCCCACCTGATGCTGCTGGCAAGCATGCCGCTGACCGCCAACGGCAAACTCGACCGCCGCGCCTTGCCGGCGCCGGATCTGGAGCTCAATCGTCAGGACTATGTCGCACCGAGCAACGCCTTGGAACAGACCCTGGCGCAGATCTGGTGCGACGTGCTCAACGTCAGGCAGGTCGGCCTCAACGATAACTTCTTCGAACTCGGCGGCGACTCGATTCTGTCGATTCAGGTGGTCAGCCGCGCGCGTCAGCAGGGCATTCATTTCAGCCCGCGCGACCTGTTCCAGCACCAGACTGTGCAGACCCTCGCCGCCGTTGCCAGTCGCACCCAGCAAGTGACGGCCGAGCAAGGCCTGGTGGATGGCGAATCGCGCCTGACACCGATTCAGCACTGGTTCTTCGATACGGACATTCCCCAGCGTCAGCACTGGAATCAGGCGCTGTTGCTGGAACCGACTGTGCGCCTTGAGCCGCAACGATTGCAGCAAGCCTTGCTGGCAGTGATCGAACAGCACGATGCGCTGCGTCTGCGTTTCACTGAAACCGATGATGCATGGCAAGCGACGCATCAAGCGCTGACGAATGAGGATGTGCTCTGGCAAGTCAGCGTCGATTCGCTGGATCAGTGCGAAGCCCTGTTCGCCGACGCGCAACGCAGTCTGCATCTGCACAACGGCCCGTTACTGCGCGCGGTGCTGGTCGATGTTGCGGATGTTCAGCAACGCCTGTTCATCGCCATCCACCACTTGGTCGTCGACGGCGTTTCCTGGCGCGTGTTGCTGGATGATCTGCAAACCGCGTATCGCCAGCTCGACGCTGCGCAGCCGCTAAAACTGCCGGCGAAAACCAGCGCCTTCAAGGACTGGGCCGCGCGTTTGCAGGCTTACGCGGGCAGCGAATCCCTGCGTGAAGAACTCGGTTGGTGGCAAGCGCAACTGGCCGGGCCAAGCGCTGATCTGCCTTGCGAAAACCCGCAGGGCGGCAGGCAGAATCGCCATGCGCAAACCGTCAGCGTACGCCTCGATGCCGAGCGCACCCGGCAGTTGCTGCAACAGGCACCGAGCGCTTATCGCACTCAGGTCAACGACCTGCTGCTGACCGCGCTGGCCCGTGTGCTGTGCCGCTGGAGCGGCCAGCCCTCGGCACTGATTCAACTGGAAGGACACGGTCGCGAAACCTTGTTCGACGAGATCGATCTGACCCGCACCGTCGGTTGGTTCACCAGCGCTTATCCGCTGCGCCTGACCCCGCACAACATCGAAGAGGCCGCCGGGCAGGGCGCTTCGATCAAGGCGATCAAGGAACAACTGCGCGCCGTTCCGCACAAAGGTCTCGGTTATGGCGTGTTGCGTTATCTGGCCGATGACGGCTGCCGCCAGAGCATGGCCGCGCTGCCACAGGCGCCGATCACCTTTAACTACCTCGGCCAGTTCGACCAGAGCTTCGGCGCCGATGCGCTGTTCCGTCCGCTGGATGAAGCGGTCGGTGCCGCCCACGATCCGCAGGCGCCGTTGCCCAACGAGCTGAGTGTCGACAGTCAGGTTTACGGTGGTGAACTGCTGCTGCGCTGGACTTTCAGTGATGAGCGTTACGAGGCGCAAACCATTAACGATCTGGCCGCCGCCTACCTCGGTGAGTTGCAAAGCCTGATCGCCCACTGTCTGCAAGACGAGGCCGGCGGCCTGACACCGTCGGACTTCCCGCTGGCGAAACTGACTCAGGCACAACTCGATGCCTTGCCGGTGCCGGCCGCGCACATCGAAGATGTCTACCCGCTGACGCCGATGCAGGAAGGCATGTTGCTGCACACCCTGCTCGAGCCGGGTACCGGCCTGTACTACATGCAGGATCGTTACCGCATCAACAGCGAGCTCGATCCCGAGCGTTTCGCCCAGGCCTGGCAAGCGGTGATCGCCCGTCATGAAGCACTGCGCGCGTCGTTCTGCTGGAACGTCGGCGAAGACATGCTGCAAGTGATTCACACCCCGGGTCGCACGCCGATCGAGTATCTGGACTGGAGCGCCATCGCCGAATCCGAGCAGGAACCGAAGCTGCAAGCGCTGCTGAAAAGCGAGCGCGAAGCCGGGTTCGATCTGCTCAATCAGGCGCCGTTTCACCTGCGCCTGATCAAGGTCGGCGCGGCGCGTTACTGGTTCATGATGAGCAACCACCACATTCTCATCGACGCCTGGTGCCGTTCGCTGCTGATGAACGATTTCTTCGAAATCTACAGCGCCCTCGGTGAAGGACGCGAAGCGCAGTTGAGCGTGCCGCCGCGTTATCGCGATTACATCGGCTGGCTGCAACGCCAGAGCCTGGCCGAGGCGCGGCAGTGGTGGCAGCAGAACCTGCAAGGGTTCGAGCGCACCACGCCGATTCCGAGCGACCGTCCGTTCCTGCGCGAACACGCCGGTGAAAGCGGCGGCATGATCGTCGGCGACCGTTACACCCGCCTCAATGTCGAGGACGGTGCACGGCTGCGGGAACTGGCGCAGGCACATCAACTGACCGTCAACACCTTCGCCCAGGCTGCATGGGCTCTGGTTTTGCGGCGTCTGAGCGGCGATCGCGACGTGCTCTTCGGCGTCACCGTGGCCGGGCGTCCGGTGGAGATGCCGGAAATGCAGCGCACTGTCGGCCTGTTCATCAACAGCATCGCCCTGCGGGTGAAGATGCCGGCGGACGATCAGCGCAGCAGCGTGCGCCAGTGGCTCAGCGCTTTGCTCGACAGCAACATGCAACTGCGCGAGTACGAATACCTGCCGCTGGTGAACATCCAGGAACAGAGCGAATTGCCTAAAGGCCAGCCGCTGTTCGACAGCCTCTTCGTCTTCGAAAACGCCCCGGTGGAAGTCTCGGTGCTTGATCGTGCACAGAGCCTGAATGCGACCTCGGATTCAGGCCGCACCCACACCAACTTCCCGTTGACGGCGGTGTGTTACCCGGGCGATGACCTTGGCTTGCACCTGTCCTATGACCAGCGTTACTTCGACGAGGCGACGGTCGAGCGCATGCTCAGTGAGTTCAAGCGCTTGCTGCTGGCACTGGTCGACGGCTTCCATGGCGACATGGCCGATTTGCCGCTGCTGGGCGACGAAGAACGCGATTTCCTGCTGCACGGTTGCAACCAGAGCGGCCACGACTATCCGCTGGAGCAAAGCTATGTGGCGCTGTTCGAAGCGCAGGTCGCGGCGCATCCGCAGCGCGTTGCCGCCAGTTGCCTTGACGAGCAACTTAGCTACGCCGAGCTGAACCACAACGCCAACCGCCTCGGCCATGCCCTGGTCGCTGCCGGTGTGCGCATGGACCAACCGGTGGCGCTGCTGGCCGAGCGTAATCTCGACCTGCTGGGCATGATCATCGGCAGCTTCAAGGCCGGCGCTGGTTATCTGCCGCTGGATCCGGGCCTGCCGAGCCAGCGTCTGAGTCGCATCATCGAGCTGAGCCGCACGCCGTTGCTGGTGTGCAGCGCAGCCTGCCTTGAGCAGGCGCAGACCCTGCTCGAGGAGTTTGGCTGTTCGAATCGTCCACGCCTGCTGGTGTGGGAAGAGGTGCAGGCGTCGGCGGCAGCGACGCACAATCCGGGCATCCACAGTGGCCCGGATAATCTCGCCTATGTGATTTACACCTCGGGTTCGACCGGGCTGCCTAAAGGCGTGATGGTCGAGCAGCGCGGCATGCTCAACAACCAGTTGAGCAAACGTCCATACCTCGACTTGAGCGAGGCCGATGTGATCGCGCAGACCGCCTCGCAAAGCTTCGACATTTCCGTCTGGCAGTTCCTCGCCGCGCCATTGTTCGGCGCGCGGGTCGACATCGTGCCGAACGCGATTGCCCACGATCCGCACGGTCTGCTGGCGCATGTGCAGGCGCAGGGCATCACTGTGCTGGAGAGTGTGCCGTCGCTGATTCAGGGCATGCTCGGCTCCGAGCGTCTGAGCCTCGACGGCTTGCGCTGGATGCTGCCGACCGGTGAAGCGATGCCGCCGGAACTGGCGCATCAATGGCTGCTGCGTTACCCGGATATTGGTCTGGTCAATGCTTACGGCCCAGCGGAATGCTCGGATGACGTGGCGTTCTTCCGTGTCGACATGGCCTCGACGCGCGGCAGTTACTTGCCGATCGGCACGCCGACCGACAATAACTTGCTGTACCTGGTCGATGGCGCGCTGGATCTGGTGCCTTTGGGCGCGGTGGGTGAGTTATGTGTCGCCGGGACCGGGGTCGGTCGCGGTTATGTCAGCGATCCGTTGCGCACCGCGCCGGTGTATGTGCCGAATCCGTTCGGCGCGCCGGGCGAACGCCTGTACCGCACCGGTGACCTGGCACGGCGCCGCACTGACGGCGTGCTGGAATACGTCGGCCGGGTCGATCATCAAGTGAAGATTCGCGGTTACCGTATCGAGCTCGGTGAAATCGAAGCGCGCCTGCATGAACAACCGGAAGTGCGCGACGCGGCGGTGGGTGTGCAGGAAGGCGTCAACGGCAAGCATCTGGTGGGCTACCTGGTCGCGGCCGATGCAGCGCTCAATCCGGGCGAACGCCTGGAGCGGATCAAGCAGCGCCTGCGTGCCGAACTCCCCGAATACATGGTGCCGCTGCACTGGCTATGGCTGGAGCAGATGCCGCTCAATGCCAACGGCAAACTCGACCGCAAAGCCTTGCCGGCCTTGGAGATCGGTCAGTTGCAGAGCGAGGATTATCTGGCCCCGCGCAACGAGCTGGAGCAGACCCTGGCTGATATCTGGGCTGAGGTGCTGAAAGTGGAAAAGGTCGGAGTGCGCGATAACTTCTTCGAACTCGGCGGGCATTCGTTGCTGGCTACGCAGATCGCTTCGCGGGTACAGAAAGCCCTGCAACGCAATGTGCCGCTGCGCGCGATGTTCGAGTGCAGCACGGTGGAGGAACTCGCCGAATACATCGATGGACTGGCGGCCAGTGACATTACAGAGGAGAAGGTCGATCGGTTGAATGATCTGATGGCGGAGCTGGAGGGGTTGTAGTTCTCTAGTGTCTGTACTGGCCCCATCGCGAGCAGGCTCGCTCCCACACAGGATCTGTGGTGTTTACAAAACCCCTGTGGGAGCGAGCCTGCTCGCGAATGGCGTCTGTACATTGCCGTACATTTCCATCCTTGACGATCACCAACCGGCAGCTCAGTCTGCCGGTTCTGTTTTTTCTCGCGGAGGTGGTCGATGCCCTTTTTCACGGTTGACGGACAAGCACTGCACTACATTGATCAAGGCACCGGCCCCGCCGTGTTGCTGGCCGGCAGTTACCTTTGGGACCAAGCGATGTGGGCGCCGCAGATCGCCGCGCTGACCCCGCATTATCGCGTCATCGCCCTGGATCTGTGGGGCCATGGCGATTCCGGCAAGTTACCTGAAGGCACCACATCGCTGGACGACATCGCCCGACAGGCGCAGGCCTTGCTCGATCACCTGGACATCGACCGCGTCACCCTCGTCGGGCTTTCGGTCGGCGGCATGTGGGGCGTGCGCCTGGCACTGTCCGCACCGCAACGCCTCAACGGTCTGGTGCTGATGGACACCTACGTCGGTGTCGAGCCGGAACCGACGCGCCAGTATTACTTCTCGTTGTTCAAGCAGATCGAAGACAGCGGCACCATCTCCGACCAATTGCTCGACATCGTTGTGCCAATCTTCTTCCGCCCGGGCATCGACCCGCAGTCGGCGCTGTATCAGGACTTTCGCGCGAAATTGAAGGGCTATTCGCCCGAGCGTCTGCGCGAAAGCATCGTGCCGATGGGGCGCATCACGTTTGGCCGCAACGACCTGTTGCCACGCTTGGGCGAGCTGAACCCGGCGACGACGCTGGTGCTGTGCGGTGATCAGGACAAACCACGGCCACCCTCGGAAGCCCGGGAAATGGCTGAGTTGATTGGTTGCCCGTGTGTGCTGGTGCCGGAGGCGGGGCATATCTCCAATCTGGAGAATCCCGGGTTTGTCACTGAGGCGCTGCTGGCGTTTCTCCGCGAGCGCAACTGACACACCGAGTGAGCTTCATTCGCGAGCAGGCTCGCTCCCACAGTTAATCGCATTCTTGCTGAGGGAATGCAGTCAACTGTGGGAGCGAGCCTGCTCGCGAAGGGGCCTCTCAGGTCACCATGCAATCACGAGTGTGAAACTCATCTATAAAAGCATTTGATAAGGGAATGACGTGCAACAGTTCTGGTGGCGTGACCTCAGGGATCTTGAGGACAAGTGGGTCGGGTTGAGTATTGAGGTCAACCGACCGAAATCAAGCAAACCGCCGCTTCATCTGCAAAGTGGCAACAACGGGCGGATGAAGTTGATGCTCAATGAAAGCCCACTCTTCTGGGCGACCATTGCCACCTCATATTACGGTGCTTGGCTGGTTCGCAATCCGCGGCCCGTTCAACTGGAATCGCCATCCGTGCCACCCATCGGTTCGGCTGACGTTCAGGAGCACTTTGAATTACCCGTCCAAGAGCGCTTCCCGCGCTGGTGTCGCTATTTCATCAACCAGTTGATGAACAATCAGGCTGACTTTATCTATCCCGGCCACTGGGTGGCGCGCCCTTTATTGCCAGCAGTTAGCCGATACAAACCCGTTGCCGGTCCGGATGGCTGGTATTTTTCCACCCCGGCCGAGGCGTCCAGCCATCTGCCCAACTGGTACGCGCGCGGCGAGGGCATTCTCGACAACGTGCAACCGCACACCGTGCATTGGCTTGATTGGGATCTGGGGCACTTGATCGGGCTGCACACGGTGGACCCTTTGGCAGGTCGCCTCAAATGGTGGCGCAAAAAAGCCAGGGAGGGCAGCTTGCCGCCGATCCTGCTCTGGTATGTGGGCGGACTGTGTTCTTACGTGGTCATCGATGGACATTACCGATTGCAGGCCGCGCTCGATGAAGGTGTCAAACCTGATTTCATTGTCCTGAGCTCGACCAAAGCCCAGCAAATCAAACCATGCGAAGTAACGCAACAACGCGTGTTCAGTTCGTTGATGTTGCAGAACGCGAGAAACCCCAAGTTCAACGTTCACACATTCAATCAGGCGCTGATCAATACGTTTGACGACCGTCCCTGGCATTGGGCGGGGACGCACGCTTGGGCCGGTATTCCTTCAGACCAAGCGTGGTGCGCTGAGGTGACAAGCTTTCTCACGGAACAGGGAAAGACCGAGCACTTGCAGGACATTATCGAGCGGTGTGAGTACTGACAGACCCGCACCGGCCAGTGCTTGTAAAGGCTATTTCGGCCCGAGAATCTTCACCAGCTTGTCCGGCGAAGGCGCGCCTTGCTGTTGTTGCAACTCGCCTTTGTCGTCCATGTAGAAAATCGCCGGGGTGGCCTGCAGTTCGAGGTCTTCCATCAACTGCATGTTCGCCGCGAGTCTGGTTTGCACGGCGACCGGGATGTCTTTCAACGCCTTGAGGGCGCTGCCCTTACCGGCGCTCTCATGATCTTGCAGGGCTTTGGCCGGGTCTTTCGCCGCCAGCAGTGCGGCTGACTTGCCCGGGCTGTCTTCGCGAATGATGCCGACCATGATGTGGCGCAGTTGCACTTTGCCGGCCTTGACCCATGGTCGCGCCTGTTCCCAGAACATGTTGCAGTACGGGCAGTTCGGATCGCTGAACAGGTACACCGTGCGCGGTGCATCCTTGTTGCCGTCCTGAATCCAATTGCTCGCCTCGAACTTGGCCCAGACTTCTTTGGACATCGGTGCGTAGACCAGTTTCTGCAGCGGCTCGCTGCTCAGGTCCTTGCCGTCGGCGTCGTACAGATTACCCACCACGACGTGCTTGCCGTCCGGGGTCAGGTACAGCGCCATGCCGCGATTCTGGTATTGCGCGGCGTACCCGCGCAGGCCATCGGGGGCGTCGAACTGGCCGACGATTTTTGCGCCCTTGGCTTCGATCTTTTTGATTGCGGCGGGTAGTTCTTCAGCGGCCTGCACCGACGGCAAGTGCAGTAGGGCAGTGCCCAGGGTTAGCGTCAGCAGGTGGCGGAGGCGGGGCATGGCAGTTTTCTTGCAGAGTTGGCCGGGGCAACGGCCTGATTCGGGCTTGAAGGCGAAGTGTCGAATGTTTCCAGAGCGCGGGCCAGGCTGGCGTTCGACAGTTCACCGAGGTGACTGGTCAGCAAGCGACCGTCCGAGCTATAGAACAGCGTAGTCGGTAACGCCATGGAACCCACGGCCTGACCGAGACGGCCGCCGCGGTCGAACAGCACGTTGTTCAGGCTCAGGCCCTGGGTTTCCAGGAACGTCGCCACGCTTTGCATGCTTTCGGCCTGATTGACGAACAAGAACGTCAGATCAGGGCGCTGTTGCTGGGCATTCTCCAGTACTGGCATTTCTCGCCGGCACGGCGGGCACCAGGTCGCCCACAGGTTGATCACCAGCGGGCCGCCCTGATAGTCGCTGAGCTTGATCTTTTCCCCGGCGGCGTTGCGCAGGGCAATATCCGGCAGCCGGGAGCCCTGTTCGTAGATATTCAGCGACAGGGTGGCAAGCAGCCAGAACGCCACGCCACTGACCACGCCGAAGCCCAGCGGACGGCGCAAAGCAGGCCGGCGCCAGCCGCGATACAACGCCGCCAGCAACAGCACGATGACCCCGGGCCAGGCGAGGAAACCGCCGTCACGCAGATCGATGATCTGCCACGGGTCATTGCGATAGTGCGACCAATACAGCGCGACAAACGCAATGCGCGCCGCAAGCATGCCCAGCAAGAACAGGCTGAACAGCGCCGACTCGGGGTTCTCGCCGCCGCGCTTGGCCACTCGCCAGCCGACAAACGTCGCCAGTGCCAGAGCACTGATCAGCAGCAGGTGATTGAGCGCGATGGCGAAAGTGCCGAGGGTGAACGTCAGCATCAGTTGGCGTCTCGGGTGGTGGACCAGCGTTGCAGGAAGGTCTCGGCATCGACCTCGCCGGTGATGCGCTGGCTGCGGCGTTCTTCACCGTCGGCGCCGATCCAGATGAACGTCGGCGGCCCCGGCACTTTATAACGGCTGAGCAGCTCGCGGCTGGCGGCGTTATCGGCGGTCACATCCAGGCGCAGCAGGCGCACATCGCTCAGGGCCTGCATGACCTTGGCTTCACCGAACACCTTCTTCTCCATGACCTTGCACGACACGCACCAGTCGGCGTAGTAATCGAGCAGCACCCACTGACCCTGGGCCTTGGCCGCGTCGAGTTCGCGTTGCAGGACGGCCGGTTCCTTGATTGTGCTGAAGGCATCGTGGCCCGTCGGCGCTGCGCTGGCGACAGGGCCGGCGCTGTAGACCTGCAATGGCTGATACGGATCATCGCTGCCACCCGCCGCACCGATCACCAACAAGCTGCCCCACAAACCGAGCAACAGGGACAGCGCGCCAAACATCTGTGCGACGCGGCCAAAACCTTCGGATTGTTTCCAAGCGCTGTAAGCGGCGATCAACAGCAGAGCGCCGCACAGCCCCAGCCACAACGACGGGTCCAGTACCGGGCGCAGCATCAACAATGCAGTGGCAAGAAAGAGGAAGCCGAATATGCCCTTGAGCAGATTCATCCACGCGCCGGGTTTCGGCAGGAAACGGTTGCCCACAGTGACCAGCAGCAACAGCGGCACACCGATGCCGATGCCCAGTGCAAACAGAATCAGACCGCCGTGCAACGCGTTACCGCTCTGCGCGATGTACAGCAGCGCGCCGGCCAGTGGCGCGGTCATGCACGGCCCGACCAACAGACCGGACAATGCGCCCAGCACGCCGGCGCCGATCAGGCTGCCGCCGCTGCGGCTGCGCGACGCATGTTCAAGGCGATCACGCAGGGCCACCGGCAGTTGCAGTTCGAAGAAGCCGAACATCGGCAATGCCAGCACCACGAAAATGGCGGCAAATGCGCCGAGCAACCAAGGATTCTGCAACCACGCCTGCAGGTTTGCACCGAGCAGCGCAGCAATCACGCCCATCGCCGCATAGACCAGTGCCATGCAGATCACGTAGCTGCTGGCCAAGGCAAACCCGCGCCGTGGTGTGGCGCCACTGCCGACGATCATCCCCGCCAGAATCGGCAGCATCGGCAGCGAACACGGGGTAAACGCCAACAGCAGGCCGAGTCCGAAGAACACCAGCAGACTCCAGCCCAGCGCCCGTTGTTGCAGACTGCTGGCCAAAGCCTGATCCGGGGCTTCAGCGCCCGTTACTGCTGCGGCTTTGCCACCCAGATCGATCACCCTGGTTTGCGGTGGATAACACAGACCGGCATCGGCGCAGCCCTGATAACTGACTTTGATCTGACCGCTGGCCGCCGCCGGGATTTTCACTTCAAGCCCTTGGCGATAGACCGGCTGCTCGCCGAAGAACTCATCGCTGTGGGATTCGCCTTCAGGCAACACCGGCTGCTGATCGGCGGCCAGTCCGTCGAATTTCAGGCGTTTCTGATACAGGTAGTAGCCGTCAGTGATCTGCCAGAACAGCTGGGTTTCGCCTGAATCCAGACGCTCGGAAGTCAACACGAACGCCTGGTCGACCGGCAAGAAGTCCGGTTTCGTATCGAAAGGATTGTTTCCGGCCTGAGCCAGGCCCGAGATCAGTAACGCAAACAAAACAAAAAAATGACGCATGGAGAAGCCTTGTCCCTGTGCAAGTGAGGTGCACAATGGGCAGCGGCGATTAACCGATGATTAACCGCCATGCCCTTGTCGCAGTGACGTTGGGCGCCATAATGTCAGCTTAATCGGCCAACTGCCTAATCCGCCTTTTTCCTGTGGGATTCACCATGCACGTACTGGTTTGCGAAGACGACGAGCTGATTGCCAGCGGCATCGTTGCCGGCCTCACCGCCCAGGGCCTGACCGTCGAGCACGTCAACACCGCGTCCAAGGCGCGGGCGATGCTCAAGGTCGCCGAATTCGATGTGATGGTGCTCGATCTCGGCCTGCCGGACGAAGATGGCCTCAAGTTGCTGCAACAGTTGCGGCAGAGCGGCCTGGAAATTCCGGTTCTCATCCTAACTGCCCGTGACTCGGTGACCGATCGTGTCGATGGTCTGCAGGCCGGCGCCGACGACTATCTGCTCAAGCCTTTCGACCTGCGCGAACTGTTCGCTCGCCTGCAAACCCTGTTGCGCCGGGTGGCAGGGCGTAGCGTCAATCTGATCGAGCACGGCGCGCTGACCTACGACCCGAGCAGCCGCGAAACCCGTCTGGCCGGGCAACCGGTGGACCTGTCGCGCCGTGAGCAGTCGCTGTTGCAGGCGCTGCTGCACAATCGCGGCCGGGTGCTGTCCACCGAGCAACTGAAGGACAGCGTCTACGGCTTCAACGACGAACTGGAAAGCAACGCGCTGAACGTGCATATCCATCATCTGCGCAGCAAGCTTGGCAAAGGCATCGTCGAAACCGTGCGTGGTCTGGGCTATCGCCTCGGCCCCGCCGATGGCGCAGAGCAAGGCAAATGATGAGTCTGCGCCTGCGCCTGAGCCTGACGCTCGGCGCCGCCTTCGCGTTGATCTGGGCGCTGGCGGCGGCGTGGATGCTCAGCGATCTGCGCAATCAGATGATGTTTTCCCTCGACCAGCGTCTGGTGGCCTCGGCGCGCATGGTCGCCGGTTTGCTCGAGCAATTGCCGACGCTGCCGAGCAAGGGCGAGGGCACCCATTTCAGCGCAGAACAGCTGAATATTCCCGGTGGCATGGCTTGTCAGGTCAGCTCATTGCGCGGCGAGATTCTCGCGCGAAGCCACAACAACCCCGAGCAAGCGCTGGAAGCCGAGAAAATGGGCTTCCACGATCAGATGATCGACGGCGCCCCGTGGCGCAGTTTCACCCTGGCCCGCGGCGATGTGCGCATCACTACGGCGGATCGGCAGATCGAGCGCGAAGCCTTGAACATGTCGATTCTGCTCGCTGCTTCGGTGCCGGTCGGTGTGGCCTTGCTGGGTTGCCTGTGCCTGCTGTGGCTGGGCATCGGTCAGGGCCTGGCGCCGCTCAATCGTCTGCGCGAGGCGCTGATGCGGCGCAATGCCGACTCTCTTGAACCATTGCAGTTGCAGGCGTTTCCCAGCGAATTGAAGCCGTTGCTGGAAACTCAGAATCAGTTGTTTCAACGCATCGGCAAGACCATCGAACGTGAACGTCGTCTGACCGGCGACGCCGCGCATGAACTGCGCAGTCCGCTGACGGCGATCAAGACCCACCTGCAAGTGGCGCGCATGACCGACGGCAGCGCCCGCGATCAGTCGCTCGCGCGCGCCGAGGAGGGCGCCGATCGCTTGCATCGCACCCTTGAGCAATTGCTGTTGCTGGCGCGGGTCGAAGGCAGTCTGTCGTTTGATGACGGCTCGCAATGCAGCGCCGAACAAGTGGCCAGACTGGCGATCCAGGACGCCACTGGCGGTGAACGGCTGCGGATCAAACTGCACGTGCCTGACGATCTGTCCGCCGCGCCGCTGCAAATGCCTGCGGTGCTGGCGATTGCTGCATTGCGCAACCTGCTCGACAACGCCCTGCGCCACACGTCAGAAGATTGTGCGGTCGAGGTTAGCCTGGAGAGCATCGGCAATCGTGTGCGTTTTGTCGTGCGCGACCATGGTCCGGGCATTGCGCCGGATGACTTGCAGCATCTGACTCAGCGCTTCTGGCGTAACGGGCAGAGCACCGGTTGCGGGCTGGGGCTGGCGATTGTCCAGGCGATTGTTCAGCGCTGTGATTGTGCGCTGCATTTCGACAGCCGCCCGGACGGCTTGCGGGTCGAACTGACCATGCCGTTGCAAGCCCTCTGATCTCACCTCAGATCCCCTGTGAGAGCGAGCCTGCTCGCGAATGCGGTAAGTCATTCAACATCGACGTTGACTGGCCTGACGCTTTCGCGAGCAGGCTCGCTCCCACAAATGATCACGTTCTTCCACATCAAATGTAACTTCTCGGCGTTCGCAATCCGTCAGGGTTGGGGCTAAGGTCAACCCAGCTTTGACTCAAAGGATTGAGGGAACTGCGCCATGGAAGCACCCGTCTGCGTTCGTTCGGCCACTCTGGCCGACACCGGCATCATCAACCGTATTGTCGAGCGCTCGATCCGTATCGGATGTGCACTCGATCACCGCAACCATCCACTTCTGGTCAGCGACTGGCTCAACCGCTCCTCCGCCGATTTCATCAGTAGCCGGCTCGCCGACCCACACTTTTATCTCTGTATCGCTTCGTTCGAAGACAAACCCGTCGGTGTCGGCATGGCCCGGGTCAGTGGCGAAATCCCGCTGTGTTACGTCCAGCCTGAATCCTTTCGCCGGGGCGTCGGCAGGGCGCTGATGCACAATCTCGAGGGCTGGTTGCGCATTCGTGGTGTGCAGCATGTGCACCTCAACAGCACCCGCACCGCCGAGGCGTTCTATCGGCACCTGGGTTACCAACAGGCAGCGCCACCCGGCCTCTCCACCGGCTTGCAAACCGTGCCGCTGCACAAACCTTTGTCCTCACCGGCCTGACAACTCGATCAAGGGTGTAAATCCGCACCGCGCTGAAGCGTTTCCAGAACAGGAAAACCTGCAAGTGCGCCCCGCGACCGGAACGCGCACCTGTCGGTGTGCTGTTTTGGTCACTATCCATAGCGAATTGAGGGGTCGAGAGATGTCAGTCGCCACCAGTCTTATCGAAGCGTCGTCGGCCCGGGTCGCCTCGGCGCCAGCGGAGACGTTGTACGAATTCCACGAATCACCGTTACTGGCGCGCCAGAGTCGCCAGGAATCCAATGCGCGCAGCTATCCACGCCGCATTCCGCTGGCGCTCAAGCGTGCCAAGGGCCTGTATGTCGAGGATGTCGAAGGGCGTACCTTCATCGACTGCCTGGCTGGGGCCGGCACGTTGGCGCTGGGGCACAACCACCCGGTAGTGATTGAGGCGATCCAGCAGGTGCTGGCCGATGAGTTGCCGCTGCACACCCTCGACCTGACTACGCCGGTCAAGGATCAATTCGTCCAGGACCTGTTCGGACTGCTGCCCACGGAGTTGGCGGCACAGGCGAAAATCCAGTTCTGCGGCCCGACCGGCACCGACGCCGTGGAAGCAGCATTGAAACTGGTGCGCACGGCCACTGGCCGCAGCACCGTGCTGTCATTTTCCGGCGGTTATCACGGCATGAGTCAGGGTGCGTTGAGCCTGATGGGCAGCCTGGGGCCGAAAAAACCACTGGGTGCCTTGCTCAGCAATGGCGTGCAGTTCATGCCGTTCCCCTACGACTACCGTTGCCCGTTCGGCCTCGGCGGCGCGGCGGGCGTCAACGCCAATCTGAGCTACCTGGAAAACCTGCTCAACGATCCCGAGGCTGGCGTGCAATTGCCGGCGGCGGTGATCGTCGAAGCGGTGCAGGGCGAGGGCGGGGTGATTCCGGCCGATATCGAGTGGTTGCGTGGCTTGCGCCGAATTACCGAAAGAGCCGGGGTGGCGCTGATCGTTGATGAGATCCAGAGCGGGTTCGCCCGCACTGGCAAGATGTTTGCCTTTGAACACGCGGGCATCGTTCCGGATGTGGTTGTACTGTCCAAAGCCATCGGCGGCAGCCTGCCCTTGGCGGTGGTGGTTTACCGCGACTGGCTCGACACCTGGCAACCGGGCGCCCACGCCGGCACGTTCCGTGGCAATCAGATGGCCATGGCCGCCGGTTCAGCGGTGATGCGCTATCTGGTGGAGCACAAGGTTTGCGAGCACGCAGCCGCCATGGGTGATCGACTCAGCGAGCATCTGCACATCCTGCAACGCGACTTCCCGCAGATGGGCGATATTCGTGGTCGCGGCCTGATGCTCGGCGTCGAACTGGTGGACCCGAACGGCGCGCCCGACGCGCTCGGTCATCCGCCAGCGTTTGCGCGTCTGGCGCCGCTGGTTCAGCGTGAATGCCTCAAGCGTGGCCTGATTCTGGAGCTGGGCGGTCGCCATGGCGCAGTGGTGCGCTTCCTGCCGCCGCTGGTGATCACTGCCGCGGAAGTCGACCGGGTGGCCGAGATCTTCGGTCGCGCATTGGCCGCTGCCACCACCGCGCTGTAAATTTTTCCGCGCGGCGAACGTTCTTTCTACATACCCGGCTGCATTCTTTGTGCAGCCGACCTTACAACGATGGAGAACCAGCATGACGTCAGTATTCGACCGCGAGGACATCCTCTTTCAGGTCGTGGTCAACCACGAAGAGCAATACTCGATCTGGCCCGATTACAAAGCTGTGCCGCAAGGCTGGCGCACAGTGGGCAAGAGCGGCCTGAAAAAGGAATGCCTGGCCTACATCGAAGAAGTCTGGACCGACATGCGCCCGTTGAGCCTGCGCCAGAAGATGGATGCGCAAGTCGCGGCGCAATAAGCGACCGGGCATAAAAAACCCGCTGGGCCAGTGAGGGTCAGCGGGTTTTTTCATGTCTGGAGAGTGACGTTGTGGGTGCGGGCCTCTTCGCGAGCAGGCTCGCTCCCACAGGGAATCGCATTTCAACTGTGGGAGCGAGCCTGCTCGCGAAGAACGATTACGCGGACTTACTGAAACTACGCTCCGCTCAACCCCTTGAGCAACAAATCCACATTCCCCTCCAGCTCCGCCAGCGGATCTGCCGCATCGGTACTCAACACCACCAGCCGGCTGCCGGATTCGGCAATCGCTGCTTTCACCGGCTCCGCTGGCTGGCGATGGTGTAGCACCACTGCCACGTCATTGTCCTTTAGCGTCGCCGTCAGCTTCTTCAACTCCTCTGGCGTCCACTCGGCATCAGGCCGCGCGTCCTGTCCGGCCAGTTCAAGGTTGAGGCTGCCAATCAGATAGCCGAAGTGATCGCTCAAACTCATCACACTCAGGTTGTCCGCCTCGGCCAGGCGCGCTTCGGTGTCCGCGCTGAGTTTCAGCAAGCGCTGTTTCAACGCCGCCAGGTTGGCTTCGATCGAAGGTTTGGCGCTCGGTGCCAGGCGCACCAGGTCTGCCGCCATCACATCGGCCATGCGCCCCATATTGTTGCTCGCCAGCCATGGCTGACTGTTCAGGCCATCAACCTGCAGGCCCGGCTGCACGGCGATGCCGGGCAGGGCGCCGTCGACCGGGCGCGCAGCGTCGACTTCGACGATACGGATGTTGCTGCGCCGCGCGACTGGGTACAGCGGATCATCGGCCCACAGCGAACGCAGACCGATTACCGCGTCCGCGTCGGTGGCCAGTTTGCTCAAAGCCGGAGCGCCACGGCCGGTGAAATAGGCGGTCTGGCGGCTGCCGGGCAGGTTGGCCGGTGCTGCGCGTTCGAGGTTGACGTCGGTACCCTTGAGTAATGCTTCGCCCAATCCATAGGTGATCGGTAACGAGGCCAGAACGCGCAACGGTTTCGCAGTTTCAGCCGCCATCAACGGAGTGCAGACCACGCCACACAGGGCCATGGCCAGAGTCAGGTTACGCAATGAAAAAGCCATTTATCCAAGGTTCCCTTTCAGGCTGGGGACGACGCCGCGCGCAATGGCGGCGAGGGCGAAAGCGATGCCGGCGACCAGAATGATCGCGGCGCCGGACGGGATCGGCAGATCGAAGACGATCGGCGCGAGAATCCCGCACAGGGTGCTGACGGTAGCGATCAGCACCGAACACCAGAAAAAACCTTTGAGCGACTGGCTAAGCAAGCGCGCCGCTGCCGCCGGAATCACCAGCAAGGCACCGACCAGAATCGCGCCAATCACCTTCACGGCGGCGACGGTGATCAGGGTCACCAGAATCACGAACAGGTAATCCAGGGTCTTGACCGCTACGCCACGCACCGCCGCCAGTTGCGGATTGAAACTGGCGAGCATGATGCGGTTGTACAGCGGCAGGGCGAGGGCCATGACCAGCGAACCGACGATCGCCAGCACCGCCAGATCATTGCCGTTGACGGTCAATACCGAACCGAACAGCACGTTTTCCAGAATGTGCACGTTGATCTTGCCGGCGAGAATCAGCAGCAGGCTCGCGCCCAGTGCCAGCGACACCGAGAGAAACACGCCGATCAGCGTATCCGGTGCCAGCCCGGTACGGTTGCGCAGGTAATTGAGTAGGATGCCGAACAGCAGGCAGTAGCCGAACAGGCTGCCGTACGGGCCGGTGTAGGGTTCGCCGAGCAGAATACCGATGGCGACACCGGTCAACGCGGCATGGCCGACTGCTTCGGAAAAGAACGCGAAGCGCTTGACCACCACCAGCGTGCCGAGCCCGCCCAGCACCGGGCCGATCAGCAGGCCCGCGAGCAAGGCGTTGACCACGAAACCGTAGGCCAGCGCTTCCGGCAGATAACCGGAAGACGCCCAACCCTGAACCATCAAACGAAAGGCTTCGTAACTCATCAGACCGCGCTCCGTGGATGGGTGGAAAACAGCGTCAGCAGACGTTCAGGGGTCAGCGCCAGTTGCGGTGTGGCGTCGAACAGCACGCGGCGGTTGAGACCGGTGACCCGATCGGCCAGCCGACCCACCGCTTCCAGATCATGCTCGATCCACAGCACGGTGATGCCCGCCGCGCGCCAGTCAGTCAGCAGACGTTCGAACACCTGGATCCCGGCCTCATCGAGGGCCGACATCGGCTCGTCGAGCACCAGCAGTTGCGGCGCCGGAATCAAACCCTGCGCGAGCAGCACCCGCTGGCGCTCACCGCCGGACAGCGCGCCCATGCGCCGCTTGCGCTTGTCCTGCATGCCGACCCGCTCCAGCGCTTCGCCGATGGCGCCGGCATAGTGTTTGCTCAAACCGAGAAAGGCCGGGCGGCGTTGACACATGGCGGCCATGAAATCGTCGACGGTCATCGG
Source organism: Pseudomonas sp. Irchel 3F6 (assembly GCF_900187595.1). Lineage (NCBI taxonomy): Bacteria > Pseudomonadati > Pseudomonadota > Gammaproteobacteria > Pseudomonadales > Pseudomonadaceae > Pseudomonas > Pseudomonas sp. Irchel 3F6. The sequence continues at coordinate 13,886 of NZ_FYDP01000009.1, read as the reverse complement.
CAAACCGCGATCGAACTCCAGCGCCTGCGGAACGTAACCAATGGTGCCGGGCTCGCCGGGCCAGTGCAGGCTGAGCTGGCCCTGATGCGGCATCTGCCCCAGCAGCGTTTTGATCAGCGAACTCTTGCCACCACCATTGGGGCCGACCAGCGCATGCACGCTGCCGGGCTGCACCTGGAAGCTGACCTTGTCGAGAATCGTCGTGCGCCCCAGCGTCAGGCTCACTTCCGTAAACTCCAGCGATGGCCCGGTCATCCCCTGTGGGAGCGAGCCTGCTCGCGAATGCGGAGTGTCATTCAGCGAAGATGTTGCCTGATCCGGCGTCTTCGCGAGCAGGCTCGCTCCCACCGGGTTATTGGTGCTGTCAGGGATCAGGGTTTCTTTCGACGTCATGCTCCCGACTCCTGAATCGCCCGAACCACGGTGTTGAGGTTGCCGGTCATTTCCTTTTCGTACTTGTCGGCGGTGTATTCGCCGTAGGAAATGTGCGACAGCGGGTACAGCTTCACCCCGGATTCACGCTGGATGGTGTCGACGTAGCTGGACGGGAAATCCATCTCCGAGAAGATCACTTTCACGTCGAGTTCACGCAACTGGTCGATGGTCTTTTTCAGCTGACTCGGGCTTGGCTCGATGCCGTGGGCCGGCTCGACCACGGCCGTCACTTCCAGACCGAATTCGCGCAACAGATAGTCGTAAGCCGCGTGCACCGTGGCCACGCGCAGTTCGGCGTTCGGAGCCTGGGTCAGTTTAGCCAAGGCGTCGGCGCGCATCTGCCGCAGGCGTTTGCCGTAGGCGCGGGCGTTTTGCGTGTAGGTCTTGGCGTTGTCCGGATCGATCTTGCCCAGCTCGCGGGCGATATTGTTGACCTGGGCGATGGAGGCGCTGATCGACAGGAACGTGTGCGGATTGACCACTTTGCCAGCGCCGCGCGCAGCGACACCGGTGGCCGCCAGCAATGGCACGTTTTCGTTGGCTTCGATGGTTTTGACGTTGGGTGTTTCGCTGGCGGCGATCATCCGGTCGGCGAAGTCGTCATGGCCGACGCCGTTGAGCACGATCACGTCCAGTCCGCTGATGCGCTTGATGTCTTCGGCGCGCGGTTCGTAGGCGTGCGGATTGAAGCCCGCAGGAATCAGCGGCACCACTTCGGCCTTGTCGCCGACGATGTTGGCGACGTAGCTGTAATACGGATGCAGAGTGATGCCGATACGCAGGCGTTTGCCTTGCTCGGCGCTGGCCAACGGGCTCAGCAGGCAGGCGCACAGGCCAAGCAGAAACAGGCGTAACAATGGACGGCGAGGAGATGAAATGGACATGGGCAAGCAGTCTTCTCTCGGATAAAGGCGAGGAATCAATGGCGATGTTCGCGGGTAACCCCGGCATCGAATTGCGCGACGATCTGTTTCCAGCCAGCGGCGGACAGCGCGGCGTCTGACAGGTCCTCAGCAGGTGCGGAATCGGCGCTGCGGTTCAGCCAGATGTCCGGCGACGCGTTGGCGTCAGTGCCGACACGCAGCAGAAATGAGCCGGCGACATCAGGCGTCGCACTACGGCCGAAATAGGCCCGGTCGGCGAGCATCTGCCATGCGTGACCGCCACGGCTGACCGAACTGGCATCCTGCGCGAACGGCGCGAAACCTTCGTCGGCCAGCATTTGTGGCGTCGGCAGGGCTTGTTGCTCTTCGCGCAGCAAACGGATTTCGTCGAGGGTTACCCGCAGGTCGGCATAAATGCCTTGCTCGGCGGCACTGAGATCGCGGCGAGCGTCGTACTGGTTGCTGGCGACGGGCTCCGGTTCATGGGAAACCCCGCGCCACGCCACCACCGAGCCGGCGACCGCGAGGATCAGCAGGCACAACAGCAGCACGTTGAGGGTTTCATGGCCGGCGCCGGCCGGGCGTACCACTTGCGTCGTCGGGCTACTCATGGGGCTTCGATATCCGCCTGGTCGATTTCCACAACGTGGCCTGGGCCGGCATCGAACAGCACATAGAACTCACTGCCGGGCTTCTTGAACGTCAGCGTCGAGTCATCACCGAGTTTGCCCGGCACCAGAATGGTTTCGTCGTAGCCGATCACGTCGAGGGTCACCCCCGGCGCGCCGCTGCCGTCGGAGAAACCGCCGGTGCATTTGATCTGTTCGGCATCGATGGCTTTGCATTCGCACATCGGGTTGTGCGCCAGGGCGCTGGCGCTGAAACCGGCGCTCAGCAGCAGCGCGGCGCTGGCGAGCAAACGGGTCTGAAGGGGTGAGCGAGTCATGGTTTGGCTCCTTGTTTGTTCAGCCACGCAACCGTGGCGGGGGAGGCTTGGCTCAGGGGAATCGCGGCTTGGTGCATGCTGCCGTCCCAGCCTTCCATGGTGATCCACAGCTCGGCGTCAGGTTTGGTCTTTGCCGGGATCGGCATTTGCGTGCCCATGCGGTACGGGGTGCCGAAGAAGATCGTGCCAGCGGCGCGCAGACTGCGCGGTTTGCCAATGCGCAGGTAAGTGGCCTTGACCTGTTCGACGCAGGTATCACAAACGGCGGCAGTGAAATCCTTCATATAGCCGGCCGGACCGCTAAGGTGCGGCGCCTCGTCGCGCAGTTCGGCCAGGCGCAGGCTCCACGGGCCGACCTGAACGGTGCCTATTTCCCGTTGGCCCAGGCCACTGTCGCCGCGAAACAGCGAGGCATCGGCAAAGTATTTCGGCATGAAGCCCAGCGGGATCAGCAACAGCAGGACATTGATGTGGAAACGCCACTTGTGCCAGAAACGCGACAGGCGCGAGGGCGGTGTGACCGAGATGGCTTTGTTCACAGGCTGGCCTCCGAAGGTTCACGGCGCAGCGCCGGTTGGGCGGTGACGCGGTTTTTCTTGTCCTCGCGTTTAAGCGCATTGGCGGTGGCCAACGCGGTGCGCTTGGTCCAGATCAGCAGGCCGCTGAGGATCATCATGCTCAGCAACAGACCGAAGAAGAACCAGATCAGTTTGATCCAGATGCCGCCGAAGTCGCCGGTGTGCAGCGGGCGCATGGATTCGGTGACGAATTCCAGCGAGGAGCGATCGGACAGCAACCGTGAGGAGGCCATTTCGCCGTTGTACGGGTTGAGTGTTGCGGTCTGGTACATCAGCGGATACCAGCCACGGCCGCTGACGCTCATGTGCGAGTAGGCATTGCCCGGCAGGTTGACGTAGCTGGCTTCCAGCCCCGGAATCTTCTGCTGGGCGATTTCGATGGCGCGGTCCAGGCTGATACGCGGCGGCGGGGTGCCGGTGGCCGAGATCGGCACACTTTCGCGGGACATCGCCGGAATGATCGGTTCGCTGGAAATGGAAATCTGGTTATCGAACAGGATCGCCTTGATCAGGAACCAGATGCCGGTGATGGAAATCACCGCGATGAACCAGATCGACCAGATGCCGCACAGGCGATGAAAGTCGCCCCAGAAAATCCGCGCGCCGTGGCGCACGCGCAGGGTCGGGCGCAGGAAACCTTTCCAGAAGCGCTTGTACACCACCAGCCCGGTAATCAGCGACACCAGCATCGGCACGCCGAGCAGCGACACCAGATACCAGCCCCAGCTGTAGCCATTGGTGAACGGCACCAGCCACCAGCCATGCAGGGCGCGGGTGAACGCTTTGAAATCAAAGGCCGGCGCGGTGCCCTGGATGACCCCGGTGTACGGATTGACATAGACCGTCAACGAGCGCCCGTCGGGGTAGCTGACTTCGACGTCGAGGGCAAAGTGCGACTCGTCCGGACGATTGATGCTCTGCACCAGGGTTTGCGGCTCGGCCTGTTTGATCGCGGCGAGAATCTGGTCGTAGCTCAGTCGCGGCGCGTCGTCCGACGGCTGACTGGCGCGCATTTGCGGGTTGGCCAGCCAGACAATCTCCTGGCTGACCACCGCCAGCGTGCCGGTGACACAGACGATCAACACAAAGAACCAGATCGGCAACGCCAGCCAGCTATGCACCAGGAACCACAGTTTGGAACGGGATTTCTTCGACATGATTGCGCGTCTTGATTGCGGTGGAAGGGGCCGGGCTACGGGCTTCGCAGCACGGAACTCCCCGGGAGGCCGTTCGTGGCTTTTGCCTACGCGAACGGCCTGCATTCCTATAAGACGGATGAGCGAAGAAAATCCCGAAAGCGGATATGAAAGTAAATGTTTCGCAATTACATCGGCAGTGCATTTTTGCCGGTCGATCCGAGGCAAAAAGCCCTCAGCCTTGGCTGAACATCTCCATCGCCCGCTGGCGAATCTGCTCTTCGCTCAGATCCTCCTTGTGCGTGGCGAGAAACCACAGATGGCCGAACGGATCTCTCAAGGTACCGCTGCGGTCACCGTAAAACTGGTCTTTGACCTCGGAGACGCTTTGCGCGCCGGCATCCAGCGCTTGTTGAAAGGACTGGTCGACATCGGTGACATACAGGTGCAAGCCGATCGACACCGCCTGCTGTGGATTGCTCAACGGCCCTTGGTCGCAGGGCGTGCCGAGCATGATCGCGCTGTCGCCGATACGCAGTTCGGCGTGGCCGATATTGCCGTCGGGCATGGTCAGGCGCATGACTTCGCTGGCATTGAAGGCTTTCTTGTAGAACTCGATGGCCTCGGCGGCCTGTTGGATGCCGAGATACGGGGTAATGCTGTGATACCCCTCGGGAATGGGTTTGACGCTCATGACGTTCTCCCTGTTTTTGTTTTCAACAGATGTGGTTACACCGGATTTACCCGGAGCAATCACTATAGAACCGTCCTTGCTGCGCAAATTGTTCGCCGACGAGCAGCGTCATCACTCATCGCGAAAGTGCGGGCCTGGCCCTCGGTCACCGAGCATGTCGCCTTTATTGCGTAACGGACACGCCTCCATGGACAGACAGCCGCAGCCGATGCACCCGGTGAGCTGATCGCGCATCAGCGTAAGTTGCCTGATCCGTTCATCGAGCTCGCGCTGCCATTGTTCAGACAGCATTTTCCAGTCCGCCGCCGACGGCGCGCGATCCTGCGGCAGGATCTTCAGCGCTTCGCCGATTTCCGCCAGCGGTATCCCCAGCCGTTGCGCAACTTTGATCAACGCCACCCGGCGCAGGACGGCGCGCGGATAGCGGCGCTGGTTGCCGGCATTGCGTTCACTCTTGATCAAACCTTTGGCTTCATAAAAGTGCAGCGCCGTGACTGCGACGCCACTGCGCGCCGCAACCTCGCCCACGGTGAGAGGCTTGTGCACCTGCTCCTTGCTGATCATGCTGAAAATGCTCTTGACCTTGACTTAACTAGAGGTTTTACCCTGCAGCTCTTCGGGTCGCAAGGCTCGCTTCAAGATGAGTGGGGGCTTTCCATGACCAATCGCAGCTTTACCCAATTGATCGAATTCGAAATCGAACCCCGCCAGCAAGCAGCGCTGGTCTCGGCATTGGCGACGCAGACCGAGGGGCTGGCCCAGCGATACGACGGGTTTCTCAGCGCCAGCGTGCAGGCCAGCGACGACGGCCGCCGCGTGCTGAGCTTTTTGCAATGGCAGAGCCGCGAAGCGGGGGAGGCGGCGTTTCGCAGTTTCGAAAGCGGCGAGGAGGATTTCTGGCAATTGATCCGCACCCATCGGGCGAAAACCGTGACCTTCAATTCGTTCCAGGTGCACAGCAGTATCGCCCGCAGCCACGACGACGCGCTGCACTGCCGTTTGCCGGTCAGCCAGTATTAGCGCAAAGCTGATAGCCACTATTGAGAGCGTTGATTTCTGCGCGAGCGTGCCCGGGCGTAGCCTTTCTCCATCGACCCCACATTGCTCGCCAGGACGCTCCCATGAACCGTTTACTGACTGTTTCGCTGATGCTCGCTGTTTCCGTACTCGCCGGTTGTGCCGGCCATGTTTCGCCCGAGCTGCGCCCTTACACCGCTGAAGAATCCCGCGAACTGGCGCTGGAAGCGCTGAACCGCAGCGGCTTGTCGTTCGACGAATACCACGCGAAAAAAGCCCAATTGCTCGGTCAGCCGCAGAAGACTTTTGGCTTCGACCAACAGGGTGAGATGAGCGCCGAGCGTGCCATACAGCTGCACGGTCGTCCAAGCTGAAAGCAAACTGTACTGCTTGAAGTTTTCCCTAACTGTCCGTGGGTTTGCCGGGCCGTGTGGGATAGGGTCAACAGCTGAATGACCCTGGATGGACTGCCTCGATGAACCTCTCGCTTGATCTGCTGTTGGCCTTTGCCCTGTTTGCCCTTGTCACCTCGATCACACCGGGGCCGAACAACACCATGTTGCTCGCGTCCGGAGTGAATTTCGGTTTCAACCGCACCATTCCACACATGCTCGGCATCAGCTGCGGCTTCTTTCTATTGGTGGTAGCGGTGGGCTTCGGCCTTGGCGCGGTGTTTCAGGCCTATCCGATTCTGTATACGGTGCTGCGTTATGTCGGCGCGGCGTATTTGTTGTATCTGGCGTGGAAAATCGCCCACTCCGGCCCGGTCGGCGACAGTGCCCACGGCGAGGCGAAACCGATCAGCTATCTGGGCGCTGCAGCGTTCCAGTGGGTCAATCCCAAAGCGTGGATCATGGCAATCGGTGCTATCAGCACGTACACGCCGATGCAGGGTTATTTCTATAACGTCGTGATCATCGCGGCGGTGTTCGCCATCATCAATCTGCCCAGTGTCGGCCTGTGGGCGGCGTGCGGCACGCTGTTGCGCAATGTGCTGAAAGATCCGCGCTGGTTGCGCGTGTTCAATTGGGGCATGGCGGCGCTGTTGGTGATCTCGCTGTATCCGTTACTTCTGGAAAGCTTTCACTGACGCATTGCTTCAATCGCCGGCCCGATGCCTGTTAAGCTCGGTTTCAGGAGCGTTCCTACGCACTTTTAAATGAAGCCCTACTTCTTTAACGGCATCCGATCAGGTATTGATGACGCTCTCGAACCCATGCACAGCTCACGAGGCTGTGCATTGTCGTTTGCAGACACGAGCCTCCTGATCCCGGAACACGCTCTGCGAGTCCTTTATGAACACACGTCCGTTGTATTTCGATTACGCCGCCACCACCCCGGTGGATGAGCGGGTCATCCAGGTGATGATCGAGTGTCTGGGTTTTCACGGTAACTTCGGTAACCCGGCGTCCAGCTCCCACGCTTTCGGCCAGCAGGCCCGGCAGACGGTCGAGCAGGCACGTCGGCAAGTTGCCGATCTGGTCGGCGCGCAGCCTGAGCAGATTGTCTGGACCTCCGGGGCCACCGAATCCAACAACCTCGCCCTCAAAGGCGTCGCTCAGGCCCGTGGCATTCCCGGCGGCCATATCATTACCAGTCAGATCGAACACAAGGCCATTCTCGACACCGCGCGGCAATTGCAGGACTCGGGCATTGCCGTGACCTATCTGGTGCCGGACGCCCAAGGCTTGATCACGCCGCAAGCGGTCAGCGAAGCGATGCGTGACGACACCTTTCTGGTCTCGCTGATGCTGGTCAACAATGAGTTGGGTACGGTCAACGATGTCGAGGCGATTGGCGAAGTGGTGCGCAGTCGGCAGGCGTTGTTTCATGTGGATGCGGCGCAAGGCGCGGGCAAAGTCGCGATCGATCTGAGCCGCTGGCCGGTGGATCTGATGTCGTTTTCCGCACACAAACTCTACGGCCCCAAGGGCATCGGCGCCTTGTATGTCGGCCCGCAGGCGCAGCAACGCTTGCAGGCACAGATCCACGGTGGCGGTCATGAAGGTGGCCTGCGCTCCGGAACCCTGGCGACTCATCAGATTGCCGGTATGGGCGCCGCATTCGCGCTGGCCGCCGACGCGTTCGTTGAAGAGAAGAACACGATTATTGCTTTGCGCGAACGCTTGCTCGCACGCTTGATGACTCTACCCGGCGTGCGCCTCAATGGCAGTGCCTCCCAACGTATTCCGCATACCCTGAGCCTGACCTTCAGCGAGGGCGAGTTCAACAGCGCCGCATTGAGCAATTCGATCGCGTTTTCCGCGACGTCGGCGTGTAATTCCGCAAGTAATGCGCCGTCCCACGTGCTGCTCGCGCTCGGGCATGATGCGCGGCTGGCGGGGCGCACCATTCGCTTGAGCCTCGGGCGGTTTACCAGCGTTGAGGATGTCGACAAGGCCGTTGACCTGATCACCACCGCCTGTGCCAGTGCCCCGGCATTCTGGGCGGCAGGGCTCTAAACAGCAGACGCTTTCCATGGCCGCGAAGGCTACGAACAATAACGATGACGCGATTAGCAGGAGACATGATGAGTTCCCACACCTTGACCGAAGGATCGGTGCCTCAGCGCCTGGCGCATACCCGTGAACTGATGCGCCGCGAAGGCATCCATGCGCTGCTGGTGCCGTCCGCCGACCCGCATCTTTCGGAATACCTGCCGGGTTACTGGCAGGGCCGGCAATGGCTGTCGGGTTTCCACGGTTCGGTCGGTACGCTGATCGTCACTGCGGATTTCGCCGGCGTGTGGGCCGACAGTCGTTACTGGGAACAGGCGACCAAAGAGCTCAACGGCAGCGGCATCGAACTGGTCAAGCTGCAACCGGGGCAACCGAGCCCGCTGGACTGGCTGGCCGAGCAAACCCCCGAGGGCGGCGTGGTTGCCGTGGATGGTGCGGTAATGGCGGTGGCTTCGGCGCGCACGCTGAGCAGCAAACTTGAAGTACGCGGCGCTCGCCTGCGCACCGATACCGACCTGTTGGAGGAAGTCTGGCGTGATCGCCCGAGCCTGCCGAACGCGCCGATCTATCAGCATCTGCCGCCGCAAGCGACCGTCAGCCGTGGCGAGAAACTCGCGAAATTGCGCGAAACCTTGCAAGAGCGTGGCGCCGATTGGCATTTCATCGCCACCCTGGATGACATTGCCTGGCTGTTCAACCTGCGTGGTGGGGATGTCTCGTTCAATCCGGTGTTTGTTTCGTTCGCCTTGATCAATCAGCAACAGGCCACGCTGTTCGTGGCGCTGAGCAAGGTCGATGCCGATCTGCGCGCCGTACTGGAGCAGGATGGCGTGACGCTGCGTGACTACAGCGAAGTGGCCGATGCGTTGCGTGCTGTGCCGAGTGACGCGAGCCTGCTGGTCGATCCGGCGCGAGTGACCACGGGGTTGCTGGATAACCTGGACAGTGGCGTGAAACTGGTCGAAGGCCTCAACCCGACCACGCTGGCCAAGTCGCAGAAAAGCGAAGCCGACGCGCAGCACATCCGTAAAGCCATGGAGCAGGATGGCGCAGCGTTGTGCGAATTCTTTGCCTGGCTGGAATCGGCGTGGGGGCGCGAGCGCATCACCGAACTGACCATCGACGAGAAACTTACCGCTGCCCGTGAACGTCGTCCCGATTACGTTTCGCTGAGCTTCAACACGATTGCCGCGTTCAACGCCAATGGCGCGATGCCGCACTATCACGCTACCGAAGAGGAGCATGCGTTGATCGAGGGCGATGGTCTGTTGCTCATCGATTCCGGTGGTCAATACCACGGCGGTACCACAGACATCACGCGGATGGTCCCGGTGGGTACGCCGACTCAGGAGCAGAAACAGGATTGCACGCGCGTGCTGAAAGGCGTGATTGCCTTGTCGCGGGCACGTTTCCCTAAAGGCATTCTGTCGCCGCTGCTCGACGCCATCGCTCGTGCGCCGATCTGGGCTGACAACGTCGACTACGGCCACGGCACCGGTCACGGCGTGGGCTATTTCCTCAACGTTCACGAAGGTCCGCAGGTAATTGCTTATCAGGCGGCACCGGCACCGCAAACGGCAATGCAGCCGGGGATGATCACCTCGATCGAACCCGGCACCTATCGTCCGGGCCGCTGGGGTGTGCGCATCGAGAACCTGGCGATGAACCGTGAGGCCGGCAGCAGCGAATTCGGCGACTTCCTCAAGTTCGAAACCCTGACGCTGTGCCCGATCGATACCCGCTGCCTGATTGCTGACCTGCTGACCCACGAAGAAAAGCAGTGGCTGAACGACTACCACCGCGAAGTGCGTGAGCGACTGAGTCCATTGCTGGATGGCGCGGCGTTGAGCTGGTTGAACGAGCGCACTGTGGCCATTTGATCGATTTACCCAAGGCACCGCTCGCGATGCCTTGGGGCTTGGCTTCAGTCCTGGCGCAATGCCTCTTCCACGAAGTCGAGTCGATCCTGACCGAAGAACAACTGATCGCCGATAAACATGCTGGGGGCACCGAAAACGCCGCGCCTGATGGCGGCTTCGGTGTTTTCCTTGAGTGCTGCTTTGACTGATTCATCGTTGGTCAGCGCGATTATCTCTTGGGGGTCGAAGCCGTTTTCAGTCAGCACGGCAGCAATGGTTTGCGGATCGTTGAGGTTACGACCTTCTACCCAAAGCGCCCTGAACAGGCAATCGACGAATTCGGCGAAACGCTGCGGCTGGCGCATCTGCATGCCAGTGACGGCACGCATCAATATCAGTGTGTTGATTGGAAAGTGCGGATTGAATCTGAGCTGGACGCCGTAGCGTTTGGCGAAGCGATCGAGGTCCTGAAACATGTAGCGGCCCTTGGCCGGAATCATTGCCGGCGAAGCGTTGCCGGTGGCTTTGAACACGCCACCCAACAGCATCGGGATGTAGATCAGTTCGCTATGGGTATCGGCGCAGATTTTCGCTAGCTGGGTGTGCGCCAGATAGGTGGTGGGGCTGCCGAGGTCGAAATAGAATTCCACGGTTTTCGTCATGATCAAATCGCTCTCTTATTGTTGTAATGAGGGGGGAGGGCTTACCAGCGTTCGTTCCATGGGCGCAGGTCCAGCTCAAAGGTCCACGCATCCCGTGGCTGACTGTGCAAATACCAATAGTTTTCGGCGATGTGCTCTGGATCGAGAATGCCGTCCTGATCCTTGGTCGCGTATTTCTCGGGAAAGCTGTTGCGGATGAAGTCGGTATCAATCGCACCATCAACCACGACGTGGGCGACATGAATGTTCATCGGCCCCAACTCTCTCGCCATGCTTTGCGCCAGTGCGCGGATGCCATGTTTGGCTCCAGCGAAAGCGGCAAATCCAGAAGCGCCGCGCAGCCCGGCCGTGGCACCAGTGAACAGAATCGTACCGCGCTGCCGAGTGACCATGCGCTTGGCCACTTCACGGGCATTGAGAAAACCGGAGAAGCAGGCCATCTCCCAGATCTTGAAATATTTGCGCGCGGTTTCTTCGAGAATGCTGCAGGGCACGTTGGCGCCGATGTTGAAGACAAAGGCTTCGATCGGGCCGACGCGGGTTTCGATGTCTTCGATCAAGGCGATGACGTCTTCTTCCTTGCGCGCATCGCAGGCAAAACCATGGGCCTCACCGCCCTCAGCGATGATTGCGTCAACCAGAGGCTGCAATTTGTCGGCGCTGCGCCGGGTCACGCAGGCTATAAACCCCTCACTGGCAAAGCGCTTGGCAATCGACCCGCCGGTGGCATCACCGGCACCGACAACCAACACGACCTTCTTGTTATTCATGGGTGAATCCCTTTGGGTTAACGATCGTTTAGTTAACGAACGTTATGCTAGGATTTGGGCAGCGTCAAGGCGATCTACTTCAGGAGATGACATGCGTTATTCGGCCGGACACAAATCGGAAACCCGCGAACGATTGCTGCAAAGCAGCGCGCTGTCGGCAAAGAAATCGGGGTTTTCCACGGTGGGCGTGGATGGCCTGATGAAAGCCATCGGTTTGAGTGGCGCCGCGTTCTACAGCCACTTTGCATCCAAGGATGCGTTGTTCGCTGCCATCGTCGAGCGAGAGTTGAGTGAAAGTCTTGAGCGCCTTGGTGGCCAGGGCGGTGCAGATCGGCAGCGGCTGGAGCGTTGTCTGAAGCAGTACCTGAGCATGGCCCACGTCGAGCAACCAGAGTCCGGTTGCGCGCTGCCGACATTGGGCGCGGAGATTGCCCGTGCCGATGTACAGGTGCGTGAGCAGGCTGAAGAATGGATCTGCCGCCTTCAGCAGGGCTGGGCCGAGATACTGGAAAGCGAGAGTCTGGCCTGGTCGGTGCTGTCGCAATGCGTGGGCGCATTGGTGGTTGCGCGGATGCTGGCAGCACCGGACGTGCAGCGTACGGTGTTGCGCTCGAGTCACGAGGAAATTACACGTCAGCTCGCTTTGCCGCGAGCCGAGTAGTTATTTGCAGATGACGATCATGCTGCGGCTGGTATAACCGGCGGGGTTCAGGCCGAACGGATAATCGCCAGGTTCCTCGACGACATCCCCGGATTTGGCGATCACCTTGTAACCCTTGGGGGCGCAGGAGTTGGCTGCGCTGGTGTAGCACTTGTCCCATGAGGATGAAAGACCGGAACAGTTGATGTGCAGTCCCTTCTTGCCGCGTTTGACCTGGGTTTCCGAAGTCGCCGCGCAACTCGCGATCGCCAGCAGGGCGATCATTAGCAAAATTCGTTTCATTACCATCCTTAATAGCGGCCGCGAGTCTGGTGCTCGGGTCTGCCTGTATTCGCTCGCGTTTGCAGCGTGGTGCCGTCCTTTGCGAAAAAATCCATGCCTGGCGATGGGTTACGCAGCTAAACATGGCCTAAATGAGCGCCAATTACCAGAGCCACTTTCGCTACGCTTCAGTCAGCCGCGACAGCAGGCTTTGCTCCGCTACCCATGGTCTTGGTTGCGCCCACTGAAGCCAGAATAATGCACAGGATGGCCAGCCATTGTGACAATGAAAGGTATTCCTGGAGAAAAAGCAGGCCTGACAGCGCGCCGAAGGCCGGCTCGATACTCATGAGCGTGCCGAAGGTGCGCGCGGGCATACGCGTCAGCGCGACCATCTCCAGGGTATAGGGCAGGGCGGTCGACAGAATGGCAACGCCGATAGCGACTGGAATCAACGATGGTGTAAGCAGCGCAGCACCGGCATGAACGATTCCGATCGGCGCCACGAACAGCGCGGCGATCATTACGCCGAGGGCTGCCGTCGTCACCCCGTTGTCGGCGCCGGCCTTTTGCCCGAACAAAATGTACAGCGCCCAGCAAACCCCGGCGCCGAGCGCATAGCCCGCTCCGACCAGATCAATGCCGGCAGTGGTAGCGCCGGTGGGTATCAATAGAAGCAAACCGGCTGCAGCGAGCGCGATCCAGACAAAATCGATGGCGCGGCGGGAGGCATATATAGCTACAGCCAATGGGCCGGTGAATTCCAACGCAACGGCGATGCCCAGCGGCACTGTGCGCAGCGACATATAGAAGAGGAAGTTCATTCCACCCAATGCCATTCCGTAGACGATCACGGTACGAAGAGACTTGGCGGTCAGCTTTGCACGCCATGGGCGCAGTATCAGCAGCATGATCACGCTGGCAAAGATCAGGCGAAGAGTGGTTGTTCCTTGTGCGCCGATAATGGGGAACATGCTTTTGGCCAGAGAAGCGCCCGACTGGATGGACGCCATGGCTATCATGAGCAGGCAAACCGGAAACAATGTGGAAGCAAGGGAGCGAGGTTGATCATTCATTGCGCGGCAGCATCCAAGGCAAAAACACAGTATTGTTGTGGTAGTGGGCAATATACTGCGCATTGGATGGGGGCGCGTCTATATATAGAAAGCGTTTTTGCTGATTTGAAAGAAAAGCGAAATTAACGGTTGACGGCAGATTCCAGAGGTCTATAATTCGCCCCACTTCCGGCGCAGTCGAAACGGAAAACTCCTTGAGATTCAAAGAGTTATGCGGTTTTCGACAGCGGGTTGCTTCAGATCATCGAAGCCTGGAAGGAGTTGAAAGAGCAGTGATGTGTAGCTCTTTTAACGGTTCGATCTTCTCGGTCGAAAGCGGAGAAAAAGAGGTGTTGACAGCAGCGATTAACGCTGTAGAATTCGCCTCCCGCTAACGAGAGATCGGAAGCGCAAGTGGTTGAAGTTGTTGAAGAATTCTTCGAAAACTTCTGAAAATAATCACTTGACA
>NZ_FYDP01000007.1:349042-352146 GCF_900187595.1 Pseudomonas sp. Irchel 3F6 | reverse complement strand
CATCCCGAACTCAGCAGTGAAACGATGCATCGCCGATGGTAGTGTGGGGTTTCCCCATGTGAGAGTAGGTCATCGTCAAGATTAAATTCCGAAACCCCAATTGCGAAAGCAGTTGGGGTTTTGTTTTGCCTGCGAGAAATGTGCCCGCTTGATTTCTATGCAACGGCCCGGGGCATGGCTATTATGCGGGCCTCATTGTGAGGCGATACCTGCATGCTGACGTTGTTGAATCTACTGAAGGATGGACGATTCCATTCCGGACAGGACTTGGGCGTTGCCCTGGGAATTAGCCGAAGTGCTGTATGGAAGCAGCTACAACAGCTTGAAGCTGAACTAGGCCTGTCGATCCATAAAGTTCGCGGTCGCGGATATCAATTGTCGGCGCCTTTGATGCTCCTTGATCCTCTTGAAATAACCAGGAAGATGCCGCAATGGCCGGTGCGTGTGTTCGACTCCGTCGACTCGACAAATGCCGAAGCTTTGCGCTCTATCAGTGAGGGCGCCCCCGCGCCGTTTTTGGTGCTCGCGGAGCGACAATTGGCAGGCCGTGGTCGTCGAGGCCGCAAGTGGGTGAGCCCATTTGCGGAAAATCTTTATTACAGCCTGGTTCTTCGAATAGATGGCGGCATGCGTCAGCTTGAGGGGTTGAGCCTTGTTGTTGGCTTGGCCGTGATGCAGACCTTGCGAAGCGCCGGCGTGCCCAATGCCGGTTTGAAGTGGCCCAACGATGTTTTGGTGGGTAACAAGAAAATAGCCGGCATCCTGCTCGAACTCGTCGGCGATCCGGCGGATGTATGTCATGTTGTATTGGGTATAGGAATCAACGTGAATATGCAGGTTGCCGATGAGGTCGACCAGCAATGGGCTTCTATAAAACTGGAGTCAGGCAAAGCCTGCGATCGCAATGCTCTGGTGGTTGAGTTGAGTAATCAACTCAAAGCTTATACCCATAAACACCAGCTCAACGGGTTCGCAAGTCTGCAGGCAGAATGGGCGGAAAATCATCTGTGGCAGGGTCGATCCGTGTCGTTGATCGCGGGTAACAGCCATATCGATGGGATAGTGCTCGGGATTGATAGCCAAGGCGGGTTGCGCTTGATTGTAGATGGTGTTGAAAAAGTCTTTAGTGGTGGAGAGCTCAGCCTGAGGTTGCGTGATGATTCTTGAGCTTGACTGCGGCAATAGTTTTATCAAATGGCGCGTGCTGGATGCGTCGGCGAGTGGGCTGGTTTCGGAAGGGGTTGTAGATTCCAATCAGGCTTTGCTTGAGAGTCTACGGATCATAAAGCCGCTCTCGCTGCGCAAGTGTCGTTTGGTAAGCGTCAGGACTAACGAGGAAACCAGCGCTTTAACCGAAATGCTTGAGCGCGCGTTCGGTATTCCTATCGTGTGTGCGAAACCCGCCCGCGAGATGTCCGGTGTTCGAAACGGCTATGAAGACTATGAGCGTCTGGGGCTTGATCGCTGGCTGGCGATGCTCGGCGGCTTCCACCTGGCTGCCGGAAGTGCTTGCCTGGTTCTCGATTTCGGTACCGCGGTCACTGCCGATTTTGTCGCGGCTGACGGTGAGCATCTCGGGGGGTTCATTTGTCCTGGTATGCCTTTGATGCGAAACCAGTTGCGCACCCATACCCGTAAAATTCGTTATGGTGATGAAGCAGCAGAGCGCGCCCTTTCCAGTCACGTCCCGGGACGGACCACCGTTGAAGCGGTGGAGCGCGGTTGTTCTTTGATGCTGAGGGGCTTCGTTCTCACTCAATTAGAGCTGGCTCGAGCGTACTGGGGAGAGCAATTCGCCGTCTTTATTACGGGAGGGGATGCCGAGTTGGTTAAAGGCGTCGCGCCTGACGCCAGGGTTGTGCCCGACCTGGTTTTTGTCGGCTTGGCGATGGCTTGTCCCTTGTCTTGAGGTTTATATGCGTTGGTTGTTCCTGCTGCTGGTTGTACTCAATGTTTTTTACTATGTCTGGCATCAGCAGGAAGCGCCCTTGCGAGCCAAAGATGTAACGCCTCTTAATCTGTATCGTGGTTCGCAGCAGGATATCCGTCTGCTGAGCGAAACCGCAGGTGAAGGTCGAAGAGGCGAGGTGGCGCCGCGTCAGCAGTGCTTGTTCCTTGGTGGATTTTCTGACGAAGATTCAATTGCCAGGTTGCAACAGCGTCTGGTGGCGATGAAAGTCAATGTGCAATCCCTGCCGAAAGATGCTGCCGGAAGCGGGTACTGGCTGGCAGCTGCGCCGGACAGCCAGCGTTTGTTGGGCGATCTGCAGTTGCAAAACCTTTCCAAGGAATTCAATGAGTTAAAACATAAAATAATGCTGTGCGAAGGGGTTGCACCTGCTCAATAGTTTGCATAGAATGGCGCCCGCTCCACAGCGAACACCTTAAACGGGATTCGAAGTGAAGCGTGTCAACGCAGCTAACCTCAGGTTTTTAAATGAGAAAATGCTTGACAGGGGTTTGGCATGATATAGAATGCCGGCCTGATTAGGAGGGGTTCCCGAGCGGCCAAAGGGATCAGACTGTAAATCTGACGTCTACGACTTCGAAGGTTCGAATCCTTCTCCCTCCACCAGATTTAAGCGTGAGCTGCAGGCTCCGCGGGTATAGTTTAGTGGTAGAACCTCAGCCTTCCAAGCTGATGATGCGGGTTCGATTCCCGCTACCCGCTCCAAGTTTGCAGGTTGTGCAAAAGGGTTTTGCTCTTGTAGCTCAGTTGGTAGAGCACACCCTTGGTAAGGGTGAGGTCAGCGGTTCAAATCCGCTCAAGAGCTCCATATAACAAGGCAGATATGAAAATATCTGCCTTTGTTTTAATGGTTGATATTGTTTGTCTAATTTCTTCTGTAGAGGGTGATATCGATGGCTAAGGAAAAATTTGATCGTTCCCTGCCCCACGTCAACGTTGGGACCATTGGTCACGTTGACCACGGTAAAACCACTCTGACTGCTGCTCTGACTCGCGTTTGCTCCGAGGTTTTCGGTTCTGCAATCGTTGACTTCGACAAGATCGACAGCGCACCAGAAGAAAAAGCTCGCGGTATCACCATCAACACCGCGCACGTTGAGTACAACTCGAAGATCCGTCACTACGCTCACGTTGA
>NZ_FYDP01000007.1:0-348943 GCF_900187595.1 Pseudomonas sp. Irchel 3F6 | reverse complement strand
GTTTTCGGTTCTGCAATCGTTGACTTCGACAAGATCGACAGCGCACCAGAAGAAAAAGCTCGCGGTATCACCATCAACACCGCGCACGTTGAGTACAACTCGAAGATCCGTCACTACGCTCACGTTGACTGCCCAGGTCACGCTGACTACGTGAAGAACATGATCACCGGTGCTGCTCAGATGGACGGCGCTATCCTGGTTTGCTCGGCCGCTGATGGTCCGATGCCGCAAACCCGTGAGCACATCCTGCTGTCCCGTCAGGTTGGCGTTCCGTACATCGTGGTCTTCCTGAACAAGGCTGACCTGGTAGACGACGCTGAGCTGCTGGAACTGGTTGAGATGGAAGTTCGTGACCTGCTGTCGACTTACGACTTCCCGGGCGACGACACTCCGATCATCATCGGTTCGGCTCGTATGGCGCTGGAAGGCAAAGACGACAACGAGATGGGCACCACTGCCGTCAAGAAGCTGGTTGAAACTCTGGATGCCTACATCCCAGAACCAGTTCGTATGATCGACAAGCCATTCCTGATGCCAATCGAAGACGTATTCTCGATCTCGGGTCGCGGTACTGTTGTGACTGGTCGTATCGAGCGCGGTATCGTTCGCGTTCAGGATCCGCTGGAAATCGTTGGTCTGCGTGACACCGCCGTTACTACTTGCACCGGTGTTGAAATGTTCCGCAAGCTGCTCGACGAAGGTCGTGCTGGCGAGAACTGCGGCGTTCTGCTGCGTGGTACCAAGCGTGACGACGTTGAGCGTGGCCAGGTTCTGGTCAAGCCAGGTTCGGTCAAGCCGCACACCAAGTTCACCGCAGAAGTTTACGTTCTGAGCAAGGAAGAAGGCGGTCGTCACACTCCGTTCTTCAAAGGCTACCGTCCACAGTTCTACTTCCGTACTACTGACGTGACTGGTAACTGCGAGCTGCCAGAAGGCGTTGAAATGGTAATGCCAGGTGACAACATTCAGATGACTGTTACCCTGATCAAAACCATCGCGATGGAAGACGGTCTGCGTTTCGCTATCCGTGAAGGCGGTCGTACCGTCGGCGCTGGCGTCGTAGCAAAAATCATCGAATAAGCGGTTGTAATGTATTTTTCGGGCCGGCATAATGGTCGGCCTGATTTTGTTTTAGGTCAGTAGCTCAATTGGCAGAGCGACGGTCTCCAAAACCGTAGGTTGGGGGTTCGATTCCCTCCTGACCTGCCAGATTCACTCGGTGTATCTGGCTTTCTTTTCACAGGATCTTCATAGATGACTCCTAAAGCTGAAGCTCAAGGCTCTCGCTTCGATCTGCTCAAGTGGCTTGTAGTAGTCGCTTTAGTGGTTGTTGGCGTTGTTGGCAATCAGTATTACGCTGCTTCGCCGATCCTGTACCGTGTACTCGCTTTGCTTGCCATTGCTGCCGTAGCTGCCTTTGTAGGCCTGCAAACCGCGAAGGGCAAGTCTTTCTTTGTACTGGTTAAGGAAGCTCGCACCGAGATTCGTAAAGTCGTGTGGCCAACTCGCCAAGAAACCACGCAGACCACGCTGATTGTCGTGGCTGTTGTTCTGGTTATGGCGTTGCTGTTGTGGGGTCTTGATTCCCTGCTCGGCTGGCTTGTTTCCTTGATTGTCGGCTAAGGGTGTCCCGTGGCTAAGCGTTGGTATGTTGTGCATGCTTACTCGGGTTACGAGAAGCATGTGATGCGCTCGCTGATCGAGCGCGTAAAGCTGGCTGGCATGGAAGATGGCTTCGGCGAGATTCTGGTTCCCACTGAAGAAGTGGTTGAGATGCGTAACGGCCAGAAGCGCAAAAGCGAACGGAAGTTCTTTCCAGGCTATGTGCTGGTCCAGATGGATATGAACGAGGGTACTTGGCACTTGGTCAAGGATACTCCTCGGGTGATGGGTTTTATCGGCGGTACCGCTGACAAGCCTGCGCCAATTACAGATAAAGAGGCAGAAGCGATTCTGCGTCGCGTTGCTGATGGTAGCGACAAGCCTAAGCCGAAGACATTGTTCGAGCCAGGTGAGACGGTGCGTGTCAACGACGGTCCATTCGCTGATTTCAATGGCGTTGTGGAAGAAGTTAACTACGAAAAGAGCCGGATCCAAGTGGCTGTGCTCATTTTCGGTCGCTCTACTCCGGTGGAGCTCGAGTTCAGTCAGGTCGAGAAGGTCTAACTGGACAAGCAATCCCAACCCCGCAGCCTTAGGCTGTGGGGTTTTGTCGTCACTGGGATAAACGCGCAAGTAACCGGGGAGCCTTTCGAGGCGTTCGAACCCGTAATTGGAGTGCCTCATGGCCAAGAAGATTACCGCTTACATCAAGCTGCAAGTGAAGGCCGCTCAGGCTAACCCAAGTCCACCGGTTGGTCCTGCTCTGGGTCAGCACGGCGTGAACATCATGGAATTCTGCAAGGCTTTCAACGCCCGTACCCAGGGTCTTGAGCCAGGTCTGCCGACTCCAGTGATCATCACTGTCTACAGCGACCGTAGCTTCACTTTCGAAACCAAATCCACCCCTGCTTCGGTTCTGCTGAAGAAGGCGGCCGGTCTGACCAGCGGTTCCGCTCGTCCGAACACCGTTAAGGTTGGCACTGTTACCCGTGCTCAGCTGGAAGAAATCGCGAAAACCAAAAACGCGGATCTGACTGCAGCTGATATGGATGCAGCCGTGCGTACTATCGCCGGTTCTGCTCGTAGCATGGGCCTTAACGTGGAGGGTGTGTAATGGCTAAGCTGACCAAGCGTCAAAAGGCTATCGCCGGCAAAATCGAAGCAGGCAAGGCCTACAACATTGTAGACGCCGCTGCTCTGCTGGCCGAGCTGTCGACTGTCAAGTTCAGCGAGTCGTTCGACGTTGCTGTAAACCTGGGTGTAGACCCGCGTAAATCCGACCAGGTTGTTCGTAGCGCTACTGTGCTGCCACACGGCACTGGCAAGACCGTTCGCGTTGCTGTGTTCACCCAGGGTCCAGCTGCTGAGGCCGCTCTGGCTGCCGGCGCTGACCGTGTAGGTATGGACGACCTGGCTGCCGAAATGAAAGGCGGCGACCTGAACTATGACGTAGTGATCGCATCCCCGGATGCCATGCGCGTTGTAGGTCAGTTGGGTCAGATCCTCGGTCCACGTGGCCTGATGCCTAACCCTAAAGTCGGCACCGTAACTCCAGACGTAGCCAACGCGGTCAAGAACGCCAAGGCTGGTCAGGTTCGTTATCGCACCGACAAAAACGGCATCATCCACACTTCCGTTGGCAAGATCGGCTTCGACGCCGTCAAGCTGAAGGAAAACGTTGAAGCCCTGATCGCTGATCTGAAGCGTATCAAGCCAGCTTCCTCGAAAGGTATTTACGTCAAGCGCGTTACCCTGAGCACCACTATGGGCCCAGGTCTGGTTATCGACCAGAGCTCGCTCGACGCGTAAGACAAAGGTTGGCGCGGATTGCCGCGCCAATTGAAAGATTGGGGTCCCTGCCTGGCGGGGGCTATCCAAGACCGTAGGCGGCGCAAGCCTTAAACCTCAAGCCTACGCAGATGGTGCTCCCGGTTCCTTACCGAATCAGACACCAAAACGACATTCGGTTCCGATCGAATGAAACGGTAACAAGCAGGAGTTAAACCCGTGGCAATTAATCTCGAAGACAAGAAGGCCATCGTCGCTGAAGTCAACGAGGCTGCCAAAGTCGCTCTGTCCGCTGTCGTGGTTGATGCACGTGGCGTAACAGTAGGCGCAATGACCGGACTCCGTAAAGAGGCTCGTGAAGCTGGCGTTTACGTACGTGTTGTACGTAACACCCTGCTCAAGCGCGCTGTTGCTGACACTCAATACAGTGTCCTCAACGACGTGTTCACCGGCCCGACCCTGATTGCATTCTCGAACGAACATCCGGGCGCTGCTGCCCGTATCTTCAAAGAGTTTGCCAAGGGTCAGGACAAGTTCGAGATCAAGGCAGCTGCGTTCGAGGGCAAGTTCCTCGCAGCTAATCAGATCGACGTACTGGCAACTCTGCCGACCCGTGACGAAGCAATTTCTCAGCTGATGAGCGTGATTCAAGGCGCAACCAGCAAATTGGCTCGTACTCTGGCGGCAATTCGCGACCAGAAAGAAGCTGCCGCAGCCTAAGGCTCGTCACTTCTCGCGTTTTTTGTTTATTTCGATGGTCGCGTAGGCCGTCCCCCAATTCAGGAATTGAGTCATGTCTCTGACTAACGAACAAATCATCGAAGCAATCGGCCAGAAATCCGTAGTGGAAATCGTTGAGCTGATCAAAGCGATGGAAGAAACCTTCGGTGTTACCGCTGCTGCCGCTTCGGCTGGCCCAGCTGTAGCTGCTGCTGCTGTTGAAGAGCAAACCGAGTTCAACGTTGTTCTGCTGGAAGCTGGCGAGAAGAAGGTTAACGTGATCAAGGCAGTTCGTGAACTGACTGGTCTGGGCTTGAAAGAAGCCAAAGAGAAAGTAGACGGCGCTCCTCAGGTTGTAGCTGAAGGCGTTTCGAAAGAAGCGGCTGAAGACGCCAAGAAGAAGCTGGAAGAAGCAGGCGCTAAAGTCGAGCTGAAGTAAGCATCGACTTTGCTCCTCCAGCCCGAGCGTCAAGCGACAGGCTGATGGCTGGTGGCTCTTGCCACCGGCCTTTTTCCGTTATTGGCAGCCGACTGGGTCGGTGCTGATAAAGGCGCTGTAACCACCCGATGCGGTGGCGCAAACCATGGGGTTTGCACGATTTTCTGGCTGCTCCCGTCGGGAGGGGCCAAACAAGCAGGTGACCAAGCTGGGGAACGCTGATGGCTTACTCATATACTGAGAAAAAACGTATCCGCAAGGACTTTAGCAAGTTGCCGGACGTCATGGATGTGCCTTACCTCCTGGCCATCCAGCTGGATTCGTATCGTGAATTCTTGCAAGCGGGAGCGACTAAAGATCAGTTCCGCGACGTGGGCCTGCATGCGGCCTTCAAATCCGTTTTCCCGATCATCAGCTACTCCGGCAATGCTGCGCTGGAGTACGTCGGTTATCGCCTGGGCGAACCGGCATTTGATGTCAAAGAATGCGTATTGCGCGGTGTAACTTTCGCCGTACCTTTGCGGGTAAAAGTGCGCCTGATCATCTTCGACAAAGAATCGTCGAACAAAGCGATCAAGGACATCAAAGAGCAAGAAGTCTACATGGGTGAAATCCCCCTGATGACTGAGAACGGTACCTTCGTAATCAACGGTACCGAGCGTGTTATCGTTTCCCAGCTGCACCGTTCCCCGGGCGTGTTCTTCGACCACGACCGCGGCAAGACGCACAGCTCCGGCAAACTGCTGTACTCGGCTCGCATCATTCCTTACCGCGGTTCGTGGCTGGACTTCGAATTCGACCCGAAAGACTGCGTCTTCGTGCGTATCGACCGTCGTCGCAAACTGCCGGCTTCGGTACTGCTGCGCGCACTCGGTTACACCACCGAAGAAGTGCTGGACGCGTTCTACACCACCAACGTATTCCACCTGAGCGGCGAGACCCTCAGCCTGGAACTGGTGCCATCGCGCCTGCGTGGTGAGGTTGCGGTTCTGGACATCCAGGACGAGAAGGGCAAGGTCATCGTTGAGCAAGGCCGCCGTATTACCGCGCGCCACATCAACCAGATCGAGAAAGCCGGTATCAAGACGCTGGACGTGCCACTGGACTACGTCCTCGGCCGCACCACCGCCAAGGCTATCGTGCACCCGGCTACCGGCGAAATCCTGGCCGAATGCAACACCGAGCTGAACACTGAAGTCCTGGCAAAGATCGCCAAGGCCCAGGTCGTTCGCATCGAGACCCTGTACACCAACGACATCGACTGTGGTCCGTTCGTCTCCGACACACTGAAGATCGACTCCACCAGCAACCAATTGGAAGCGCTGGTCGAGATCTATCGCATGATGCGTCCAGGCGAGCCGCCAACCAAAGACGCTGCCGAGACCCTGTTCAACAACCTGTTCTTCAGCCCTGAGCGTTATGACCTGTCTGCGGTCGGCCGGATGAAGTTCAACCGTCGTATCGGTCGTACCGAGATCGAAGGTTCGGGCGTGCTGTGCAAGGAAGACATCGTCGCGGTCCTGAAGACTCTGGTCGACATCCGCAACGGTAAAGGCATCGTCGATGACATCGACCACCTGGGTAACCGTCGTGTTCGCTGCGTAGGCGAAATGGCCGAGAACCAGTTCCGCGTTGGCCTGGTACGTGTTGAGCGTGCGGTCAAAGAGCGTCTGTCGATGGCTGAAAGCGAAGGCCTGATGCCGCAAGATCTGATCAACGCCAAGCCAGTGGCTGCCGCGGTGAAAGAGTTCTTCGGTTCCAGCCAGCTGTCGCAGTTCATGGACCAGAACAACCCGCTGTCCGAGATCACCCACAAGCGTCGTGTCTCTGCACTCGGCCCTGGCGGTCTGACTCGTGAGCGCGCAGGCTTCGAAGTCCGTGACGTACACCCGACTCACTACGGTCGTGTCTGCCCGATTGAAACGCCGGAAGGTCCGAACATCGGCCTGATCAACTCCCTGGCTGCGTACGCTCGCACCAACCAGTACGGCTTCCTGGAAAGCCCGTACCGCGTGGTGAAAGAGGGTGTGGTCACCGACGAGATCGTGTTCCTGTCCGCTATTGAAGAAGCCGATCACGTGATCGCGCAGGCTTCGGCGACCATGAACGAGCAGAAAGTCCTGATCGACGAACTGGTTGCCGTACGTCACCTGAACGAATTCACCGTCAAGGCGCCGGAAGACGTCACCCTGATGGACGTTTCGCCGAAGCAGGTTGTGTCGGTTGCAGCGTCGCTGATTCCGTTCCTCGAGCACGACGACGCCAACCGTGCGTTGATGGGTTCGAACATGCAGCGTCAGGCTGTACCGACTCTGCGCGCTGACAAGCCGCTGGTAGGTACCGGCATGGAGCGTAACGTAGCCCGTGACTCCGGCGTTTGCGTCGTGGCTCGTCGTGGTGGCGTGATCGACTCCGTCGACGCCAGCCGTATCGTGGTTCGTGTTGCCGATGACGAAGTTGAAACCGGTGAAGCCGGTGTCGACATCTACAACCTGACCAAATACACCCGCTCGAACCAGAACACCTGCATCAACCAGCGTCCGCTGGTACGTAAAGGTGATCGCGTTCAGCGTAGCGACATCATGGCCGACGGCCCGTCCACCGACATGGGTGAGCTGGCACTGGGTCAGAACATGCGCATCGCGTTCATGGCATGGAACGGCTTCAACTTCGAAGACTCCATCTGCCTGTCCGAGCGTGTTGTTCAGGAAGACCGTTTCACCACGATCCACATTCAGGAACTGACCTGTGTGGCCCGTGACACCAAGCTTGGCCCAGAGGAAATCACTGCGGACATCCCGAACGTGGGTGAAGCTGCACTGAACAAGCTGGACGAAGCCGGTATCGTTTACGTAGGTGCTGAAGTAGGCGCAGGCGACATCCTGGTGGGTAAGGTCACTCCGAAAGGCGAGACCCAACTGACTCCGGAAGAAAAACTGCTGCGTGCAATCTTCGGTGAAAAAGCCAGCGACGTTAAAGACACCTCCCTGCGCGTGCCAACCGGCACCAAAGGTACTGTCATCGACGTACAGGTCTTCACCCGCGACGGCGTTGAGCGTGATGCTCGTGCACTGTCGATCGAGAAGTCCCAGCTGGACGAGATCCGCAAGGATCTGAACGAAGAGTTCCGCATCGTTGAAGGCGCGACTTTCGAACGTCTGCGTTCCGCACTGGTAGGCCACAAGGCCGAAGGCGGCGCCGGCCTGAAGAAAGGTCAGGACATCACCGACGAAGTACTCGACGGTCTTGAGCACGGCCAGTGGTTCAAACTGCGCATGGCTGAAGATGCGCTGAACGAGCAGCTCGAGAAGGCTCAGGCCTACATCGTTGATCGTCGCCGTCTGCTGGACGACAAGTTCGAAGACAAGAAGCGCAAACTGCAGCAGGGCGATGACCTGGCTCCAGGCGTGCTGAAAATCGTCAAGGTTTACCTGGCAATCCGTCGCCGCATCCAGCCGGGCGACAAGATGGCCGGTCGTCACGGTAACAAGGGTGTGGTCTCCGTGATCATGCCGGTTGAAGACATGCCGCACGATGCCAATGGCACCCCGGTCGACGTAGTCCTCAACCCGCTGGGCGTACCTTCGCGTATGAACGTTGGTCAGATTCTCGAAACCCACCTGGGCCTCGCGGCCAAAGGTCTGGGCGAGAAGATCAACCGGATGGTCGAAGAGCAGCGTAAAGTCGCTGAACTGCGCACTTTCCTGGACGAGATCTACAACCAGATCGGCGGTCGTAACGAAGATCTGGACAGCTTCTCCGATCAGGAAATCCTCGATCTGGCGAACAACCTGCGTGGCGGCGTTCCAATGGCCACTCCAGTGTTCGACGGCGCCAAGGAAAGCGAAATCAAGGCCATGCTGAAACTGGCAGACCTGCCGGAAAGCGGCCAGATGCAGCTGACCGACGGCCGTACCGGCAACAAGTTCGAGCGTCCAGTTACCGTTGGCTACATGTACATGCTGAAGCTGAACCACTTGGTAGACGACAAGATGCACGCGCGTTCTACCGGTTCTTACAGCCTGGTTACCCAGCAGCCGCTGGGTGGTAAGGCGCAGTTCGGTGGTCAGCGTTTCGGGGAGATGGAGGTCTGGGCACTGGAAGCATACGGTGCTGCTTACACTCTGCAAGAAATGCTCACAGTGAAGTCGGACGATGTGAACGGCCGTACCAAGATGTACAAGAACATCGTGGATGGCGATCACCGTATGGAGCCGGGCATGCCCGAGTCCTTCAACGTGTTGATCAAGGAAATTCGTTCCCTCGGCATCGATATCGATCTGGAAACCGAATAACACGTGACGCGAATCGAGAGCGGGGCAGGATTGCCCGCTCTCTGCTCCGCCAGGAGGAAAGGCCTTGAAAGACCTACTGAATTTGCTGAAAAACCAGGGTCAAGTCGAAGAGTTCGACGCCATCCGTATCGGATTGGCCTCGCCGGAGATGATCCGTTCGTGGTCGTTCGGTGAAGTTAAAAAGCCGGAAACCATCAACTACCGTACGTTCAAACCTGAGCGTGACGGCCTGTTCTGCGCCAAGATCTTTGGCCCGGTAAAGGATTACGAGTGCCTGTGCGGTAAGTACAAGCGCTTGAAGCACCGTGGTGTGATCTGCGAGAAGTGCGGCGTTGAAGTTGCACTGGCCAAGGTTCGTCGTGAGCGCATGGCGCACATCGAGCTGGCTTCGCCGGTTGCCCACATCTGGTTCCTGAAGTCGCTGCCGTCCCGTATCGGCCTGCTGATGGACATGACCCTGCGTGATATCGAGCGCGTTCTCTACTTCGAGAGCTATGTCGTTATCGATCCAGGCATGACCACCCTTGAAAAAGGTCAGCTGCTGAACGACGAACAGTACTTCGAAGCGCTTGAAGAGTTCGGAGACGATTTCGACGCCCGCATGGGTGCCGAAGCTGTCCGTGAACTGCTGCACGCTATCGACCTGGAGCACGAGATTGGCCGTCTGCGCGAAGAGATTCCGCAAACCAACTCGGAAACCAAGATCAAGAAGCTGTCCAAGCGTCTGAAATTGATGGAAGCCTTCCAGGGTTCCGGCAACCTGCCAGAGTGGATGGTGCTGACCGTTCTGCCGGTTCTGCCGCCAGATCTGCGTCCACTGGTCCCGCTGGATGGCGGTCGTTTCGCGACCTCCGACCTCAACGATCTGTATCGTCGAGTGATCAACCGTAACAACCGTTTGAAGCGCCTGCTGGATCTGTCCGCTCCGGACATCATCGTGCGCAACGAAAAGCGCATGTTGCAGGAAGCGGTCGATGCATTGCTCGACAACGGTCGTCGTGGTCGCGCTATCACCGGTTCCAACAAGCGTCCTCTGAAATCCCTGGCTGACATGATCAAGGGTAAGCAGGGTCGTTTCCGTCAGAACTTGCTCGGTAAGCGTGTTGACTACTCCGGTCGTTCGGTAATTACCGTAGGCCCGACCCTGCGTCTGCACCAGTGCGGTCTGCCGAAGAAGATGGCTCTCGAGCTGTTCAAGCCGTTCATTTTTGGCAAGCTGGAAATGCGTGGTCTGGCGACCACCATCAAAGCGGCCAAGAAAATGGTCGAGCGCGAACTGCCAGAGGTTTGGGACGTTCTCGCTGAAGTGATTCGCGAACACCCGGTTCTTCTCAACCGTGCACCGACCCTTCACCGTCTGGGTATCCAGGCGTTTGAACCGGTACTGATCGAAGGTAAGGCTATCCAGCTGCACCCGCTGGTCTGCGCCGCGTACAACGCCGACTTCGACGGCGACCAAATGGCCGTGCACGTACCGCTGACACTGGAAGCCCAGCTCGAAGCGCGTGCGTTGATGATGTCGACCAACAACATTCTGTCGCCAGCCAACGGTGAGCCAATCATCGTTCCGTCGCAGGACGTTGTATTGGGTCTGTACTACATGACTCGTGAAGCGATCAACGCCAAGGGCGAAGGTCGTGTGTTCGCGGATCTGCAGGAAGTCGACCGTGTGTTCCGTGCCGGCGAAGCTGCACTGCACGCCAAGGTCAAGGTTCGTATCAACGAAACCGTCAACGACCGTGACGGCAACAGCGTGAGCGGTACCCGTATCGTCGACACCACTGTCGGCCGTGCGCTGCTGTTCCAGGTTGTGCCGAAAGGTCTGTCGTTCGACGTCGTCAACCTGCCGATGAAGAAAAAGGCGATCTCCAAGCTGATCAACCAGTGCTACCGTGTGGTTGGTCTGAAAGAGACCGTGATCTTCGCTGACCAGTTGATGTACACCGGTTTCGCTTACTCGACCATCTCCGGCGTTTCGATCGGTGTTAACGACTTCGTTATCCCGGATGAAAAAGCCCGCATCATCGGTGCAGCCACCGACGAAGTGAAAGAGATCGAGAGCCAGTACGCCTCCGGCCTGGTAACCCAGGGCGAGAAGTACAACAAAGTGATCGACCTCTGGTCGAAAGCGAACGACGAAGTTTCCAAGGCGATGATGGCCAACCTCTCGAAAGAGAAAGTCATCGACCGTCACGGCGACGAAGTCGACCAAGAGTCTTTCAACTCGATGTACATGATGGCCGACTCGGGTGCGCGGGGTTCCGCAGCACAGATTCGTCAGCTGGCCGGTATGCGTGGTCTGATGGCCAAGCCGGACGGTTCCATCATTGAAACGCCGATTACTGCGAACTTCCGTGAAGGTTTGAGCGTACTTCAGTACTTCATCTCGACTCACGGTGCTCGTAAAGGTCTGGCGGATACCGCGTTGAAAACTGCGAACTCCGGTTACCTGACTCGTCGTCTGGTAGACGTGGCGCAGGATCTGGTTGTAACCGAGATCGATTGCGGTACCGAACACGGTCTGCTGATGACTCCGCACATTGAAGGCGGTGACGTTGTAGAGCCGTTGGGTGAGCGCGTATTGGGTCGTGTCATTGCCCGTGACGTATTCAAGCCAGGCACCGAGGACGTCATCGTTCCTGCCGGTACTCTGGTAGACGAGAAGTGGGTCGAATTCATCGAGCTGAACAGCATCGACGAAGTGATCGTGCGTTCGCCGATCAGCTGCGAAACCCGCTATGGCATTTGCGCCAAGTGCTACGGCCGTGATCTGGCTCGTGGTCACCAGGTGAACATCGGTGAAGCGGTCGGCGTTATCGCTGCCCAGTCCATCGGTGAGCCGGGTACCCAGCTGACCATGCGTACGTTCCACATCGGTGGTGCGGCAAGCCGTACTTCCGCGGCCGACAGCGTTCAGGTGAAGAATGGCGGTACCGTCCGTCTGCACAACCTGAAGCACGTTGAGCGAGTGGATGGTCACCTGGTTGCTGTGTCCCGTTCCGGTGAGCTGGCAATCGCTGACGATTTCGGTCGTGAGCGCGAGCGTTACAAGCTGCCGTACGGTGCTGTGATTTCGGTTAAAGAAGGTGACAAGGTCGACGCTGGCGCAATCGTGGCCAAGTGGGATCCGCACACTCACCCGATCGTTACCGAAATGAAAGGTACCGTGACCTACGTGGGCATGGAAGAAGGCATCACGATCAAGCGTCAGACTGACGAATTGACCGGTATGACCAACATTGAAGTACTCGACGCGAAAGATCGTCCTGCAGCGGGCAAAGAAATTCGTCCTGCAGTGAAGATGGTCGACGACAACGGCAAGGATCTGTTGCTACCAGGCACTGACGTTATCGCTCAGTACTTCCTGCCAGCCAACGCCCTGGTCGGTGTGGCTGACGGTGCGAAGATTGCGATCGGTGATGTTATCGCTCGTATCCCGCAGGAAACTTCGAAGACCCGCGACATCACCGGTGGTCTGCCGCGTGTTGCCGACCTGTTTGAAGCGCGTCGTCCGAAAGAAGCGTCGATTCTGGCTGAAGTCAGCGGCACCATCGCGTTCGGTAAAGAGACCAAGGGCAAGCGCCGTCTGGTCATTACCCCGAACGACGGTAGCGATCCGTACGAAGAGCTGATTCCGAAGTGGCGTCACCTGAACGTCTTCGAAGGCGAACAGGTAAACCGCGGCGAAGTTATCTCCGACGGTCCAAGCGATCCGCACGACATCCTGCGTCTGCTGGGTGTAAGCGCGCTGGCCAAGTACATCGTCAACGAGATCCAGGACGTTTATCGTCTGCAAGGCGTGAAGATCAACGACAAGCACATCGAGACCATCCTGCGTCAGATGCTGCGTAAAGTTGAGATCTCCGAGTCCGGCGATTCCAGCTTCATCAAGGGCGACCAGATGGAACTGACTCACGTTCTGGTCGAGAACGAGCGTCTGAGCGCGGAAGACAAGTTTGTCTCCAAGTTCACTCGCGTTCTGCTGGGTATCACCAAGGCGTCGTTGTCCACCGAATCGTTCATCTCGGCGGCTTCCTTCCAGGAAACCACCCGCGTACTGACCGAAGCGGCAGTCACCGGCAAGCGCGATTACCTGCGCGGCCTGAAAGAAAACGTAGTCGTGGGTCGTCTGATCCCGGCCGGTACCGGTCTTGCCTATCACAGCGAGCGCAAGCGTCGCCGTGATGCCGACAAGCCGTTGCGCGTAAGCGCCAGTGAAGTGGAAGCTGCACTGACCGAAGCGCTGAACTCGAGCGGTAACTGAGTTCTGCGATAAACGAGAGTGAGGCCCTGATCGCTCCGTTCGTCGAATCGAGACATTAAGTCAAGGTTCGATGGGCGGGGAGGTCGGGGCCTTGCCTTGACTGGAATCAAGATCCTCTTTAGACTCTTGATCCCCTAAATTTGGCGGGAATTCGTTCCTGCCATTTTGCTTTTCTTGCAAGACAATAGCGTCGCAAGACAACAGTGGAGCTAGTAGATGGCAACTATCAACCAGCTGGTACGTCAGCCGCGTAAGCGTATCGTCGAGAAATCCGACGTGCCTGCGCTGCAGAACTGCCCGCAACGTCGTGGCGTGTGCACCCGTGTGTACACCACCACGCCGAAAAAACCTAACTCGGCACTGCGTAAAGTATGCCGTGTGCGTCTGACCAACGGTTTCGAGGTTTCCTCGTACATCGGTGGTGAAGGCCACAACCTGCAAGAGCACAGCGTGGTACTGATCCGCGGCGGTCGTGTAAAAGACTTGCCAGGTGTTCGTTACCACACCGTTCGCGGCTCCTTGGATACTTCCGGCGTTAAAGGCCGTAACCAGGGTCGTTCGAAGTACGGTACCAAGCGTCCGAAGTAATCGGCCGTTTTGCAGATTTTTATTTTATTGAGTCGATAAGAGTAAGGTCGGGCACGCATCCTCTGGATCTGTCCCGAGCTAACCTGAAGACCGCTTGAGGGCTTATCATGCCAAGACGTCGCGTAGCAGCAAAGCGTGAGATTCTGGACGATCCGAAATACGGAAGCCAGATCCTCGCCAAATTCATGAACCACGTTATGGAAAGCGGCAAGAAAGCCGTTGCCGAGCGTATCGTTTATGGTGCCCTGGAAACCGTTGCGGCCCGTAAGGCTGGCACCGATCCCCTGGAACTCTTCGAAAAAGCACTCGACGCCATCGCTCCGCTGGTCGAAGTGAAGTCGCGCCGCGTTGGTGGTGCTACTTACCAGGTTCCGGTCGAGGTTCGTCCTTCCCGTCGTAACGCTCTGGCAATGCGCTGGTTGGTAGACTTCGCCCGTAAGCGCGGCGAGAAGTCTATGGCTCTGCGTTTGGCTGGCGAACTGCTGGATGCTGCTGAAGGTAAAGGTGCTGCTGTTAAGAAGCGTGAAGACGTGCACCGTATGGCCGAAGCTAACAAAGCTTTCTCGCACTACCGCTTCTAATTTTAGCTTCACTAATTTTGCGAGGGCTTTATGGCTCGTACTACTCCGATTAGCCGCTACCGTAACATCGGTATCGTCGCTCACGTGGATGCTGGTAAAACCACCACCACCGAGCGCGTACTGTTTTACACCGGCAAAAGTCACAAAATGGGCGAGGTGCATGATGGCGCCGCGACCACAGACTGGATGGTTCAGGAGCAGGAGCGTGGTATTACCATTACTTCTGCTGCCATTACCGCCTTCTGGAAAGGTTCCGAGAAGCAGTACTCTCACGAGCACCGTTTCAACGTAATCGATACCCCGGGCCACGTTGATTTCACCATTGAAGTTGAGCGTTCCCTGCGCGTACTCGACGGCGCTGTCGTTGTGTTCTGCGGTACTTCGGGTGTTGAGCCGCAGTCGGAAACCGTATGGCGTCAAGCCAACAAATACGGCGTTCCACGTCTTGTTTACGTAAACAAGATGGACCGTGCCGGCGCCAACTTCCTGCGCGTGATCGGTCAGATCAAGCAGCGTCTGGGTCACACTCCGGTGCCGATCCAGTTGGCCATCGGTTCCGAAGACAACTTCCAGGGTCAGATCGATCTGATCAACATGCAAGCTGTCTACTGGAACGACTCCGACAAAGGTATGGTTCCTGTTCGCAAGGACATTCCTGCCGAGCTGCAAGAGCTGGCGGAAGAGTGGCGCAACAACATGGTTGAAGCTGCCGCCGAAGCCAACGAAGAGCTGATGAACAAGTACCTGGAAGGCGAAGAGCTGTCGATCGAAGAGATCAAGGCTGCTTTGCGTCAGCGTACTATCGCCGGCGAAATCGTTCTGGCCGTTTGCGGTTCTTCGTTCAAGAACAAGGGCGTTCCCCTGGTTCTCGACGCCGTTATCGACTACCTGCCTGCTCCGACCGACATTCCTGCTATCAAGGGTTCCAACCCTGATAACGAGGAAGAAGAGATGGAGCGTCATGCAGACGACAACGAGCCTTTCGCGGCTCTGGCGTTCAAGATCGCTACCGACCCATTCGTGGGTACTCTGACCTTCGTCCGCGTTTACTCGGGCGTGTTGAACTCCGGCGACGGCGTGATCAACTCGGTCAAAGGCAAGAAAGAGCGCGTGGGTCGTATGGTGCAAATGCACGCAAACGCCCGTGAAGAGATCAAGGAAGTACGCGCTGGTGACATCGCGGCCCTGATCGGCATGAAGGACGTCACCACTGGTGAAACCCTCTGCAACGCTGACAAGCCAATCATCTTGGTTCGCATGGACTTCCCGGAGCCGGTTATTTCGGTTGCTGTAGAGCCTAAGACCAAGGATGACCAGGAA
Source organism: Pseudomonas sp. Irchel 3F6 (assembly GCF_900187595.1). Lineage (NCBI taxonomy): Bacteria > Pseudomonadati > Pseudomonadota > Gammaproteobacteria > Pseudomonadales > Pseudomonadaceae > Pseudomonas > Pseudomonas sp. Irchel 3F6. Next base: position 333,346 of record NZ_FYDP01000007.1, on the reverse strand, counting down.
AAAATGGGTATCGCTCTGGGCAAACTTGCTCAGGAAGACCCGTCTTTCCGCGTTAAAACTGATGAAGAGACTGGTCAGACGATCATCTCCGGCATGGGCGAGCTGCACCTGGACATCCTGGTTGACCGGATGCGCCGTGAGTTCAACGTCGAAGCCAACATCGGCAAGCCTCAGGTTTCGTATCGTGAGCGCATCACGAAGAACTGTGAAATCGAAGGCAAGTTCGTTCGTCAGTCCGGTGGTCGCGGCCAGTTCGGTCACTGCTGGATCCGTTTTGCTCCTGCTGACGAAGGTCAGGAAGGTCTGCAATTCGTGAACGAAGTTGTAGGTGGTGTGGTTCCTAAGGAATACATCCCGGCTATCCAGAAGGGTATCGAAGAGCAGATGAAGAACGGCGTTGTTGCCGGCTATCCGCTGATCGGCCTGAAGGCTACCGTGTTCGATGGTTCTTACCACGACGTCGACTCCAACGAGATGGCGTTTAAAGTGGCTGCTTCCATGGCGACCAAGCAACTGGCCCAGAAGGGTGGTGGTGAGTTGCTCGAGCCGATCATGGCGGTAGAGGTTGTTACGCCTGAAGACTATATGGGTGATGTGATGGGCGACCTTAACCGTCGTCGCGGCATGATCCAGGGTATGGAAGACACAGTGTCCGGCAAGGTTATCCGTGCCGAGGTTCCACTGGGTGAGATGTTCGGTTATGCGACCGACGTTCGTTCCATGTCCCAGGGTCGCGCAAGCTACTCTATGGAATTCAAAAAATATGATACGGCTCCGTCGCACATCGTCGAATCCGTAACCAAAAAACAAGGCTGATTCAGCCCCTTTAGGCTAGGAGTTAATTGTCGTGGCTAAAGAAAAATTTGATCGTTCCCTACCGCACGTCAACGTTGGCACCATCGGTCACGTTGACCACGGTAAAACCACTCTGACTGCTGCTCTGACTCGCGTTTGCTCTGAAGTTTTCGGTTCTGCAATCGTTGACTTCGACAAGATCGACAGCGCACCAGAAGAAAAAGCTCGCGGTATCACCATCAACACCGCGCACGTTGAGTACAACTCGAAGATCCGTCACTACGCTCACGTTGACTGCCCAGGTCACGCTGACTACGTGAAGAACATGATCACCGGTGCTGCTCAGATGGACGGCGCTATCCTGGTTTGCTCGGCCGCTGATGGTCCGATGCCGCAAACCCGTGAGCACATCCTGCTGTCCCGTCAGGTTGGCGTTCCGTACATCGTGGTCTTCCTGAACAAGGCTGACCTGGTAGACGACGCTGAGCTGCTGGAACTGGTTGAGATGGAAGTTCGTGACCTGCTGTCGACTTACGACTTCCCGGGCGACGACACTCCGATCATCATCGGTTCGGCTCGTATGGCGCTGGAAGGCAAAGACGACAACGAGATGGGCACCACTGCCGTCAAGAAACTGGTCGAAACTCTGGATGCCTACATCCCAGAACCAGTTCGTATGATCGACAAGCCATTCCTGATGCCAATCGAAGACGTATTCTCGATCTCGGGTCGCGGTACTGTTGTGACTGGTCGTATCGAGCGCGGTATCGTTCGCGTTCAGGACCCGCTGGAAATCGTTGGTCTGCGTGATACCACCGTTACTACTTGCACCGGTGTTGAAATGTTCCGCAAGCTGCTCGACGAAGGTCGTGCTGGCGAGAACTGCGGCGTTCTGCTGCGTGGTACCAAGCGTGACGACGTTGAGCGTGGCCAGGTTCTGGTCAAGCCAGGTTCGGTCAAGCCGCACACCAAGTTCACCGCAGAAGTTTACGTTCTGAGCAAGGAAGAAGGCGGTCGTCACACTCCGTTCTTCAAAGGCTACCGTCCACAGTTCTACTTCCGTACTACTGACGTGACTGGTAACTGCGAGCTGCCAGAAGGCGTTGAAATGGTAATGCCAGGTGACAACATTCAGATGACTGTTACCCTGATCAAAACCATCGCGATGGAAGATGGTCTGCGTTTCGCTATCCGTGAAGGCGGTCGTACCGTCGGCGCTGGCGTCGTAGCCAAAATCATCGAGTAAGACTTTCAAAGTCAGCTTGATGGATTGAAAAAGCCCCCGCTCAGCGGGGGCTTTTTTATTGGGTTGACACCTATCGGGGGCGTCTATAGAATTGCGCCTCCTTTTAACGGGCGTATTGCGCCCGGTGGGAATAGCAGCCGGAGTCTGAAATCCAATGCAAAATCAGCAAATCCGTATCAGGTTGAAGGCTTTTGACCATCGCCTGATCGACCAATCAACCCAGGAAATCGTGGAAACCGCGAAACGTACTGGTGCTCAAGTGCGTGGTCCAATTCCACTGCCTACCCGTAAAGAGCGGTTCACCGTTCTGGTTTCCCCGCACGTCAACAAAGACGCGCGTGACCAGTACGAGATCCGCACTCATAAGCGTGTTCTGGACATCGTCCAGCCAACGGATAAAACCGTTGACGCGCTGATGAAGCTTGATCTTGCGGCCGGTGTGGAAGTGCAGATCAGCCTCGGCTAAGACTCGGTCTTGGTCGTGTAACGCTCTGAAATGGGCGGCCATAGCGGGTGAAAGCCCCGTACACTCATGAGGTTTACAACATGACTATTGGTGTAGTCGGTCGTAAATGCGGTATGACCCGTATTTTCACCGAAGAAGGTGTCTCCATTCCGGTCACGGTCATTGAGATCGAGCCGAATCGCGTCACCCAGTTCAAAACTGAAGAGACCGATGGCTATCGTGCAGTGCAAGTCACTGTCGGCGAGCGTCGCGCTTCGCGTGTAACAGCAGCTCAGGCTGGCCACTTCGCTAAAGCGAACGTTGCCGCTGGTCGCACCACCATGGAATTCCGCCTTGAAGAAGGCGAGTACCAGGCTGGCGATCTGATCAACGCTGAAATCTTCGCCGCTGGTCAACTGGTTGATGTAACCGGTCAGTCCAAGGGTAAAGGCTTCCAGGGTACGATCAAGCGTTGGAATTTCCGCGGGCAAGATAACACCCACGGTAACTCCGTATCCCACCGCGTCCCAGGCTCTATCGGCCAGTGCCAGACTCCTGGTCGTGTATTCAAGGGCAAAAAAATGTCCGGTCATATGGGCGCTGAGCGCGTGACCGTGCAGTCCCTGGAAGTAGTGCGCGTGGACGCTGAACGCAATCTGTTGTTGGTCAAGGGTGCTGTTCCTGGCGCTACTGGCGGCAACCTGGTTGTACGTCCAGCAGCCAAGGCTCGCGGTTAAGGGGAAGCTGACATGCAATTAAATGTAAATGACGCTCAAGCGATCGAAGTTTCCGAACTGACATTTGGCGGCGAATTCAACGAGACGCTGGTTCACCAAGCAGTCGTGGCCTACATGGCCGGCGGCCGTCAAGGTAGCAAGCAGCAGAAGACCCGTTCCGACGTTCGTGGTGGCGGCAAGCGCCCATGGCGTCAGAAAGGTACTGGCCGTGCTCGTGCCGGTACTATCCGTAGCCCAATCTGGCGTGGCGGCGGTACCACTTTCGCAGCTCGTCCACAGGATCACTCCCAGAAGCTGAACAAGAAGATGTATCGCGCAGCAATGCGTTCCATCCTTGCTGAGCTGGTGCGTACTGATCGTCTGGTCGTGGTTCAGGATTTCGCTGTTGAAACTCCGAAAACCAAAGATCTGCTGGGCAAACTGAACAACATGAGCCTGACCGACGTTCTGATCGTGTCGGACGCTGTTGATCAGAACCTGTACCTGGCTGCTCGCAACCTGCCGCACGTAGATGTACGTGACGTGCAAGGTTCCGATCCAGTTAGTCTGATCGCATACGACAAGGTGTTGATCACCGTGTCGGCCGTGAAGAAATTCGAGGAGCTGCTGGGATGAACCAGGAACGCGTATTTAAAGTTCTGCTTGGCCCGCACGTTTCCGAGAAGGCTACGGTTCTGGCAGACAAGAAAGGCCAGTTCGTTTTCAAGGTTGCTACCGATGCAACCAAGCTGGAAATCAAGAAGGCCGTCGAAAGCCTGTTCAGCGTGAAAGTAGAGCGCGTCACTACCCTGAACGTTCTGGGTAAGAGCAAGCGCACTGCTCGCGGTCTGGGCAAGCGTAATGACTGGAAGAAGGCAGTTATCTCCCTTCAGCCAGGCCAAGATCTCGATTTCAGCAGCAGTGCTGAGTAAGGAAGGGGTGCATCATGGCAATCGTTAAATGCAAACCGACTTCCCCTGGCCGCCGTTTTGTGGTCAAGGTGGTCAACCAGGAGCTGCATAAAGGCGCTCCTCACGCACCGCTGCTCGAGAAAAAATCGAAGTCTGGTGGTCGTAACAACAATGGCCGTATTACCACTCGTCACATCGGTGGTGGTCATAAGCAGCATTACCGTATGGTCGATTTCCGTCGCAACGACAAAGATGGCATCGTCGCCACTGTCGAGCGTATCGAATACGATCCAAACCGTACTGCTCACATCGCACTGCTGTGCTACGCAGACGGCGAGCGTCGCTACATCATCGCCCCTAAAGGCGTGAGTGCTGGCGACCAGCTGATCGCAGGCGCTCTGGCTCCAATCAAGCCAGGCAACGCTCTGCAACTGCGCAACATTCCAGTCGGTTCTACCGTACACGGCATCGAATTGAAGCCAGGTAAAGGTGCACAGATCGCTCGTTCCGCTGGTGCTTCGGCTCAGCTGATCGCTCGTGAAGGTGTCTACGTGACCCTGCGTCTGCGTTCCGGTGAAATGCGTAAAGTCCTGGCTGAATGCCGTGCGACCCTGGGTGAAGTCTCGAACTCCGAGCACAGCCTGCGTTCGCTGGGTAAAGCTGGTGCCAAACGCTGGCGTGGCGTTCGCCCAACCGTTCGTGGTGTTGCCATGAACCCGGTTGACCACCCACATGGTGGTGGTGAAGGTCGTACCTCTGGTGGTCGTCATCCGGTATCGCCATGGGGCTTCCCGACTAAGGGCGCGAAGACTCGTGGTAATAAGCGTACCGACAAAATGATCGTCCGTCGTCGCAAGTAAATAGAGGGATACGACAGTGCCACGTTCTCTGAAAAAAGGTCCTTTTATTGATCTTCACCTACTGAAGAAGATCGAAGTGGCGGCGGAAAAGAACGATCGCAAACCAATTAAAACCTGGTCGCGTCGTTCGATGATCCTGCCACAAATGGTCGGTCTGACCATCGCAGTACACAACGGTCGTCAGCACGTCCCAGTTCTCGTTAACGAAGACATGGTCGGCCACAAACTGGGCGAGTTCGCCGGTACCCGCAACTATCGCGGGCACGTGGCTGACAAGAAAGCCAAGCGTTAAGGGGTAAGGAAATGGAAGTAGCCGCTAAGTTGTCGGGCGCTCGAATCTCCGCCCAGAAAGCCCGCTTGGTCGCCGACCAGATCCGCGGGAAGAAGGTGGGCGAAGCGCTCAACCTGTTGGCTTTCAGCAGTAAGAAAGCCGCCGAGATCATGAAGAAAGTGCTGGAGTCGGCCGTAGCCAACGCCGAGCATAACGAAGGCGCAGACGTTGATGACCTCAAGGTCAGCACCGTTTTCGTCAACGAAGGGCGTTCGCTGAAGCGCATCATGCCACGTGCCAAAGGCCGTGCTGATCGCATCGTCAAGCGGTCTTGCCATATCACTGTCAAGGTTGCTGACAAGTAACGGAGTCGAAGAGATGGGTCAGAAAGTACATCCCATTGGCATTCGCCTGGGAATCGTCAAGGAGCACACCTCCGTCTGGTACGCAGACGGTCGGACTTATGCGGACTATTTGTTCGCAGATCTGAAAGTGCGTGAGTATCTCCAAGACAAACTAAAAAGCGCGTCCGTAAGCCGTATCGATATCCATCGTCCGGCCCAAACTGCACGCATCACCATCCACACCGCTCGTCCAGGTATCGTTATCGGGAAGAAAGGTGAAGATGTTGAGAAACTGCGTCAGGACCTGACCAAGCAAATGGGTGTGCCTGTGCACATCAATATCGAAGAGATCCGCAAGCCGGAGCTCGACGGTATGCTGGTTGCGCAGAGCGTAGCTCAGCAGCTGGAGCGTCGTGTAATGTTCCGTCGCGCTATGAAGCGCGCTGTACAGAACGCCATGCGCATTGGTGCCAAAGGCATCAAAATCCAAGTGAGCGGTCGTCTCGGCGGTGCTGAAATCGCACGTACTGAATGGTATCGCGAAGGTCGTGTGCCACTGCACACCCTGCGTGCCGACATCGACTATGCCAACTACGAAGCTCACACCACTTACGGTGTGATCGGTGTAAAGGTTTGGATCTTCAAAGGCGAAGTTATTGGTGGTCGCCAAGAAGAACTGAAACCACAAGCACCAGCGCCTCGTAAAAAAGCTGCTAAGTAAGGGGTACGCCAAATGTTGCAACCAAAGCGTACGAAGTTCCGCAAGCAGATGACCGGCCACAACCGTGGTCTGGCACTGCGCGGTAGCAAAGTCAGCTTCGGCGAGTTCGCGCTGAAGTCTGTTGCTCGTGGTCGTCTCACCGCTCGTCAGATCGAGTCAGCGCGTCGTGCTCTGACCCGTCACGTAAAACGTGGCGGCAAGATCTGGATCCGTGTATTCCCGGACAAGCCGATTTCCAAGAAGCCTCTCGAGGTTCGTATGGGTAAAGGTAAGGGTAACGTGGAGTACTGGGTTGCCCAGATTCAGCCAGGCAAAGTCCTGTATGAAATCGAGGGTGTTTCTGAAGAGCTGGCGCGTGAGGCTTTCGCCCTGGCTGCTGCAAAGCTGCCGCTCGCCACCTCCTTTGTTAAACGGACGGTGATGTGATGAAAGCGAATGAACTTCGTGAAAAATCCGCACAGCAGCTGAACGAGCAACTGCTCGGCTTGCTGCGCGACCAGTTCAATCTGCGCATGCAGAAAGCAACTGGCCAGTTGGGGCAGTCTCATCTGCTCTCGCAAGTTAAGCGTGACATCGCTCGCGTGAAGACTGTGCTCAACCAGCAGGCAGGTAAGTGATCATGGCTGAAGCCGAAAAAACTGTCCGTACGCTGACTGGCCGTGTTGTCAGCGACAAGATGGACAAAACCATCACCGTTCTGATCGAGCGTCGCGTAAAGCACCCGATCTACGGTAAATACGTTAAGCGTTCGACTAAGCTGCACGCGCACGACGAAACCAATCAGTGCCACATCGGCGACAAAGTCACTATTCGTGAAACTCGTCCGATGGCCAAGACCAAGTCTTGGGCGCTGGTTGATGTTCTCGAACGCGCTGTGGAAGTCTAAGGGCTAGGGGTCGGAGAAATTATATGATTCAGACTCAATCCATGCTCGATGTGGCCGATAACAGCGGCGCTCGCCGTGTTATGTGCATCAAGGTGCTGGGTGGCTCCCATCGTCGTTACGCTGGTATCGGTGACATCATCAAAGTTACCGTGAAGGAAGCAATTCCTCGCGGTAAAGTGAAAAAAGGCCAAGTGATGACTGCTGTTGTAGTCCGCACTCGTCACGGCGTACGTCGTGCTGATGGCTCCATTATCCGCTTTGATGGCAACGCTGCTGTTCTTCTGAACAACAAGCAAGAGCCGATCGGCACCCGTATCTTTGGGCCAGTGACCCGTGAACTTCGTACTGAGAAGTTCATGAAGATCGTCTCGCTCGCCCCAGAAGTGCTGTAAGGAGATCCGACATGCAAAAGATTCGTCGTGACGACGAGATCATCGTGATCGCCGGCAAAGACAAAGGTAAGCGCGGTAAGGTGCTGAAGGTTCTTGCTGACAACCGTCTGGTTGTTGGTGGTCTGAACCTGGTCAAGCGTCATACCAAGCCTAACCCGATGTCGGGCGTACAGGGCGGTATCGTCGAGAAAGAAGCGCCACTGCACGCTTCCAACGTCGCCATCTTCAACGGCGAAACCAACAAGGCTGACCGCGTTGGTTTCAAAGTAGAAGACGGTAAGAAAATTCGTGTCTTCAAGTCGACCCAAAAAGCGGTTGATGCTTGAACACTGCTAGGTAGAAGACCATGGCACGACTAAAAGAGATTTACCGGAAGGAAATCGCTCCGAAACTTAAGGAAGAACTTAAGCTTTCGAACGTGATGGAAGTTCCGCGCGTTACCAAAATCACCCTGAACATGGGTCTGGGCGAAGCGATCGGCGACAAAAAAGTCATCGAGCACGCTGTTGCTGACCTGGAAAAGATCACCGGCCAGAAAGTCGTTGTGACCTACGCTCGTAAATCCATCGCTGGCTTTAAAGTCCGCGAAGGATGGCCGATCGGCGTCAAAGTGACCCTGCGCCGTGAGCGTATGTACGAGTTCCTGGATCGTCTGCTGTCGATCTCCCTGCCTCGGGTTCGCGACTTCCGCGGCCTGAATGCCAAGTCCTTCGATGGTCGCGGCAACTACAGCATGGGCGTGAAAGAGCAGATCATCTTCCCAGAAATCGACTACGACAAGATCGATGCTCTCCGCGGTCTGGACATTACCCTGACCACCACTGCCAAGAACGATGATGAAGGCCGCGCTCTGCTGCGTGCTTTCAAATTCCCGTTCCGCAACTGATTGGAGTAGGAAAATGGCCAAGAAGAGCATGAAGAACCGTGAGCTGAAGCGTCAGCTCACCGTTGCCAAGTACGCCACCAAGCGTGCAGCGCTGAAAGCTATCATCGTCGATTTGAACGCAAGTCCAGAAGCGCGTTGGGAAGCTACCGTAGCTCTGCAGAAGCAACCACGTGACGCAAGCGCTTCGCGCATGCGTAACCGTTGCCGCCTGACTGGTCGTCCGCACGGCGTGTACCGCAAGTTCGGCCTCGGCCGTAACATGCTGCGTCAAGCTGCAATGCGTGGTGACGTGCCAGGTCTGGTTAAAGCCAGCTGGTAATTGTTGTCAAAGTCTCGATGTTCGGGTTCGCAAGAACCTGACCATCGGTGGCCTTGAATCTGAATCAAGCCCCTTTTGGGGCTTGATTCATTTCTGGGGTGTGTCTAGAATGACCGGCTCGCCTGAGCCCGTGTTTTTCTGCCCGGAAGTTCTCGGCGACAAGTAGTAGCCGCAAGGCTAATTTTTTTGTATTAGGAGCGTCTAGCCCATGAGTATGCAGGACCCGTTAGCGGACATGCTAACTCGAATCCGTAATGCCCAGATGGCTGAAAAGTCTGTCGTAAGCATGCCGTCTTCCACGTTGAAGGCTGCTGTAGCAAAAGTCCTGAAGGACGAAGGTTACATCGCGGATTTTCAGATCACCACCGACGCCAAGCCGTCGCTGTCCATCTCGCTGAAGTACTTCGAAGGCCGTCCGGTTATCGAAGAAGTGAAGCGCGTTAGTCGTCCAGGCCTGCGTCAGTACAAGTCCGTTGAAGATCTGCCGAAAGTTCGTGGCGGTCTTGGCGTGTCTATCGTCTCCACCAACAAAGGTGTGATGACTGATCGTGCTGCGCGCGCTGCCGGTGTCGGCGGCGAAGTTCTTTGCACTGTGTTCTAAGGGGGGATAAGCATGTCTCGCGTCGCTAAGAACCCCGTTAAGCTGCCAGCCGGTGTCGAAGTCAAATTCGCAGGCCAACAGCTTTCGGTGAAGGGTGCCAAGGGCACTCTTGAACTGAACATCCATTCGTCCGTTGAGATCGTTGAAGAAGCTGGTGAGCTGCGTTTCGCTGCTCGCAATGGCGATCAACAAACTCGCGCAATGGCCGGTACCACGCGTGCGTTGGTAAACAACATGGTCCAGGGCGTAAGCCAAGGCTTTGAGCGCAAGCTCCAGCTGGTTGGTGTTGGTTACAAAGCGCAAGCAAAAGGTCAGGTTCTGAACCTGGCTCTTGGCTTCTCGCACCCAGTGGATTACGAACTGCCGGAAGGCATCACCGCTGAGACTCCTAGCCAGACCGATATCCTGATCAAGGGCATCGACAAGCAGCTGGTAGGTCAAGTGGCCGCCGAGATCCGCGACTTCCGTCCACCAGAGCCGTACAAAGGCAAAGGTGTGCGCTACGCGGACGAAGTCGTCCGTCGTAAAGAAGCCAAGAAGAAGTAGGGCATAGCAAATGACCGACAAAAAAGTTACTCGACTGCGTCGCGCTCGCAAAGCACGCCTGAAAATGCACGAACTCGAAGTCGTGCGTCTCTGCGTGTTCCGCTCGTCGCAGCACATCTACGCCCAGGTCATCTCGGCCGACGGCAACAAAGTCCTGGCAAGTGCCTCGACTTTGGATAAAGAACTGCGTGATGGTGCCACTGGCAACATCGACGCGGCCACAAAGGTTGGCCAGCTGGTCGCTACGCGTGCTAAGGCCGCTGGCGTATCGCAAGTGGCTTTCGACCGCTCTGGCTTCAAGTACCATGGCCGCGTTAAAGCGCTGGCTGATGCTGCTCGTGAAGCTGGGCTGGAGTTCTAAGTTATGTCAAATAACGACCAAAAGCGCGACGAAGGCTACATCGAGAAGCTGGTTCAAGTTAACCGCGTAGCCAAAACCGTTAAAGGCGGCCGTATCTTCACTTTCACCGCGTTGACCGTGGTTGGTGATGGTAAAGGGCGTGTTGGCTTCGGCCGTGGCAAGTCGCGTGAAGTGCCTGCTGCGATCCAGAAGGCAATGGAAGCTGCTCGCCGTAACATGATTCAAGTTGACCTGAACGGCACCACTCTGCAGTACGCAATGAAGTCCGCTCACGGCGCTTCGAAGGTGTACATGCAGCCTGCTTCTGAAGGTACCGGTATCATCGCTGGCGGCGCTATGCGTGCTGTCCTCGAAGTTGCTGGCGTTCAGAACGTTCTGGCCAAGTGCTACGGCTCGACTAACCCGGTAAACGTGGTTCACGCCACTTTCAAGGGTCTGAAGGCTATGCAGTCTCCTGAGTCCATCGCTGCCAAGCGTGGCCTGCGTGTTGAGGAGATCAAGTAATCATGGCTACCGTTAAAGTTACGCTGATCAAAAGCATGACCGGCCGCATCCCTAACCACAAACTGTGCGTTAAGGGTCTGGGTCTGCGTCGCATCGGTCACACTGTAGAAGTCCAGGATACTCCCGAGAATCGCGGGATGATCAACAAGGCTTACTACATGCTGCGTGTCGAGGGTTAATCGATGAAACTCAATGATCTGAGTCCAGCGCCGGGTTCCCGTCGCGAAAAGCATCGTCCGGGCCGTGGTATCGGTAGTGGTTTGGGCAAGACTGGTGGCCGTGGCCACAAAGGTCAGACCTCCCGCTCCGGTGGCACCATCGCTCCAGGCTTTGAAGGCGGTCAACAGCCGCTGCATCGTCGTCTGCCTAAGTTCGGTTTCGTTTCCCTGAAAGCCATGGATCGCGCAGAAGTGCGTTTGTCCGAGCTGGCTAAAGTGGAAGGCGACATCGTTACTGTGCAGTCCCTGAAAGATGCCAACGTGATCAACGTCAACGTACAGCGTGTGAAAATCATGCTGTCCGGTGAAGTGACTCGCGCTGTCACTATCGGCAAGGGAATCGGCGCCACCAAAGGTGCGCGTGCGGCTATCGAAGCAGCTGGCGGCAAGTTCGAGGAATAAATGGCTAAGCAAGGTGCTCTCTCTGCGCTCGGCAAAGGCGGTATGTCTGAACTCTGGGCTCGTCTGCGTTTTCTGTTCCTGGCGATTATCGTCTACCGAATAGGCGCACACATCCCGGTTCCAGGTATCAACCCGGACCGACTCGCAGACCTGTTTCGACAGAATGAGGGGACCATTCTTAGCTTGTTCAACATGTTCTCCGGCGGCGCGCTGGAACGGATGAGCATCTTTGCACTGGGGATCATGCCGTACATTTCGGCATCGATCATCATGCAACTGATGACCGCCGTCAGCCCGCAGCTGGAGCAGTTGAAGAAGGAAGGTGAAGCTGGCCGTCGCAAGATTAGCCAGTACACCCGCTACCTCACCGTCGCTCTCGCTCTGGTCCAGGCTATTGGCATGTCCATTGGTCTGGCGGGGCAGGGCGTCGCGTTCACTGGTGACTTTGGCTTCCATTTCGTCGCGGTAACCACATTTGTGGCTGGTGCGATGTTCATGATGTGGCTGGGTGAGCAGATTACTGAGCGTGGTGTTGGCAACGGTATCTCGATGTTGATTTTTTCGGGTATCGTCGCCGGTCTTCCGAGAGCAATCGGGCAGTCTTTCGAGTCTGCGCGTCAGGGTGATATCAACATCTTCGCCCTGGTTGCCATCGGTTTGCTGGCAGTAGCGATTATCGGTTTCGTGGTGTTCATTGAGCGTGGTCAGCGTCGTATCGCTGTTCATTACGCCAAGCGTCAGCAGGGCCGCAAGGTTTTTGCTGCGCAGACAAGCCACTTGCCGCTGAAGGTGAACATGGCCGGTGTTATTCCGGCTATTTTCGCGAGCAGCATTTTGCTGTTCCCGGCTTCGTTGGGTGCCTGGTTCGGTCAGTCTGAAGGTATGGGCTGGTTGCAGGACATCTCGCAGTCGATCGCTCCTGGTCAGCCGTTGAATATTCTGCTGTTTAGTGCAGGGATTATTTTCTTCTGCTTCTTCTATACGGCGTTGATGTTCAATCCGAAAGACGTAGCGGAAAACCTGAAGAAGTCCGGTGCCTTTATTCCGGGCATTCGTCCAGGTGAGCAGTCTGCGCGCTATATTGATGGCGTTCTGACCCGCTTGACCCTGTTCGGTGCTCTTTACATGACGGCCGTGTGCCTGTTGCCCCAATTCCTGGTGGTTGCAGCAAACGTTCCGTTCTACCTTGGCGGGACCTCGTTGCTGATCGTGGTCGTGGTTGTGATGGACTTCATGTCCCAAGTACAATCGCACCTCGTTTCGCACCAGTACGAATCCCTGATGAAGAAAGCCAACCTGAAGGGTTACGGCAGCGGCATGTTGCGCTGAGTACCCATAAGGTTCGAGGAGTTGGTGATGAAAGTTCGTGCATCGGTGAAAAAGCTGTGCCGTAACTGCAAGATTATTCGCCGCGAAGGTGTTGTTCGAGTAATTTGCAGCGCGGAACCGCGTCACAAACAGCGCCAAGGCTGAGTGTGATTGTGCTTCAAGCCCGGTAGCTAGTGCGCTACCGGGTTGATTATTTGTTATTACAGCGATATTATCTCGCGCCCTATTTCTTGGCTTCCGGGGCGTAGGTAGCTGTCAATTGGAGTCCCACTGAATGGCCCGTATTGCAGGCGTTAACATTCCAGATAACAAGCATACTGTTATCTCGCTGACCTACATCTATGGTGTTGGTCGCACTACTGCGCAGAAGATCTGTGCAGTGACTGGGGTAAACCCAGCAGCAAAGATCAAAGATCTGAGCGACGAGCAAATTGAACAGCTGCGTGGCGAAGTGGCGAAGTTCACCACTGAAGGTGACCTGCGTCGCGAAATCAACATGAAAATCAAGCGCTTGATGGACCTCGGTTGCTATCGCGGTCTGCGTCATCGTCGTGGTCTGCCAGTACGCGGTCAGCGTACCAAGACCAACGCGCGTACCCGTAAAGGTCCGCGTAAGCCGATCCGCAAGTAATCGCCCCAGCGAATCGACAGGAATTTAATCATGGCAAAACCTGCTGCTCGTCCTCGTAAAAAAGTTAAAAAGACAGTGGTTGATGGGATCGCCCACATCCATGCATCTTTTAACAACACCATCGTGACCATTACCGACCGTCAAGGTAACGCTCTTTCCTGGGCTACCTCCGGTGGTTCGGGTTTCCGCGGTTCCCGCAAGTCCACCCCGTTCGCTGCTCAAGTAGCTGCTGAACGTGCTGGTCAAGCTGCGCTGGAATACGGCCTGAAAAACCTCGACGTCAACGTCAAGGGTCCAGGTCCAGGTCGTGAATCCGCAGTCCGCGCTTTGAACGGCTGTGGCTACAAGATCGCCAGCATCACCGACGTGACGCCAATCCCGCACAACGGGTGCCGTCCGCCGAAGAAGCGCCGCGTGTAATCCAGGAGATTGTAAAGAATGGCTCGTTACATTGGTCCAAAATGCAAACTCGCTCGTCGCGAAGGCACCGATCTCTTCCTGAAGAGCGGCGTGCGCGCGATCGAATCGAAGTGCAACATTGAAGCAGCACCTGGTATCCACGGCCAGCGCCGCGGTCGCCAGTCCGACTACGGCACCCAACTGCGTGAAAAGCAGAAGGTCCGTCGTATCTACGGCGTTCTCGAGCGTCAGTTCAGCGGCTACTACAAAGAAGCTGCTGGCAAGAAAGGTGCAACCGGTGAAAACCTGCTGCAACTGCTCGAATGCCGTCTGGACAACGTTGTATACCGTATGGGCTTTGGTTCGACTCGTGCCGAATCCCGTCAACTGGTATCGCACAAGTCGATCAGCGTTAACGGTCAGACCGTAAACGTTCCGTCGTATCAGGTTCGTGCTGGTGACGTGGTTGCAGTTCGCGAGAAAGCAAAAAACCAGCTTCGCATTGTCCAAGCTCTCGATCTGTGTGCCCAACGTGGCCGCGTAGAATGGGTAGAAGTAGACACTGAGAAGAAGTCGGGCGTTTTCAAGAACGTTCCTGCTCGCAGTGATCTGTCCGCCGACATCAACGAAAGCCTGATTGTCGAGCTCTACTCCAAGTAAGGGCTAGAAAATAGGTGCATCCATGCAGATTTCGGTAAATGAGTTCCTGACACCCCGCCACATTGATGTGCAGGTTGTCAGTCCAACCCGCGCCAAGATCACTCTCGAGCCTCTCGAGCGTGGTTTTGGCCACACCCTGGGCAACGCGCTGCGCCGCATCCTGTTGTCCTCAATGCCCGGCTGCGCAGTAGTCGAGGCCGAGATTGACGGTGTGCTCCACGAGTACAGCGCCATCGAAGGTGTACAGGAAGACGTAATTGAAATCCTGTTGAACCTTAAAGGTCTGGCCATCAAGCTGCACGGTCGTGACGAAGTTACGCTGACCTTGTCGAAGAAGGGTTCGGGGGTGGTTACCGCTGCCGATATTCAGCTGGATCATGATGTCGAGATCGTTAATCCCGATCACGTAATCGCTAACCTGGCGTCTAACGGCGCCCTGAACATGAAGCTCACCGTAGCTCGTGGTCGTGGTTATGAACCAGCCGACTCGCGTCAGAGCGATGAAGACGAAAGCCGCAGCATCGGTCGCTTGCAGCTCGACTCTTCGTTCAGCCCGGTTCGCCGTATCGCTTACGTGGTGGAAAACGCCCGTGTCGAACAGCGTACCAACCTGGACAAGCTGGTTATTGATCTGGAAACCAACGGTACCCTGGATCCTGAAGAGGCTATCCGTCGCGCTGCAACCATCCTGCAACAGCAGCTGGCTGCGTTCGTCGACCTCAAAGGTGAAAGTGAGCCGCTGGTTGTCGAGCAGGAAGACGAGATCGATCCGATCCTGCTTCGCCCGGTTGACGATCTGGAACTGACTGTACGTTCGGCTAACTGCCTTAAGGCGGAAAACATCTACTACATCGGCGACCTGATTCAGCGTACCGAAGTAGAGCTGTTGAAGACTCCGAACCTGGGCAAGAAATCCTTGACTGAAATCAAGGACGTTCTGGCCTCCCGCGGTCTGTCCCTCGGCATGCGCCTCGACAACTGGCCGCCTGCAAGTCTTAAGAAGGACGACAAGGCGACTGCCTGATCGTCGTAATCACCGAACGTAGTGTTTGGTAAGGAATGAACCATGCGTCATCGTAAAAGTGGTCGTCACCTGAGCCGCACCAGCTCGCACCGCAAGGCCATGTTCCAAAACATGGCGGTGTCGCTGTTCGAGCACGAGCTGATCAAAACTACTCTGCCAAAAGCCAAAGAACTGCGCCGCGTTGCCGAGCCGCTGATCACTCTGGCCAAGACAGACAGCCTGGCTAACCGCCGTCTGGCTTTCGACCGTACTCGTTCGAAAGCTATCGTTGGTAAGCTCTTCAACGACCTGGGCAAGCGTTACGCTACCCGTGAGGGTGGCTACCTGCGCATCCTCAAGTGCGGTTTCCGCGCTGGCGACAACGCGCCTATGGCGTACGTCGAGTTGGTTGATCGTGCTACTGCTGGCGAAGCTGTATCCGCCGAGTAAGACGTCAGTCTGAAACAAAGAACCGGGCCTAGTGCCCGGTTTTTTGTGTCTGTAAGAAATGCGCCGTCCATACAAGTTTCTGACATGGTTGAACTGCCACTATGTGCCGGGAAAACATAATTAGTAATTATCTATCGATGCTTGCAGGTTAATGAATTTGTAGCTGTAACGTCGATGATCAATACTTCCCTCCAAGCCCATTAGCCGGCAGTTCAAGACTGACAGAGGAAGAAGACCGCATGAGCCAGACCAAGACGCTTACAACCGCCAGTGGCGCGCCAGTCGCTGATAACCAGAATTCCCGTTCCGCCGGCCCACGCGGTCCGCTGCTTCTCGACGATTTCCATCTCATCGAAAAACTCGCGCACTTCAACCGTGAAAACATTCCAGAGCGCCGTGTCCACGCTAAAGGTTCGGGCGCTTACGGTACGTTCACCGTCACCCGTGACATCACGGAATACACCAGTGCCAAGCTGTTTGAATCGGTAGGCAAGCAAACGCCAACCTTTCTGCGCTTTTCTACCGTAGGTGGCGAGCGTGGTTCGGCCGACACTGAGCGCGATCCGCGCGGCTTCGCCTTGAAGTTCTACACCGAGGAAGGCAACTGGGACATCGTTGGCAACAACACGCCAGTGTTCTTCATCCGTGATCCGCTGAAGTTTCCGGACTTTATCCACACGCAAAAGCGTCTGCCGCAAAGCAACTTGAAAAGCGCGCAGATGATGTGGGATTTCTGGTCGCATTCGCCTGAGGCGCTGCACCAGGTCACTATCCTGTTTTCTGATCGTGGCATCCCTGACGGCTATCGCCATATGCATGGCTTCGGCAGTCACACTTACAGCCTGATCAACGCCAAGGGCGAGCGTCACTGGGTGAAGTGGCACTATAAGACTCAGCAAGGCATCAAGAACCTGGCACCAGCCGAGGCCGCCCGTTTGGCCGGTACCGACCCGGACTATGCGCAGCGTGACCTGTTCGAGGCCATCGAGCGCGGTGAATTCCCGAAATGGCGCGTGTGCATTCAGATCATGACCGAAGCGCAAGCGGCGGCTCATTACGAGAACCCATTCGACGTGACCAAGACCTGGTCGCAGAAGGAGTTTCCGTTGATCGAAGTTGGTGAGCTGGAGTTGAACCGCAACCCGCTGAACTACTTCGCTGAAGTTGAACAGGCTGCGTTTGGCCCGAGCAACATGGTGCCAGGCGTGGGTCTGTCGCCGGACCGTATGCTGCAGGGTCGCGTATTCGCCTACGCTGACGCGCACCGCTACCGTGTGGGCACCAACCACCAGCAATTGCCGGTGAACGCTCCGCGCAGCCCGGTGAATACTTATCAGCGTGACGGCTCCATGGCGTTCGGCAGCAATGGCGGCGCGGCGCCGAACTATGAACCGAACAGCTACGTTGAGTCGCCGAAACAAGCGCCACATTACGCTGAGCCAGCGCTGGCCTTGAGCGGTGCCGCTGATCGCTATGATCACCGCGAAGACACCGACTACTACAGCCATGCCGGTGCCTTGTTCCGCTTGATGAGCGAAGAGCAAAAAGCGCTGCTGGTCAGCAACATTGCCGGCGCAATGGCGGGTGTTTCCAGCGACGTCGTCGATCGCCAGTTGCAGCATTTCTACAAAGCCGATCCAGCGTATGGAGAAGCAATCGCAAAGCTGCTTAGCCTACAGCTTAACGAAGTCTAAACGAGAAGCAGAACCGCCCTCATTTGGGCGGTTTTTGCGTTATTTGGCCTGCTTTTCTCAGAATATCTTCGCTTTTATTGCGCGCGGTGAGTGACCTTCCAGTCAGGTTGGTTCAAACTACAGACTTTCAGGAAGGGAGATGTAGGGCGATGCAAGGCCACCCAGATGTAATCGATTACCTCAATACGTTGCTGACCGGCGAACTGGCCGCGCGTGACCAATATTTCGTTCATTCGCGGATGTATGAGGACTGGGGGTTTACCAAGCTCTACGAGCGCATCAACCACGAGATGGAAGAAGAGGCCGGCCACGCCGATGCATTGATGCGGCGGATTCTGATGCTCGAAGGCACGCCGCGCATGCGTCCGGATGATCTGGACGTCGGCACCACGGTGCCTACGATGCTCGAAGCTGATCTGCGCCTCGAATACAAAGTCCGCGCTGCGCTGTGCAAAGGCATCGAACTTTGCGAGCAACACAAGGACTACGTCAGTCGCGAAATTCTGCGGGTTCAGCTCAACGACACCGAAGAAGATCACACCTACTGGCTGGAAAAGCAGTTGGGCCTGATCAAGCTGATCGGTCTCGAGAACTACCTGCAATCCCACGCGTCCTGATTGCACCAGCTACAAAAAAGCCCCTGGCACCTCAACGGTGACAGGGGCTTTTTCATGCCTGGCAGTTAAGCCCGATCGCGGATCAGCAGTGGCTTGAGGTAATGGGCGGTGTGAGATTGCTTCATCTCGGCGACTTCCTCCGGCGTACCGGTGGCAATGATCTGCCCGCCCTTGGAACCGCCTTCAGGACCTAGGTCCACCAGCCAGTCAGCGGTCTTGATCACATCGAGGTTGTGCTCGATCACCACCACAGTGTTGCCGTGATCGCGCAGACGATGCAGAACATCGAGTAACTGCTGGATATCGGCGAAGTGCAGACCGGTGGTTGGCTCGTCGAGGATGTACAGGGTCTTGCCGGTATCGCGTTTGGACAGCTCGCGCGACAACTTGACCCGCTGTGCTTCACCGCCGGACAGGGTCGTCGCCGACTGCCCGAGCTTGATGTAGGACAGGCCGACATCCATCAGCGTTTGCAGCTTGCGCGCCAGTGCCGGCACTGCATCGAAGAACTCCCGAGCTTCCTCGATGGTCATTTCGAGGGTCTCGTGGATGCTCTTGCCCTTGTACTTGATTTCAAGGGTTTCGCGGTTGTAGCGCTTGCTCTTGCACACATCGCAGGGCACGTAGATGTCCGGCAGAAAGTGCATTTCCACCTTGATCAGGCCGTCGCCCTGGCACGCTTCGCAGCGACCGCCCTTGACGTTGAACGAGAAACGCCCCGGGCCGTAACCCCGGGAGCGCGACTCGGGCACGCCGGCAAACAGTTCGCGGATCGGCGTGAACAGCCCGGTATAGGTCGCGGGGTTGGAGCGCGGCGTACGACCGATCGGGCTCTGGTCGATGTCGACGACTTTGTCGAGATGTTCCAGACCTTTGATGCTGTCATGCGCAGCCGCTTCCAGCGTGGTCGCACCATTGAGCGCCGTGGCGCTCAGCGGGAACAGCGTGTTGTTGATCAGTGTCGATTTGCCCGAACCGGATACGCCAGTCACGCAAGTCAGCAAGCCGATCGGGATGTCCAGATCGACATTGCGCAGATTGTTGCCGCGCGCACCCTTGAGCGACAGGTTGAGCTTCTTGTTGCGTGGGGTGCGTTTGGCCGGCACTTCGATCTTCACCCGGCCGGACAGGTATTTGCCGGTCAGCGAATCAGGGTGTGCCATGACTTCGTCCGGCGTGCCCTCGGCAACGATCTGCCCGCCGTGCACACCGGCGCCCGGGCCGATATCGACGACATAGTCAGCCAGACGAATCGCGTCTTCATCATGCTCGACCACGATTACCGTGTTGCCGATATCGCGCAAATGCTTGAGCGTACCGAGCAGCCGGTCGTTGTCGCGCTGATGCAAGCCAATGGATGGTTCATCGAGGATATACAGAACGCCGACCAGGCCCGCGCCAATCTGGCTTGCCAGACGAATCCGTTGCGCCTCGCCACCGGACAATGTGTCGGCACTGCGATCCAGCGACAGATAGTCGAGGCCGACGTTGACCAGAAATTGCAGACGCTCGCGGATTTCCTTGAGGATCTTGTCGGCGATCTCGCCGCGTCGCCCTGTCATCTTCAGCGCACCGAAGTATTCACAGGCATCGCCGATCGGCAGATTGGTCACTGCCGGCAGGGTTTTCTCGCCGACCCAGACGTGCCGGGCTTCGCGGCGCAGACGCGTGCCACGGCAATCCGGGCAGGCCTGATGGCTGAGGAACTTGGCCAGCTCTTCGCGCACGCTCGCCGATTCGGTTTCGCGATAGCGGCGCTCAAGATTCGGCACGATGCCTTCGAACGGGTGCGAGCGTTTGACGATGTCGCCACGGTCGTTCAGGTATTTGAAGTCGACGTTCTGCGAGCCGCTGCCATGCAGGATGAACTTCTGCTGCTCGGCGCTCAGCTCGTTGAAGGGCTTGTCCAGACTGAATTTGTAGTGCGAGGCGAGCGAGCCAAGCATCTGGAAGTAATAGACGTTGCGCCGGTCCCAGCCACGGATCGCGCCCTCGGCCAGGGTCAGCTCGCCATTGACCAGACGCTTGATGTCGAAGAACTGCTTCACACCCAGGCCATCACAGGTCGGGCAGGCGCCGGCCGGGTTGTTGAAGGAAAACAGCTTGGGTTCCAGCTCGCTGATCGCATGGCCGCAGATCGGGCAGGCGAAGCGTGCGGAGAAGATCATTTCTTCGCCGGGCTCGTCGTCCATCGGCGCGACCAGGGCAATGCCGTCGGCGAGTTTCAGCGCAGTCTCGAAAGACTCGGCCAGACGTTGCTGCAGATCGGCGCGGACCTTGAAGCGGTCAACGATCACATCGATCGAATGCTTCTTCTGTTTATCCAGCTTCGGCAGCTCGTCGAGCTCGCAAATCCGTCCGTTGACCCGAGCGCGGACGAAACCCTGCGCACGCAATTCTTCGAAGACCGACAGGTGTTCGCCTTTGCGTTCGCGGATCACCGGTGCCAGCAACATCAGTTTGCTGCCTTCCGGCTGCGCCAGCACCAGATCGACCATCTGGCTGACGGTCTGCGCCTCCAGCGGAATGTCGTGATCCGGGCAGCGCGGCGTGCCCACGCGGGCATAGAGCAAGCGCAGGTAGTCGTAGATTTCGGTGATGGTGCCGACCGTCGAACGCGGGTTGTGCGAGGTCGACTTCTGTTCGATGGAGATCGCCGGCGACAGGCCTTCGATGGTGTCGACGTCGGGTTTTTCCATCATCGACAGGAACTGCCGGGCGTAGGCCGACAGCGATTCGACATAGCGGCGCTGACCTTCGGCATACAGCGTGTCGAACGCCAGGGACGACTTGCCGGATCCGGACAGGCCGGTGATGACGATCAGTTTGTCCCGTGGCAGGGTCAGGTCGATGTTCTTCAGGTTGTGGGTACGGGCCCCACGTATCAGGATCTTGTCCAAAGTGGCCTCGCTTGGCGGGCGTCGAAAACGTAGGAGTATACGGGCAAATACTGGATGGATGCACACTATCAAACGAAGGGCGTTTTGCCGTTCATGAAGAGAGTTTCATCTATACGCGTCATAGCGTCGCGATATACCCCGTCTTCCGATGGGACTGGTAGAATCGCCGCCGGTTCACACGAGGTTTTTCCATGCACGATCCCCACAGCGAACGCATGAGTGGCAGCGAGACCCGCGCGGCGAGCGGTCTGGCCCTGGTGTTCGCCTTCCGTATGCTTGGCATGTTCATGGTGTTGCCGGTGCTGGCGACCTATGGCATGGATCTGGCGGGAGCGACCCCGGCCCTGATCGGACTGGCGATTGGCGCTTACGGTCTGACCCAGGCAATTTTCCAGATTCCGTTCGGGATCATTTCCGACCGCATCGGTCGCCGGCCGGTGATCTACCTCGGCCTGATCGTCTTCGCTCTCGGCAGTGTTCTGGCTTCCCAGGCCGATTCGATCTGGGGCGTGATCGCCGGGCGAATCCTGCAGGGCGCCGGGGCGATTTCCGCAGCGGTGATGGCGCTGCTTTCCGACCTGACCCGCGAGCAGCATCGCACCAAAGCCATGGCGATGATCGGCATGACCATCGGCCTGTCGTTCGCCGTGGCCATGGTGGTCGGGCCGTTACTGACCAGTGCGTTCGGGCTGTCCGGGCTGTTCCTCGCCACTGGCGCCATGGCGCTGGTCGGCATCCTGATCATCATGTTCATGGTGCCGCAATCCACCGGGCCGTTGCAGCACCGTGAGTCCGGCGTCGCCCGGCAGGCACTGATGCCGACGCTCAAGCACCCGGACCTGCTGCGCCTGGATCTGGGCATCTTTGTGTTACATGCCATGTTGATGTCGAGCTTCGTCGCCTTGCCGCTGGCACTGGTGGAAAAAGCCGGTTTGCCCAAGGAACAGCACTGGTGGGTCTACCTCACCGCGCTGCTGATTTCGTTCTTCGCCATGATCCCGTTCATTATCTACGGCGAGAAGAAACGCAAAATGAAACGAGTTTTGCTCGGCGCCGTCATGACATTGATGCTGACTGAACTATTCTTCTGGCAGTTCGGCGACAGCCTGCGTGCTCTGGTGATCGGTACGGTGGTGTTTTTCACCGCGTTCAATCTGCTCGAGGCATCGTTGCCGTCGCTGATCAGCAAGGTTTCACCGGCAGGCGGCAAGGGCACGGCCATGGGCGTGTACTCCACCAGCCAGTTCCTCGGTTCTGCACTCGGCGGGATACTCGGCGGCTGGTTGTTCCAGCATGGCGGTCTGTCGGTTGTGTTCCTCGGATGCGCCGCGCTGGCTGCACTTTGGCTGGCCTTTGCTGTTACCATGCGCGAACCTCCCTACGTGACGAGCCTGCGCTTGCCGTTGTCGCCCGAAGCGATCCGCGAAGCGGGTCTGGTCGAGCGCCTCAAGGCCCTGGTAGGGGTAACAGATGCAGTGATAGTCGCCGAAGAGGCGGCTGTTTACATCAAACTGGACAAAGAATTAGTGGATCGCACCACCCTCGAACGCCTGGTCAACAACCCGGCCGGGGCTGCGTGCGACGCTTAGGAGAACGTTATGGCCCGTGGGGTTAACAAAGTCATATTGGTCGGCACTTGCGGCCAGGATCCCGAAGTTCGCTACCTGCCTAACGGTAATGCCGTGACCAACCTGAGTCTGGCCACCAGCGAACAATGGACCGACAAGCAGACCGGTCAGAAGGTCGAGAAAACCGAATGGCACCGCGTATCGATGTTCGGCAAGGTTGCCGAGATCGCCGGTGAATACCTGCGCAAGGGTTCGCAGGTCTACATCGAAGGCAAGCTGCAGACCCGCGAGTGGGAAAAGGACGGCATCAAGCGTTACACCACTGAAATCGTGGTCGACATGCAAGGCACCATGCAACTGCTCGGCGGCCGTCCACAACAGGGCGACCAGCAAGGCGGCGGCAACAACTACCAGCAGCAGGCGCCACGTCAGCAGGCACCGCGCCCGCAGCAGTCGGCTCCACAGCAGCGTTCGGCTCCGCAAGCACCGCAGCAGGCCGCACCGCAACCGGCTCCGGATTTCGACAGCTTCGATGACGATATTCCGTTCTAATTCCTACCTAAGACTATTCTGTAAGGTTTGGACCTGAGACCCCCGCGATGCGGGGGTTTCGCGTTTTTGTAGGTGTTAAAAATATTCTCAGCAAATTTCTCTGAGGTACTACCCTGTAAAAACGTAAAGAATAGGAGGCTGGTATGGGGCTGTCCTTAAGGAGAATTAAATCTACAGATGGAGAGCGTTTCATTGTCCTCGTCGACGAGGATGGGATGCCTCTGTTCTATCCCGCGCTGTACGTCACCGTGCACTTGCGCGGGCGCTCACTAGCGGTAAATACAATCCAAAATGCGCTCAATGCTCTCAAAGCCCTCTACGCGTGGCAGAACTATTACAGCATTGATGTCGAATCGCGTTTTTCGTGTGGTGAGCTGCTGCTGAGTCACGAAATCCATTCGCTGCGTGATTTCATGCAGAAGCCCTTGGCCGATGAGGATGGGGGGAGTGTCGTTTCAATTTCCCGCAGGGTGCGAACCGTAAGTAAAGGCAATCAGTACGCACGGATGTCGGTGATTGCAGACTATCTGGGTTTTCTCGCAGACCAAAATCTATCGTCCTCTACTTCGAGTCGTGATGGTGTCGGGCGAATGGTGTCGCAGATCAAGTCCAACCGACCGAAGACGTCGAATAAATCCAACATTAGTCGAGAAGACAAATATCTGGATGACTCGGCGCTTGATAGGCTCGAAATTACGTTGAGGCCTGGGGCAGAAAACAACCCGGTACGAGAATATGCCGTCCAGGTACGTAACGCGTTGATGTTCTCCATTCTCCGTATCACCGGGTTACGTCGTGGCGAGCTGTTAAATCTCAAAGTTGAAGACCTCGACTTTGGAATGAACACGATGAAGGTGGTCAGGCGCCCCGACTCAAAGGAGGATGCGAGGGCCTATCAGCCAGTCGCAAAGACTCGGGAGCGGGTCATCCCGTTGATACCTGAACTTGCAGATCAGATTTATAGCTATGTACTCAGTCACAGGAATAAGGTGCCTGGCGCCAAGAAGCACGGTTATCTCTTCGTAACGCATAAATCGGGAAGTTCGCAGGGGCTACCGTTATCGAACGCTGGGTTTGGTAAATTCATGGGGCAGCTGAAGCATATTCTCGAAGGCTATAGCGGTATTCACGCTCATTCGCTACGGCATCATTGGAACTATTCATTCTCGAAAACCTGCGAGATTCAGGGTGTGACGCCTGAGCGAGAAGAAAAGATTCGCTCATACCTCATGGGCTGGAGCGAGACCTCTGGGACAGCTGCCACCTACAATCGAAGGCGTATAAGGGAGCAGGCCAATAAGGCTGTGCTTGAACTCCAAAGTAAGCATTTCAGTAACGTCAAAAGTGGAGCGACTGAATGAACAAGCTTGCGACGCAGGTGAATGCTACCGAAGAGTTTTACTCTCGTGATGGATATCATGTTCGGTTTGTCGATAAGCGTTGGAGGTTGAATAAAGATATTGTCATTCCCGTATCGTTATTAGCAGATATGCTTCCCACCAATTTGTACCTGTCCTTCCGTCACGTGCTCGCTTTCTATGCCAAGACGGGGTCTGCATCTCATGCGGTTAATATCTACTCTCGTTGTAAGCACTATCTAGAGTCTACGATTACCCATGCACCGTTCGGCAGTGAGTCTTTAATTTCCTATCGTTCCACGTTGGATGTGAAAACAGAATGGTATTTGGGCAGTTTACGAGGGTTTATCAAGAAGTGGGCTGATCTTGGATATTCAGGTATTCCTAATGACTCATTGGTTTTGCTGAATAATTGGACGTTTAAGGGGAATGAGAAGGGATATGCGGTGCAATCTATGTGCCCGGACAGTGGTCCACTAACTGATATCGAAATGGAGAGTGTCATTGCGGCTGTTGTGGCCGCCTACAGCGAGAGTGTCCTATCTCTCACTGATACATGTTACGCAATGACCTTGGCTATGACCGGGCGCCGAAGAGTGCAAATTACCGCGTTGAAGCTGAAAGACTTGCTTTCACACTCTCACCAAAACGGCGAAAAATACTATATAAACTTTCCACGAGCTAAGCAGCGGAGTCAGTCTTGGCGCACGGAGTTCAGTAAATTCTCAATAGTCGAAGACTTGTGGCTACTTTTGAAGCAGCAGGCATTTGTGGTTAGTACAGCATTCTCGGATAGATTCGGGGAGGGCTTTCCTTTTGAGTTGATCCCTGAGCTTCCGCTATTTCCGGTTATGAAGAATGTTGGCACTCTCGCTGAGCTAAGGGATCAGCTCAAAGGAGATCGTTTGCATGCACCATCCCATTTTGTAAAGACCGCCATGGACCGGGTTGAGAAAACGATAGCGGTTATTAGCGAGCGAACAGGTTTTCCCGTTCACCTGAATCCGATTCGTTTCCGTTACACCCTCGGGACTAACCTCGCTCGTGAAGGGAAGGGTGAGTTTGTCATTGCTGAAGCACTCGATCATTCCGATATTCAGAATGCTGGTGTGTACGTCCGGAACATTCCTGAGATTGTCGAACGAATTGATAAAGCGGTTGCGTTACAACTGGCGCCCATCGCCCAAGCGTTTCAAGGCGTGCTTGTCGTGTCTGAGAGAGACGCGAAGCGCGGAGATGACCCAAACAGCAGAATTTCCAATGGTGCTGTAAACCTTGGCACCTGCGGTAGCTATGGTTTTTGCGGCGCCCTTGCCCCCATTGCTTGTTACACCTGCAGTCACTTCCAGCCGTGGTTGGACGGTCCACATGAAGCTGTCCTGGAGGGCTTGATCAATGAGCGCGACAAGGTCATGGAGCGGACGGAAAACAGGAAAATCGCTTCCGTAAACGACCGATTGATTCTTGCTGTAAGCGATGTGGTTAGCCGCTGTATTTCGATGAAAAAGGAGGTCACTCGTGGCTGAAATTCTCCTGTTCAAACCGAAGCATGTAATCGATGCCAAAAATAATCTCAGTGATTTTATTGAGATGTGTCGTGACAGGCTTACAGTATTCGGCGCTGATCTCGAGTGGGAGCGCGACAGCTGGCCAGGGGTGGGTAATTTCACCGTTATAGGGGCACCGGCCCGAGGATTTACTGAAAGCCAGCTACTAAATTCCGAAATTGTTCCTTTTGCCAAGGCTTATGTGCGGTACCAGCAGGGGCATAAACCTAACAAACTTAAATATGAGTTTAAAGCTATTCGTTGTATCGAGAAGGCGCTTTTGCAAGTCAAAGGGCGAGCGGATATCACGTTAACAGACATTCAAGTTATGGATGTGGCCGCCGAGGTTGCCCGAGAATACAAGTCGACGGCATATCAAGCGGGCAGTAGCTTAGTTCACCTCGTAAATTTTCTAAACGAAAGTAAAATTATTTCGTGGCCAATTAAATGGAAAAATCCGATCTCTAAGCCAAAGGAAATAGACAGAACAGATGTTGAGGGGAAAAAGAAACGAGCTGAAAAAATGCCCGAGCAGCACTTGCTCGAGTATATGGGTGAGATGTTCGCAAACGACCTTCAGGCTCCTCGAGATCGCTTCACGACTTCGATATTCGCCTTATTGATGTGCGCTCCATCACGTATTAGCGAAGTTCAAGATTTACCGCTTAACTGCTTGCACATAGAGGTCGACAGCAAAGGTGTCGAGCGCCTTGGTCTGCGCTTCTACGCTGGTAAAGGTTATGGCGCTGATATCAAGTGGGTTTCGACCGTCACAAAGGATATAGCAGTCGAAGCTGTGCGTCGTCTGGCTGAGATGTCTGAAGACGGCCGAAGGTTAGCTGCCTGGTATGAAACACATCCCGATAAGTTTTATCGGCATGTTGGTTGCCCAAATGTTGGCGAGCTGGAGCCGCTATCGGATGAACAGGCTGCCATGGCGCTCGGTTTATCCCTACAGCATCTGAATGTCGATCCTTATTTCAAAGGTTACAAGCCTTATCAGGAGCTCAAGGCGAAGGGAGAACGGTTGACCTTGGCATTCCTGAACACATTTGCTCATAGCAAGCTACCGGAAGACTGGCCTTGGAAGAACAAGGAGCGGCATATCAGGTATTCGCAAGCACTTTGCTGCTTCCGCCGTCACCAGTTTCACCTCGATCGTGTGACCAGTCCTTTACTGCTTTGGTCGCCGGGTAAAAGCACATTCACGACCGACCTGAATTACATTCCAGGACAAGAGAGCAATATCTGGCGTCGCCATGGCTACGCCAATCCGGATGGCAACGAAATTTCCATGACTTCGCATCAGTTGCGACACTTTTTGAACACGATTGCTCAGAGGGGAGACCTCGGTCAGCTAGATCTCGCCAAGTGGTCTGGTCGCGCGAATATCCATCAAAACGCTACCTACAATCACATGAGTGACGATGAGTATGTTGATCTGGCTAGGCAGGCTGGAGTAGGGGGCGTTCTCGCTAAAATTAAAGCGAACACGCCGGTGACGCTTACTGACCTGAATGCCATAGGTGACGGGATTGCTCACGTAACCGAGTATGGGTTCTGCGTCCATGACTTCTCCATGTTGCCATGCCAGAAGCACCGCGATTGCTTGAACTGCACCGAACAGGTTTGTATCAAGGGAGACGATGAAAGATTAGAGCGCTTGAAGCAGCAACGCGATGGAATTTTCCAGCAGCTAGAAAAGGCGCGAGGGGCAAGTGAGGACGGCTTGTACGGCGCAGATCGATGGAGTCAACATCAACATAAAACCTTGGAGCGGGTCACTCAGCTCATCGAGATACTCGAATCGCTGGAAACGCCGATAGGATCAGTGATTTGCTTGAGCGATGATCAGGAGTTCAGCCCGCTTAAGCGTGAACTGGATGCCCGATCTAAGACCTCAGGTAACGTTCCGACAGTCACGTCAGGACTGCCTTCGCTTGATGATATGCGAGCGCTGCTTAGGAGGAATGATGGCTAGGCATTTGACCCGCAGGGACATCGAAATCCTGGTCAATATCATCGATGTGTGGGAAGGGAAGTTGAGTTGGGACGCGCTGTGCGATGCCGTCGCACCTCTCATTGGTGGGCGACCGACTCGACAGACACTCAGCTCGCATGGCCAGGTTAAAACGGCGTTCTCGCATAAAAAAGAGAAGCAA
The DNA here is from genome assembly GCF_900187595.1 of Pseudomonas sp. Irchel 3F6. Lineage (NCBI taxonomy): Bacteria > Pseudomonadati > Pseudomonadota > Gammaproteobacteria > Pseudomonadales > Pseudomonadaceae > Pseudomonas > Pseudomonas sp. Irchel 3F6. The sequence continues at coordinate 305,052 of NZ_FYDP01000007.1, read as the reverse complement.
AAAACAGGCTTTGTTGCTGGGAAAAGGCCAGCAAGCTTGAGTATTGCCGAGCAACGAATCAAGCGTCTCGAAAATGAAAATGATCGACTTCGCGCTGAGAGCTCAAGATTGCTCGAGCAGTTTATCCGATGGCAATACAATGCGTATAAGCATGGTTTGTCGAAAGACAAGCTTGATGCGCCATTACCCTATATTGAGAGATGACGGCGTGAGCGCTGCGTTTTCTATCTTTGTGCGGGGCACCTATCACATGCCGAGCTCTTTGCGCACCAGTGCCATCAGGTCTTCCGCAGACAGGGATCTATCTTTAACAAGGTAGCTTTTTGCAAGAATCGTCACGGGATGAATGCCAATGGTCGAGGCGAATTCATCCAGCTTCTCGATAGAGGGGGTTTTCAGGCCGCGCTCAACGTCGCTCACGTAGCTCTGACTTGCACCTATGCTTTCCTGCGACAGATCCTTGCTCATTCTGAGCTCTCGCAGAGCCTGCCCAAATGCGTATTTCAGTTCCAATGTGCATTACTCGCAAAAGGAACGATAAGGCCTTCACAGGAATGAAAGTGCTATACTCGATAGAGTATAAAATGGAGTGATGTTATGTTTCGTACCTACGCAGATGCTGAAATTCAGATTGGCGAGGCTTTCGGATCACATTGTCACCTGTGGCGATTTATTGAACATGGACTTCATCAGCCCTGGTTCTATGTGACGTTGGCTAAAATAACTGAAGACGGCAAATATCGAGATATGCTGATGCTGTCTGACGTTTTTAGTCTTGAAGGCTTGGTTTTGTCTCGGGCTGAGTTTGTAAAAGTTGAAGAGGTACAATTAGTCAGTCCGGGATACTTTAATAAAAGCGGGTCTTGGTTGATGGAACCATTGTTAAGCATCTCCAAGGGTAAATTTGTGTCTGGTGATTGCTACTATGTATATAGGGTTTTAGGGGGAGGGTGCTACATTTCTAGCGGAGTTGGCTGCATTTCAGATCGTGTAGAGTTAAGTGAGGTTTTAGTATTTGAAGGTGCAACTGATGATTAACTGTTAAGTTTGGTGGTATTGTGAGGGCTAGTGAGTTGATTTTTGCTTCGGGGGCTTTGTAGTTGCAGTTGCGTTTGTATCGCTGGCGGATGGTCTGCGGTGGGTCTAGGTGACCCTAGATGTGAAAGCATGATTGACATAGTGATTACGCATTGACTATTGTTGTTATGCGCCTACGCGTGAATCATAGGGTGATTACAGGGATCTTCGGATCGCACCCCGCTTCTGATGAAAGTCAGATGGCCCAGTGCCAGGTAACAGCGTCCTGCCCCGTCGAACGCATGCAATCGACGGCTGAGAATCCCGCCTAGAGCGGGATTCGCCGTTTCTGGCTCTTCACTTTTGCGAATTCCGCCTATTCCGTGCTTCGACGGGGTATTGACTCTTGAGCCCTTCGCTTGCCCATCGTGACCTTGAAGACACTGCCCCCTTTTTGCTGATCGAGGGTATGTGCTTGTAGGTGATTTCTGAAGAAATTGGCAGGTGAATGGTAAAGCAAGTGATTCATGACGGACTGCAGACAACGCTCTGGCGGGGTTGTTGATTAGGCTCGTTGGAGGAGTCGACCTGCGAACGATTACTCAAATTCGGCGGTGAACCAATGCCCCGGCATTTGTTGGAGCAGTTTTGCTTGCTCAAACGGATTTCGTATTGCGAGTATTTATGACTGTCCTGGGTTTTAACTAGATCTTAGGTATCCAATGTAATTACCGGGCGCATCGATTCTTCAGAATAGCCATCTCTGATAAGAGAGGCGTAAGCTCCGGTCATTTGACGAAAACTAGGAGTTGAAAGCTGTGGAGCAATTTGATCGTAGAGAACATCTGCTGAAGCCACACCTAGCACACATGCGTCACCTCCATAGACTTGAGCAACTACAGCGTGAAATCGAAAGCGTTTTACACAGCGTCAGTCTGAATGGGCCAGGCGATTTTGTTTTCGCCACGAAGATTTGCTGCTACACCACCGCTGAAATCATTGAGGACGTTAACCATGCGATCCTGCAGTGTCTGAAAATTGGTAGCTACTCAGCTGCGGAGTCGTTGTCAAGGACGTCGCTGGAAAACGCCATAAACCTGATTTTCTACAAAAATGACCGTACCTCGAATCGTCCGAAATCGATCCTACTCAACTACTTCGAGCGAGCTAAAAAGGGCGCTCGGAATTGGCTCCGGCACGCTTTGCAAACCAGTGACGCCGAATCTATAGAACGATCAAGGGAGTTCGATGAATCGCTCGATGTGTTCAGGGCGTTGTTCGGCGACTTGGACACAAAAGGGGTTAAGGGATGGCCGGACGCTGCCGCGCGATTCCGGGATGCAGGCTATGAGCATTTTTACCACGTGCTGTTCACGCCGGCATCAGACTCCATCCACAGCTTTAGCAATGATATCTTCAATCGCTTTCTTGTGGAGAAATCCCCGCTAAGTGATGCAGAAAAGGCAGAATGCTTTGAGGAGCAGAAGGCAGAGAAGATCTCCTTCGCTTTTTACTTAGCCACTCACTCAGTCATGTTTTATTGCGTCGCCGCATCGCATATCGCTGAACGAGCTGAGGATAAGACCGCGTCTGATCGATTCGTCGCTATCGGTGAAGAAATTCAAGTCATGCTCGCTGAGCACGAGGCGGTTACCAAGAACTGTATTGATCGACTGGCGCCGGGGATGAGCCAATTGCGAGATAAGCAGCAGACAGCCAAAGGAAGCTAGGTTGTTGGCGCTGATACGATTTTGACCCAGGTTGCTGATTTTGACTGACCTATATTCGGCCTGTGAAACCCCGCGTAAACACATCGTTCGCTGAATGTTTGGATAGATCAATGAATTCAGGCAGCCTGGGTCAAAATCGCTTCAGCGGCAACACTAGTTGTTTTACTCACTCCACAAATTCACAAAATCATCAAAATTGTTAGCAACGAAGTTGGTTTTACTTGAGTTCGGATCAAATATTTCAACAGCAACCGAGGGTGTGTTGAAATTTAGGCAAATCAGATAACCACCCGCATCCCTTGCTATAGGGATCATTTGTTTGGGAAGCCCTGGGGGTTTTCCCGCCCCTGAGTACCATGAGATGGTGTACGGGGCCACATCAGGCGAGAAAGAAAAGAATTCGCTTATGCAAGTTCCTTCGTTACCATATGGAAAAGAAGATATCTCCGGAGAGGCCTCATCGGAATATGTGACCAAGTCCAAGTATGACTTTGGAAAACTTACGCTTAGTAGTTTTTCTACTTGGGAAATAGTATTGGTATCCACTGGGGATCCCTGTTCAATCCCAAAAGCACTCCAATCAAACTTCATATCAACCCTCCGTAATTATTTCTTTCCATCTGCAAAGCCCCCTTTATTTCCGGGGTGGAACATTTTCTGCCAAAGAGCATTCCATTGAGGGCCTTTCGACTGTTCATGTTGATAGCGCCATACCAGCTGGAGTGTATCCGTTCCCGGTACGTGGTGCCATGTTACTTCCTTGCCAGGGCTAATGCCTTTGGTAGGTATTTTGGTGCCCTTTACACGTCTGAATCCTGGCACCATGGTTTCCATTATTTTATTAAAATCTGCATCAGTATCGGCTGACTTTAAGAGGCTTTCGTTCGCAACCTTAAAATGTTCTGCGCGGTTCGGAACGGCTAGCACATCCGGGCCAATTTTGGTCTCGTATAAAACGCTGTATGCGTGGGGATCCAATGGCGTCGCCATACCGCTTAGTGCTTCATTACGGTTTGCTGCAACCGGATCCACTGCTCCGCCAGTTTCTGCCTTGCCTCCATCCGCCTCTAGGCACTCCAGTCCCAACGGATCCACCCACACGGTGGGGTTAGGCACGTACTGGTAGTTGTTCAACCCTCCTGCGAGTTTGATCGGATCCGGCGTCAGAAACCGCCCAGTTCCCGGGTTGTAGTAACGATGGCGGTTGTAATGGAGGCCCGTCTCCGCATCGAAGTACTGACCTTGGAACCGCAGCGGGTTGTCGATTTCACTGACATCCAATGCCGCGAGGTTGCCATAGGCGCGGTACTTCGCCGACCACATTATATCGCCGCTGTAGTCGGTGAGTTCTTGAGGGGTACCGAGGTGGTCTAGTTGGTAATAGAACGGCGTTGCCTTGAGGGGGCCTTCGCCATCGAGCATTGCCAGAGGGCGGAAACTGCCAGGCTCATAGATATAGCTGCGATACCGGCTTTCTGCGCTTTCTGCGATCAGACGTTCGCCTTGCCACAAGAACTCGGTTGTATGGCCATCGACCGTTTTTTCGACACGGCGGCCAAAGGCGTCGTACTTGTAGCTAGCTTTGCTTCCGCCTGGCAAGGTGACGCCGATCAGGCGATGCTGGCAGTCATAGCGGTACTCGGTGACGATTTTCTGAGCGGCGCCGCGGCGTTCGCGAATTAGATTGCCGTAGGCGTCGTAGTCGTAATGGCGGTCACCCTGCATCAACAGGCGGTTGCCTTTGACGTTGGCGAGGTTGGCGGTGCCTTCGTTGGTTTGGCCAAGCAAGTTACCCGCCGGGTCGTGGGCAAAACTTTCCGGTGTGGCGCCGCGCACGCTGATCAGACGATCAAGCGGGTCGTAGTGATAGCTGCGATTGCCTTTGCGGCTGTCGTCGACGGCGGAAAGGTTGCCAATGGCGTCGTATTTATAGCGACGCTGGAACAGGTTCTTATCACGCTGACTGACGCTGTGTGCTTGCAAACGACCTTGTTCGTCGTACTGGTATTGGCTGAGCAACAGTCCTTGTTGGCGTTGTTGTTCGCGACCGGCGCTGAATTGGTGGCTGGTCAGGCGAGAACCGTTGAGGTCGATGCTGCTCAGGCGCCCACCGGACAAATGACGGTAGTCGAGCGTGCTGCCATCGGGCATGCGACAGTGGCTCAATTGGCCGACGCTGTCATATTCGTAACGTGTGGTGCCCCAGCCTTGATGTTCAGTGATCAGGCGGTCCTGTACATCGTATTCGTATGCCAGCGGCCAATGACCATCATCAATATTTACCAAGCGACCCAGTGCGTCGTAACTGTAGTGAATCTCTTCGCTGTCGGGCAGGGTTTTGACCAGGAGGCGACCGGAAGCGTCGCGTTGGTATTCGGTGACCAGTTCGCTGCCGTCGTCGCCGAACTCAGTTTTCTTCAGCAACTGGCCTTTGAGGTCGTACTCGTAGGCAGTGCGGCGACCGTCGAAGCCGATTTCTTGCTGGATCAGGCCATTTGAGTAGTAGTCGAGCTGATAGCGTTCGCCGCGCTCGTTCTCAATCTCGGTGAGGTTGAGTTGCGAGTTGTCGTAGCGGTAGCGAAGTTGGCTGCCGTCCGGATTGATGCGGCGGCTGACCAAGTGCAGGTTGTCGGCGTATTCGTAGCGAGTGATACGCCCCAGCTCGTCGCGTTCGGCGGTGACTTTGCCGTAGGCGTTGTAACTGAAAGTGCGTGTCGTGCCACCTGGTAAAGTGATCTGCGCCAAGCGCTGAGCTGCGTCCCATTGATACTGGGTGATGGCGCCGCTCTCGTCTTGGCGGGTGATCAATCGGCCGGATGAGTCATAGCGGTATTTGCGCTGGCCTCCATCGGGCAGACGTTCTTCAAGCAATTGCCCAAGGCCGTTCCAGTCGAGCTGATGGCGGCTACCATCGGGGTGGGTAATTTCCAGCAAGCGGCCTCGGCGGTCGTAGCGGTAGCACGTCTCATTGCCGTCGGGGTCGGTCTGCTGGGTGATGTCGCCCTGGAGGTTCCGCTGGTATTTCCAAGTGGCCTTGCCCCGACGGACTACTCGTATGAAACCGTTGTGATACTCGTAAGTGGTCGGTTGGTCTTCAGGGGGAATGATTGCGAACAGGCGTCCGGCTTCGTTGTATCGATATTCTGTGATGGCGCCAAGAGGGTCCTTTTCAGCGATTAGCTGACCTTTTTCATCATAGGCTCTTTGTGTTTCTGCACCATCCGGACCGGTCTGGCTGACCAGTCGAGCGTTTTTATCGTGGACGTAAATCTGCTCGCTGCCGTCTGCGTTAGCGACAGTAACTGTGCCTTCATCGTCCCAAACATAACGCGCATCGAGCTGCGCAATATTGGACCACTGACGAGTACAACGGGCCCACTTGCCTTCGCGCTCCCACTCCCAGTGAAAGCTTGCACCGCCGGCCAGTTGGCGCTGTTGGATTACATGCTGCTCGTCATAGTGATAATGCTCGACTTCCCCAACGGCATTGGTGGCGCTTATCAGTTGATTACGCTCGTTGTACTTATACCTAACTAGTGTCTTGACCGTCTGCCACGGGTCTTGGCGTTCGCCTCGCTCGTTGTATTCCTGACCTAATTGTTGGTAGTCCACGGCGACAATATGGCGATCTTCATAGCGCAGGAGCAAAGAACGTCCCGCTCCGTTATCGATGCGCTGGATGCGATCAACCAGGTCATAGCTGATGTGCAATTGGTTGTCGTAAGCATCGCTAATAGTGGTCAGGCGCCCGGCGCGGAAATGATAAAAACGTGTGTCCTGTCCGGCCTGAGCCAAGATCAATTCGCCCGGCGCATCCCCAATGAAAATCGCCGCCTCGGAAAGACTATTGGTGATGGACGGACGCTGTTCGTTAGGTAGCGGGAACTCGGTCCGACGGTTTTCGTTGTCAGTCCATAGCACGACGTCATCGCTGATTTGTAAACTATGTGACAGCGGATGGCTCCAGCCGAAGCCTAGACGGTTGTCGATCTCTACCGCGCTGGTGCGGTAAAGACGTATCCATTCCAGCGGTAGCAGGCCGTCCAATTTTCCATCAGTGAGGGTTAGTAGTTCCTCGCCGGTGACCATCGAAATGGGGTCGCCCTCGCAACGGGTTTTGGATTTGCACTGTGCCGCTTGATTAGCCGGGTTTGTGGACTGCTTAGGTGCGTCATTAACCGGTTCGTTTTTGACCAGCAGGCTTTGCGGTTCTGTTTTCTTCCGAGCAAATACCGACGCGTTCGGCTCCTTAAGCGTGGGGGTATCAGCGGTCTTGGGCAGAGGCACAGGGCCACCACCAGTGTCAGTAACACCGATGGAAAGAGGTGCCTTCTTGCCTGCGTCCAGTGGAACATCCTTGGCCTTGAGCATTACAGGCTTGGAAAGCTCTGTATGGGCCGGAAGGCTATGTTTGCTGCTAGCCGACATCAACTGTTCGGCCAAACCCTCAAGGTATTTGAGTGCTCCCCCAGGCTTCATTTTGCTCAGGGCCTTGGTCCCCAACCGCACGGCAAGGCCGGCTCCGCCCGTAAGACAGATACCTATCACTACGTTGATCAGGAACTCGACGCCTATGCTTGCGATCACGTTGACGATGACCTGCGGCGGCAGCATGCCGACCCAGGCCACAATTGCCGAGATGTAGATGAACATCAGCGGTTCGTCGTTGAGTATCAACAAGGCAGAGGCAATTGCGTCTTTGGAGGTCGCGTAGAGCTTTTCGAGTTCAAGATCTGATAAGTAGTCGCGAAGCTTTTTGGCATTCCCTATCGGATCGGCCAGAAGACCTACTAGGTTTTTCAAGTCATCCCATAAACCGAGTAGCGCCTGCTCGAAGCTATCAAGCGCTTCTTTCAGCAGAATCATCGCCCGACCCGAACGATCTGCCGCGGAGTAGGTGCTCCATTGCGCTTGAAATTTGCTCGTCCATTCGCTTTTCAACCAGCCGTTTAGATCGCTGATCACGCCCTTGTAAGAACCATATAGGGCTTTGACGTCACTTTCGGAGACATCTGGAAAAAAGGTGATGCGATATTGTTTTCCTGGGATGCAGTTATCGATGGTCTCGATACCACTGGGGCCAATTTTTTTATTGATCGGGGCTCCCACCACGGAGTAGCCAATCATTGCTTTTTCGACCTGTTCGATGCGCACCGGGGTATTGCCGATGGGCACGTAGCGTGCGGTCTCGAATGCATGGATTAGCGTAAACTTGCCGTCCTTTGGACACACGGCAAAGGTCTCAACTGCCCCTGTCCTGGTTCTACGCTGCGTAACGCTGACCTCATTGCCAACCTTGAATTTCTGGTCGACGTCCATAGCCCAGCCTGTCCAGAAACCATCTGCCCAATTTTTGTAGTCACTCAGGCAATTATTGAAGTCTTTGAGGATCAGGTTGACGTCGGGTGCTTTGGCGTCCAGTACCTGAAGAACCAAGGTTCCCAGTGGGCTGCTAATCATGCGTTGACTTCCTTTGTCAGCTGGGCGGCGAGGCGCTCTGCCATATCTTCTGTATTCGGTTGATGTCGGACGAAGCGTTCGACTTTGCGGCGCAGGTTGTTTTCAGGAAAGGCGAAATACAGATCAGGGCAGTCTTCACGCAACCACTGCATCAGGTTGTCGACGACGGTGCTTAGGTCATCCTCTGCGAGCTGTTTGAGCAGGTCCTTCGGCACCTCCCACCACGGCCAATCCTTTACCTTCGGCATCGCCCTCGGCCCAACCTCCAAGCTCTGCCCATTAATCAGATACCGCTCAAACATCGGCATCACTTCCCCAGCCTTGTCCCCCAGTCCATGCAGAATCGGGTAGATATGCCGCCCATCCCAAAACCTGAAAAACACCTCGGTGCCATCCGGCATCTTCACCTGCGTCAGGCTGCGCAAATGCTCGAACACATCGTTTGGTTCTGCGCGTGACACCGCCAGCCAGCCCCAGTCGAGGGCGTCGGTTTCGGTGATCCATGGCAGGAACGCCGAGTTGGGCTTGAGCTCGGTAACGTAGGGCATCACCGGTTGCCAGGTGGAGTAGGGCGTGCCGCCCCAGATCGGCAGGAGCTGGGCGGTGGGTTCGGTCAGGTACAGGTTTTTCAGGGCGTCGCTGTCGCTTGCCGCGCTGATGATCAGGTACAAACGTTCGCCAGTCTGCAGCGGCTGTTGTGCCAGCCAATCCTTGGGTGTCAGTCGATCAGATGGCACAGGCACCTGCCTTGCATTTTTCGCATTCTTCGCAGAATGGTGCGTTGCGTTTGAGGGTGTTGATCTGGGCCGGGGTCAGGACCTGGCCGGCCTTGTCGGCGTCGGCCTGTTTGAGAATGCCGGGCACCAGCGGGGCGGCGCCGGTGCCGCTGCCGGGACTGCCGCCGGAGTTCATGTTGATCACCGGGCCGCTCATGGTCACGCCGCCGGCGTCGATCTTGATGAAGCTGCCGCCGCCGACCAGCGTGAGTTCGGCGCCGGCTTCCATCACCACTTTCATGCCGCTGCTCAGGTGGATTTCCTGGCCGGCGTCGATGAACTGACCGGTGCCGATCTTGATGTGCTGGTTCACGCCGACGGTGAGGTGGTCGTTGGCGCGGGTTTCGACTTTGCGGTCGGCGTAGACGGTGTGGTGTTCTTCGGCCTTGAACTCGGTGTAGCTGTTCTTTTCGACGGTGTCGTGGCGTTCGTTGCCGACGCGGATTTTCTGGTCGTGCTCGATGTTTTCGTCCCAGTCGCGCTGGGCGTGCAGGTAGATTTGTTCCTGGCCTTTTTTGTCTTCGATGCGCAGTTCGTTGTAGCCGCCACCACCCATCGAACTCAGGGTCTTGAAGGTGCTGCGGGTCTTGTTCGCCGGCAGTGGATAGGGGACGGTGTTTTCCTTGTGGTACAGGCAGCCGCTGATCAGCGGTTGATCGGGGTCGCCTTCAAGGAAGGTGACCAGCACTTCCATGCCGATGCGCGGGATGGCGATGCCGCCGTACTGGGCGCCGGCCCAGGCGCTGGAGACGCGCAGCCAGCAGCTGGTCTTGTCGTCGGCCTGGCCTTCGCGGTCCCAGTGGAATTGCACTTTGACCCGGCCGTACTGGTCGCAATGGATCTCTTCGCCTTTCGGGCCGGTGACCACGGCGCTCTGGCTGCCGAGGATGCGCGGTTTCGGGTGGCGCAGCGGCGGGCGGTTGGGTACGTCCCATGGCGTGGCCTGGAAGCGGTTGCGGTAGCCCTGGTGGAAATCGTCTTTCAGCGCCGTGGTGTCGCTGGTCACCGACTCTTCGAGCACCTGCGGCTGTTTGCCTTCGTGGAGGACTTCGGTGAGCAACCAGAGGTCGTTCCACTTGGCTTTCGGGTGTTGCGTCAGTGCGAGGAAATGACCACTGACCAGCAACGGCTGATCGCTCTTGCCTTCGGCCAACTGGAAGTCGCTGCGGTGGCGTTCGAGGGCACGGTTGGCCAGGTGTTTGCCGCGTTCGCGATCGATGAAGCGACCCGGGTAGTCGTAGTCTTCGAGGTCGGGCACGGCGTCGCCGCGCTTTTCGCTTTCGAGGGTGATTCGCGGTTTTTCGAAGTCGTAGTCGCGGCGGGTGGTGCGGCTGGTGCGGGTTTCCAGGCGCAGGTCGAAACGCTTGATCACCGGGTTGCTGGCGACCATGCCGGAGTCTTGCTGATAGGGCACGGGGGCGATTTTTGGAAACACCGTCTGGTCATCGCCGAAAACGAGCTTGTGCGCGTTGGCGCTGTGCTGGAAGTGGAAGTGAATACCTTCCTCTTCGCACAGGCGCTGGATGAAGTGCAGATCCGACTCGTCGTATTGCACGCAGTAGATGCGTTCGGGATAGATCGAACCAGTCTTGAATTCGTAGGCGTTGCCTTGAATGCCGTGCTCTTCCAGCACCATGCCGATGATTTTCAGCACGCTGAGGTTCTGGAAGATACGCTGGTTGATGCGGTGCGCGAGATACGCCAGTTGCGGACGCAAGGTCACCGAATAACGGGTCAAGCGCTTGCCGGAATCGCCTTGCGCGGCGCGATAGATCTGGCCATGAATGCCGCTGCCGTCAGGCGACAGCTGCAGAAAGGCCGGTTTGTGCAGCAGGGTTTCGAGGTCCAGCGACGGCTGCTCACTGACCAGCTCCACCTCGAAAACAAAAGGCTGGCTGATGGCTTCCCGGCCGGTGAGGGTAAACACCTGAAAGTCGGCGGAAAGCCCTTCGATGGTCAGGGCAAAGTGGGTTTCATTGGCCGGCGCGAACATCCCTTGTTCCTCGTGCTGTACAGCGGCGCTCGTCGACGACCGCAAAAAAGCGGCTCAACGTACGCGAAATTCTGGAGGGGCGTAAACAACATCGACCAGCAGAGCTGGCCGATGCGTGTAACGGTCAGCCGTAATTAAACGACTGGAGCACGCCAGTCATCGGAACCCGAAGTACCGGATACTTCGTGGGTCCAAGTGATTTTGCGGTAGGTGAACTGCACTTCTTCCAGGTGGGTGAAGTGCGCGTTGCCTGGATCCTGGCAGTTGTGCATTTTGTTGTTGATGGCGACGATGATCGCGTCTTCCAGTTTGGTGGTGTAGTAGTGCTCTTGGGTGCCTTGAGCCGAAGTGCGGTACCACTGGATAACGATTTCGCTCATGCGCTCGCCGGAAGTCAGAGCGGCTTGCAGCAGTGGCGAAGCCTTGTCGTAGACCTTGGTGATCACAACTGGCTTGTGTACGCGCTGACCGGTTGGCTGACCGGATTGCGGGTCACGCGGGATGATCACGTCGTGGCTGAAAGCCTGAACCATGACCTGGTCTTCGTGGCCTTCCTGGTAGGTATTGCCAACGGAGTCAGCGGTGAATGCGCCTGCAGTGATCAGGCCTTGTTTTTCGCCGGTAACCGACATGTACGCTGGTGTTGCCATGGGGTGCTCTCCTTGCGGATAAATTTAAGGTGCCCGGGAGGCGAAATCGCCCGGTGGGTGCCTGACTGTTATCAAGGAGCGTGCCAGGTTTTGCGAAGTCCCCGGATGGCGGGGGCGCCACGGTAGTTGGTGATCATTCGGGGCGATTTTCAGCGGGAAAGTCGGGAGAAAGTGCGCAAGAAGTTGCGCAGTACTGCGCAACTTCTTGCGCACTTGGCTGCAGGCCTTGACCCGCTTGGGCTACGGGGGATCTTGGCCCTGGAATATTACGACCAACTGCGCAACTTCTTGCGCAGTATGGCTCATTGATAGCATTTGCCGAGTGAGTAAATACAATTCCATGGACTCCCAATTTTCATCCAAGTGGTTGTAGGGAGCACAGGAGCGGAGAAGTATCAATGCTAAGCGATCTACAAGCTCGCCTTTCACTCACTGAGCTAGTCGAAAAATACTTAAAGGGAAGAGATCCTGATTCTGATCTGCTGATTGCATGCATTCAAGATCCTGCGCGGCAACTACCCATTAGAGGGGTCCTTGAGGCGATTCGCAGATGTCGAGAGACGCCGTACACTCAACAGGAACTACAACTGATCAATGACCTTTTATGCGTGTACGGATGATCAGAAAAACTCATTAGCAACCGAGTTATGACTTGCCGCTGAATTCGTAGACGGTCGATGTCCGCTTCTTGCTGGTTCCCACCGTTTCGGCTCGCGGTGATGGCACCTGCAGATCTACACTGCTCCAGCGCTTCGCTGGTGGCATGTGACAATTGTGTAGGCAAGGCTACTCCTCATCCTTCACCTGATACTCGTAATGGCCGTTGAAGCAGGGAAGTACGCGGACGTATATCGCAGCTGGCAGCAGCAACTGTTCGTTCAATTTCAACCTAACCGTCCGGGACCCGCTGAGGTAGACCCGTATTAGTCGTACCTAGACAGCAGCTATCGGCCAAAAAACAGCTTATCGCTAGCGTCAACTCTAGCAGCCAATATCAGCCGGTCGAGCAGCGATGCATGACGGTGTCTTCGAAATCAGGTGCAATTCAAAAAGGTCATGAGGGTTATAAGCACGATGCTGGGAAGTAACAATAAATCTGTTCTCTGTGGTTGACGAAAATTAAATAGACCTTTGGTTACTCAGCGCTGGCGCTAGCCGGGTCAGACTCTCAAAATAGGTCGATTTACACGTTTGAAAACCAGAGTCATCCATGAGTAGTCCATACCAAGCCAACTTCACGCAGTGCTCTCTGATCGTGCCTGAGACCCGAATCGTTGCCGCGCTGTTGCTGCAGGGTGTAGACGTTCAGGAGTGGGGTAGGCAGATACACGAATTGAATGTGCTGCAAAAGCGTACGGCCAGGACTGCCGACACCTATGCCAATCTGGCCCGTTTACGTCTGCAAACCATGAACTCTGATTTGTGGTCGCTTGTACGGGATGGTAGCGTCCCCGTCGCCACCCACGCCTCTCTCGCCGTCACGGTCAAGTTCTCGCCGTTATTCGGGGACTTCCTGCGTACGGTCGTACGCGATCAGTTCCGCCGTTTCGCCACCCACTTAGAAGCGCGCCACTGGGACGCCTACATCGAAGACAGCCTGCGTGCGCAACCGAATATGCCTACCCTCAGCGACTCCACTCGGGTTAAGTTAAGGCAAAATGCCATGCGTATGCTGGCGGAGGCCGGTTTCATCGAAAACACCCGCAATCTTCGCCTACGTAGTCAGCACATTGAGCCCGCAGTTCTTCATTATTTACGTCAACACAATGAGCAGTACGTGCTCGATTGCCTTCAGGTATGCCCGTGAACGACCTCGACGAACGCCTCAATAAAATCCTGGATAAGGTTACCTCTGATGACTTTCTCGGTGGCCAAGGCTTGGGCAACGAGGTGCCGTTCTATGCCTTCGATTATCTGCCTCAGGATGAAGTGAAGGTGCGCGAGCACGTCCGGTTTCTCCAAGGGGCGATTATCAAGCGCCGCCCTGAACTCAAGGCTGCCTTTATCAATCTGTTCGAGCTGATGCTCGACATGTTGAAAGACCGCAACAAATTGGATCAATCCATCGAGATGCAAGCTAAGAAAGGTGACGACTACATGCTCAAGGCCCTCAAGGCACCACTTGATGCAGGCAAGGTCGCCAAAGAACTGGTTGATCGCTATCCGCCAAGTGAATATGGCCTGCTGGTCATCAACGGTGTCGGCAGTGCATACCCGCTGATTCGCACCCACAACCTTCTTAATAACCTCCAGCCGTTTATGGGGCAGACCCCGTTGGTGGTTTTCTATCCTGGCCTCTATGACGGCCAATCGCTAAAGCTGTTCGGTCAGCTAGGCGAGAAACCCTATTACCGCGCTTTCCGACTGGTGAGCTGAACAGGATGTCCACCGTGCAAATCAAGAGTCTGTTTACCCGCTCTATTCACCGCTCGATCAACGGCGTGATCAAGGCTGACCAGGATGACGCTGAGTCTGTCTGGCAAGAGCTGGATGAGTACGTCATTACCCGCGAGTTGGATCAGCATCTACGAAGTTTTTTTGAACGCTACCTGGCGGCCCTGGACAAACCCCAGGATGCGTCGGGGCGAACAGGGGTGTGGATCTCTGGTTTCTTCGGTTCGGGTAAATCGCACTTCTTGAAGATCCTTTCCTACCTGCTGGAAAACAAACAGGTCAACAAGGACGGTGTTACGCGCCAGGCCATCGATTTTTTTGAGCGCAAAATCGCCGACCCGATGCTTGCCGCCGATATCAAGCGCGCCATCGCCGCCGAAACGGATGTGCTGCTGTTCAACATTGACAGCAAGGCTGACAGCGGTGACGGCCGTGACGCCATCCTTCGTGTTTTCCTGAAGATCTTCAACGAGCGCCTGGGCTTCTGCGGCGATCACCCGCATATCGCTCACATGGAGCGTCACCTGGACGACCTGGGCAAGTTTGCCGAGTTCAAGCAGGCATTCGCTGATGCTTCAGGCTCCACTTGGGAAGATGAGCGCGACGCCTATCATTTCGAGGTTGCTGCGTTGGCTACGGCTCTGTCGAAAACCCTTGGTCAGGAAATCAAGGATGCCGACGCTTGGGTAGAGCGTTTCGAAAAAGATTTCAGCCTCAATGTCGAAAGCTTCGCCAAATGGGTGAAGGAGTACCTGGATAAGCGCGGCAGGGATCAGCGTATAGTGTTTCTGGTAGACGAAGTCGGCCAGTTCATTGGCCAGGACACCCACCTAATGCTCAGCCTGCAAACTATCACCGAAAACCTGGGGACGATCTGCGGTGGTCGCGCATGGGTTCTGGTTACTTCGCAGGAAGACATCGACGCTGTGTTGGGTGAAGTCCGCGCCTCCAAGGCTAACGACTTCTCCAAGATTCAGGGACGCTTCAAAACCCGCTTGTCGCTGTCCAGCGGCAACGTCGATGAAGTCATCCAGCGTCGCCTGCTCGATAAAGAACCAGAGCCCAAGGATACCCTGCGCAAGATCTACCGCGAGAAGGCTGACATATTGCGCAACCAGCTCAGCTTCACGAACACTGGGCGCACATACAAAGCGTTCACCGACGAAGACAATTTCGCCGCCGTTTACCCCTTTGTGCCGTATCAGTTCCAGCTGGTGCAGCGTATTTTTGAAAGCATTCGCAAGGCCGGTGCCACCGGCACCCACTTGGCCCGAGGCGAGCGCTCGCTGCTGGATGCGTTCCAATCAGCCGCCAAGGCCGTCAGTGATAAAAACGTCGGCGTCCTGGTACCGCTTTACCGCTTCTATCCGTCTATTGAGGGCTTCCTTGAGGGCGTGGTCAAATCGACCATTGACAATGCCGCCAGTAACCCAAGCCTGCAAGAATTCGATCCCTTTGTGTTGAAGACTCTGTTCCTCATCCGATACGTCGATGAGATCAAGGGTAATGTCGATAACCTGATCACCCTGTTTATCGATGAGATCGACGCTGACCGCCAAGGTCTGCGCAAGCAGATTGAAGACAGTCTTCAGCGTCTGGAAAAGGAAACCCTGGTCAGTCGTAACGGCGATGACTTTTTCTTTCTGACCAACGAAGAACGTGACATCAGTCGCGAGATCAAGGACGTCGACCTCACTAGTGCCGATGAGGCCCGCGAGCTGGGTCAGCTGCTGTTTGATGAAGCGCTGCGTGGCCAGCGCAAGTTCCGCTTCTCCGACAACGGGAAAGACTTTGGCCTCAACCGCCAGTGCGACCTGCATCCCCTAGGCAACCGCATTGATGGCGACCTGCTGATCTCGGTCATCAGCCCGCTGGTGGATGATCGTGGCACTTGGAGTGAGCAACGCTGCATTCTTGAATCCAGTCAGGGGGAGGGCAGTGTGCTCCTGCGCCTGGAAGACGAGCGCGACCTGGCCCGAGAGCTTCGTCTGTACCTGCAAACCGACAAATACATCACGCGCAAAAACGACGGTACGCTGCCGCACAACACCAAACGCATCCTTCAGGATCGTGCCGAGGAAAACCGCCAGCGCCGTCAGCGTTTGAGTACCACCGCGGATCGTCTGCTGCGTGAGGCCGAGGTCTATGTGGCAGGCAACAAACTGGAGGCCAAGGCTTCCAGTGCACCGATGCTGGCGGAGGAAGCGCTCGACTACCTGGTGCGTAACACCTTCAGCAAGCTGGGCTACATCCAGCACCTGAGTAGCGACCCACAGAAAGAAATTCAGGTCATGCTAGCCACGCCGCAAACGCCGGGCCTTGGTCTGGAGAGCACCGGTGAAGCCAATCCTCGAGCACTGAAAGAGGTTAGCCAGCACATTGAATTGCTCGCTTCGCAGTCGCGTCGCATCGTCCTGCATGACCTCGCGGAGACCCACTACGGTCGTCGCCCCTATGGTTGGCCGGAATGGGAAACCGTATTGTTGATCGTACGGTTGCTGCTCAAAGGCGAAGTCAGCCTGATCGGCAACGGTGGCCCGCTGACTCCGCATCAAGTCTGGAATGAAATATCCACCCCGGCCCGTTGGCGCACCACTGAAATTCAGAAGCGCCAACAAGTGGGCTCTGGCGAGCTGCAAAAAGCCCGTCAGCAATTCAAAGAGATGTTTCAAAAGATCGCCCCGGATGGCGAGGACAGTCTCTACAGCCTTCTGCAAATCAGTCTGGCTACCTGGGAGAGTGAGTTCAAACAGTGGCGCGCATTGGCACAGACCGGTCAGTACCCGGGTTTGGATGACATCGACCAGGGCCTTAAGTTGATTGGCAAACTCAAGGCAGCCCCGGATAGCTTTGATGCCATTCAGCTGTTCCTCAAGGAACGGAGTGCACTGCTCGACCTCTCTGACAGTCACGGCGATCTGGATAACTTCTACAGCAGCCAGAAATCCGCCTGGGACAAACTAAGTGCGGCTCAGCGGGACTTCCAGCCCAACCGACCCAAGCTGGAGAAGGATGAAAACGCCGCTCGTGCGCTGGCTCGCATCGACGAAATCCTCAGTGCCAAAGCACCGTTCAATCTCATTCGCGAAGGTGAAGGGCTGATCCAAACGATCACCCTGATCAACGACGGCTTCCTCAGGGAGGCCCATGAGCGCGCAGATGTTTGGTTGGACAAGCAATTGGCCAAGGTCAGCGCCGAACTGGATGACCTGCAAGCAAGCACGGATCAGCGCAACAAGAGCCTGCTCGCCCTGCAAAACCTCCGGCAGCGTATTACCAAACAGCGCAGTCTGGCTCATATCAATGACATGTTGGATGAGGCCCGCGACCTGGCCGATGCCGCTATCGATCATCTGCACCTGTTGGCCGAACAGGCCGCCGCCAAAGCTAAAGCAGCAGTCAGCGCACCGGCACCAACGCCCGTGGCATCTGGTAGCGGTAACCCTGGTCTGCCAGTAGCAGAGTCCAATACTCCGATTGTTAATACGCCTGCGGCAGTTGTAGCTCCGGCAGCACCGGTCAAAAAACGCAGGGTAGTGGATGCTCAGCTGCTTGCTGGCTCCGGTTATATCGAGACCCAGGCCGATATCGACAGCTTCCTGGCCAAACTGCGTAATGAGCTTGAGCAGGCAATCGCTGACAATCAACGCGTTGAAATTCGCTAAGGAACAGCCATGTACAAACCGGGCGGTACGATCAAGCAGCTGTTGGACAAGGTCGCTTCGCAGGAGTACATCCTGCCGGCGATTCAGCGTGAATTCGTTTGGTGGCCAGAGCAGATCTGCCGGTTGTTCGACAGCCTCATGCAGGGCTACCCCTTCGGCACTTTCCTGTTCTGGCGTATCGCACCGGAGAAGCGCCAGGAGTACCAGTTTTATGATTTTGTCCGTGACTACCATGAGCGCGACAACTATCACTGCGCTCTGCTGAAAGCCCTCCCCGAGCGGGATCTCGTCGCCGTGCTCGACGGCCAGCAGCGTATGACGGCGCTTAACATTGGCCTGCGTGGCTCCTACGCCTGGAAGCTGCCAGGCAAATGGTGGTCGAGCAATGATGCCTTCCCGACCCGTCATCTTTACCTGGATCTGCTGGGCGAGCCTGATGTGGAAACCGGCTCCAAGTACCGTTTTGAGTTTCTCACTGAGACCGCTACGGAGCTAACGGTAGAAGGCCAACTGTGGCTTCGCGTTAGTCGCGTTCTGCTTGAGAGCGAGGATGATCTGATCGACAGCTTGGACGAGCTTGATCTCAGTGGTGAACAGCGCCGGCAAGCGAAGAAAGTCCTCCGCCATCTCTACCGCACCGTTCACCACAAAGAGCTGATTAGCTACTACGAAGAAGCCGAGCAGGATCTTGGCCGTGTCCTGAATATCTTCATTCGTATGAACAGTGGCGGCACACCGCTTTCCTACTCGGATCTATTGCTGTCCATTGCCGTGGCGCAGTGGTCGAAGCTTGATGCGCGGCAGGAGATTCATCAGCTCGTCGACCAGATGAACAAAGAGGGCGACCAGTTCAACTTCAGTAAAGACCTAGTGCTCAAAGCCGGTTTGATGTTGTCGGACATTGGCAGCGTCGGCTTCAAGGTGGAAAACTTCAACAAGGCGAACATGGCACTGCTGGAGGAAAACTGGTCGCGCATACGCGAGGCATTGCTGCTGTCGGTTCGGTTGCTGGCCTGCTTTGGTTTCAACAGCCAGAACCTACGTGCCGACAGTGCCCTGCTGCCAATCGCTTACTACCTGTTCGCCCGCCAACCTGGGGAGGGCTATTTGTCCCGCGTGGAGTACGCTCCAGATCGTGAAAATGTGCGTAAGTGGCTGATTCGCAGTCTGCTCAAGGCTTCGGGGATCTGGGGCAGTGGTCTGGACACCCTGCTAACTGCTTTGCGTGAGCAAATTCGTCCCCATGCGCAGACGGGTTTCCCTGTATCTCAGATCGAAAGCGTGATGTCCGCGCGCGGTAAGACACTTTCCTTCACGGAGGAGGAGCTGGACGAGTTGGTCGAGCTTCCCTATGGCGACAAGCGAACTTTTGCCTTGCTCTCGCTGATCTTCCCAGGCTTCGACCTGTCCAGGCACTTCCATGTAGACCATATCTACCCGCAGGCTCGCTTCAGCAAGCCTCAACTGCGAAAAGCAGGTATCCCGGAGGAGTTGGTCGCAGAGGTGACGGATATGGCTAACCGTCTGGCAAACCTCCAGTTGCTCGAAGGCAGCATCAACAACCAAAAACGCCAGAAGATGCCACATGACTGGTACGCCCAGTTCAAGCCAGATGCGCTCGCGCGCCAGCAGTATCTGGCTGGTCTGGAAATCACCGATCTCCCAGAAACGCTGACGGAGTTCCCGGCGTTTTATGAACAGCGCCGCAAAGCGCTCAGGGCCCGAATCGTTTCAGCCCTTCAGTAGCCATATTTGCCGAGGAGAAATGCCATGGGCATGGAAGAGCCGCTGAAGGCTACCGACTGGCAGCGAATTACTGATGAGGTAAAGACAACCTATACCTCACACCTTGAGCTCTACAGCTTCAAAAAGTACCCCGCGCTCGATTATGAGACCTTCAAGAACACCTTCTCCGTCTTGGCAGAGAAGGTGGATCTACAGGCAGCGCTGCTGTGGAAGTGGGGGCACTGGGGCAAGGACGACTTTCCCTCGAAGCAGAAGTCCTTGATCGGCGAGATCGAGAGTCTGTGGCCTGCTTTTCGAGGCTGGGCGTTATCTGCTGGTGATCAATTTACCCCCGAAGCCACTTTTCAATGGTGGGATAAGCGTTTGGATAGGATGCGCTATATCACCAGCGCCTACCTGACTCACCTGATCCATCCTCTACAGGTGCCGATCATCGACCAGCACAATTTCCGCGCCATGAATCATCTGCGGCGAATCCCGTCCGCCAAGAAAAAACCATCCACCTGGTGCGATATCGTCCGGCTTAAGCACTTCCTGCATGAGGCGAGCAAACGATTTCAACGCCCAGAAAGTGAATTCGACAAATACCTAATGATGTATGGCCGTGCGCTCAAGCCGCGCAAGGTCAGATCGTCTCCTAAGGAACAGGCATGAACCGCTCTGCGCTCAAGAAATACGCCCCTCAAGCCCGTCTCGATTTTATTGAGGCCGTTACCCTGCGTACCCGTCGTCTGGGGCTTGATCCGGCAATGTCGGTCAGTGTCGAACAAACGGGCGACGTATTGCTGATTGGTGGCCAGCCGTTCCCGGCCAGCATTGCCAAGCAGCGCTCTGAGCTGGCTCGACGTATTCAACAGCAGGGCTTTAATGCTGTGATCGAGGCGCTGGCTTACACCTGGTTTAACCGCCTGGTAGCCATCCGCTTTATGGAGCTTAAGGGCTACCTGAGTCACGGCTACCGCGTGCTTAGCCACCCGCAAGGCCATCAACCTGAGATCCTCGATCACGTTCAGCATCTCGATTTACCTGGCTTGGACAAGGCTGAAGTTATCCGCCTGAAAACCGCAGGCAATCAGGATGAAGCGCTATACCGCGAGATCCTTCTCGCCCAGTGCCATGAACTGCACCGCAACATGCCGTTCCTCTTCGAGGCGCTGGACGATGCCACCGAGTTGCTGCTTCCGGACAACCTCCTGCGCACTGATTCGCCCATTGCCCGCCTAGTCAGCGATATCGAAGAGGCTGACTGGCAAGAGGTAGAAGTCATTGGCTGGCTCTATCAGTTTTATATCAGCGAAAAGAAGGAGGAGGTGATCGGCAAGGTGGTCAAGAGCGAGGACATTCCTGCCGCCACTCAGCTATTCACCCCCAACTGGATCGTTCAGTACTTAGTGCAGAATAGTCTCGGTCGGCTCTGGTTAATGGCTAATCCTGGCTCCAGCCTAAAAGAAAAAATGCCGTATTACATTGAACCTGCTGAGCAATCGCTGGAAGTTCAGGCACGGTTCAGCGCCTTGTTCAAGGTGCGGATAGATGAGGATAGCGGTACGCTCAACCCTGAGTCCCTCTCCGTTCTTGATCCGGCCTGTGGGTCTGGTCATATTCTAGTCGAGGCGTACAACCTGCTGCGGGCGATTTATGAGGAGCGCGGCTATCGCTTGCGCGACATTCCTCGACTGATCCTGCAAAAGAATCTGTTCGGGTTGGATATTGATGACCGTGCCGCGCAGCTTGCCGGTTTTGCCCTACTGATGAAGGCTCGCGAGGATGATCGCCGCCTGTTTGATGATGAAGGTAACCCGCCGCACTTGAATGTGATGGCCATTCAGCAAAGTGCAGGTTTACCGGATCAGAAAATAGCTGAAACCATCATTAATGCTGCGATTCAGATCGAAGGCGGAGCAGAATTCCACTCAGGTCAGTTGTTTGGTGGTGGGCAGCTTGAAACCCACCTTAGTTCTGGGCTTACCGTGTTCGACCTACGCCAGCTGATTCAGTTGTTTGAACATGGAAAAACCTTTGGTTCGCTGATCCGCGTGTCAGATGCTCTCAAGGTCAAGCTGGGCAAGATCGTCGATATGCTCGTCAGTGTGCGTAACCACGGTGACGATTTGTCTCGCAGCTATGCTGGGCAGGTACTAGAGCAGTTTGCTTGGCCCGCCAGCATGCTCGCACTGCAATACGATGCAGTAGTGGCAAATCCGCCCTATATGGGGAGCAAGGGAATGAATCCAATGCTTAAGGAATTCGCAAAAGGATATTTTCCCGAGAGCAAGACCGACCTATTCGCCATGTTTATTGAGCGAGGATTTGGGTGGTGCAAGCAAGTCGGCTTCAATAGCATGGTAACGATGCAAAGCTGGATGTTCCTCTCATCCTATGAGTCGATGCGCGAAAAGCTTCTGAAGGAAAAAACTGTTACCTCCATGGTGCATATGGGAAATGGGGTAATGGGGATCGCCTTTGGTACAGCGGCTACTTCTTTCTTTAATCAGCCTGTTGGTGGTAGCGTAGGTAGCTTTAGTTATTGTAGTGGTAATGATTTGGGCGAGTCGGGAGTGCCTAAATGTTTTCCGGTTCAGAATGAACGGCTTACTCTAACCAGGGCCGACGATTTCATAAAAATTCCCGGTAGGCCGTTTGCTTACTGGATGCGTGATGAAATTAAATACGCTTTTAAGAATGGAGAGTTGTTGAGAAATATAGCTATTCCCCGTCAGGGGCTGGCTACTATGGATAACTCAAGGTTTACCAGGGAATGGCATGAGGTGTCAATTGACCAGTTGTCATTTGATGGTGAGGGTCAAGTTAAATGGTATTCTTATAATAAGGGTGGAGATTATAGGAAGTGGTACGGTAATCATGGAGTGGTTGTAAATTGGAAAAATTCAGGTGAGGAAATTAAGCAGCTTTCTATAAGTCGCTATGGTAGTGCTGCAAAGCGCGTGGTGAATGAGGGGTCGTATTTTAAGTCAAGTATAACCTGGTCGAAAATAAGTAGTGGCAAGCCGTCGTTTAGATATCAGCCTCATGGCTCAATATTTGATGTTGCGGGTATGTCAATATTTCCAGAGTCCGAAGACTTTGAGTTGTTGTTGCTATTTCTTAACTCTAATGTGGCAGCCGAAATTCTCGGCTTACTATCGCCAACGGTTAACTACGAGGCAGGTCAAATTGGTGCGCTTCCTATATTGAGGCCGGAGCGCATCGAACGTGATTTGTATCAATCACTTATTGATATGGCAAAAGCTGATTGGGATTCCTTTGAGGTCTCTTGGGATTTCGAAGGGCTTAGTTGGCTTAAGGAAAGGAGCTTGAGCCTCGCATGGGTGGAGTGGAGTCAGGAATGTGCGTTTAGAGTATCTAAAACTATTTCGTTGGAGGAGGATAATAATCGAGCCTTTATTAGAGCGTACGGGCTGGATGGTGTCCTAGCGGCTGAAGTTTCGGAGGATAGCGTCTCTCTGGCTCGCTCTGATAGAGAAAAGGATATGCGGCGGATGATTTCATACGCTGTCGGATGCATGATGGGTCGTTACAGCTTAGATAAGCCCGGTTTAATTTATGCTAAAAGCGGTGGCATCGGCTTCGACTCTTCTCATTACACAGAGTTTCTAGTAGATGCCGACGGCATTATCCCCATAACTGAGGAGTCTTGGTTCGAAGATGATGCCGCTGCGCGCGTGCGTGAGTTTGTCAAGGTGGTCTGGGGGGCTGAAACTCTTGTAGAGAATATTGAGTGGCTGGCCGATAGCCTAGGCCGTAAGGCAGGCGAATCTGCCGACGAGGTCATCGGCCGTTATCTGTCCACCAATTTCTACAAAGATCACCTACAGACTTACAAAAAACGCCCAATTTATTGGCTGTTCTCCAGCGGTAAGCTAAAGGCTTTTGAGTGCCTGGTGTACTTGCACCGTTATAACGAGGGCACCCTGTCGCGCATGCGTATGGAGTACGTTGTGCCACTGCAAAGCCGCATGCAGGCCCGTATCGATAAGCTTACCGACGACATCGATAGTGCTACCAGCAGCGCCCAACAAAAAGCACTGCAAAAGTACAAAGACAAACTTGCCAAACAACTCGAAGAACTCCGCCGCTTCGACGAAACCCTGCGGCCCTACGCCGACCAGCGCATTACTCTTGATCTGGATGATGGCGTCAAGGTCAACTACGGAAAATTTGGTAACTTGCTGGCAGACGTTAAGGTGGTTACCGGCGGTAAAGAAGAATAAGTAAAAAGGTGAACTGGCTATGAGAAAGCTCTACTGCCATAGACTTAGAGCTTTCTCCCGCGTTTGTATGCATAAACACTAGGTACAAGACTGGTCGCTACTAAGGGCTGAACAGACGCAGTAGGCCAGTCTTTTCCACGTACCGAATCGACCTAGAGTAAGCTTAGCAAGCTGCATATCCTGGGTTACGCATGCGAGCAGCAATCTCGGGCCACAAAGCTGACGCCAGCCGAGCAGCATCCAATAGTGCGCCAGCAATATGAGGAACACTGATGCCGTCGGTTTTCGGTTCAGTACAGACCGTGTTTCGAGGTGGCCTACGGCATTTTTTTGTCGGGAGGCTGAATTTTTGATTGGCGCGCTTTGACTGCCCGATGGCGGTGAGTCAGAGTGATTTATTTTTTTGAAGCAAGGCGCATCATAAGCGTTTTTTAGTTTTAACCGCTTGGGGGCGGTAATTGATGTCTGAGCTATCCGCACAACTCGAAAGAATCATCGATAGCCTGCAACAGCAGTTTTCCCGCAGCCGAGTGGTCTGGTGGGAGGATCCGCAAGGAGAATTCAGCGAAATCCTCGAAGCTCTGCCATTGCAAGACGTACAGGTTTTACGGCGGTCTGCAACGCCTGCGTTGGCAATCAAGCGGCAAGTCGAGGTGCTTGATCCCGCAGGACTGTTTCTCATTTATGAAGACCGCATCCGTCCTGATCCTGACCAGGACTGGCTGTTGGATATTCGTCTCTATGCCGCGCCATTTGCAGCAGATCGCACCTCCATGCTGTTGCAGGAGCTGGGGCTCCGTCAGCACAGCTTACGTGAGCACTTGAAAGTACGTGGTGCGTTCTTCGCCAGCAAAGAACGAGTGGCCCGGATTCATCGCCTACTCAGTCCGGATGACGATGAAGCGGCACTGGATCTGAAGATCCTCGCTGCGCTGGTTAAGGTTGAACAAGCCGAGCTGTTTGCCGTGCTCACGGCCATTTTTGCGACCTTAGCCGAAGCTGAGGATCTCGAAAACAACCCGCTGTGGGAATCAATTACCAAGTTCGACATGCAGCCAGTATTTTGGCAGCTGATGCAAAAAGCATTTGGCTATCAGCATAGCGAACCTACACTGCGGCATTTTTTGGTGCGGTTATTCGCCACCGATATGGGGCATGCGTTGCATGCTCAGGTTCCGGCCAACCTCAAAGCTCTTCAGATGAACCCGACGCGCGCTGCGAATGTTGCTGTGTTCTTGTCTCAATGGCGCGATAGCACCCTGCGTCAACATTCCTATGACCGATTGTCGAAACGTATTGCTGCCGATTTACGCTCTGCAGAGCTATTAGCGCAGGTGACGCTAGAGGCTCTTATGGCAGTCAGCACTTTTGTAGATGTTGAGCGGCTTATTGCTGAGCGGCTCCGGGATGCTGTGCTCAATAACACCAGCGAAGCTGTAGGTCAGCAATTGCGTGATATGGCTAGTAGGCGGATGGATGGCTACTGGGCAAACCCGCGCTGGCCAGATAACGATGATGCCAATCGCTCCATCTGGTGCGGTTACTACCGTGCGCTGATTGCTGCTTCCGAGCTATTCGAGCTGAGGTTGCGCTACGCAGCAGGCTTTTCCTTTTACTCGGCTGAGGTGTGTTACAGCGCTTACACCAGCGAGCTTTATCGTTTCGATCAGTTGTATAGGGCATATCACGAGGCTGCTGATGCAGTGTATGCGCGCAGTCCTGATGCGCTGTCACCGCTGACCACCCGGGTAGAGCAGGATTATTTGATTGGATTTCTGCAACCCTTAGCTCAAAAGTGGGGCAGTTTCCTTGACGCTGGTTTGCTGCAACAGTGGCAATTGCCCGAGGTACCCAATCAGCAGGACTTCTATGCAGAGCACGTGGAAAGGTATCTGAGGGGGGGGGAGGATCGGCGGGTGTTTGTGGTAATCAGTGACGCACTGCGCTACGAGGTTGCGCAGGAGCTGAATGAATCGCTCAATGGCAAGTATCGGTTCTCCTCTGAGCTGAGTAGTCAGCTAGGCGTGCTGCCTTCGTATACTAAGCTTGGCATGGCCAGTTTGTTGCCGCACAAAGTGCTGAGCTACACCGATACAGGCCTGGTACAAGTCGATGGTCAGAGCAGCGATGGTCTGGAAACACGCAACAAAATTCTGGCAGGTGTAAATGGCGTAGCACTACGAGCCGAAGACTTTTTGAACATGAACAAGACCGACGGACGTGAACTGATTAAGCCTTATCGAGTGATTTACATCTATCACAACAAGATTGATGCCGTCGGTGACACCTCCAGCACCGAGAGCAGCACCTTTAGTGCCTGCCGCGATGCTATTGGGGAACTGGAATCCATCGTTAGTCGCATTATCAACAACCTTAATGGACATCGTGTCTTGGTGACTGCTGATCATGGTTTTCTGTTCCAAGATTCTGCGCTTGAGGAGCTGGATAAGAGCAAGCTGCTCGCTAAGCCGGCAGGCGGTATCGTATCGAAGAAGCGCTACCTGATTGGCCGCAATCTCGGTGGCAGTGATCAGGTACACGCTGGATTTATTCGAGACACGGCAGGCATCAGTGATGACATGATGTTCTGGTCGCCGAAAGGGGTGAGTCGATTCCACTTCGTTGGCGGGGCAAGGTTTATTCATGGTGGGGCTAGCTTGCAGGAAGTAGCTGTGCCAGTGCTGAAGGTACAACAGGTAAGAGGACAGAAGGCCAAGGAAACGGCCGTACGCAAGGCACAAGTCACGGTGTTGGGGAACAACTTCACCATCACCACGAATCGATATGTGTTCAATCTGTTGCAGACCGAGCCCGTTTCTGAACGTGTGCATCCGGCTGTTCTGCGCGTAGGGTTGTTTGATGAGGCTGGCGAAGCCGTTTCGGTTGTTGAGCAGGTTTCCATGGACAGCGATTCGCAGAACCTCGACCAGCGTCAGCGGAAGGTGATTCTCACCCTGTTAAACCGGCCGTTCTCTTCGAACGAGCGTTACTTCTTCAAACTGCTGGACACTGAGACTGACGTCGAGCAGTTCCGCATTGATGTGCGTATCAACCTGGCGATTAGCAATGACTTTGACTTCTGACAGCGGCAACCCTGAACTCGACCTGGATGCCCGGTTGAACCAGCATTTCACTGGCAAGGTGGTGCGCAAGGATCTGACCAAACGCTTGAAGGAAGGCATCA
Organism: Pseudomonas sp. Irchel 3F6; assembly: GCF_900187595.1. Lineage (NCBI taxonomy): Bacteria > Pseudomonadati > Pseudomonadota > Gammaproteobacteria > Pseudomonadales > Pseudomonadaceae > Pseudomonas > Pseudomonas sp. Irchel 3F6. Next base: position 278,205 of record NZ_FYDP01000007.1, on the reverse strand, counting down.
ATGTGCCTGTTTATGTACTGGAATATCTGCTCGGCATGTATTGCGCCTCAGACAACGAAGAGGTGATTGCTGATGGTCTGGAGACGGTAAAGCGCATCCTCGCAGAGAACTATGTCCGCCCGGATGAGGCTGAGAAGGTCAAATCCAAAATCCGTGAGCGCGGTAGCTTTAAGATCATCGACAAGGTTTCAGTCAGCCTGAACGAGCGCCGCGATATCTATCAAGCTCTGTTTATGAATCTGGGGGTGAAGGACGCCGAGATCCCCAGCCGCTTTATTAAAGAGTTCGAGAAGCTCCTGGCGGGAGGGATTTGGTGCATTGTTACGCTGAACTATTTCTTCGAAGAGGGGGCGAAAGGTTCGCCTTTCACCGTGCATGACCTCAAGCCAATTCAGATGCCCAACATGGACATGGAGGCGCTACTGGAGGCACGTAAAAATTTCAGTGAAGAGCAGTGGTTGGATGTGTTGTTGCGCTCTACCGGCATGGAACCTGCACATTTCAATGTGCGCACAAAATGGCATCTGCTCACCCGTATGATTGCCTTTGTCGAGAACAACTACAACTGCTGCGAGCTTGGCCCTCGCGGTACAGGTAAGAGTCACATCTACAAGGAAGTCAGCCCCAACAGCATTTTGGTGTCCGGTGGCCAGACCACAGTCGCCAATCTCTTCTACAACATGTCTCGTAGGCAGATTGGCTTGGTCGGAATGTGGGATGTGGTTGCCTTCGATGAGGTAGCGGGTATCTCGTTCAAGGACAAAGACGGGGTGCAAATCATGAAGGATTTCATGGCCTCTGGCTCATTTGCTCGTGGCCGTGACTCCATCTCAGCCTCTGCGAGCATGATGTTTGTCGGCAATATCAACCAGCCGGTCGACACCCTGGTGAAGACCAGCCACCTGCTGGCCCCATTTCCGAGTGCGATGATCGACTCTGCATTTTTTGACCGTTTCCATGCCTACATCCCAGGTTGGGAAGTCCCGAAGATGCGCCCAGAGTTTTTCACCAACCGCTATGGGCTGATCACAGACTATCTGGCGGAGTTCATGCGCGAGATGCGCAAGCGCAACTTTGCCGACGCCATTGACCGTTATTTCAAGCTGGGCAATAACCTCAATCAACGCGACACGATTGCAGTACGCCGGACGGTGTCAGGCCTGCTCAAGCTGCTACATCCGAGCGCTGACTATGACCGCGAAGCGGTACGTCGCTGCTTAGAGTACGCCCTAGAAAGCCGACGCCGGGTGAAGGAGCAACTGAAGAAGATCGGCGGAATGGAATTCTTCGATGTGCACTTCTCGTATATTGATGCTGATACCCTTGAAGAAACCTTCATCAGCGTGCCAGAGCAGGGCGGTGGTGGGTTGATTCCTGAGGGGCAAGGCAAACCAGGGGCAATGCACTTGGTATCCACTGGTGCTAATGGCCATTTGGGGCTGTACCGTTTGGAAACCCAGATCACCGCAGGCAGCGGCAAACTGAACATGTCCGGCTTGGGTAGCAGTTCATCGGCGAAAGAGGCACTCAAAGTCGCTTTTGATTACTTCAAGGCCAATATCACTCGCGTCAGCGCTGCTTCAAAAGTCGGTGATCACGATTACCACCTACATGTTGTGGAGTTGCATAACACCGGAGCCCCTAAAGCGCTGACCTTGGCAGGCTTCGTCGCTTACTGTTCTGCTTTGATGCAGAGACCGCTTCAAGCACAAATGGTGGTGTTGGGGGATATGAGCCTTGGCGGAAACGTGATGCCCGTGGAAAACCTGGCTGAGTGCATGCAAGTGGCATTTGATGCGGGAGCAAAGCGTATTCTTCTACCGATGGCCAGCGTAACTGACATCCCTACCGTACCGGGAGAGCTGTTTGCCAAGTTCCAGACCAGCTTCTATAGCGATCCGGTGGATGCGGTTTTCAAAGCGCTTGGGGTTAGCTGAGTTAGGATGCATCCCTTCCTGCGAATCGCCACAGGCAGCACTCATTATTGGTCGAGGCGTCGCTTGAGGCCTGCAGTTATCCGACAGATCATGCTTTGCATAGAGGATCTGTCTGTAGTGGAACTCCGATCTCTAACTAAGTCAGAATTGACAGGTACGGCAGGTGTCCCTGTTGCCATTTTTGATATTTAAATTCTTGACGATCCCGTTTCCTCAGCTAAAAATACACCCACTTGTTAGCTGATCTTGAGACCAGCTGACATGGTAGAACGCTGATCTACTCAAATAAACAGCCACCCAGCCTTGAATCACCGCATAGCGAAACTACCCACCGGGATCCGTCCCATGTGGGCAGCTCCCCTTAATGAGAGCTGTTCATTGATACATTCTTGCTGCCCCATGATCGCGTGTTCTTTAAGCAATATGAGATGTAAAAAAATACGCGTGAATAATGCGATTTATTGACAAAAAACATAACAGAGTTGCTGCTTATGCGGCATATCGGACTGTTTTTTAAGGATAAATTGTCATGCTTTCCGTTCTTAGGTAGGCATAACCGTTTTGATTTGCCGCTGTAACCGTCTTGAATGAAAAAGGCCCGTCGCTTAAACGACGGGCCTTTTTTGTGAGGCTATTTCAGCGCGACCCCTATCACCTGTAGGAGCTGACGAGTGCAACGAGGCTGCGATCTTTTGACGTTGCTTCTGAAGATCAAAAGATCGCAGCCTCGTTGCACTCGTCAGCTCCTACATGAGGAATTGTTTCAGTCGAGGATCAGGTGCGGCAAAAATCGACTTGAATCCTTGGTGATCAGACTATTGTCTTCACGCACACCAATCCCCGCTGCCTCATCGCCAATCACCCACGAGCCAATCAGCGTGTAGCTATCGCCAAACTTCGGCAGCGGCGCGAACTCCTGCAGGATGAACGGCGCATCGGTGTAAGGCCCGTCTTCTTTGACGATCAGACCTTCCACTGTTTGCAGTTCAATGTTGGCACCTTCGCGAGAAAAGTACGGCTTGCGCACCCAGCCCTTCGGCACCGCACTCTGCGGATTCGGATCAAGGTGCGCAGCGAGCAGATTCGGATGGCCTTGGTGCAACTCCCACAGCAAAGGCAGCGCACCTTTGTTCGACAGAATCGCCTTCCACGCCGGTTCGAAAAACTGCGTATCGCATTCGGCGATCGCTGCGCCGAACGGCTCGTGGAAGATGAATTCCCAGGCGTGCAGCTTGAACAGGTGCGGGATCCAGCGATCCTGCAGATCGACGAAACGACCTTCAGCCGTCAGGCCAATGTCTTCGATATCGATGTGGCGTGATTCGATGCCGACCTTTTCCGCGATCAGCCGCAGGTAATCGGTGGTGCCTTTGTCCTCGACCGAGTCCTTTATCGAGGCAAAGTAGAACGGCCGCTTCAACTGCAACTCGGCGAAGGCCTGATGCAGCTTGGTGTCGATGCTGTTGAACTGGTCAGCATGTGGCGGCAGCGTGCCACGCTCGATGCACTGTTCCAGCCAGCCCCATTGAAACGCCGCCGCCTCATAGAGGCTGGTCGGCGTGTCGTAGTTGAGCTCCAGCAGTTTCGCCGGCCCGTTGCCGCTGTAGGAAAAGTCCATGCGACCGTACAGATGCGGATGACCCTCGCGCCAGGAGGTGCGGATCATGTCGTAGTACGCCGCCGGGATACTCAGGCGATCGAGCAACTCCTCGCTGTTGACGACGCGATCCACCAGATCCATACACATCTCGTGCAGTTCGGTAGTCGGGTCTTCCAGATCGTTTTCGATCTGCGCGAGGCTGAACTGGTAGTAGGCGCTTTCGTCCCAGTACGGTTCGTCGTCGATGGTGTGGAACAGGAAACCAAGGCTTTCGGCGGTGTGTTTCCAGTCGGGGCGCTCGGCGCAGTGGATCTTTTTCATGTCAGCTGCTCGAGCGTCCGGAACTGCTGCCCCAGCCACCCCAACCGCTGCGGGCGCTGGACTGACTGCCGAAGCCGCCGCGCGAAGTCGACGACGCAACGTTCACCGGTTTGCTCTTGCTGCTCTCGTAATCCGACTGGCTGCGCGAGGTTGTGTCAGCTCGGCGGTACTGCGTTGAGGTGTTGTACGGCTGGCGCGTTTCGCGATCACGGTAAACGGTGCGTTCGGCGTTGTTGCTCATTGCGTTGCCGATCAGCCAGCCGGTCAGCCAGCCATTGCCGCCGCCACCTGAGCCACCGGAATAGTGCGAGCCGCCGTGGCTGGCACTGCTGCTGGTGGTGGTGTCGCCCGCCGGCATTTGCGAATTGGCGATGGCATCGAGATCTTGCGGCGTCTCGGCATTGCCCGGCACTTTGAAGCCGCCGAGTTTCGGCACGAAACGGCCATCGGAATTTTTCTGACACCAGCCAGCGGCAAAGTCTGCGTCGCACTTGGCCTTGTCGTTGTAGGCCGGGGCGATGCGCCGGTGTTCGTTCAGGGCGGCGACGTAGGCGCTGGAGCAGAGATCGGCGGCCAATTCGGCGTCGACACACTGTTCAACGCTCTGGAAGTTGCGCGGCTGATCCAGCGCCGCTGCTTCACCGGAAATCGCCATCGCCACCGATGCGGCGAGGGACAATTGCACGTATTTGCTGCGTTTCATCGAGAGGCTTCCTGCCGGTCAGTGGGACGGGGTCATGCACGCGGCATTGAGCATGCCGACGCTGATCGCCACGGCAGCCACATAGATGCCGGCCGCCACTTCGCCGTTGGCGATGCGCTGGGACGTGCCCTTGAGCACCAGCCCGGTCGCAACGAACGCCAACAGCTGCACGACGGCGGCGATGACCGCCCAGAGGACGAAGTCGAGCACGTTGACCGAGTAGGCGATCACGTTGCTCGCCGGAATCGCGAAACCGATGATTGCCCCGGACAGGGCAATGGCGGCGGCAGTGTTGCCGGCGCGGATCAGCTCGAATTCCTTGTGCGCGGTGATGCGCGTGTAGACGAATTGAAACAGCATGAACAGCAACACGGCGCCGATCAGGTAGACGACAAAACCGACCAGCGCGGTTTTGTTCAGAGAAACGGCCAAGACTTCCAGCATGAAAAACTTCCTTTTTTAGATGGCGCTCAAATCAGTCGTGTACAGCGAGATGCCCAGCGAGGTGCTCAGGCTGACGGTGCCTTCTTCGTCCTGTTCGACGGAGAACAGCAGCAGTTCGCGGCGATCGGTCAGACCGGTGTCGCGGGCATACAGCATGGCGTGGTGCTTGATGGTGTAGGACTCGTCCGGATTGACCACGTGTTCGGTCATTGGCACCAGTTCAGTCTGCTGCAGTTCGGTGCCCCATTCGCGGGTGTATTCAACACCGTCGTGGTGGTAGGTCGGCAGACCGATCAGGCTGTTGGGGCCGGCCAGACGCTGCAGTTCGGCGTCACTGTTGACCGTCACGTAGCTGAGGTAATTGAACAGGGTGACCGACTCGACCTGATCATCGCCGGTGACGTGGATCTGCACCCAGAAATCCTCGTCGTTCATGTAATAGCGATGCAGTTTGTTGGACTGACCGAGGTCGACCCAGCCGGCGCTCCACACCGCTTGATCGAATGGCACCCGCACCGAAGTCGAGCCTTCCAGCAGCAACGCCAGGGTCGTGTCGAAGCGCACGCCTTTGCCTTGTGCCATGCCCAGTGGGCCGCTGGCGCCGGTGGTCGTTGGCGCAGCGGTCTGCCAATTGCTGGTGCCGAGCAAGTCTTTAAACCATCCCATGGGTGCGTTCCTTGAAGCGGGTGGAGGTGTTCGGGTGAAAAAGTGGCGGTAGTGTAACGGGCGAAGCGGTGAACGAGCAGGGGCAATTACGCCGCAAAACCATGTGGGAGCGAGCCTGCTCGCGAATGGGTTGTGTCAGTCACTCGATTATTTGACTGTCACGACGCTTTCGCGAGCAGGCTCGCTCCCACAAGTTACCGTTCAGTCATTACTGCGCGGACTTCTGCTTCAGGCGCTCAAGGATCGCATTGGCGCTGCCTTCGTTCGGCGTGATGCCGGCGTCGCGCAGTTTGCGTTCCAGGTCGTTACCGGTAGAGGCGTCGGCCAGTTCGTCCGCTGCGCTCAGCTCGGCAGCGCGTTGCTGCTGCTTGGCTTGCAGGCGGTTCAGGGTGCCGACCGCGGTTTCCAGTTTGCCGTTGGCGCCGCCGCTGGCAATCGAGGCGCTGACCTGGGCTTTCTGCACGCTGTCGCGGGCCTTGGCCATGTCCACTTGCTGGCGCAGGCTCTTGATCCGCGATTCGGCTTTGCTGATGTCTTTGCGCATGTTGTCGGCGTAGGCGCCGAATTCATCGCTGAGTTTCTTCTCGGCAGCGAGGTCGTTGGTCAGGGTCGAAATCGCTTCGGCCACTTCCAGCGCCAGGTCTTCACGGCCGGCATTCAACGCGGCCACAGCCTTGGCTTCGAGGTCCTTGATCTTGGCGTCGTATTCGCTGACGCGGTCGGCGGCCAGTTTGTGCTTGGCCATGATCGTTACCAGTTCGCGGCGGGCATTGGACAGCGCGGTGTCCGCGTCGCGGATTTCCTGATCGAGGATGCGCAGGGCCTGCTGGTCGGCGATGGCTTCGCCGACTTCATTGGCGCCGCCGCGCAGTGCGGTGAACAACTTGCTCCAGATGGACTGAGTCATTGGATATTCCCTGTTGATTACTTGAAGAAGTGTTCGAAGGCTTCGCTGGCGCGCTGCACGTTGTCGACCAGGGTTTTCACCTCGGTGACGACGTTGGTCAGGCTCGAATCAGCACTGAGCGCGCCGAACATGTTGTAGACGGTCTGCCCGTTCGGCATCGATTCGATCCCGATCGAAGACAGCGGGAACATCTCGCGGCTGCGCAGCACGGCATCGTTGAACGCCTGGACATTGCTGATCGAATCGATGTCCACCAGCACGGTGTCGACGATGATCTGCTGGCCGGCCAGGGCGATGTGAATCGGCAGGCCGCCGAATTCGTTCATTTCCAGCTTGATGCTCGGCTCGGAGCTCTGGATCAGGGACAGCGAAATCTCTTGGGAAGCCACCTCGTCCAGCGCCTTGAGGGCATTGAAGAGGCTGTCGATGGTCCAGTTGTTGCCTGCGCTCATGTATTTCTCCGACATGAAAGAGCCAGCCAGAATCGGTTGGCGTAGCTGTTGCTCCATTTGCTTGAGCAAGCTTCGGTTTTCCGGAAGCACCCAAGTTTCGTGTTTCACATAACCGGCGGCGGCCAGGCCTGCGCGCATCTGCTTCATGTAGAAGCTCGACGGTTTTTTCGCTGACGTCTTGCCACGTTCGCCCTTGGGGCTGGCTGCGGCAGGCGTCGGAGTGCGGCTTGTCATGGCTGGAATCCGGTTATGAGCGTCTCACGCGTGGGCCACACTACAACCAATGCAAAGTGCCATCAATGACTCACGCGTGAGATTTTCATGACAGACGCAAAAAGGCCCGCAACGTGGCGGGCCTGTGGATTGCGCAGTTGTTGCTAGGCGTTGCTGTGCAGGAACTGCTCAGTCGATACCACGCTGGCGTAGGCAAAACCCAGCGCCGACATGAATGCTGCGTGCACATGAGCGGCCGGCACCGTCAGGCCGTTGAATTCAAGGTCACGGCTGGCGCAGGCATCGTGAATCACGGTCACGCTGTAACCCATGTCCGCCGCCGCGCGGGTGATGCCATCGACGCACATATGGCTCATGCTGCCGACCACCACCAGGTCGTTGATCCCGTGTTCGTCGAGCACCGATTTCAGCTCAGTCTCACGGAACGAGTTGACGAAGTGCTTGAGCACCACCGGCTCGTCGGCGCGGTTGAGCACTTTCGGATGCAGTTTCGCGCCCTCGGAGCCGGGAGTGAAAAACGGCGCGTCTTCGGAGGTGAATTCGTGCCGAATGTGCACCACCGGATTGCCCGCTTCGCGAAAGGCTGCGATCAGCCGTGCGGCGTTGTCGGCAGCGGCGTCGGCGCCGACCAGCGGCCACTTGCCTTGGGGGAAGTAGTCGTTCTGGATATCGACTACGATGAGCGCTTGCTTGGCCATGGGATTGTCCTCGAGACGGTGATTGGGTGTGGCCTCAGTATTGACGCTGGCCGAGGATTCGAGGATTGGCCGCACCGACAATAGACGGGGGAAAACTGACAATGGCCGCACAAAGAGCCGCCACCGCTGAACTGGGCGTGCTGATTTATCCCGGCGCGCAACTGGCGGCGGTGCACGGTCTGACCGACCTGTTCGCGGTGGCCAACCGCATTGCCGCCGAGTATCAGGCTGTGCAATTGCCCTTGCTGCGGGTCAGTCACTGGCAGGTCGAGGGCGAGCAGTTGCCGACGCGGGTTTACGACAGTCATCCCGGTGCCGAAGACGCTTTGCTCGCCGTGCTGATTCCGCCGTCCCTCGGCGGGTTCGATGCGGCACAGATGACTGCGAGTCTTGCGCAATGGCTGCGCGATCAGCATGCGCGCGGCGCAACGCTTGGTGGTGTCTGTGTGGGCTCGTTGATGCTCGCCGAAAGCGGCTTGCTCGACGGTCGCAGCGCCACCACGCACTGGACCTCGGCCCAGGCTTTTGCCGAGCGTTACCCGAAGATCAAACTGAAGGCCGACACGCCGATTGTCGACGACGGCGACCTGATCACCACGGCCGGGCTGATGGCCTGGTCCGAGTTGGGGTTGCGCCTGGTCGATCGCTTGCTCGGCCCAAGCATCGCCACCGCGACCGCGCGTTTTCTGGTGATGGAACACAGCGACAGCGCCAGTGAATGCGGAAGCAATTTCGCACCGATCCTCAGCCATGGCGACGCGGCGATTCTCAAGGTCCAGCACTGGCTGCAAAGCACCGGGGCGACGGATGTCTCGCTGACGGCAATGGCCGAGCGTGCGGGACTTGAAGAGCGTACTTTCCTGCGCCGATTCCGCGCCGCGACAGGCTTGAAACCGACCGAGTATTGCCAGCACTTGCGGGTCGGCAAGGCGCGGGAAATGCTCGAGTTCACCAATGGCACGATCGACCACATTGCCTGGACGGTGGGCTATCAGGATCCGGGCGCGTTTCGTGCGATCTTCAAGAAGATTACCGGGCTTGGGCCGAGTGAGTACCGGGGGCGGTTTGGTGTGAATCCCGCTCCCAGAACGACGATGAACTAATGTGGGAGCGAGCCTGCTCGCGAAGGCGCTGGATCTACAGAATTGTAGTCGGCTGACACTACGCTTTCGCGAGCAGGCTCGCTCCCACAATGATCGCGGCGAGGGTGAGAGATCGTGCAATTTGCCGGAGTTTTGCGCGCTGTCGTGCAGTTTGAAACAGGCGTGATGCCAGCACAGTCACGGCAAGCTCCCGATTATCGGGCGGTTCGTGGGGATGGTTGATTGGCCTGATCTCTGCAATTTCCTTTGAGAACCCATCGACTGATAAAAGGGGAACGCATGACCCCGACACCCAGCAACAAAATCGTCGTGGCCCATTCGGTGCGTGCCGAGGCGCCGCAACATGAAGTCGAGACCAACAAGGCCCTGGCGCGTTGGCTGGCGCAGATTCTCGGCTGCAAATTCGGCGGCAGTTACGATCCGGCCAAACATCAGGGCCGCGAGCTGTATCTGCTGCCAACGCAGACCATCGTCGGCGCCGCCCACGCGCAAGCGCTGGGCATCAACGGCCCCGATGATTTGTGGGGCGGTTACGTCGAATACGATTTCATCTGCACCAAAGCCATCAGCCACGGTTTGCGCAGTCATCTGGCGCACGCGCCGCAGGGCTGGTCGCCGCTGTTTTCGGAGCGGGTGCGCAACGTTGTGCTCGACGGTCTCAGCGTATTCGCCCTGGAAGATGCGCGGCCCGCCGCCGAGCATCTGTTGTACGCCGGGCCGATTCGCTTGAAGCCGATTCACGCTTGCGCCGGTCGCGGTCAGGAAGTGATCAAAAGCCTCGATGCGTTCGATGAAATCCTCGCTCGTCCCGAAGCGCAAAGCCTGTTCAGCGACGGCGTAGTGCTGGAGCAGGACTTGCGCAACGTCGTCACCCACAGCGTCGGCCAGTCGTTCATCGGCGGCAAAGTGTTGAGCTACTGCGGTGATCAATACTTGACTGAGGGCGGTCAGGGCGAAGAGGTCTACGGCGGCTCGAATCTGCTGGTGGTGCAGGGCGGCTATGATCAATTGCTCGCGCTGGGTCTGCCTGACGATGTGCGTCTGGCCATCGAGCAGGCGCAGGTCTTCGACAGTGCCGCCAACGAAGCCTACCCGCACTTCTTCGCCTCGCGGCGCAATTACGATATCGCCCAAGGCCTCGACGCCAGCGGCAACCCGCGCAGCGGCGTGCTCGAACAATCCTGGCGCATGGGCGGTGCCAGCAGCGCTGAAGTGGCCGCGTTGCAGAGCTTCGTCAACGATCCACAGATGCGCGCGATTCGCGTGTCGTCGGTGGAAACCTATACCGATCAGGCGCTGCCGGCGGACGCCATCGAGGTCTATCGCGGCCCGGCGGAAAACAGCGCATTTCTTCTCAAATATGTGACGGTCCAATCCTATGACGGCTAGAAGCGAAAGCATTCAAATCGACATTGATGACGAACAGATGAGCGGGACTTTTCTCAGTCCCAAATCGAAAGTCCCGGGGGTGTTGTTTGTTCACGGTTGGGGCGGCAGTCAGGAACGTGATCTGGAGCGGGCCAAAGGCATCGCCGGCCTGGGTTGCGTATGCCTGACCTTCGACCTGCGCGGGCACACCGGCGGCACAGGAATTCCGCTGACCCGGGTGACCCGTGAAGACAATCTGCGTGATTTGCTGGCGGCCTACGATCGCCTGCTGGCGCACCCGGCCCTCGACACTTCGGCGATCGCCGTGGTCGGCACCAGTTATGGCGGTTATCTGGCCTCGATCCTGACGTCACTGCGCCCGGTGCGCTGGCTGGCGCTGCGCGTGCCGGCGCTGTACCGCGACGAGCAGTGGCACACGCCCAAGCGCGATCTGGACAAGGCCGACCTGCGCGATTATCGCAATACGCTGGTGCGCGCCGACAGCAATCGCGCCCTGCATGCCTGTTCGCAATTCACGGGCGACGTGCTGTTGGTGGAATCGGAAACCGACGACTTCGTGCCCCACGCGACGATCATGAGTTACCGCGCCGCATGTCAGCAGACTCACTCGTTGACCCATCGGATTATTGATGGCGCCGATCACGCGTTGAGTGATCCGGTTTCGCAGCAGGCCTACACCTCGATCCTGGTGGACTGGATTACCGAGATGGTGGTGGGGGAGCGGTTGAGCATTATCCAATCCAGATGATCTGTCGCATGTACCGGCCCCTTCGCGAGCAGGCTCGCTCCCACAGGTTGAACGCATTTCAAATGTAGGAGCTGCCGAAGGCTGCGATCTTTTGATCTTGATTCTAATGTGTGGGTTTCTTCTCGATCCGCAGCGCCTTGGCCTTGGCCTCGACCACCAGATACATCACCACCGTGATCAACAGCGGCAGCAGAAAATAAATCGCCCGATATGCCAGCAATCCCGCGACCAGACTGCCGCGCGATGCCTCATGCTGCAGCAACGCCACGAACACCGCCTCAAGCACACCCAGCCCCGCCGGAATGTGCGTAATGACCCCGGCAATCGCGCTGATCAACAGCACCCCAAGCACCAGCGGATAATCCAGTTTGCTTGGCAGCAGAGTGAAGATCACCGCCGCCATCAGCGACCAGTTCAACGCGCCCAAGAGCAATTGCAGCACGGCCATGCGCAGCGACGGCAGGTTGATTTCTACGCCGCGAATCGACCACTCGCGGCGCTTGGAAAACTGACACGCCGCCAGATAGCCGGCGCTGACCAGCAGCAGTAACACACCAACCAGTTGCAAGGCCGAACTGCTGAGTTTCCAGCCCGGCGGCATAGTCACCAGACCGCTGCTGAACACTACGCCAGCGATGGTCATGTAGCCGAACCAGTTGGTTGCCAGGCTCAGGCCGAGAATCTTGGCGATGTTGCCTTTGCTCACGCCCAGCCGCGAATACAGGCGATAGCGCATGGCGATGCCGCCGACCCAGGCGCTAAGGTTGAGATTGAAGGCGTAGCTGATGATGCCCACCGGCAGGATCTGCTTCCAGGTCAGGTCCTGACGAATGTAGGTGCGGCCAATCAGGTCGAAACTGGCGTACACCAGAAAACTCAGCAGGGTCAGGCTGGCGGCGATGATCAGTGTGCGCACCTTGAAATCGGCGAGGGTCTCCAGCACCTCGGCCCATTCGATGCGCGTAGCGAACATCGTCAGCAAGACGATCAGCGCAAGGAAAAACAGGATGGTCAGCGGACGTTTCCAGCGGCTCCATTTCGACGGCGCCGCTTGTGTCGAATGGCTATCGGAATGGACTTCGGAATGACTCATGGACGCGCACCTCGGAAAGGCTTCAGACGCGGTTTATGCGCCGGCAGCCAACCGGCCATGGCCGGGAAGTGCCGCAGGAAGTGGAACACCAGAAAGCCCACGGTCATGTGCCAGATACGCCCGCGCGGCAACAGCTTGGCGTCCATGGCTTTGCAGTGGTTCTGGCTGAGATCTTCGAGGCGTTCGTACAGGTGCTGATTGAACGCGCGGTCGCGGATCAGCACGTTGGCTTCCAGATTCAGCGACAGGCTCAGCGGGTCGAGATTGCTCGAGCCGACGGTGCTCCAGTCATCGTCGACCAGCGCGACTTTGCCGTGCAGCGGGCGTTGGCAGTATTCGTGAATCTGCACGCCGGCACGCAGCAGATAATCGTAGGTCATGCGCGCTGCCAGTTTGGCTACGAGCATGTCCGGCTGGCCTTGCAGGATCAGCCGCACATCGACGCCACGGCGGGCGGCGTTGCGGATTTCACGCAGCAGCCGGTAACCGGGAAAGAAGTAGGCGTTGGCGATGATCACCCGGCGCTTTGCCTTGCGCAGTACTTGCAGATACACGTCTTCGATATCGGTGTTGTGTTGATCGTTATCGCGGAACACCAGGCGCACCTGGCCGTCGTGATCGGTGAAGGCCATTTCCTCCAGGCGCTGGCGCCGGCGCTGCCACCAGAACCGCGCGCGCCCGGGACGACCGCTTTGCAGCAGGGCGAAGTGATGGATATCGGCGACCACCGGGCCCTGGATCTCCACCGAATAATCCTGCTTGGCTTCAGGGCCGAAATCGGCCAGGTGATCGCCGGAAAAATTGATCCCGCCAATGAACGCGATCAAGCCGTCGACCACCACGATCTTGCGGTGCAAGCGGCGGAACCAGTTGGTGCGGATGCCCAAATGCTTCGGCGCCGGATCGAAGATCTGCAAATGCACGCCGGCATCGCTCAAGGCCGACAGATAGCCGGTGCTCAGCTCGCCACAGCCGAAGCCGTCGAGGCTGACCGTGGTGCGCACGCCGCGCTGGGCGGCTTCGATGAGGATTTGCTGCAACTCGGCGCCGACCTTGTCTTCGAAGACGATGAAGGTCTCCAGCAGGATCTCGCTCTTGGCTGCGCGCATCGCTTCGAATACCCGGGGGAAATATTCCTCGCCGTTCTCCAGCAGCTCTACGCGGTTATTGCTATGCCATTGATACTCGACGTCAACGTGGCCGGGCTCGCGCACCGGCGGGTTTAGCGGGACCGGGTCGACGGCAGATTTTTCCAGTGGCGCACTGTTCATAGTTCAATCTCCACCGATAACGGTGCGTGGTCGGAAAGGTGGGACCAGGGCCGGTTCGTCAATACTTTTGGGCGGCTGGCCTTGAGGTTGCGTACGTAGATGCGGTCGAGTCGTAGCGCTGGCAGCCGCGCGGGAAAGCTGCGCGCCGGCTTGCCGTACTGCTCGGCGAACACTTCGCGCAGGCCACAGGGCTTGAGCTGCGCATCGGCGCGCTGGCGCCAGTCGTTGAAATCGCCAGCGACAATCACCGGGGCGTCGGCGGGCAATTCGGCGAGGCGTTGCATCAGCAGATCCAGTTGCGCGTTGCGGTGGCTCTCGCGCAGGCCAAGGTGCACGCAGATCGCGTGCACTTCGGTGCCGTCGCCAGGCAGGCGCAGCACGCAATGCAGCAGACCACGGTTTTCATGGCCGCTGATCGACACGTCGAGGTTGTCGTGGCGGATGATCTGGAATTTCGACAACAGCGCATTGCCGTGATCGCCCGCCGGGTACACGGCATTGCGCCCGTAGGCGAATTGCGGCCAGAGGCTGTCGGCGAGGAATTCGTATTGCGGCATCGTCGGCCAGTTGTCGTAGCGTTTCGGATGCTGCTCGTGCGTGCCGTGGACTTCCTGCAGAAACACCACGTCGGCGGCGACGCTGCGCACTGCTTCACGCAGCTCCGGCAGAATGAAACGCCGGTTCAGCGCGGTGAAGCCCTTGTGGGTGTTGACAGTCAGTACGGTGAAGGTGCGCACCGAGGGCGCAACCACAGAGCCTTCGTCGGTGAAACCGACCGGTTCGGGAATGCTCATGACAGAACTCCTTCTGCGGCGACTTGCCCGGGAGTTGTGGCGAGGTCTTTGTCGAGGTCCAAGCGCTGCAACAAGTTGCGTGCGTCGTAGGGCGCGCGGACTTTGATGTCGTTGTCGAAGTAGCAGAACACTTCGCGGGATTTGCGCGCACGGGGTTTCAGGCGTGGGGCTATCAGGTGGGCGTCCTCTGGCTGTTTACCGTGATGCCAGGCGTCGATGCGCTCGGCCCAGCGCTTGAGCGCTTGTTCGGAATAACCGCTGGCGTAGAGCTCTTCGGCGCCGTGCAGGCGCACATAGACGAAGTCGCTGGTGAGGTCTTCGCGGTACGGCCATTTGCCGGCGGTGTCGGCAATGACCAGCGCGGTGTTGTGGCGTTTGAGCAGGCGCACGAATTCCGGATCGATGAAACTTTCATGACGGATTTCCACCGCATGGCGCAGCGGTTTCTTGCGCCAGGCTTTGACGCTGGCGTGGCCGGGAAGATGCGAGTCGTGCTGGCGGGCGAGGGCGGCTGCGGCTTGGGTATCGTGGGGCAGTTGCGCGAGAAAGTGATCGAAGCGCTCGGCGTCGAATTTGAAATTCGGCGGAAACTGCCAGAGGATCGGCCCGAGTTTTTCCTTCAGCTCCAGCACGCCCGAGGCAAAGAAATTCGCCAGCGGCTTTTCGATTTCGCGCAAGCGGCGCACGTGGGTGATGAAGCGCGGCGCCTTGACGCTGAACACGAAGTCATCGGGGGTTTCGGCGTACCACTGGGCGTAACGTTCGGGTCGTTGCAGGGCGTAGAACGATCCATTGATTTCAATGCTGTTGACCGCGCGGGAGGCGAACTGCAATTCGCGCTTCTGCGCCAGTCCCTTCGGGTAGAAATCCCCGCGCCACGGGGCGTAGCGCCAGCCTGAAATACCGATGTGAATCGTCGCCATCCCATCCTCCCGTAGAAAGTCCTCGTGTTGCCGATGTTCTGTGATGACTGCGGCGGGGGCGGGAAAGTTTCGGTGGCGTTACGGACGGTCGCGGGTGAAGCGAAGATCAAGAGCTTACCCCCTCACCCCAACCCTCTCCCCCAAGGGGGCGAGGGGGAAGGGAGCAGATCTTCATGCCTCCTGAAATCGCGTACGACTGTGAAGGGAGCAGATTTTCATGGTTTTCAGGACTTGAGTTCGACTCAAGACGTGCAGTTGGTGATTTTGGTCATGCAACTCTGTCGGCTCCCTCTCCTGGGGGAGAGGGCTGGGGTGAGGGGGCTCTTGAACTTGCCGCGCAATTACCGATCAGTTCCTTACCAGGGTCAGCCACGGGAGATCGGAGCTTTGCGCAATTTCAGGATCGCCATTCTGCTGGGAGCGCTGCTGTGCTTGGGCGTCAACACATCGCAAGCCGTCGCGCTACCGGGCGTTCCGGCTGCCGCCGACACGGCAGAGAAACCCGCCGAACCGGAACCGCTGGTGCAGGGTGGTCTGCTCGGGGCGATCAGTACGAGCATCGACGATGTGCAGGAAAAACTCGATCTCAACGAACACCTGGTCGATGCCTGGCGGCTGCGCGCCGACCGCGCGGCGGATGAGGTCGATCGGCTGGTCAAGCAACCGTCGAATCGCTCGGGCTGGAGCGTGGCAGGGGATTTCCTCACGCTGTCGGGAGTCTGGCTGGGCAGTTTCGCCCTGCTCACCGTGCTCGGCAGTCTGTTGGCCAAGCGTCTGCGTGAGGGCCGCTGGTTGCGCACCCGCCAGCGCAGTCAGGATCTGCTCGGCTACGTGCTGCCGTACACCGTGCCGGCGCTGATCTGCCTGCCTTTGACGCTGTATGTCAGCCATTTTCTGCAAGCTTCGGTGGGCCGTGCGCTGGCGCTGTGTCTGGCCTATGCCACCAGCAGCGGTATCTTCTCCACATCGATGTTGTTGTGCGTGGTGGTGATGTTCAACGTCGGGCACAAGCGCGCCGCCGCGCGAATCATCCGTGAATACTGCCCGCGCCCGCTGTTCCTCATCGGCTTTCTCGCCGCGCTCAGCGATGCCCTGACCAGCCCGCAGATCGCCCGGCAACTGGGCGGCAATATCACCAGCAGCATCGCCGTGTTCACCGGGCTGATCGCCTCGGTGATTTTCGGTTTGCTGGTGATTCGCCTGCGCCGGCCCGTGGCGCATCTGATCCGCAATCGCCCGCTCAGTCAGCGTTTGAAACAACCGTCGCTGCAGGAGTCGCTGCGGATATTTTCCGGGCTGTGGTATTGGCCGATCGTGCTGATGGTGCTGGTCTCGGCAGTCAGCCTGATCGGCATCGGCGAGGACAATCAGAAAGCCCTGCGCTGTGCCTTGTTCACCACCGTGCTGCTGATCGCCACGGTGTTTCTCAGCACGGTGTTGCAGCACCTGTTCAAGTCGCGCAAAGCCGAAGCGATCCAGCGCAGCAGTGCCTACAAGGAACGCTTTCTCAGCCTGTTGCATGCGTTGCTGCGCATCGTCATGGCGATTGTGTTCATCGATATTCTCGGGCGGATCTGGGGCGTGTCGTTGCTCGATTTCGCCCAGAGCAGCACCGTCGGTCGAGCGATCAGCAACGCCTTGAGCAGCATCGGCCTGATCTTCCTGGTGACGTGGCTGCTGTGGGTGGTGCTCGACACGGCGATTCAGGAAGCGCTGAAACCGCCGCTGAGCAAACGCGCGGCACGCCAGCCGAGCACGCGGGTGAAAACCATCCTGCCGCTGCTGCGCAACGCGATCAAAATCATCCTCGTGGTGATCTGCGCGATTACCACCATGGCCAACCTCGGCATCAACGTCGCGCCGCTACTAGCCGGTGCGGGCGTGGTCGGTCTGGCGATCGGTTTCGGTTCGCAGCAACTGGTGCAGGACGTCATCACCGGGTTGTTCATCATCATCGAAGACACCCTGTCGATCGGCGACTGGGTGGTGCTCGATTCCGGCCACGCCGGCACCGTGGAAGGTTTGACCATCCGCACCTTGCGCCTGCGGGACGGCAAGGGTTTTGTGCACTCGGTGCCGTTCGGCCAGATCAAGGCTGTGACCAACCAATCACGCCAGTTCGCCTTCGCATTTTTCTCGGTGCAGTTCACCTACGACACCGATGTCGACAAAGCCATTGAGCTGATTCGCGAGGCCGGTGATTCGATCCGCGAAGACCCGTTCCTCAAGTACAACCTGCAAGGGCCGCTGGATGTGTTTGGCGTGGACAAAATGGATCTCAACGGCGTGGTGTTGACGGCGCAATTCCGCACGGTGTCCGGTGGCCAATATGCGGTGAGCCGCGCATTCAACCAGCGCTTGAAGAAGCTTGTGGATAACACCCCCAATGTGCATTTTGCGCAGACTTATCCACAACAGGTTCTGTTGCCGAAGCGGCAGGAGGAGGGGGCGGTGGTTGCGGGTGAGGTACCGCAGGAGTCACGGACCTGACGCCTGTTTGTGTAGAGACAGGGCCGGCGCTTTCGCGAGCAGGCTCGCTCCCACAGGGGCAATGGGATTGGACTGTGGGAGCGAGCCTGCTCGCGAAGACGCCGGTGCGAACACTCTCAATGCCGGATCAGCTTGGCATGCAGTTGTCCCATGGCTATCGGATCCAGCTCTACCCAAACCTGCTGCTTGCCGGCAATCACCGCGGCCACCGGCACCCCATCGCGATACACCAGCCGATTGCTCACCAGCGCCGGTACTTTCGCTCCCGGCAACAACGTCCCGGCCAGATTCAATGGATCAACCCCACACACCGCCACCAGGCTGCCGTCCTGCGGGCGGCGGCGTACTTCGCGCAGCAAGGGAATGGCTTCGGGCAAGGCAAACTGCTCGCCAGCCAGACCACTGACAAACCGCCCGCCACGAATCTCGCCCCGCGCCTCCAGACGATGAAAGGTGCGCAGCAATTCCCGCCAGCTCGGCAGCCAGTCCGCTTCGCGTTCGAGCAAGCGCCAGAACACCACGCCGTAGCGGCGCAGCAGGGTCATGGCGACGTGTTCGAGTGTCTCGGCGGCATCGGCTGACGAACCCCGGCGCAGCAATGCCCAGCGCCCGGCATCGTCCATGCCGCCGATAAACGCGCCGCGCCCGCGTCGGCTACTGCGCTGCTGGCGCTTGCTTGCCGGCGTGATCAGCGCGCGCAGGCCGGCGAAGCTGTCGGCGTTCACCAAACCTGCGGCGACCAGTTCCTGCAAGGCGATTTCCAGTTCGCTGCGCAGCAGGCGCGCTTCATGAATCAACTCATCGAAAAACAGCGCGCCATGCTGACTCAGCGCCTCAAAGACTTTCTGTGTTTTCGGCGATAACTCGCTCACTGGCGTCTGCTCAGCCAACGCACTCCACAAACCCACCTGGCTTCGCGGCAGCAGCACAATCGGTGTACTGCGCAATGCCGAGCCGCTGACTTTCTGCCGCGCGCTGATGCGCGTCCACACCAGTTTGCCGTTGCGGCACAGTTCATCCAGCCAGCTCGGCGAATAGTCCTTGAGGCGTGCCGGCAGGATGTCGCTGTCCCACGCCGAAGCTGCCGCCGGGTAGCCTTCGAACTGGCCGACAATCGCCGGCAGCACCGCACTGCCCTGACCTTGGGTGGCCGGCGTCAGATGCTGCCAGTCGAACAGAAAACGCATGAAGTCCTGCAATGCCACCGGTTCGATTTCCCGGCGCAGGCGCTTGACCGTGTAGCGATGGATGCGCGCCAGCAGATGGCGTTCGCACCATTCTTCAATCGCGCTGTTCGGCGTGAACTGGCCGCGCAAGACGTAGCCTTCACGCTCCAGTCGGGCGAGGGCCTGACTCACTTGCGCGGCGGGCAGGGCCAGCGGCTCGGCGATGGCCGGCAACGGGATCGGCCCAAAGGCACCGAGGCGGGCGCGGATCACTTCGACCAGCGCCTCATCGAATGTCCATGCTTCGTCGAACCCGGGCAGCGCGACTGCTTCAGTCAGCAGCGTGGCTTGTGGATAAAGTGCCTGCAGGCAACTCAAGCGTTCGCGAGCCAGCCACAACTGATGCTCGGCGTCGATCTGCAACCGGCAGGCGCGGCCGCTGGCCATCAGCGTTTGCAGCCAGTCCGGCCAACCCGCGTTGGCGCGCGCTTCGGCGTCACTGATGCAGGCAAGGCTCATCAGCGCTTCGTGCATTTCATCCATGGAATTGGGCGACGGCCAGGCTTCTTCGCGCACTGCGGTGATCGCATCGGCATCGAGCGCGCCGAGATCATCGGTCGATTGCGGATCGCTCCAGCGTCGATTAATCACCGCTTGCGTGCGGCGTTCCTCCAGCGGCGCGTCGTCGAGAAACGTGTAGGGTCGGGCGCTGAGAATTTCTGCCGCCAGCGGCGACGGCGCAGGTAAATCCCGGGCGATCAGGCGCACCTCGCCACGCTCCATGCGCCGCAGCAGGGTCAGCCAGCCTTCGCTGTCCATCGCTTCGTGCAGGCAATCGTCGAGGGTCTGTTCCACCAGCGGATGTTCGGGGACTTCACGCTCGCCGGCGAGGTTTTCCAGGCAGGCGATCTGGTCGGGAAACACACTGGCGATCAGGTCTTCGCTTTTCATCCGTTGCAGTTGCGGAGCGACTTTGCGCCCGCCGGTGAAGCGCGGCAACGCCAGCGCCACCCCGGCATTCCAGCGCCAGCGCACGCCAAACAAGGGCGCATCGAGCACGGCTTGAATAAGGGTGTGTTCGGCGCTGTTGCTGTGCAGGTAACGCCAGACTTCGTCGAGCTCGAAGCTGTGACTGGTGGACAGCGACAGCACGATCGCGTCTTCGCTGGCGGCGGCCTGCAACTCGAAGTTGAAGGTGCGGCAGAAACGCTTGCGCAGGGCCAGGCCCCAGGCGCGGTTGATGCGGCTGCCGAACGGCGTGTGAATGATCAGTTGGGTGCCGCCGGACTCGTCGAAAAACCGTTCCATCAACAGCGTGTCCTGCGAGGGCAGGGCGCCGAGGGTTTGCCGTGCGCGCGCCAGATATTCGACCAGTTGCTCGGCGCTGGCGAGGTTGAGGCCGAGTGTGGCGGTCAGCCAGTCGAGCGCCGGTTGCAGAATCCCGGGGCTGGCGCTGAGCAATTCGTCCAACTGCGCTTGCAGGCGCGCGACGGCCGCCGACAGTTCATCACTGCGCCCCGGCGCTTCGCCGAGCCAGAACGGAATGGTCGGCGGCATGCCCTGCGCATCCTCGACGCGCACTTTGCCGCTTTCCACCCGCAGGATGCGGTACGAGGTATTGCCGAGCTGGAACACGTCGCCGGCGATACTTTCCACAGCGAAATCTTCGTTGACGCTGCCGATGTTCAAGCCCTGGGGTTCTAGCAATACGCTGTAGTCGGCGTTGTCCGGGATGGTGCCGCCACTGGTCACGGCGGTCAGTTGCGCGCCCCGCCGGCCACGCAAGGTGCGACTGACGGCATCGCGGTGCAGGTAGGCGCTGCGGATGCCCTGGCGGCCGTTGTAACCCTCGGCGAGCATGCTCAGCAGGGCCTGATAGTGTTTTTCGTCGAGATCGCGATACGGCCACGCTCGGCGGAACATCGCCAGCAACGCGTCCTCCGACCATTCCTGGCAACTGACCTCGGCAATGATCTGCTGCGCCAGCACGTCCAGCGGTTTTTCCGGAATGTGCAGCGTATCGAGCTCGCCCCGGCGCACGCAGTCGAGCAGGGCGGCGCACTCGATCAGATCGTCGCGGGTGGTGGCGAACAAACGACCCTTGGGAGTGCCGCCGACCTGGTGTCCGGAGCGACCGACCCGTTGCAGAAACGCAGCAATCGAACGCGGCGAACTGATCTGGCAGACCAGGTCGACTTCACCGATATCGATGCCCAGTTCCAGTGATGCCGTGGCGATCAGCACTTGCAGCTCGCCGCGTTTGAGCCGTTGTTCGGCGTCGAGGCGAAACTCCTTGGCCAGGCTGCCATGGTGCGCCGCCACGGCCTGCTTGCCGAGGCGCTCGCTCAGATGCCGGCTGAGGCGCTCGGCAAGGCGTCGGGTGTTGACGAAAATCAGTGTGGTGCGATGCTCGCGAGCGAGTTCGGCGAGGCGCTCGTACACCAGTTCCCAGACATCATTGGCCATCACCGCCGACAGCGGCACCGGCGGCACTTCGATGCCCAGATCCCGAGGGCGGGCGTGGCCAATGTCGACGATTTCGCAGGGGCGATCATGACCGACCAGGAACTGCGCCACGGCTTCTACCGGTTTCTGCGTGGCGGACAGGCCGATGCGGGTCAGCGGTTCGGCGCACAACGCTTGCAGCCGTTCAAGGCTCAAGGACAGATGACTGCCACGCTTGCCGGCTGCCATCGCGTGGATTTCGTCGATGATCACCGTGCGCGTGGTGCCGAGCATCCTGCGCCCGGATTCCGAGCCAAGCAGCACGTACAGCGATTCCGGCGTGGTGACCAGAATGTGCGGCGCGGTCTTGCGCATGGCGGCGCGGTCTTTCTGCGGCGTGTCGCCGGTTCGTACGGCGGTAGTGATGGTCAGCTCCGGCAGGCCCATTTCGCGCAATTGCGCGGTAATGCCGGCGAGCGGATTCTGCAGGTTGATCTGAATGTCGTTGGACAATGCCTTCAACGGCGAAACATAGACCACCAGGGTTTCGGCGGGCAGACCGTCAGGATGCTCCAGGCCTCGGTGGACGAGCTCATCGAGCACGGCGAGGAACGCGGTCAGGGTTTTGCCGGAGCCAGTGGGCGCGGCGATCAGCGTCGACCGGCGCTGGCGAATCAACGGCCACGCACGGGCCTGAGCGGCGGTGACCGCCGGGAAAGTTTTGTTGAACCAGGCGCTGACGGCGGGGTGAAAACCGGCCAGCGCGCTGTTGGCGGGGAGGGGCAGATTCATGACTGGAGTTATGCGGGCGGGGGCGGGAAGATGCAAGTACCGTTCGGACGCCTTCGCGAGCAGGCTCGCTCCCACCTTGGAATGCGGTCTCCTGTGGGAGCGAGCCTGCTCGCGATAGCGCCAGTGAGGCCGATACAAATCCGCGCATCTACACTTTACGGATGACGGTTGCGCACTAAACCCGCAAAATGCAACGATTCCGGCAATTATCGACGACGGTTCCACAAGAACTGTCGCTAAAGCCATCGTTCCAATCAGACTGGGCCTGCTGACTCTATGCGAATGCGCCTTATGTTACTGGGCGGCGGAAATGCCCTTGGGCAGGCGCTGATTCGCCTCGGTGCGGAAGAAGACATCGGTTTCCTCGCCCCCCGCCCGCCCGAAAACGGCTGGGATGCCGCGAGCCTCACCCAACTGCTCGACGACACCCGTCCCGATGCGTTGATCAACCTCGCCTACTATTTCGACTGGTTCCAGGCCGAGAGCGTCAGCGAAAGCCGCATGATCGGCCAGGAACGCGCCATCGAGCGTCTGGCCGAACTGTGCCAGCACCACAACATTGTCCTCGTGCAGCCGTCGAGCTATCGCGTGTTCGACGGCTCACGTGCTACCGCTTACAGCGAAAAAGACGAACCGGTGCCGCTGGGCCTGCGCGGTCAGGCCTTGTGGCGCATCGAGCAAAGCGTGCGCGCGACCTGCCCGCAACATGTACTGCTGCGTTTCGGCTGGCTGCTCGACGACAGCCCGGACGGCACCCTCGGACGCTTCCTCGCTCGCGCGGAAAAACCCGAAGAGTTGCTGCTGGCCGATGATCGGCGCGGCAATCCGACTCCGGTCGATGACGCCGCGCGAGTGATCATCTCCGTGCTCAAGCAACTCGACTGCGCCGCGCCGCTGTGGGGCACTTACCATTACGCCGGCCACGAAGCGACCACCCCGCTGGCGCTGGGCCAGGCGATTCTCACCGAAGCACGCAGCCTGCATCCGCTGGCGATCGAAGCACCGACCGCGCAGGCCCACGCCGCGCGCCCGGACGCCGCCGAAGAGCCGCAACATGCAGTGCTGGCCTGCAAGAAAATTCTCCACACTTTCGGGATCAAGCCGCGCGCCTGGCGTGCCGCGCTCCCGGGTCTACTGGACAGGTTCTACCGACATGGCTGAAGCAACGGTTTTAATCACTGGCGGAGCCGGATTCATCGGCTCGCACCTGACCGATGCCTTGCTCGCCAAGGGCTATGCGGTACGCGTGCTCGACGACCTGTCGACCGGCAAGCGCAGCAACCTGCCGCTGGACAATCCCAAGGTTGAACTGGTGGTCGGCGATGTCGCCGATGCCGCCCTGGTCGCCCGCGCCATACAAGGTTGCAACGCTGTCGCGCATCTGGCGGCGGTGGCCTCGGTGCAGGCCTCGGTGGACGATCCGGTGAAAACCCATCAGAGCAATTTCATCGGCACCCTGAATGTCTGCGAAGCCATGCGCCTGGCCGGGGTCAAGCGTGTGGTGTACGCCTCCAGCGCGGCGGTGTACGGCAACAATGGCGAGGGCGAGTCGATTGATGAAGACACGCCGAAGGCGCCGCTGACACCCTATGCCTCGGACAAACTGGCCGGTGAGCAGTACTTCGATTTCTACCGTCGCCAGCATGGTCTGGAGCCGGCGATTTTCCGCTTCTTCAACATCTTCGGCCCCCGCCAGGATCCGTCCTCGCCGTATTCCGGGGTGATCAGCATCTTCAGCGAACGTGCGTCGAAAGGTTTGCCGATCACCGTATTTGGCGATGGCGAGCAGACCCGCGATTTTCTTTATGTCGGTGATCTGGTCGATTTGCTGGTGCAGGCGCTGGAAAAGCCCGAAGTGCAGGAAGGTGCGGTCAACGTCGGCTGGAATCAGGCAATGAGCCTGAAGCAGATGCTCGAAGCATTGAAGTCAGTGGTCGGTGAACTGCCGCCCGTGAGCTACGGGCCGGCGCGTTCGGGTGATATCCGCCATTCGCGGGCTGACAACCGACGCTTGCTGCAGCGCTTTGAAATGCCGCCGCAGACGCCGATGAGTGTGGGCCTGGCGCGCTTGCTCGGGCGCTCCTGAGAAGCCCCTCACCCTAGCCCTCTCCCAGGGGGAGAGGGAACTGACTGAGGTGTTTGTGAGAAGTACGCCGACTTGCGATACCCAGTCGAACTCAGGTTTTGAACAACACACAAATCGGCTCCCTCTCCCCCGGGAGAGGGCTGGGGTGAGGGGCCCGGGCCTCCAACGCCCCACATGACTCAGCACCAAATGAAAAAGGCGCCCTGCAACAGGCGCCTTTTTCACGGCCGGAATATCGCTATTCCTGTGGCGAGGGAATGTTATTCCCCGATCGACTGCGTACGGTCGTCGTCAGGTCTGTGCCTGCCCGCCACCAAGCCTCATTCACCACCACGTGAACGTTCGGTCAAAGTCAGCTTAGAACTTATAGCCCAAACCGACCATGTAGATGAACGGATCGACATCCACATTCACCCGTGCGCGGGTGCCCGGTGCGACGGCGTTGTTCTCGACGGTCGCGCGGGTATCGATATCGATGTAGCGCACTTGGGCGTTGAGCATGATGTTGTCGGTGATCATGTAGTCGGCGCCGACCTGCCAGGCCAGACCCCAGGAGTTTTTCGCCTTGAAGTTGCTGAAGCCGTTGGCGCTGGCTTCGCTGCCGACGTGTTCGTCGTAGATCCAGGTGTAGTTGATGCCACCGCCGACATACGGCTGGAAAGGCGATTTCGAATCCAGCGGGTAGTAGACGACGCTGAGGGTCGGCGGCAGGTGTTTTAGCGTGCCGAGCTTGCCGTTGGCGGCGGGCAGGGCGGTGCCCTTGAGCTTGACGTCGTGCTCGAACGGCGTGGCTGCCAGCAGCTCGATACCGATGTTGTTGGTGAGCATGTAGGCGAAGTTCAGACCCAGTTGGGTGTCGCTGCTCATGGTCGCCTTGCCGCCCAGATCAGTGCCGCTCAGCGGACCCTGATCGACCTTGACGCTGGAACTGTCGGCCTTCGGGTTGACGGTGATCGCGCCAGCGCGCACGAGAATGTCACCGGCTTCGTGGGCGTGGGCGAGCGGGGCTGCGAGCGCGAGGGCAAACAACGAGGCGCTGAGCAAGGACTTGTTCATGGGGGCTCCGAAAGGACATAAAAATTCGATGTCCTAGGGTACGAAGCCGTCTGATACGGTGTTTTGACTCAGCTCAATGAAACAGTGAAGGCCCGTTTTTTTGTGGCGTTCATCTCGGCCCCATCGCTGGCAAGCCAGCTCCCACAATGATCCAGTTGTTTGTCAGTTTTTTGCTCACCCAGATAACCTGTGGGAGCGGGCTTGCCCGCGATGGGGTCTCTGCGGACAATACAATACTACCGGGAATTACTCCGGCAGCTCATACGCATAAATCTTCTCCGCCTCCATTTGATACCCGGCATCGGCCAGCTCACTGCTCGAGGCTTTCACCTGCAACGGTCCCTCAACCCAATACGGCTGATACAGCTCATCGAGCTTCACGCCCAGTTCGCTTTTCACGTGTACGATCTGGTTCGACGGCGGTGGCGGGACGTGGATGCAGGCGCCGAAATACGGCACCAGCAAGAAGTCCGTGGTGCGCCCCTCTTCGCTGACTTCCAGCGGCACGATGTAACCCGGCAGGCGAATGTTCTGCCCGTCGAGGCTTTTCACTACCGGAGCGTTGGGCATGTCCTGCTTGGCCGCCGGCGCGGACTCAGCGGAGAGTGCGTCGCCCATCTTCGACAGGTCATGCAGCGGGGTCATGTTCGGCACTTCCGGCGCGGCGTCCGGCGGGATCATTTCCGACCAGGTCAGGTCTTTCGGCGCCGCCCACACGGGCAGGGCGACCAGCATCAGCAGCGCAAGCAGGGCGCGGGGCATGGTGAACATCCTCATAAACGGATCGACAGGCCATCGGCCAATGATTGGCGATACGCGCGCCAGGCCGGCACGCTGCCCATCAGCAGCGCGGCCGCCAGAATGCCACCGAGCAGCGTCCATTCATACTCGCTCGGCCATGCCAGCGGCAGGTATAAACCGTAATTGGCCTGCACGTACCCTTGCGCAGTGGCGATGCCGACGTACAGCAACGCCAGCCCGGCAATCACCCCGGTCAGCGCCAAGGCGAAGGCTTCCAGCACCAGCAGGCTTGCGATGTGCCACGGCCGCGCGCCCACCGAACGCAGAATCGCCATCTCGCGGCGACGTTCGTTGAGGCTGGTGAGAATCGCCGTGAGCATGCCGATCAGCCCGGTCAGCACAACGAACAGCGAGACCACGAACAAGGCTTTCTCGGCCGTACTCATCAGGCTCCACAATTCCTGCAAGGCCACGCCCGGCAGGATCGCCAGCATCGGTTCGCCACGGTATTCGTTGATCTCGCGCTGCAAGGCGAAGGTGGAAATCTTGCTGTTGAGGCCGAGCATGAACGCGGTGATCGCTTGTGGCGTCAGGTCCATATTGCGCGCCTGATCAGCGCTGATCCTGCCGTTGCCGCGCGCCGGCACGCCGTTGTGCCAGTCGATGTGGATCGCCTCCATGCCGCCGAGGCTGATGTGCAGCGTGCGGTCCACCGGGGTGCCGGTGCGCTGGAGGATGCCGACCACGGTGAAGGGTTTGTCGTCGTGCTTGACCAGGCTGATCGCCGCCACGCCGTGGGCCAGTACCAGTTTGTCGCCGAGCTTGTAGTGCAGCGCTTCGGCGACTTCGGCACCGAGCACCACTTCGAAAGGATCGGTGGCAAACGCGCGACCGTCGGCCAGCGCCAGGTGTTGCTGGCGCCCGTACTGGTAGTGCTGGAAATAGGCTTCGGTGGTGCCCATCACGCGATAGCCGCGATGGGAATCGCCTAGGGACATGGGGATTGCCCACTTCACTTTCGGGTTGTTGGCGAAGTGTTCAAAGCTGTCCCAACGGATGTTGTTGGTAGCGTTGCCGATGCGGAACACCGAATACAGCAGCAGGTTTACCGACCCCGAACGAGCGCCGACGATGAGGTCAGTGCCGCTGATGGTGCTGGCGAAACTGGCCTTGGCTTCGGTGCGCACGCGCTCGACGGCGAGCAGCAGGCACACGGACAGGGCGATGGCGAAAGCGGTGAGCAATGCGGTGAAACGGCGGTTGGCCAGGCTGGCCATGGCCAGACGAAACAGATACATCTCAGACCTCGGCGGACGTAGCGGCGCGATTGAGATCGGCCAGGGACAGATGACGGTCGAACAGCGGCGCCAGGCTCTGGTCGTGGCTGACGAACAACAGACTCGATCCGGCCTCGCGGCACTCGGCAAACAGCAGGCGAATGAAGTTTTCGCGGGCGTCGTAATCCAGCGCCGAGGTCGGTTCGTCGGCGATCACCAGCTCCGGTTGGCCGATCAATGCGCGTGCGGCGGCGACCCGTTGTTGCTGGCCGATGGACAGCGAGTCGGCGCGGCGGCTGAGGATGCTTTCGTCTTTCAGACCCAGGTGGGCGAGCAACGTGGCGGCGGCTTGATCGACGCTGCCGTGGCGCTGTTTCGCCCGTTGCGCACGCAGTTTCGAGAAGTGACACGGCAACTCAACGTTCTCGCGCACCGAGAGAAACGGCAGCAGATTGAATTGCTGGAAAATGTAGCCAGTGTGATCGACACGAAACGTATCGCGCTTGCCGGCAGAAAGCTCGGTCAGCTCCTGGCCGAGCAGGCGAATGCTGCCCCGATTGGGCTTCTGCACCCCGCCAAGCAGGCCGAGCAGCGTGGTCTTGCCGCTGCCGCTGGGGCCTTTGAGAAACAGGGTTTCGCCGGCTTCCAGACGAAACGCCGGGATCTCCAGCAGCGGCGGGTGACCGGGCCAGTTGAAGCCAAGGTCGGAAAGTTCGATGAGTGCTTGGGTCATGGCACCGATTTTCATGAAGTGAACACAACCCTGTGGGAGCGAGCCTGCTCGCGAAAGCGCTGGGTCAGACACCCACCTGTCAACTGACACGCCGCCTTCGCGAGCAGGCTCGCTCCCACAGGGGATTTCGGTGGATCCTAGAATTTCAGCGCAGCCGATTTCGCCGTCACTTCGGTACCTTGCTGGCCGGTCGCGCTGATTAGTTGTACCTGAATCTTCTGCGTTGCCGGGAAGGTTTTGAAGATGTTGGCCAGATTCAGCGTGTTCAGCGCGCCCGGTGTGGCGCAGCTGAATTGGTAATGCGCGTGGATTTCGCTGTGGTCGTGGTGATGCTCGTGACCGTCCTTGTCCGCTTCATCTTCGTCGTGATCGTCGGCGTCCGGCTTGTCGCCGAACAGCGGGCTTTCCAGTTCCTGGCTGACCACTTTGCACCCTGCAGCTGCCGGCAGGCTGAACAGGGCCAATGGTTTTTCCAGCTGCGCCCGAGCGGCGGCCACTTTGGCCTTGTCGGCATCCGACGTCGCGGCGTGTTCAAAACCCACCAGATTCATCGCCGGGCTTTCCAGCTCCAGCTCCAGGGTCTGACCATCGAGCGCGGCATTCAGGCGACCCACACCATGCTCATGGGCGCCGAGGCTGCCGTGCTCATGATCGTGATCGTGCTCATCCACCGCATGAGCAGCGGCCAGCGGCAACAGGGCAAACGGCAAAGCGAGCAACAGACGACGCATGACGGACTCCGAGAAAAATGAAAAGTTTGTTATGTAATCTTATAACGAAAGTGCGCAGAGTGTGCCCGTGCGCTTGAGATTGCGCAAGACATGGCTAAGCACCGCCCGGGATGAGGTCGCGGGCGGTGCTGGGATTGAATGTCATGCTTGCAGAATCAGAAGCCTGCGCCGGGATAGTCGAACCAATAGTGTCCCGAAAGGACATCGTTGATCAGATTTGCGTCGAGCACGCTCGGGGCATCGCGACTGAAACGCTGTCGCCAAGCCGGAAGCCACCAGTAGTTGATGGCTGTTCCGCGCGGAAATACCACCAGAGTCAGCACCTCCTTATCCATTTTGCCCTGCGTGTAGAGTTGATGACTGCGATCCATCAGGGCCATGTACTGGTCGATTGGCAGTCTGAACATAAGTGCCATGGTGAAGATTTTTTCACTCTGACTGAACGCCGGACTCTGCAGTACCCGCAATGCTTCGCAAGTGTGTGAATTCGGTTGACTCGCTATGCTCTGGCCTTCGGGGGTTGAAAGTATGTCGAAACGATCATCCATGTCTCGCCAGTCGGTCCGGCTATTGCGCTCAAAGTAATCACGAATAACAAGGGTCAGTGGACCTGCAGTTTCCCCGTCAGCGGGACAAGCCGAAAGATCGGCAGGCAACCAGATGCGCCATGCCACGATGAGCAAAAACGGAATTATGAGGAGGAGCGAATAAGGGCGTTTCATTGTGGCGTGCTGTGTTTGTAGCGTCGGAAAATAGTGAAGTCATGGTCGCTGGGATTTGCATTGCCGGTCGCATGGCGAAAACCTGCGTCGTTAACTTCAACTTTTTCCCACCCTGCAGAAATGCATACGCCCTTCGTTAGAACGAAGCCGACATGGCCGCTGGCGTCGGAATAATTCATTGCGTAAGCGCCGACGTCCCCGGGCAACGGCGTGCGCTCGACTTTCCAGCTGTTGAGCAATCGTTGTCCATTCGCCCATTCACCCGCGAGCGGAGGACTAACCTTGGAGAAATATGGCAGGTATTTCGATTTGCCATGTTCAATCAACGCCACGTTGACCCCAATTGCGGTCAGCACGTCGTAGACGAACAGATTGCATTTATTTGTGTTTGGTGGAAATTCCACGCTCTGGCTGAGAGTAGGGTGTGGCAGCGACTTTTTGCTTTTATTCCCTGCCCACTGTGTTGATCCCCGGTGTGACAGCGCCTCCATCAGTATCCTGCGCGGCATGTCCTGAATGACGACTTTCACCGTTCGGGTTTCATTTGTACGTTTCACACCATATTCGACTTCGTAGAATGCGTCGTTCGAGACAGCGCCGCTGGTCGTTAGCGGGACTTTTACCCACGGTGATATCGCTACGATCGAAAGAGACTTCCCTGGATTCAACGTAGCAGTGTGCATACCTTTTTTTGTACCGGAGTTCCCCACAATCTGAACCGTCACTTCGTGGGTGTCTCGGGTTTTGATCGACGGTAGTTCCTTGCCCGCGAGCGTTATAGCGATCTGGCCGTTTTTGGATATCAATGAATAAATGCGAGGCCTGTCATCGTTTTGAACGATGTTGTCATCTACGACCTGACCGTCGATAAGCAGCTGAAATTTTACGCCTGGCGGTGGCTGCATCAGAAAGTCTTTAAAGATGAGTTTGATTTCCGATTTCATGACAAATCCTGTGTCAGGGGCTCTTCATAGGCATAGAAAGTCCATTCGGAATCTTCCCCTACCAACAGGGTGTCGTAATCCGAAGCGTTTTTTACCGGGTGTTCGCAGCCTTCGCCTGTGAGGTTGCAAGTGCTGTCTTGTAAAACGGCAACCTTCGCCTTGTCCTTGAGTTTGTAAGCCAAACCTGGCTTTTCCGTGTCATTAAGGCGTTCGATGATGACCTGCAAGTAGCGATAAGAGGTCAGGGCAGCAATCGGTGGCCCCATGTCAATTGGAGCGGGCCGGCCAATTCCTGCGAAACCACTGTGTTGCTGAGTGAGCAGCTTATTGGTCATGGGCGGACAACCGCAGGCGACGTAGTCACCCTCTAGCGCAGCTGGTCCGGCAGGTAAAATCAGCGTTCTTTCACCCACTGCTACGATGGGGCCTTTGCCAGGCCCACAGACCGGACAACTGGCGAGTTGTCCAATGGAAGCGATTATTCTTCCTTCGATATTGAGGTTCTCATTTCCTTCAAGTATCACGCCACCTGTAGAGGTCGGGCCTCCTTAAGAGGCCAGTTTTCGTCCTGAAGACATTGGGAATCCTTCCCGCAAAAAGAGATTAATTTAGCCGATTAACCGGGAATTACCAGATGTGTTTGGCGCCCTTTACTTGGCGTTGCACAAGTCCCATGGGAGCATGCAGGTCAGAAAAGTGCAGGAGCGAACTTGATGTTGCGGATACGCGGAACGGTCGGCGAGTTGCCGGTGGATTTGACGGTGGAGCTGGATGACAGCGATTGGGCCAGGCTGGGTTCGGCGCTGAGCGGGCAGGCGCCGATTGCGCAGTCTGAGGCGGTTGCGCCCGCTCCGGCGGCGAAGCCGGTGAATCAGGACGATGCGCTGTGGCAGGTGGCCAAAGACTTGCTGCGTAAGGCCGGGCAACTCAGTGGACCGGATCTGCTCGATCAACTGGAAGCGCTCACCGGCAGTGCGGCAGCGGGCAAGCGTTTGCTCGTGCGCTTGCGCCACAGTTCCGATGTGAAAGTGGCGAGCGGCGGGGATACGCCGCTCTATAGCTGGATCGGGTAAGGCCTTAATACAGCGCCGCAAACACTTTGCGACGGTAAGCCGTCACCAACGGATGATCATTGCCCAGCAGTTCGAACACCTGCAGCAAGGTCTTGTGCGGCAAGCCTTCGCCGTAGCTGCGGTTGCGGATGAACAGTTTGAGCAAGGCGTCCAGCGCCGCTTCGTATTGCTGGCGCGCCAGTTGCTGGATCGCCAGTTGGTACACCGCTTCATCATCCTGCGGATTTTGCGCCAGGCGGCTCTTCAGGTCGGCGGCGTCCGGCAGATCGCGGGCGAGGCCGAGGAACTGGATCTGCGCTTTGGCGCCGGCCAGTGCGGCTTTGTGCTCATCGCTCTTGACCGCGTCGAGCACGGTTTGCGCTTCGCCCAGTTCGCCGCGTTCGGTCAGGCAGCGTGCGTAAAGGATCAGCGCTTTGGCGTTGGTATTGTCTTCATTGAGAATGGTCACCAGCACCGCTTCCGCCTCGGCGAAGTGACCTTCGTCGAACATCGCCTGGGCCTGTTCGAACGGGTCGGCAGCGGCCGGTGGCGGCATCTGCACATGCGGTTCCAGCAGCGCGCGCACGGCGGATTCCGGTTGTGCGCCGGCAAAGCCATCGACCGGCTGACCGTCCTTGAACAGCACCACAGTCGGCAGGCTGCGAATGCCGAAGCGGGCGACGATGTCCTGCTCAATGTCGCAGTTGACCTTGGCCAGCAGCAACTCGCCCTGATAGCTCTCGGCAATGCCTTGCAACATCGGCATCAACGCCTTGCACGGCGCACACCATTCGGCCCAGAAATCCACCAGCACCGGTTTGTTGAAGGAGGCTTCGATCACCGACTGGTCGAAATCGGCAGTCGTGGCGTCGAAGATGTACGGCGTTTGCTCACTCATGGGGGATCTCGTCAAAGCGTGGATGGGGCAACTATAAGGCTTGGTGGGGGGTGGCCGGAAGCGGGGCGGGTCGAGAGGTGTGTTGCATGGGCGGACGCCTTCGCGAGCAGGCTCGCTCCCACAGGGGATTTATGAACGACACAGATCCAGTGTGGGAGCGAGCCTGCTCGCGAAGCTTTTAGTCGCGCCGCGCATGGTAGAGGCTGACATGTCTGAATTCCTCAGGCTCGGCCAGATCCGGCAAGGTCATCGCCTCGAGAATTTCAATTCGCTCATACAACGGATGCCGAAAATCCCGCACCCGTGAATCCGCCACCAGCGCCTCGCGTCCGCGACTGAGAAACGCGTCGAGCAGCGGCAAGTTCGCCCGGTCGTACAACACGTCGGCGACCAGGATCAGATCGAAGCGATCGGCCTCGGCAAAGAAATCCGTCGAGTAGCTCATCTGCACAGCATTGAGCTCGGCATTTGCCCGGCAAGCGGCGATCGCCAACGGATCGAGATCGCAGGCCACCACTTCCAGCGCCCCGGCCTTCACCGCCGCGATCCCGGCAATCCCGGAACCAGCGCCGAAATCCAGCACGCGCTTGCCGCGCACCCACTCTGGAAACTGTGCCAGATAACGCGCCACGGCCAAGCCGCTGGCCCAGCAAAAGCTCCAATAGGGCGGTTCATGCAGGATGCGCTGGGTTTCTTCCTGGCTGAATTCGCGGGCCATGTTGTCACCGTCGATCAGCCACAGCTGCAAATCAGTGCCCGGCAACGCACAGGCTTTCAGTCTGGCGTCGCCGAGCAATTCCCCCAAGGCCTGTTGCAGGT
The DNA here is from genome assembly GCF_900187595.1 of Pseudomonas sp. Irchel 3F6. Taxonomy (NCBI): domain Bacteria; kingdom Pseudomonadati; phylum Pseudomonadota; class Gammaproteobacteria; order Pseudomonadales; family Pseudomonadaceae; genus Pseudomonas; species Pseudomonas sp. Irchel 3F6. The sequence continues at coordinate 244,970 of NZ_FYDP01000007.1, read as the reverse complement.
CGAGCGGTGCTGTCATGGCGCTTTGACGAATTGCAGCTGGCCCAACGCCTGAGTGGTCGGTTGAGTGATGGTCTGCGATGGCAGGTGCAGAATCAGTTGTCCGGACTGGCTCGCGCGACCGCGCAGCTCAACCCGTGCGCCGGCCGGAAACGCCTCGGGGTTGAAGCGCAGGTGAAACGGCAGGATCTGGTTGTTGCCGATCAGGCTGGAACTGGCGAGCAATTGTTGCGGGCGGTCCTTTTCATCAATCACCAGCAGCGCCAATTCGACTTCGGCGCCGGCCGGCACCCCTTGCAGGCTGCCGCTCAATTCGCGCTGATGCGCCGGCAGCGGGCCGAGTTCGGCAGCCTCTTTGGCTTTTTTCTGCGCCTGCTGCGGCGCGGGGCCTGGGGTCGGCGGTTGCGGCTTGGGTGCGTCGCTGCCACAGGCCACCAGCAGGCTGAAAAGACTGAGCAGAACGAGCGGACGTAACGGCATTGGAGGCTCCGGCAGAATGAATTCCATGGATCAGACGATCATGCCGTTCTGTATACCGCAAAGCCTATGGCTTGTCTTGCCACGGGGATGCGCTACCATGGCCCTCCCATTTTTTGTTGCCAGCCACCATGCACTGTCCCTTCTGCGGTGCCAACGACACCAAGGTCATCGACTCGCGTCTGGTCGCCGAGGGCGAACAGGTGCGCCGCCGGCGTGAATGCCTGGCCTGCGGCGAACGTTTCACGACGTTCGAGACGGCCGAACTGGTGTTGCCGCGCCTGATCAAAACCGACGGCAGCCGCCAACCGTTCGACGAAGAAAAACTCCGCGCCGGCATGCAGCGCGCGCTGGAGAAACGTCCGGTCAGCGTCGAGCGCCTCGAATCCTCTCTGGTCCACATCAAGCACAAGCTGCGCGCCACCGGCGAACGCGAGGTCAAGTCCCTCGTGGTCGGCGAACTGGTCATGGCCGAGCTGCAAAAGCTCGATGAAGTCGCCTACATCCGTTTCGCTTCGGTGTACAAACGCTTCCAGGACCTCAATGAATTCCGCGAAGAGATCGACCGCCTCGCCCGCGAACCGGTGAAAGAATGACCACCGCCGCCGAGCAGGCGATCCTCGACGCCCATTTCATGGCCCGCGCGCTGGAACTGGCGCGCAAGGGCCACTACACCACTCATCCCAATCCACGAGTCGGTTGCGTGCTGGTGCGTGACGGGCAGATTGTCGGCGAAGGCTGGCATGAGCGCGCCGGCGAACCCCATGCCGAAGTCCACGCCCTGCGCGCCGCCGGCGAGCAGGCCCGGGGCGCGACGGCGTATGTGACCCTCGAACCTTGCAGCCACCATGGCCGCACACCGCCGTGTGCCGATGCCTTGGTGACTGCTGGCGTTGCCCGGGTCGTGGCGGCGATGCGTGATCCCAATCCACAAGTCGCCGGGCGCGGTTTGCAGCGCCTGGCCGAGGCCGGTATCGCCACGGAAAGTGGGGTGCTGGAAGCTGAGGCGCGCAAGCTCAATCAAGGTTTTCTGAAACGCATGGAACATGGCTTGCCGTTCGTGCGGGTCAAGTTGGCCATGAGCCTCGACGGGCGCACGGCGATGGAAAGCGGCGAGAGCCAATGGATCACCGGCCCGGCGGCGCGTTCGGCGGTGCAGCGTTTGCGCGCTGAGGCGGCGGTGGTGCTGACCGGCGCCGATACGGTGCTGGCCGACGGCGCTCGGTTGACCGTGCGCGCGGACGAACTCGGTCTCGACAGCGAGCAAACCGCGCTGGCCATGAGTCGCCCACCATTGCGCGTATTGATCGATGGCCGCCTGCGAGTGCCGCTGGATGCGCCGTTCTTCAAGGCCGGGCCGGCACTGGTCGCCACCTGTGTCGCGGTCGAGGAGCAATACGCCAATGGCCCGGAATGCCTGATAGTGCCGGGTGCCGACGGCCAGGTCGATCTGCATCAATTGCTTATCGAACTGGCCAATCGAGGCACCAACGAGGTGCTGGTCGAGGCCGGGCCGCGTCTGGCCGGTGCCTTTGCGCAATTGGGGTTGGTCGACGAATTCGTGATCTTCATTGCCGGCAAATTCCTCGGCTCCACGGCGCGTCCGCTGCTCGACTGGCCGCTGGCGCAGATGAAAGACGCGCCAGAGCTGAAAATCACTGAAATCCGCGCGGTGGGCGATGACTGGCGAGTCACTGCGATCCCTGCCCCTTCAGCCCGCGTATAATTCCCGGCCATTGCGTTAGCGCTGGCCTCGTTCTCAAGGAGAACCCCATGTTCACCGGCATCATCGAATCCATCGGCAGTATCCGCGCACTGACCCCAAAGGGCGGTGATGTGCGGGTGCACGTCGCAACCGGCAAGCTCGATCTGAGCGACGTCAAACTCGGCGACAGCATCGCGGTCAACGGCGTTTGCCTGACCGCCGTCGAGTTGCCGGGCGACGGCTTTGCCGCCGACGTCAGCCGCGAAACCCTCGATTGCACCGCCATGAATGACCTGAAAGGCGGCAGCCCGGTCAATCTGGAAAAAGCCCTGACCCCGACCACTCGCCTCGGCGGGCATCTGGTCAGCGGACACGTCGACGGCGTCGGTGAAGTGGTATCGCGCAGCGACAATGCCCGTGCCGTGGAATTTCGCATCCGTGCGCCGAAAGAACTGGCCAAGTACATCGCCCATAAAGGCTCGATCACCGTCGACGGCACCAGCCTGACCGTGAACGAAGTCGATGGCGCCGAATTCATGCTGACGATCATTCCGCACACCCTCAGCGAAACCATCATGGCTTCATACAAGCCGGGCCGCCGGGTGAATCTGGAAGTCGACCTGCTGGCGCGTTATCTGGAGCGTCTGCTGCTGGGTGACAAGGCTGCAGAAAAGACTGCCGGCAGCACCATCACCGAAAGCTTTCTGGCCCAAAACGGCTACCTCAAATAATTCAAAAGAAGGGGGTGCCTTGTGGCGCTCAATAGCATCGAAGAACTGGTTGAAGACATCCGCCAAGGCAAGATGGTCATCCTCATGGATGACGAAGACCGCGAGAACGAAGGCGACCTGATCATGGCCGCCGAATGCTGCCAGGCCGAACACATCAACTTCATGGCCAAGCACGCCCGTGGCCTGATCTGCATGCCGATGAGCCGTGAGCGCTGCGAACTGTTGAAGCTGCCGCTGATGGCGCCACGCAACGGTTCCGGTTTCGGCACCAAGTTCACCGTTTCGATCGAAGCCGCCGAAGGCGTGACCACCGGCATCTCCGCCGCCGATCGCGCGCGCACCGTGCAAGCGGCAGCCGCCAAAGACGCCAAGGCTGAAGACATCGTCAGCCCGGGTCACATTTTCCCGCTGATGGCCCAGGCCGGCGGCACCCTCGCTCGCGCCGGCCACACCGAAGCCGCTTGCGACCTGGCGCGCATGGCCGGTTTCGAGCCGAGCGGAGTGATCTGCGAAGTGATGAACGACGACGGCACCATGTCCCGTCGCGCTGAACTCGAAGCATTCGCCGCCGAACACAACATCAAGATCGGCACCATCGCCGACCTGATTCACTACCGGATGATCCACGAACGTACCGTTCAGCGGATTGCCGAGCAGCCGCTGGACAGCGAACTGGGCCAATTCAACCTGGTGACCTATCGTGATTCGGTGGAAGGCGACGTGCACATGGCCCTGACGCTGGGCACTGTCTGCGCTGAGGAGCCGACGCTGGTTCGCGTGCACAACATGGACCCGCTGCGCGACCTGCTGATGGTCAAGCAACCGGGCCGCTGGAGCCTGCGCGCCGCCATGGCTGCGGTCGCCGAGGCCGGCAGCGGTGTGGTGCTGCTGCTCGGTCACCCGCTTGATGGTGACGTGCTGCTGGCGCATATCCGTGAAACCGGCGAGCAGGCAGCGCCGAAAAAACCGACCACCTACAGCATTGTCGGGGCCGGTTCGCAGATCCTGCGTGACCTCGGCGTGCGCAAGATGCGCTTGATGTCGGCACCAATGAAATTCAATGCGATATCCGGTTTTGATCTGGAAGTTGTAGAATACGTGCCCTCCGAATAATGACCGGCTGTTTCCGGACTCCGATTCGCGGCAAATAATCACTGAGGGACGCGTAGCAGACGCGTCCCGGCTCTTTAAGAGAACTGACGAATGACCCTGAAGACCATCGAAGGTACCTTCATCGCCCCCAAAGGCCGCTACGCTCTGGTAGTGGGCCGCTTCAACAGCTTCGTGGTTGAAAGCCTGGTCAGCGGTGCCGTTGATGCCCTGGTTCGCCACGGCGTGAGCGAAAGCGACATCACCATCATCCGCGCACCGGGCGCCTTCGAAATCCCGCTGGTTGCGCAGAAAGTCGCCCAGAAAGGCGAGTTCGCAGCGATCATCGCTCTTGGCGCGGTCATTCGTGGCGGTACTCCGCACTTCGAATACGTGGCTGGCGAGTGCACCAAAGGCCTGGCCCAGGTTTCCATGGAATTCGGCGTACCGGTTGCGTTCGGTGTGCTGACCGTTGATTCCATCGAACAAGCCATCGAACGTTCCGGCACCAAGGCCGGTAACAAAGGTGCCGAAGCTGCCCTGTCCGCTCTGGAAATGGTCAGCCTGCTGGCACAGTTGGAGGCCAAGTGATTAGCGACGAAAGCGATCGTTTCAACCCGCGCGATCCGAAACCTGCGGATGCCGGCAAGCCGTCGAAGAGCGCCAAGCGTCGCGAAGCCCGTCAGCTCGCGACCCAGGCGCTGTACCAGTGGCACATGGCCCGGCAATCGCTGAACGAGATCGAAGCGCAGTTTCGCGTTGATAACGATTTCACCGATGTTGACGGTGCCTACTTCCGTGAAATCCTTCACGGGGTTCCGCAGTTCAAGACCGAAATCGACACCGCCCTGACGCCGTGCCTGGATCTGGCGATCGAAGAGCTGGACCCGGTTGAACTGGCGGTTCTGCGCCTGTCGACCTGGGAACTGCTCAAGCGCGTCGACGTGCCGTACCGCGTTGTGATCAACGAAGGTATCGAACTGGCCAAGGTGTTCGGTTCGACCGACGGCCACAAGTTCGTCAACGGTGTGCTCGACAAGCTGGCCCCGCGCCTGCGTGAAGCTGAAGTGAAGGCGTTCAAGCGCTGATCGGCGCTTGAATACTTTTTCTCGGCCATGGGCGAGTTTGAGCTGATCCGCAATTTCTTCGCCGCCGCGCCTTGTGCGCAGGGCGGCGAAGGCGTTGCTCTGGGGATCGGCGACGACTGCGCCTTGCTGGCGGTTCCCGCTGGGGAACAGCTGGCGGTTTCCACCGATACGCTGGTGGCCGGTGTGCATTTCGCCGACCCCTGCGATCCGTTTCTGCTCGGTCAGCGCTCGCTGGCCGTCGCGGTCAGTGACCTGGCCGCCATGGGCGCCGCGCCCGTTGCCTTTACCCTTGCCCTGACCTTACCGACGGTAACTGCCGATTGGCTGCAAGCCTATGCCCGGGGTTTGAACCGCATGGCGCAAAGCTGCGGCGTTGCCCTGGTCGGCGGCGATACCACGCGCGGGCCGTTGAGCCTGACGGTCACCGTGTTCGGCCGCGTACCCGCTGGCCAGGCCTTGACCCGCAGCGGTGCGCAGGCCGGTGATCTGCTCTGCGTCGGCGGCGAACTGGGCAATGCGGCCGGCGCCTTGCCGCTGGTATTGGCTCAACGTGATGCCGAAGCGCATATCGCCCAGCCGCTGCTCGATCATTACTGGTCGCCACAACCGCAACTGGCGCTCGGTCAGGCCCTGCGCGGCAAGGCCACGGCGGCACTGGACATCTCCGACGGCCTGCTCGCCGATTGCGGGCATATCGCGCTGGCGTCGAAGGTGCGACTTGAGATTGAACGCGAGCGTGTACCGTTGTCGGATGCTTTAGTCGCGTTTCTCGGCCAGCGCGGTGCCGAGCGCGCGGCATTGAGCGGTGGTGATGATTACGTACTGGCCTTCACCTTGCCGTCCGCCGAGTTGCCGGCACTGCTGGCCGACGGCTGGCCGATCCATGTGATCGGGCAAGTGCTGCCGGGCCAGGGCGTGCTGCTGCTGGACCGCGACCGACGCGACATCACTCCGCAGATTCGCGGCTACCAACATTTTCAGGAGACACCGTGACAGATCACCCGAAACAGGTTCCTGCCGAATTCGTGCCTCCTTCGGTCTGGCGCAATCCGTGGCATTTCCTCGCGTTCGGCTTCGGCTCCGGCACCTTGCCAAAAGCCCCGGGCACGTGGGGTTCGCTGGTGGCGCTGCCGTTCATTCCGCTGTGGCAGATGCTGCCCGACTGGGGCTACTGGCTGATGCTCGGCATCACCATGCTGTTCGGCTTCTGGCTGTGCGGCAAAGTCGCTGACGATTTGCGCGTTCACGACCACGAAGGCATCGTCTGGGACGAAATGGTCGGCATGTGGATCACCCTGTGGCTGGTGCCGGAAGGCTGGTACTGGTTGCTCGCGGGTTTTCTGGTGTTCCGCTTCTTCGATATTCTCAAGCCGTGGCCGATCCGCTGGATCGACAAGCATGTGCATGGCGGCGTCGGCATCATGCTCGACGACGTGCTGGCCGGTGTGTTCGCCTGGCTGGCGATGCAAGGGCTGGTATGGGTATTCGCCTGATTCGACTCACGTGAGGAACCACGCAATGCTGCGACGCGGGTTGGCGCTGCTGCTTCTGGCTCTGCTGGGCACGTTCGCCCATGCGCAGGCCGCCGCGCCTGTGCCTGGGGTGATCCATCTGGCCAGCGAAGACTGGGAGGATTACACCGCCGCCGACGGCCATGGTCTGGCCTGGGACGTGTTGCGCAAAGTGTTCGAGCCGGCCGGGGTCAAGCTGGATATCCGCACGGTGCCGTACACCCGGTCGATCGGGCTGGTGCAGTTGAAGGAAGTCGACGCGCTGGTCGGCTCCTACCGCGACGAAGCCGAGCATGTGCTGTACCCGCAATCGAAGTTCGATTCTGATCACATCTACGCGCTGGGCCTGTCCAGCAGCCCGCCGCCGACCCAGGCGACCCTGGGCAAATATCGTCTGGCCTGGGTGCGCGGCTACCGCTACGAGAACTACTTGCCGAACATCCAGCGCTTCAACCAGATCGAACGACGTACCGGCATTCTGCTGATGCTCAAGCAGGGCCGGGCGGATTACTACATCGATGCGCTGACCGAGATTGAAGCGGTCGTGCGCGATGCCGCGGATCCAGCGCAGTATCGCTATTCGCATCTGGCTGAGTTGCCGCTGTTTCTCGGTTTCGCCGATACCCCACAGGCTCGCGCGTTGATGGCGCTGTATGACCGGCGCATGGCGGAGCTGGTCAAGAGCGGAGAGTTGAAGCCGGTCTTCGAGAAGTGGCAGCAGCCGTATCCGTTTGATCCAAAATGATCACAATGTCCTGTGGGAGCGCATGGCAGCTGTCATCAAACTTTTTGATGGTTATGCCCGATAATTCAGCCTAAGCGTCTACAGGAACCTGCTGTTACAATGCCCGCCTGCGAATTTTCAGTCTTCTAGATCAGGAGCACATCGGTGCCTGTCGTCTTCGTCGCCGCTTCCAAGCTGCCAACGCCTTTTGCGCAATTCACCATGCACGGCTTTCTCGATGAGAGCACCGGGCGTGAGCACGTCGTGCTGAGCCTCGGTGAAATTGCCGATGGCGCCCCGGTACTCGGTCGCCTGCATTCCGAATGCCTGACCGGCGATGCCTTGTTCAGCCAGCGTTGCGACTGCGGCTCGCAACTGGAAGCCGCGTTGCAGGCGATCGCCCGCGAAGGCCGGGGCGTGCTGCTGTATCTGCGTCAGGAAGGGCGTGGCATCGGTCTGCTGAACAAGATTCGCGCCTACGAATTGCAGGACGGCGGCGCCGACACCGTGGAAGCCAACGAGCGTCTGGGCTTTGCCGCCGATCAGCGCGACTACGCCATGTGCCTGCCGATGCTCGAACACTTGGGCGTGAAATCCCTGCGCTTGATGACCAACAACCCGCGCAAGGTCAAAGCGCTGACCGACATGGGCATCGTCGTCGCCGAACGCGTGCCGCTGCACACCGGCCACAATCCGCACAACAAACTCTACCTGGCGACCAAGGCCAGCAAGCTCGACCACATGATGGGCAACGAGCATCAGGGCGAGGCCGACCGCGCGTGACCCGCGGCCAGGTGCGGCGGCGGTTGGCGGTGGCCTGGTGGCAATACCTGGCGCTGGCGCTGTTGCCGCTGTTCGTGCTCAACGCGCTGTTCGGTGAAGGCCAGGGCCTGTTGCCAGTGCTGGCGATGCCCTTGTTCATCGCCGGCGTCGCCTCGATGTTTGTCAGCCTGAAGTATTTCGCCCGCTACAAACACGCCCTGATCGCCACGCAAAAAGCCCTCGATACCGCCGAAGAACCCGCCGCCTGGATTGCCCTTGCGGCGCGTCGGCGTACGGCGTTGCTGGTAGCGTCCCTGCCGGCCTGGATTGGCGCACTGGCGGTATTCGTCGGCCTCGAAGCCGTGCCGTTGATGTTGCTGGCGCTGTCCACCGCCGTGCTGTTCTATCTCTATCGTATTCCGCGTCAACTCGGCTGATGCATCGCCTGTGGCTGGCGGTTCTGCTGCTCGCCCTGAGCAGCCCGGCGCTGGCCGCACTGCGTGTGGTCAGCCTCGCCCCCTCGCTGTCTGAAATCGTCGTTGAACTGGATTCCGCTGACCTGCTGGTCGGCGTACTGGATGCGGGCGAGCGGCCGGCGGTGATAGCGGATGTTCCATCAGTGGGCCGCTACGGCCAGCTCGACATGGAGCGCTTGCTCAGCCTGAAACCGGATTTGCTGCTGCTCTGGCCCGGCAGCGTCGGCGCCGGGCAGCGTGATCAGCTCAAGCGCCTGAACATTCCGACCTTCGTCGCCGAGCCGCATACGTTGACGCAACTTGCGGCGCAGATCGAAGCCATTGCCGAACAGCTCGAACGTCCTGAACGCGGGGCGCAACGAGCGGCCGAATTGCGTAAACAACTGGATGACCTTCGTCAGCGTTATCGTCGTGATGTGCCGCTGCGGGTTTTTTATCAGATCTGGGACAAGCCGCTGTATACCGTTGGCGGCGGGCAGATCATCAGCGATGCGCTTGAGGTGTGCGGCGCGCGCAATGTCTTCGCCGAGCTGAATCTGCCGGCACCGCAGGTAAGTATTGAAGCAGTGTTGCAGCGTGATCCCGAAGTGATTGTCGCCGGTGATCAGGCGCAACTTGGCGCGTGGAAGGCCTGGCCGCAGGTGGCAGCAGTCAGGCAGGGGAGACTGCTATTGGTCACTGACAAAGGTCTGGAAAGGCCCAGTGGTCAGATGATCAGTGCGACCGCCAAACTCTGCCAATTGATCGCGCCGGATCGGTAGACCGCATCGCCTGTATTCGCGAGCAGGCTCGCTCCCACACTGGATTTGCGTTGAAAACAAACTGTGTGGCCGCACTCAGTCTACTGTGGGAGCGAGCCTGCTCGCGAAGAGGCCTGCCAACCAACACAAATCTCAGTTCAGAGTTCAGGAGTCCAGGTGACCCCAAATATCCACGCCCGACCTTCCTCGCGATAGCCATACTGCGCGCCGTCATAGCTGTAGTTCGCCCGGCTGTAGCCCTTGTCCAGCAAGTTATCTACCTTCAGATCCAGCTTGATCTCACGGTTCAGCGCCCAACTGCTGCGCAGCCCGAGCGTGCCGTAGCCGCCCAGCGACTGGGTGTTGTTCAAATCATCGTAACTGCCACTGACCAACTGCCAACTGGCGCCCACTCCCAAGCGATCGAACTGCCGGTCAAGATCCCAACTGGCCGTGCGCCGCGCCCGTCGCGCCAGCGTATGCCCGGTATCGCGATCTCGCGGGTCAATGATTGCCACGCCGAGATTGCTCTGCCAGCCAAACAGCTCCTGCTTCAGCGCTGCTTCAAAACCGTTGATGCGCGCTGACGCAACGTTCTGCGGGCGTGAGTTGCTACCGAAGATGATCGCGTCTTGCAGATCGGTGCGGTAAATCGAGGCCTCGAGCCGCGCGCTGTCGCTCAATTGGCTGCGCCATTGCAGTTCGTAGCTTTTTGAGGTTTCCGGTTTCAGGTCGGGATTGCTGAAATCCGGGTAGTACAGGTCGTTGAAGGTCGGCGCGCGGAAACCTTCGCTGTAGCTCAGCAGCACGTCGTTGTCCGGGTTCAGCGGCAGGGTGAAAGTGCCGCTCCACGTGTTCTGGTTGCCGAACTGCTGGTTGTCGTCGTGGCGCAGGCCGATCTCGGTGGAGAAACTGTCGGCCTGATAGCGATGCTGGATGAACGCTGCGCGATTCCAGCGGCTGTCCTCGTCGAACGCAGTGCTGCTGTTGATCCGGTCTTCGTACCAGTCACCACCGAGGATCAGGCTGTTGCGCGGGTCGAGCGTCAGGTCGTTCTGCCAGTTCACTGAGTCGCGATAGGTGTTGAACACCGTGCGCTCGTCACTGAGCTTGTCGAAAGTCTTCTCGCGGTTTTCGCTGTGGCCGAATTCGACGCGGGTTTTCCAGGTTTCGTTGACCCGCGCATCGACGTAACTGCTCACGCTACTGATATTGAAGTCGCTGTACGGCTGCTGTTGCACCGACTCAAACGTGTCCATGTCGAAGCGGCCGAACGGATTGTCGAATTCGCTCCTGCCACGGTTATCCAGCAGATTGGCGCCGACTTCGATGTCCTCGTTCAGCGCGTGGCTGAGGCTCAGGCTCAGGGATTTGTTGCGGTAGGCGTCATGGTCGCTGTCGCTTGGATACGACTCGTGGGTACGGTCGATCCCGGCCGTTTCGTCGAGGCTGGCGCCGAGGTTGAAGCGGGTCTTCTCGTCGCCGCCGGACAAGCCGAGGCTGCGCTCCCATGTCTGCTGACTGCCGAAGCCCAGATGCAGGCGTGGCTGCAAGCCTTGCCCAGTGCCGCGTCGGGTGAAGATCTGGATCACCCCGCCAATCGCGTCGCTGCCATAAATCACCGAGCGCGAGCCGCGCAGCACTTCGACTCGCTCGATCTGCTCGATGTTCAGATGTTGCAGATTACTGTCGCCGGAAGTCGAATTGCCGATGCGCTGGCCATCGACCAGCACCAGGCTCTGCGCCGATTGCGTGCCGCGAATGTAGATCCCCGGCAGACTGCCGCGCCCGCCAGTCTGCGCCACTTGCACGCCGGGCACGCGCCGCAGCAGATCGGGCACGTCGCTTGGTTGCAGGCGATCAATGTCTTCGCGGGTGAACACGGTGTTGGCGGCGCTGCTGTCGTTGCGCGCCTCGACCTGACGATTGGCGCTGATCAGCGTGTCCGGCAGCTTCAGCGCCTGATCGCGCTCGAAGGTGTCGGCGACAGCGCTTGCGGTTGGCAGCAGGAGGAAGGGCAGGGCGAGGCGGGAGAGGTTCATGGCAATCTATGGTCTTTGCAAAACCATGTAGGAGCTGCCGAAGGCTGCGATCTTTTGATTTTGCTTTTTAAAGGTTCCGGAGCTGCCGAAGAGCAAGATCAAAAGATCGCAGCCTTCGGCAGCTCCTACAAGGGATTGCGTCAGCTGTTGAGCAAATCCAGTCGCTGGCGAATCGACGCTTCGATCCCGGCCTCATCCAGCCCGCACTCGGCAAGCATCTGCGCCGGTTTCGCATGCTCGACATAGATATCCGGCAAGCCCAGATGCAGCATCGACTTGAGGATGTTCTCGCGGGCGAGGAATTCGCTGACCGCGCCACCGGCGCCGCCCATGATTGCGTTCTCTTCGATAGTCACCAGCAACTCGTGGTTGCCGGCGATCTCGCGCACCAGCGCTTCATCCAGCGGTTTGACGAAACGCATGTCGACCACGGTGGCGTCGAGCTTCTCGGCGACTTTCAAGGCTTCGCTCAGTTGCACGCCGAACACCAGCATGGCGACCTTGCTGCCCTGACGACGGACGATGCCCTTGCCGATTTCGATCGCTTCGAGATCTTTTTCGATGACTGCATTCGGCCCGCTGCCACGCGGGTAACGCACTGCCGCCGGGCCGTTGTAGAGGTGGCCGGTGGTGAGCATTTTGCGCAATTCGTTTTCATCGCTCGGGGTCATGATGAGCATGCCCGGGATGCAGCGCAGGTAGGACAGGTCATAGCTGCCAGCGTGGGTCGGGCCGTCTTCGCCGACCAGACCGGCGCGGTCGATGGCGAACAGCACGTCGAGGTTCTGCACCGCGACGTCGTGTACCAACTGGTCGTAACCGCGTTGCAGGAATGTCGAATAGATCGCCACCACCGGTTTCGCGCCTTCGCAGGCCATGCCGGCGGCGAACGTTACCGCGTGCTGCTCGGCAATCGCCACGTCGAAATAACGCTCCGGGAAACGCTCGCTGAACGCCACCAGATCCGAGCCTTCCTTCATCGCCGGGGTGATCCCGACCAGGCGCGCGTCAGCCGCCGCCATGTCGCACAGCCACTCGCCGAACACCGCCGAATACTTCGGCCCGCTGGCGGCTTTCGGCGCGGCAGCCGGGGCGTCCAGTGGTTCGAGTTTGGTGATGGCGTGGTAGCCGATCGGGTCGACTTCCGCCGGGGCGAAGCCTTTGCCTTTCTTGGTGACGATGTGCAGGAACTGCGGGCCTTTGAGATCGCGCATGTTGCGCAGGGTGGCGATCAAGGTTGGCAGATCGTGGCCGTCGATCGGGCCGATGTAGTTCCAGCCCAGCTCTTCGAACAGGGTGCCGGGGACCAGCATGCCTTTGGCATATTCTTCGGTACGACGGGCGATTTCCCAGGCGCCGGGCAGGCGCGAAAGGACTTTCTTGCTGCCCTCGCGCATGCTTGCGTAGGTGCGGCTGGAAAGGATCTTCGCCAGATAATTCGACAGCCCGCCGACGTTGCGCGAGATCGACATATCGTTGTCGTTGAGAATCACCAGCATGTTGGCGTTGACTTCCGGCGCATGGTTGAGCGCCTCGAAGGCCATGCCGGCGGTCAGCGCGCCGTCACCGATCACGGCGATGGCCTTGCGATCGCTATCCCGCAGGCGGGCGGCAATGGCCATGCCCAGCGCGGCGCTGATCGAAGTGCTGGAGTGGCCGACGCCAAAGGTGTCGTACTCGCTCTCGGAGCGGCGCGGGAATGCGGCAATGCCGTCCTTCTGACGCAGGCTGGCCATGCGCTCGCGGCGACCGGTGAGGATCTTGTGCGGATACGCCTGATGCCCGACGTCCCACAGCAGACGGTCGTCCGGGGTGTCGAAGACGTAATGCAGCGCGATAGTCAGCTCGATCACGCCCAGGCCGGCACCGAAATGCCCACCGGTCTGGCCGACCGTGTAGAGCAATTCCAGGCGCAACTCATCGGCCAGGGTTTCCAGCTCGGCTTCGCCTAACCGGCGCAGGCCGTCCGGCGTATTCGCGCGGTCGAGCAGGGGCGTGGTCGGGCGCTTGCGGGGAATCTCATGAAACGTCGTGGGCATCAGGCGAATCGTTATAGGTATAAAAGATGCGGCAGTTTACCTGATGCATCGGCCCCTGCCCACGCGTTGGTCTTTTTTGGCCGATACGCCGTCAGTTGCGCCGCTCGACGATATACCGCGCCAGCTCGCGCAACGGCTCGGCAGCCGCGTCAAACGGTCGCAGCGCCTGCAAGGCCTGATCGCGCAGTTCCAGAGCATAGGCCTTGGCGGCGTCGAGGCCGAGCAGGGCCGGGTAGGTCGGCTTGTCGCGGGCGATATCGGCGCCCTGGCGTTTGCCGAGGGTCGCGGTATCGCTTTCCACGTCGAGGATGTCGTCCTGCACCTGAAAGGCCAGGCCGATGGCCTGTGCATAAGTCTGCAATGCCTGCAGCTGATCAGGCTGGGCGCGGCCGCTGGCCAGGGCACCAAGCTTGACGCTGACTTCAATCAGCGCGCCGGTCTTGTGTCGGTGCATCTGTTCCAGGGCTGTTTGATCGAGCTTGAGACCGACCGAACCGAGATCAATGGCCTGGCCACCGACCATGCCCGCCGGACCGGCTGCATGGGCCAGCGCCGTGACCATCTGCAGACGGATTTCGCTGCTGCAATCGCTCAGGCGCGAGTCGAGCAGGGCGCTGAAGGCCAGGCTCTGCAAGCCGTCACCGGCGAGGATCGCGCAGGCTTCGTCGAATTTCTTGTGGGTCGTCGGCTGGCCGCGACGCAGATCGTCATCGTCCATCGCCGGCAAATCGTCATGCACCAGCGAGTAGGCGTGGATCAACTCGACCGCACAGGCCGCGCCACTGGCCTGTTCAGCCTTTGCGCCGAGGGCTTCGCACGCCGCGTAAGCCAGCAACGGGCGCACGCGCTTGCCGCCGTTCATCACGCTGTAGCGCATCGCTTCGTAGAGCCGCGCCAGTTCCGGCAGCGGCGCGTTGAACAGCGTTTCCAGCGCCGCGTTGACCCGGGCCTGACTGCTCGCCGAATACGCCGCGATCATTCTGGCTCATCCGCGTCGAAGGGTTCCTCGGCGAGCTCGCCATCGCGCTCCAGCAGCACCTGCACTTTCTGCTCGGCCTGGGCCAGCGCCGCCTGGCAGTCACGGGTCAGGCCGATGCCCTGCTCGAAAGCGGTCAGCGAGTCTTCCAGCGACAATTCACCGTTCTCCAGACGCTCGACCAGTGTTTGCAGGTCGGCGAGGGATTGTTCGAAATCCAGTGCAGCTTTTTTGCGGGCCATGGCGGCAAATTCCGGTAGACGTTAAACCGGCGCGACACTAGCAGATAGGGGGGGTATGGGCAAATGAGGCGCCCCACCCAAAGCCGCGCACATGACCCCGTGGCGAGGGGATTTATCCCTGCTGGGTTGCGTAGCAACCCTAAAACCAGACAACCGATACTCTCAGGAAAATCGAAGTCGCCGGTTTTACGACTGCTGCGCAGCCGAGCTGGGATAAATCCCCTCGTCACAAAGTTAATGTGAAGTTCCGGGGCTGAGGCTTATTCGGCTCATTTTATGAGCCGAATAACTTCGCTATTCGGCTCACGCCCTCTCGAAAGCGAGATTCCTACAGCAATCACACATGTATCCGATTGTTAAAAAACTGCCGAATCGCTAATCTTCGCGGCTTCTACGGCCCCGACAGTTGCGGGGCATTCAGACGAAACGCAGTTCACCGCTGTGAAGTACCGAGGATCGGGTGCAAGGTTTCGTTCAAGGCATGGCAGGAGGCGTCACATGCGTTCATTTCTTTTGCTGCTGATCGGCTTCGCCTGCGCGCCTGTGCTGTGGGCCGCGCCGACTGCGCAATTGTCCGAGCCAGTCGGCGGCTGGCGTTATCACGGCTTGCTCGATCGCTCGGAAAATCCGCAGGTCGCCTACCCGACGCCGCCGATCGATCGCGGCATTCAGCGCAATCGCACGATGATCCAGGGCCAGCTCAAAGCCCTCGGGCACATGCGTCCGCCGCACAGCCTCGCCGTCAACGGCAATCCATTGAATCTGTACACCGACGATCAGGGGCGTTTTGCCCGGCCCTACGCCTTCGGCGCCGGCTCCAACAGCGTCGAAGTGATCAGCGCCGAGGGCCAGTCGCTCAAGCGCGTGCAATTTTATGAAGCAAATAATCTGCGCACGCCGGCGAAGATTCGTCTTGTCTTGGGATGGGACGACCCGAAAGCCGAGCTGGATCTGCATATTGTCACCCCCGACGGTCAGCATGCCTTTTGGGCACGGCCGGCGCTGAGCAATGGCGGCGGCCTCGACCCGGATGGTGTCGACGGCCCCGGCCCGGAAATGTTCACCATGACCGCGCCGCTGCACGGCACGTATCTGGTCTACGTCAACTATTGGGGCAACTACGGCGATGGTGGCTATAACTTCGAGGAAACCAGTAATCAGAACGAGGTGATCACCTCGCAGATCACCCTGGTGCTCAACGAAAACACCGTCGACGAAAAACGCGAAACCTTCATCGTGCCCCTGCGGGCGATCGGTGATTTGTTGCTGGTCAAGACTTTCAACTATTAAGCATCCCGCCACGGATGAACTCGGATGTTGTGAACATGAGCGATAACACTGTGACTCCAGCTGCCGCGACACCGGCGGCCAAACCTTCGCGGCGCTGGCCGCTGGTCGTGCTCGGCCTGTGCCTGGTGGCCGGTGTGGCGGGCGGTTTCGGCTGGCTGCTGCTCAAGCCCAAAGCGCCGCCGGCGGCACTTGCCAGTGACAAGCTCGGCCTCGGCCGTCCGGATGCCTTGCTCGAAACCCGTTCACTGAGCCAGTTGCCCAAGGACCTGCTGACGGTGCCGTTCCTCAAGGCCACGCTTACCGAGGATTTCGTCTTCTATTACGAAACCCACGCCGATCGCCTCGGCCTGATCGGCAGCCTGCGGCGGATCATCTACGAGCATGACCTGAAGTTGCAGGACAGCCTGATCGAGCAGCTTTTCGATCAACCGGCCGATGTTGCGCTGTGGCGTGGCGCCGATGGTCGTTTGAAGGATTTCCTGCTGGTGATGGATCGCGGCGGGTTGGCCAAGCTGCTCGAGCCATTGGCGAAAGTGGCGCTGGATGACACCCAGCTCAGCATCTTCGGCACTCTCAAAGTCGGCAGCGACGAAGTGCCGCTGTATCAACTCAGCTACAACGCCAGCAAATCGCTGCTGTTCGCGTCGCGCGGCGACAAACTGGTGGTGCTGTCCAATCCAGCCAAGTACTACGACCCGGAAAGCGGCGTCTCGGAAGAATCGGGTCGCGTCTCCGCGCAAGCGCTGGCGGCGTTGCTCAACGGTGAAAAACTTTTCCCCGAAGCGTTCGGCTTGCCGGCGAAAAGCCCGGAAACCAAGCAGCGTCTGTCGGTCAATTCCAGCGTGCTCGCGATGGGCTATCAGCGCTTCATCCCGAATTTCGCCGGGCTGCGTTTCGACATGGACGACAAGGGCTGGCACAGCTATCTGGCCATGGATGAGCTGGAAAACCAGCCGGACTTCGATTTCAAACCGGTCTGGCAAGCGATGCCGCTGGGGGCGAGCGCTTGCGTGACCCTGCCAGTGGCGGCCGAACCGCAGAAGCCGATATTGATCAAACTCGGCGCTGAAGAAGCGGTGGCGCAGACCCTCACCGAACACGTCGCTGGCGCGGCTGGCCTGTGCTGGTACGCCGATTCGCGGCTGTACACGCCATTGCTGGTCGCCAGCCTCAAAGACGAGGACACCAGCAAGCTTGATGGTGATCTGGGCAAGTTGTTCGGTTCGATGGTCGGCGCGTTCGAAGCCAATGTCGCCGAAAGCGTATTCCCGGTGATCGACAAGCAGGAAGGCCAGAGCCACGTCTGGCAGCGTCAGGTCAGTTCCAGTTTCGGGCCGTACGCGGCGAAGACCGCCGAGAACCCGGAGGCGATTTCCGGCAAGGCGTTCATGAAAGTCAGCCTCGCCCGTCACGGCTCGACGCTGCTGTTTTCCCTCGACGACAAACTCGTCGACAAAGCCCTCGGCACCCTCGACAAGCGCTTCCCGCCGATGGCCGACGTGCTGCCAAAAGACGTATTGATGCCGATCTACTTCGGCCCGGACGCGATGGCGCAACTGATGCAGCGCGAAACCCTCGACAGCCTGCCGCAGGACATGGAGCCGGTGTTCTACAACGCCGCGCAAACCTACCTGATGCCGAAACTGCGCACCCTCGGCGGCTACGGCAAATATGCCCTGACCTTGCCCGAAGGCAGTGAGCCTGACGGCCACTGGCAATGGCTGCCGCTGGAATGGAAAGCGCTGTGAGCGCACTGATCCGCAGCCTCGGCTTGCTTGCGTTGCTGCTGAGCGCCGGCGCCCGAGCAGTTGAAGCGCCAGCGCTCGACCCGGCGCAATCCCAGGTGTTTCGCGCCTGGTTTGTGCGCATCGCTCAAGAGCAATTGAGCCAAGGCCCAAGCCCGCGCTGGTATCAGCAGGACTGCGCCGGGCTGGTGCGCTTTGCCGCCAACGAAGCGCTGAAAGTCCACGACGACAAATGGCTGCGCAGCAATGGTCTGTCCAATCGCTACCTGCCGCCGGAACTGACGCTGAGCAACGAGCAACGCAAGCTCGCGCAACAGTGGCAGCAGGGCGGCGGCAAGGTCGGGCCGTACGTCAACGCGATCAAACTGATTCAGTTCAACAGCCACCTGGTCGGCCGCGATGTGGCGCAGGCGCGGCCCGGTGACCTGATGTTTTTCGATCAGGGCGACGATCAGCACCTGATGATCTGGATGGGCCGCTACATCGCCTATCACACCGGCACCACCACCCCAACTGACAACGGCATGCGTTCGGCAAGCCTGCAGCAACTCATGACATGGAAGGACACCCGATGGATACCCGACGCAGCCAACCCCAACTTCATCGGCGTCTATCGACTGAACTTTCTCTCCCAATGACCGGTGCCCGCATGTTGCGTATCTGTTCGCGAATTTCTTTGCTGTTAGCGTTGTTGCTGCCGTTTACCTGCGTCAACGCCGAAGACTCGGTGGAGCCGAGCAATTACACGCCGGTGGCCGGTGAGAGTTTCTTCCTGCTCGCCGACAGCAGTTTTGCCAGCGACGAGCCGGCGATGGTCCGCCTCGAAGCCCCGGGTCGTGACTACCGGCGCTTTCGCATGGAGCCGTACGGCGGCGCCGACATTCGCGTATATCGCATCGACAAGCCGCTGGATTTCCTCAAGCGCCAGAAGAACCTGCACCGCGTCGTCAGTGACGGCCAGTTCAAGGGCGAAGGTTTGTCCAACACTCTCGCGTATCTGTGGGACAACTGGTATCGCAAATCCCGGCGGGTGATGCAGCGTGCGTTCTCTTACGAATCGCGCAAGCAGGTCACCGAAGAAGTGCCGGAACTGAAAATGGGCGAGGCCATGGCCGCGCCGACGCCGTACGACGCGCAGCCGCAATTTGCGCTGATCCCGGGTCTGCCGGTGGTCAGCCAGTTCCGTTATCCACTGTGGCAGGCCAAGCCGATCCAGCCACCGACCGGGGTCAATCTGGCCGGCTCGTCCAGTGACTTCGTCAGCGTCTCGCCGGGCAACGTTTACATTCCGCTGGGTAATCTGAAACCGGGGCTGTATCTGGTCGAAGCGCTGATCGGCAAGTACCGCGCGACCACCATGGTGTTCGTCTCCAACACCGTCGCGGTGAGCAAGATTGCCGGTGATGAACTGCTGGTCTGGGCCGCGCGCAAGCACGAAGGCAGTTCGGTGCCGAAGGTCAATGTGCTGTGGACCGATGGCCTCGGCGTGATGAGCAGCGGTGCTACCGATGCCGACGGTCTGCTGCGCCTGAAACACGTCAGCCCGGAGCGCTCGTTCGTCATCGGCGAGGACGAAGAGGGCGGCGTGTTCGTCTCGGAAAACTTCTACTACGACAGCGAAATCTACGACACTAAACTGTATGCCTTCACCGATCGGCCGCTGTATCGCCCGGGCGATTGGGTGTCGCTGAAAATCGTCGGTCGCGAGTTCAAGAATGCCCGTGATTCGGTGCTGCCGGGCGCGGCGGATGTCAGTGTCAGCGTGCTTGATGCCACGGGGACCGAACTGCAGACCCTCGATCTGAAGCTTGATTCGAAAGCAGGTACCCAGGGCCGTTTCCAGTTGCCGGATAACGCCGTGGCCGGTGGTTACGAGATCCGTTTCAACTACAAGGAGCAGGCCTACAGCAGCGCCTTTCGTGTGGCTGAGTACATCAAGCCGCACTTCGAGATCTCGCTGAATCTGGCCAAGCAGGATTACCGCACCGGTGAGCCGGTGAAAGGCAGTCTGGTGCTGCTCTACCCGGACGGCAAACCGGTGGCCAACGCCAAATTAAGCCTGAGCCTGCGCGCCCAGCAACTGTCCATGGTCGACAACGAGCTGCAATACCTCGGGCAATTTCCGGTGGAGCTGACCAGCACCGAACTGACTACCGACAGCAAAGGCAACGCGACCCTCGATTTGCCGGCAGCCGATAAACCGAGCCGCTACATGCTCACCGTGTTCGCCAGCGACGGCGCGGCTTATCGGGTCAAGACCACCAAGGAAATCCTCATCGACCGTGGCGCGGCGAGTTTCCGCTTGAGTGCGCCGCAGCGTTTCAGCGCGGTCGGTGACAAGGTTGCCTTCAGCTACGCGAATGAGGGTGGCACCGAGCAGAGCAAAGCCGTGACGCCGAGCAGCTACGCCTGGGTGCGCCTGGAAGATCAGAGCACCGGCGAAGGCAAACTCGCGGCGAATGACAAAGGCTTCAGCATGGCCTTCGAACGCCCGGGCACTTACAACCTGACCTTGAAAGATCAACACGGTCGCGTCCTCGGCGCCACCGGCCATTCGGTCACCGGCGACGGTGTGAAAGCGGTGCCGGGTACCGTGGAAATCGTCCTCGACAAGCCCGAGTACAAGGCGGGCGAAGAAGCGCTGGCGCTGATCACCTTCCCTGAGCCGGTCAGCGACGCACTGCTGTCGCTGGAGCGCGACAAGGTCGAGGCCACTGCGCTGCTGGCCAAGGGCGGCGACTGGCTGAAACTGGAAAAACTCAGCGACACCCAATACCGCGCGCGCATTGCGGTGAAAGACAGCTTCGCGCCGAACCTGACCTTCTCCGTGCTCTACACCAAGGGCGGTCAGTACAGCTTTCAGAACGCCGGGATCAAAGTGGTCGCGCCGCAAATCGACGTGGCGATCAGCACCGACAAAGCGGTGTACCTGCCGGGCGATACGGTCACGGTCGACCTGACCACGCAGTTCGCCGGCAAAGCGGTTCCGGCACACTTGACGGTCAGCGTGGTCGACGAAATGGTCTACGCGCTGCAACCGGAAGTCGCTCCGAGCATTGACCAGTTCTTCTACCACCCACGGCGCAACAACGTGCGCACCAGTGCCAGCCTGTCGTTCATCAGCTACGACGTGGCGTTGCCGGGCAGCCCCGGCGCCCCGGGTAAAGCCAATCGCAGCGAACGCGGCGTGAAAGTGCTTGAGCGTCCGCGCCGTGAAGACGTCGACACCGCTGCGTGGCAGCCGGAGTTGTTGACCGGCGCCGACGGCAAAACCCGCTTCACCTTCAAGATGCCGGACTCGCTGACCCGCTGGCGCATCACCGCGCGGGCGATTGCCGATGACGGTCAGGTCGGGCAGAAGAAGCAGTTCGTCCGTTCGGAAAAACCGCTGTACCTGAAGTGGAGCGGGCCGAGCAAATTCCGCAAGGGCGATCAGCCGCAACTGGGCGTGTTCGCTTTCAGTCAGGCGGAGAAACCGGTCAAGGCTGAATTGGTCACGCACTATGCCGGCGCCGAACAGCGCTCGCCGGTGACCCTGAACAGCGGCATCAATTACCTGCCACTGCCGGCGTTCGCTTTGGCCTCTGGCGAGTGGACGGCGGAGCTTGTGCAGGATGGCAAAGTCGCCGATGCCCTGGCTGTGCGCTTGAGTGCCACCGGTGAAGGCTGGCAGGTCACCCAGACCCAAAGCCTCGACGTTGTCAGCGGCGATACGCCGTTGAGTTTGCCGGCGGATGCCACGGATATCCGCCTGCGTCTGGATGACAGTCCGCAAGCGCTGTTCCGTTCCGCCCTCGATGATCTGCTCGGCTACCCGTACGGCGGCGTCGAGCAGACGGCCAGTCGCTTGCTGCCGCTGAGCATCGCTTATCCATCGCTGGCGTCGAACCCGCAGATTCGCGATCGCTTGCGCCTGATCATGCAGAACAGCCGTCTGCGTCTGGTGCAAATGGCCGGGCCGTCGGCGAGCTTCACCTGGTGGGGCTACGACGGCGAGCCGGATGCATTTCTCACCGCCTATGCCTACTACGCCGACTGGAACGCCAGCCGCGTACTCGAGCTGACCTTGCCGCCGGAGCACTGGCAGCGAGTGCTGGAGGTTTATGCCAAGCAAGCGCCGAATACGCCATTGCTGCAACGGGCGCTGATTCTGTCGTTCGCCAAACAGATGCAGCTGCCAGTGAACACCCTGCTCAGCGGTCTGATCGACGATCTGGTCAAGGCCGGTGAAGGCAGTGCCGAAACCTTGCTCGACGACGGCCAGGAGAGTCTGGTGATGAACGACCCGGATTCGGCACTTGGTCTGGCGACGGCGCGGGTACTCACTGCATCGTTGGCCACGCAGGCGAAAGTTGCTTTGCCGGAGGCGTTCAATCGGCAACTGGGTGCAGCGCAACAACGTCTGGCCGTCAGCTCGCAGCCCTTCGTTGAAGCACTGAACCTGTCGCTGCAACCGTTCGATCAGGCTCGCGCGACGGCGTTGTTGCAACGTCTGTTGCCGCAGCAATCGACACTGGAACGTGCACTGGCGCTGACCTGGCTGCAACGCAGCATCGCTCAGGCCTCGCCGACCATCGCGCTGATGCCGGGTGAGGGCTGGAAGAAAAACTACGGCGCCAGCGGCGAGATGTACTGGACATGGCAAGGCGCGACGCCTTTGCCGAACGTACTGAGCGTGTCCGGCACGCAAGAGCGGCCGTTGCGTGCAGCGCTGAGCTTTCAGACTCAACAGCCGCAGGTCGATCCGATGGCCGTGAGCGTCACTCGGCGTCTGTCGCGGCTGGTGCCGGGCGACGAAGCGTTTACCTTCAAACTCGAGCCGGTCGGTACTAAACCGTTGTCCAGCGACAGCCTGTACCTGGACGAGGTGATCCTCACCAGCAAAGCGCCGAAACCGCTGCGCTACGGCATGCTTGAAGTGCCGCTGCCACCGGGCGCGGATGTCGAGCGCACGACGTGGGGCATCAAATTGCAGGGCAAGGACGGCACCGAACCGACCGCGCTGGAGAAGGCGCGCTTTGAACCGGGTCAGTTGGCTTACGCGGTGCCGGTTGATGCGCTGAGTGGCGAATTGCGCCTGCGCCATCTGGTGCGCTTCTCGCAGAAGGGCCAGTTCAACCTGCCGCCGGTACGCTTCAAGCAGGTGTATGCGCCGCAGCATCAGGCCCAGGAGGCGAAAGCTGCCCTCGGTCAGGTCACGGTCAACTGACATGCGCCGGCCGCTGTTGTGGCTGCTGATGTGGATGATGCCTGCGCTGGCGACAGCGCAGGACGAGCCGTTGCGCGTGGCCTATCAGGGCGAGTTGTTGTCGTTGAATCAGACGCAACTGATCAAGCGCGAACCGTTGCCAGCGTCGCTGGATGCGCCGCTGGGCAGTCTGTGGAAGTTGTTCGTCTACGCCTGGCTGGTGGATACCGGTGCGCGGGAACCGGCTTATGAATGTCGCGGGCAATCGAAGGAAGAAGTTTATTGCTGCGCGGCGGGCGGCAAGATCGAGCGGGATCAGGCACTGGTGAAGTCCTGCGGTCTGTATTTCGAACCGGCGCGGTTGGGCATTGCCGCGGCGACTTGGCGTGAGTATTGGCAGGCGCGGCAGGCGCCATCATGGTTGCGGAATTTGCCAGCCGTGCAACCGGCAACAAGGGTTTCGGTTGCCGAGTTATTGAGCGTTCTGGCATTGCTGCCAGCGCAGGATCAGACGCGCCGCGTGCTGCTCGATGTCGTGCTGAACGCGGCGGACGGCAATGTCGTCGGCGAGTTGGGCGGGCGCCTGCGGGTGAAAACCTGGAGTTGGCTCGGCGACCAGGATGCACAATCGCGGCAAGGTGGATTCGCCGGTTGGAGCGCCGACGGCACACCGATCTGGGCGGGTGGACGCGGTACCAGTCAAATGGTTCTGCGGCACTACGCTCAGGCGCTGGCCAGCGTGTTGCCGACGGCGTGGCCAGCGGACGCAGGGCGTTGTGTGGAAGTCGGGCTGTTCTCGAAATACCCGGTGTCGAAAGTTCTGGCCGGAGATCGTGTTGCCACGTCCGGGCCATTGCGCGGCGACTACCGCGTCGAATTCGCCAACGGCAACGCGCTGGACATCCACAGCGATGGCGAATTGTTTCTGCTCAACGACAAACTCGTCGCAAGGCTTGATCGCGAAGAATATGTCGCCCGCGTTCTTGAGCGCGAAGCCAAACCGCAACCCGCCGAAGCCGCCAAGGCGCTAGCCGTAGCGATCCGCACTTATCTGCTGCAAAACGCCACACGCAACGGCGATTGCCTGAGCATCGACGACAGCAGCAATCGCCAGCGCGTCGCCCCGCGTCCAGCCTCGGCCGAGTCACGCAACATCGCGGCGTGGACGGCGGATCTGGTACTTGCCGGCAGCACCGTCACCTATCACTCCGACCAGCCCGGCCCGGACAAACTCGCTTGGCAGCAAGCCGTCGAGCAAGCGAACGCCCGCCAGCGCTACGACGCGATTCTGCTGCACGCCTATCCACGCGCCAGCCTCAGCCGCTGGGACAACCCGGTCGCCTCCTGCGAAGCATTACCCGCCGCGCAAGACTGGCTGCAAAAGCAGCGACGCGGCTGGCGTCCGAGGCTCGAAAGCGAAACCGGCTACAACGAAGTCAGTACTTTCGCCGTATGCAAACTTGCCTTCGGCCGGCCCTTCGTCGACCGCGAACGCCAGCGCATATACGTGCGCGGCGTGCTGAGCCTGCAGGATCGCCTCGATCTGACCCACGAATATCTGCACCTGGCCTTCGAAGCACACCCCAACGGCCAGGATGAAACCTACATCGAAGGGCTCGCCCGTCACCTTTTGCTGGAATAGACCATGACACTCCGTTATCCACAGGTCTTGCTGCTGCTCTGTGCCCTCAACGTGCTGCCGCAAGCGTTCGCCGCCGATGGCGTCAAACTCGACACCCCGGTGGGCGGCTGGCGCAGCGGCGCACCGCAAGGCGAGGGCGAGAGCTTTCGCCAGACTGTCAACTACCCGGCCTCGTCGGTCAACACACCGCTTGGCCAGGCCAATACCGCCAGAATCAGCGGCCAGATCAAAGCCGTGCCGAAGAACAACGAACCCGGGCGCCTGATCGTCAACGGCGTCAGCATGCCACTGAAAATCGACCCCGCCGGCGGCTTCGATCGCCCGTTCTCCTTCCCCAACGGCAGCAACAGCGTCGAAGTGCGCAGCGCCGACGGCCAGCAACGCCACCGCACGCAATTCCTCAACGCCCGCGGCGGCTCCACCCCGGCCAAACTGCGCGTCCTGCTGGCCTGGGACAGCGACGGCACCGACCTCGACCTGCACCTGATCACCCCCGACGGCGCCCACATCTGGTACGGCAACCGCAGCGCCGCCAACGGCGCCGCCCTCGACGTCGACGTCACCACCGGCTACGGCCCGGAAATCGCCGCCATGGCCGCGCCGATCAAGGGGCAGTATCTGGTGTATGTGAATTATTACGGCGGTGGATATCGCGGAGATGACGAAGGTGGGGATGAAGCGGTTCAGGCGCTGACCACGGCGCAGGTGACGGTGATTACTGAAGAAGGCACGCCGAGCGAGAAGATGGAGACGTTTGTAGTGCCGATGCGGACGGCGGGGGAATTGACGCTGGTGAAGTCGTTCAGTTATCCGTGAGGGGAATTTGTCCAACGGGTTGTTGGACAAATTCAGCAACTGTAGCTGGGCGCTCGAACAGCTTACAGATCAGCCAGACTGACCTGCATTCGCTGAGGAGCGGCGAGGCGCTCGTGAACGATGGCGGCAAGTTCGTCATCTTCTTCACTGGCCAACTTATCTTCGGCAGGCGGCTCGCCTCGTTCGGCGGCGCGCTTCAGCGCGTCCTCAATGGGGAATGAGGTTTTGGGCATTTGGTGTTTCCTGCGATATTTGGCGGGACGGTAACCAGTGCATTGGGCGCTATACAAGCTGGAATGCAATTTCAGCAATGGATATGGTTTGTTGCAGGCATTAAAAAGCCGGCTTGTGGCCGGCTTCTCGGGGACTGGCTTGGTTTATTTTTGGTAAACCGCGCCAGCCTTCAAAACGTACATCCGGATCTGCGTCCGGCTGTGGGACTTGGTCAGACGTTGGTCTGCCGCGTCGGGCGTCATCCGAGCCGCTGGGCGGGTCGATGCGCGAATGTGGGGCGCAGGATACTGAGTTTTGCTTTGGATTCCCAGTCTCAAGTGCGGTTTAGAGCGACTGAAGCGGTACAAACTCAGGATTTGTACCGGTTGTCAGGGCCTCTTCGCGGGCAAGCTCGCTCCCACAGGTTCGAGTGAAATGTCATAGAAACGGTACCACCGGCCGGCGCTTGCCCAGTGTCGACCACCAGAACACCCAGCCAAGAATATGAATCCGCTGCTCTTCGATCTGCGCTGGCCGGAAGACCTCGTCGGGGTATTCGGCGCTGTTGTGGCTGCGCATGCGCAGGCCGTTGCCGGGCATGCGGTGCAGGTATTTGATGCGCAGCATGCCGTCGTGCTCTACGGCATAGATTTCGCCGTCGACGACTTGGGTCAGGCCGCGGTCGATGGCGACAATGGAGCCGTCTTCGATGCGATCGGCCATGCTGTTGCCGATCATGTGCGCGCAGATGGCGTTGGCGTGCTGGATGTCGAGTTGATCGAGGTGGGCGCGGGGCAGGCGCAGGGACTGGTCGGGGTCGAGGATGACGTGGGTTTTACCGTCGCCGTTGGCGATCGGGGTTTCCTTGAAAAATGCCAGGTCGATGTCGCTGGGGTTGATGACGGTGTAGACGCCGCAGATGGCCTGGGCATCGAACGTGTCGCCATTGCTGGCGGGTGGGTGCAGGCGCGCGACCTCCTTGACGCCTTCCCCGGTTTTCAGCCATTCACTATTGACCGACAACAGGCGTGAGACTTCTTCCATGCGATACGCCGGGACGCCCCGGGTGTACCAGTTATGAACGTTTTGGGCTTCCGTGCCCCAGAACCTTGCGAAATCCGTGGTGCTGATGTTCGCTGCTTCCAGGAGTGCCTTGAATCGTGGACCACTAGTGTTCTTTCTCATAAACACGGAGTCTACGGCCGGACTAGAGCGGTTTGAATAAACCGGGCGTTCAAAAAAAGCCTGTATTTTGCGACGGGATGTAAGACGTACTTGTGGGAAATTAAACAGATTAAAACTGCATGTAGGAATTTAAACGGTTTGTTTAGTCGGGCTTTTTCAAGAGCCCCTCACCCCAACCCTCTCCCGGAGGGAGAGGGGGCCGACCAAGGTGTATTTCGAGTTACATCGACCTGAACAACCGAGTCGATTATGCAGACGCCAATAACAAAAAACCCCGGAAATCCGGGGTTTTTTTCAAGCGTCACGCAAAGCGTAATTGCTTAGCCCTTGTAGGCGGCAACCGACTTGGTGATCGCTTCGCGGGCGGCGTCTGCACCGGCCCAGCCTTCGATCTTGACCCACTTGCCCTTCTCGAGATCCTTGTAGTTCGCGAAGAAGTGCTCGATCTGCTGGATCAGCAGGGGTGGCAGGTCGGTGTATTCCTTCACGTCGACGTACAGCTGCGACAGCTTGTCATGTGGCACGGCGATGACTTTGGCATCGCCGCCGCCGTCGTCGGTCATGTTCAGGATGCCGACCGGACGGGCGCGGATTACCGAGCCTGGAGCAACCGGGTAAGGGGTTACGACCAGCACGTCGAGGGGATCACCGTCGTCAGCCAGGGTGTTCGGGATGTAACCGTAGTTGGCCGGGTAGAACATTGGGGTGGCCATGAAACGGTCAACGAACAGGCAATCGCTGTCTTTGTCGATTTCGTATTTGATCGGCGCGTGGTTGGCCGGGATCTCGATCGCGACGTAGATGTCGTTCGGCAGGTCTTTGCCAGCCGGAATCTTGCTGTAGCTCATTGGGCGTTGCCCCCGTAGTTGACCAAAAACACTTGGCCGGATTGACCAAAAAGTGGCGGCGATTATAGGCACATTCCTACGCCGACGCCACGTACCAGAAGTCGTGCAGAGCTCAGTCGTGCGCCTGATAGACCGGGTCTGTGGCCTGAAGTTGCCGCAGTCTGCCCAACGGATCCTGCCGGTAGAAAAGCTGCAGTTGCAAGTAGACCTGTGGATAAGCCTCATGCAGCAGATCCGGGGCGCTGAAGAAGTATTCGCTGGTGACGGCGAAGAACTCTGCCGGGTTCTCGGCGGCGTAGGGATCGATGGCGGTTTCGGCGTCTGGAT
The DNA here is from genome assembly GCF_900187595.1 of Pseudomonas sp. Irchel 3F6. Classification (NCBI taxonomy): domain Bacteria; kingdom Pseudomonadati; phylum Pseudomonadota; class Gammaproteobacteria; order Pseudomonadales; family Pseudomonadaceae; genus Pseudomonas; species Pseudomonas sp. Irchel 3F6. Next base: position 217,117 of record NZ_FYDP01000007.1, on the reverse strand, counting down.
CGTGGTCGAGTTGGCGGTTGAGGTCGTCGTAAGCGGCCTGCATCACTTTGGCCCAGTCGCTGACGCGCATGTCGGCGTGCAGTGGCGGCAGGCCGTTGGCGTCGCCGTTGAGCATATCGAGCTTGTGCGCCAGTTCGTGGATCACCAGGTTGTAGCCTTCCCAGCCACCGCTGGCCTGTACGCCGGGCCAGGCGAGAATCACCGGCCCCTGCTGCCAGGCTTCACCGCTGTGTTCGCCGTCCCACTCATGCTCGACGCCGCTGGCATCGCGATGGCGTTGCGGGCTGAGGAAGTCATCCGGGTACAGCACGATCTCGTGGAAACCCTGGTACCAGTTCAGATCGCCGAGGTGCAGCAACGGCAACTGCGCCTGGGCGGCGAGCAGCAGGCGTTGCTCCTGATGCAGTTCGACACCGGGCAGGGCGGTCAGGTGTTTGTCGTCGAGAAACAGCACGCAGGCTTCGCGCAACCACTGGTCTTCAGCAGCGCTGATGCCATCGAGGAAGGAGAGTTGATGGCGCACCCGTTGCCACAGGTCGTCGGCAATCGGGTGCCTGGCCAGGAGGCGCCGGCGTCGCCAGGCGCTCAGTGACCACATCGGATCAGTGCGATTGCACTTTGGTGCCGCCGAACCGGCTGCGCACCACGCCGATGATCATCGGCACCAGCGACAGCAGGATGATTGCCACCACCAGCAGCGAGAGGTTTTTCTTGATGAACGGCACGTTGCCGAAGAAGTAACCCAGAGTGACCAGACCGCCGACCCAGAGGATGGTGCCGAGCACGCTGAAGCCGAAGAAGCGCGGGTACGGCATCCGCGCCACGCCCGCGACGAACGGCGCGAAGGTGCGGATGATCGGCAGGAAACGCGCCATGGTCACGGTCTTGCCGCCGTGCTTGTCGTAGAAGTCGTGGGTTTTTTGCAGGTAGTCGCGACGGAAGATTTTCGAGTTCGGGTTGCTGAACAGCTTCTCCCCGGCCGTGCGTCCGATCACGTAGTTGGTACTGTCGCCCATGATCGCCGCCAGCATCAGCAGGCCACCGAGCAGCACCGGATCCATGCCGCCGCCGGCCGCCACTGCGCCAGCGATGAACAGCAGCGAGTCGCCCGGCAGGAACGGCATCACCACGAGCCCGGTTTCACAGAAGATCACCATAAACAGGATGGCGTAGATCCATGGCCCATAGTTGTTCACCAGCAAATCGAGATACACATCGAGATGCAGGATAAGGTCGAGCGGGTTGAAATCCATGGGGGCACCTGTATGACGGCCCGACTCGGCAGGCCTGTGCGGATGACTTCGTGTAAGCCTACAGCGGGGTGTAGTTTTTCTTACAAGCCGGAAAGATCGGGATTATACGGTCTGAGCGATGAAAAGCGCGTCGGTTTTGTAGCGGGGAGTGTCGCGAAGTGAGCAATTGTCAGGGAAAAGGTGGCCGTGGCGAGGGAGCGAACTCCCTCATCACCGAAGCCGTTGGAGTCAGAGCTCGTCGCTGATCGGCAGTACGTAGTTCTTGAACTCGGTGTCTTCCTTGAAGCCGATCGATTCGTAAGTTTTCTGCGCCACTTCGTTGTTCGCGCTGGTCGAGACGCGCATGCGCACGGCCTGGGTTTCCTTGGCCATTTTCTTCGCGGTACGGATCAGATTGTCGGCGACCAGTTGCCGGCGCGCGTCTTCAGCAACGTAGATATCGTTGAGAATCCACACGCGTTTGAGCGACAGCGACGAAAAGCTCGGATAGAGCTGGCAGAAACCCATGAGTTTCTTGTCGTCATCGTCGGCCAGGGCCAGATAGATCACCGACTCTTTGCGGCGCAGGCGCTTTTCGAGGAACGCGCGGGAGGAATCCGGGTAAGGCAGGGAGCCGTAGAACTCGCGATATTTGACGAACAAAGGAGTCAGCAAATCCAGATGTTCGAGGGTCGCTTGAATAATCCGCATGATAGGTCTCGTCTTCAAGTGGCTGTCTTCAACTGCTCCGACGGCGATGGGAAACCCGGGCGGCCGTGCGTCGATCCTGCCTGAAAGCAGCGCAGAAAGGCAATGCGGAAACGGTTCAGGCTGGCGGTGGATCGAGCAGGAAGTTGCCTTTCATGTCGACAGCGTCGTCCGCCTCCAATGTGTGCAGCTGAGCTTCATCCTTCAGGTTGACCCCCGACAGCTGGCGCCGACAGGCCTCGCGCATCAGATACAGCAAGCGATGCGCCGCCATGCCGTAGCTCAAACCTTCAAGCCGAACATTGGAAATGCAGTTGCGATACGCGTCGGTGAGGCCGACCTTCGGCGCGTAGGTGAAATACAGCCCGAGGCTGTCCGGCGAACTCAGGCCCGGACGCTCGCCGATCAGCATCACAACCATTTTCGCCCCGAGCAGCTGGCCGATTTCGTCACCGATGGCGACGCGGCCCTGCTCGACCAGCACCACCGGTGCCACGGACCAGCCGTCGCCGCTCATCTGTTCTTCCAGGCGCGTCAGGAACGGCAGCGTGTGGCGGTGCACCGCCAGCGCCGACAGGCCATCAGCGACGACCATCACCAGATCGACGCCGCCCGGGTGTTCGCTGGCGTAGTCGCGCAAGGTCTGCGCCGATTCATCGCTGAGCTTGCGCCCCAGATCCGGGCGTTGCAGATAGGTGTGTCGATCCGGCGCGGCGCTTTGCAGCGCCAGGGTTTCCCGCCCGCGCTCGCTCAGTTGTGCGCGGATTTCGCTGTGATCGAAGGCCAGGTGCACAGCATCGCGGGCCTGAGCGTGGGCAAACTGAAAATCCAGCTGCGCCCGCGTCGGCAGGCTGGTGCCGGTTCGGCCCAGGGCAATGCGTGCCGGGGTCAGGCGGCGCAGTTCCAGCCAGGGGTTTTGCGGATCGACCGGTGGTTTTTCCATAAGACTCATCCCAAGTGCGCCAAGGCCTGGCGGAAGGCCGGCGGCAGGTTGTTGCCGAAGCGAACCTTGCCGTCCGCCTGGGTGAAGATGCCCATGTTGGCCAGCCATTGTTCGAACTCCGGAGCCGGTTTCAGGCCCAGGGTCTGGCGGGCGTACAAGGCGTCGTGAAACGAAGTGGTCTGGTAATTGAGCATGATGTCGTCTGAGCCGGGGATGCCCATGATGAAGTTGATCCCGGCGACGCCGAGCAACGTCAGCAGGGTATCCATGTCGTCCTGGTCGGCTTCGGCGTGGTTGGTGTAGCAGATGTCGCAGCCCATCGGCACGCCGAGCAGCTTGCCGCAGAAGTGGTCTTCAAGGCCGGCGCGGATGATCTGCTTGCCGTTGTAGAGGTATTCCGGGCCGATAAATCCTACGACGGTGTTCACCAGGAACGGCTTGAAATGTCGCGCCACGGCGTAGGCCCGTGTCTCGCAAGTCTGTTGATCGACGCCGTGGTGGGCGTTGGCCGACAGCGCGCTGCCCTGACCGGTTTCGAAATACATCAGGTTCTGCCCGAGTGTGCCGCGCTTGAGACTGAGCCCGGCGTCGTAGCCTTCCTGCAAGACATTCAGATTGATACCGAAACTGGCATTGGCCGCCTCAGTGCCGGCAATCGACTGGAACACCAGATCCAGCGGCACGCCACGGTTGATCGCCTCGATCGAGGTGGTGACGTGGGTCAGCACGCAGGCTTGGGTCGGGATGTCGTAGCGCTGGATGATTGCGTCGAGCATCTCCAGCATCGCGCAGATCGAAGCGATGCTGTCGGTGGCCGGGTTGACCCCGATCATCGCATCGCCGTTGCCGTAGAGCAGGCCGTCGAGAATGCTCGCGGCGATGCCGGACGGCTCGTCGGTCGGGTGGTTGGGTTGCAGGCGGGTCGACAGGCGCCCGCGCAAACCGAGGGTGCCGCGAAATTGGGTGACCACGCGGATTTTCTGCGCGACCAGCACCAGATCCTGTACACGCATGATTTTCGACACGGCGGCGACCATTTCCGGGGTCAGGCCGGGGGCGAGGGCGCGCAGGCTGGTTTCGTCCGCCGCGTCACTCAGCAGCCAATCGCGAAAGCCGCCAACGGTGAAGTGACTGACCACGGCGAAGGCTTGTTTGTCGTGGGTGTCGATGATCAGCCGGGTGACTTCGTCGACTTCGTAGGGGATCAGCGCTTCCTGCAGGAAGTGCGTGAGCGGGATGTCCGCCAGGGCCATTTGCGCGGCCACCCGTTCGCCGTCGTTGAGCGCGGCGATCTCGGCGAGAAAATCCCCCGAGCGGGCGGGGCTGGCCTTGGCCATGACGTCTTTGAGGCTGTCGAAGCGGTAAGTCTGCGCGCCGACCGTGTGAGCAAAACTGGCCATTCAGCGTTCTCCGTGACGGCGCAGAACAGCTCTGCGCCGTGGTTTTCGACAATCAGTGCAAGGCTTGTTCAGCTTTTTGAATCGCCGCGAATTCTTCTTCCGGCGTGCCTGCTACCAAGTGATGCCGACTGTAGAAAGCAAAGTAAGCAATTAACACTCCATAGATGAACGCGGCGCCGATCACCACCCGTGGATCGACGAGGAAACCCGCCACCACGGCGATGCACGCCAGCACCAGCGCCACACCCGAGGTGAAAATGCCGCCCGGCGTGCGATACGGCCGGTCCATTTTGGGGCGCCGGATACGCAGGGTGATGTGCGCGGCCATCATCAGCACATAGGAAATGGTCGCGCCGAACACCGCGACCAGAATCAGCAAATCGCCCTGGCCGGTCAGCGACAGACCAAAGCCGATGATGCCGGGAATCACCAGAGCCAGCACCGGTGCCTTGCTCTTGTTGGTCTGCGACAGTTTGCGCGGCAGGTAACCGGCCCGCGACAGCGCGAAGATCTGCCGCGAGTAGGCGTAGATGATCGAGAAGAAACTGGCGATCAGCCCGGCCAGACCGACGAGATTGACGAAGCTGCCCATCCAGGTCGAGCCACCGTAGGCCTTGCTCAGCGCTTCGACCAGTGGATTACCGGAGGTCAGCAGCGAATTCGCACCGGCGCCGCCGGGGCCGACGATCAGAATCAGCAGGGCAAACATCAGCAGCACCAGCATTGCCCCGATCAGGCCACGCGGCAGGTCGCGCTTGGGGTTTTTGGTTTCTTCAGCGGCCAGCGGCACGCCTTCGACGGCGAGGAAAAACCAGATCGCATAGGGAATCGCCGCCCACACGCCGACGTAGCCGAACGGCAGAAACGGGCTGGCACCGACCGCAGTGGTCACCGGGATGTCGAGCAGGTTGGCAACGTCGAAGTGCGGCACCATCGCCACTAGAAACACCCCCAACGCCAGCGCGGCGACGGCGGTAATGATGAACATCAGCTTGAGCGCTTCGCCGACCCCGAAAATGTGGATGGCGATGAAGATGATGTAGAACGCCAGATAGATCATCCAGCCGCCAATACCGAACAGCGACTCGCAGTAGGCACCGATGAACACCGCGATGGCGGCGGGGGCGATGGCGTATTCGATGAGGATCGCGGTGCCGGTGAGAAACCCGCCCCACGGCCCGAACGCACTGCGGGCGAAACCGTAGCCGCCGCCAGCGGTGGGAATCATCGACGACAATTCGGCCAGGGAAAAACACATGCACAGGTACATGGTCGCCATCAGCAGCGTGGCGAGAAACATGCCGCCCCAGCCACCCTGGGCGAGGCCGAAGTTCCAGCCGGCGTAGTCGCCGGAAATCACATAAGCGACGCCGAGGCCCACCAGCAGGACCCAGCCGGCGGCGCCTTTTTTCAGTTCGCGTTGTTGGAAATAATCGGAGCCGACTTTTTCGAAGTCGACGGTTGAGCCGGTCGCCGGAGCGCCGGCCGGGGATTCGCTTGGCATAGGGTTCACCATTTTTATTGTTTTATTGGCCCGGCTACAGCCAGGAACCTGATCGTTCCCACCCTCTGCGTGGGAATGCAGCCCGGGACGCTCCGCGTCCCTTCGAAACCGAACGCGGAGCGTCCGTTGAGGCATTCCCACGCGGAGCGTGGGAACGATCAGCATCGCAGGATCAGAAGAATCCCAACGGATTGATGTCGTAGCTCACCAGCAGGTTCTTGGTCTGCTGATAATGGTCGAGCATCATTTTGTGGGTTTCACGCCCGACGCCGGACTTCTTGTAACCGCCGAACGCGGCATGCGCCGGGTACAGGTGGTAGCAGTTGGTCCACACGCGACCGGCCTTGATCGCCCGGCCCATCCGGTAGGCGCGGTTGATGTCGCGGGTCCACAGGCCGGCGCCGAGGCCGAACTCGGTGTCGTTGGCAATCGCCAGGGCTTCGGCTTCGTCCTTGAAGGTGGTGATGCTCACCACCGGGCCGAAGATTTCTTCCTGGAACACGCGCATCTTGTTGGTGCCCTTGAGCAGGGTCGGCTGGATGTAATAACCGGTGGCCAGGCTGCCCTCGAGTTTTTCCACCTTGCCGCCGGTCAGCAGCTCCGCACCTTCGCCCTTGGCGATTTCCAGGTACGAGAGGATCTTGTCGAATTGCTGCTCCGATGCCTGGGCGCCGACCATGGTGTCGGTGTCCAGCGGGTCGCCACGTTTGATCTGGCTGACTTTCTTCATCACTGCCTGCATGAATTCGTCGTAGATCGATTCCTGCACCAGCGCGCGGGAAGGGCAGGTGCACACTTCGCCCTGGTTGAAGAACGCCAGCACCAGGCCTTCGGCGGCTTTTTCGATGAAGCTCGGCTCGGCCTGCATGATGTCTTCGAAGAAGATGTTCGGCGACTTGCCGCCCAGTTCCACGGTCGACGGAATGATGTTTTCCGCTGCGCATTTCATGATGTGCGAGCCGACCGGAGTCGAGCCGGTGAAAGCGATCTTGGCGATGCGCTTGCTGGTCGCCAGCGCCTCGCCGGCTTCTTTGCCGAAGCCTTGCACGACGTTGAGCACGCCCGGCGGCAGCAGGTCGCCGATCAGTTCCATCAGCACGCAGATGCCCAGCGGGGTTTGCTCGGCAGGTTTGAGCACCACGCAGTTACCGGCGGCCAGCGCTGGCGCAAGTTTCCACGCGGCCATCAGCAGCGGGAAGTTCCACGGAATGATCTGGCCGACCACGCCCAGCGGTTCATGGATGTGATAGGCCACAGTGTTGCCGTCGATTTCCGCAGCGCTGCCTTCCTGGGCGCGCAGGCAACCGGCGAAGTAACGGAAATGGTCGGCGGCCAGGGGGATGTCGGCGTTGAGGGTTTCGCGGATGGCTTTACCGTTGTCCCAGGTTTCGGTGATCGCCAGCAGTTCGAGATTCTCTTCGATGCGGTCGGCGATTTTCAGCAGGATCAGCGAGCGTGCCTGCACGGAAGTGGCGCCCCACGCATCGGCAGCGGCGTGGGCAGCATCCAGCGCTTTGTCGATGTCTTCGGCGGTGGAGCGGGGGAATTCGGCGATTGGCTGGCCATTGACTGGCGAGGTATTGGTGAAGTACTGACCTTTGACCGGCGCGACGAATTCGCCGCCGATGTAGTTACCGTACTTGCTCTTGAACGAGACTTTGGCGCCGTCGGTACCGGGATGGGCGTAACGCATGATGATGTTCTCCTTGGCTTTGTACTTATTAGAGAAACGCGCAAGTGCGCTTGCTATAAGCGTAGAGCAAGGCTCGGGCCACTGCCGTGCAGGTCAGGCAAATCAAGGGCTTGGCCGGTTTGTCTTGGACGAATGGAGTGGCGCTGTGACGGTTTCGGTACAGCGCGAGTGACAGTTTGTACCGCTTGCGGCACAGCCCTTGACCGGACGGTCTTGCCGGCATTGCAATGCCGGAGCCGCTGGAGGATGCTGGGCGTCACCTCATGCTTTGGGCCATCGCGCCCCGGGGAGAACAATAAGAAATGCACGACAACCATTTGAGTCGCCATGCCCGCCAGGTTCTCACCGTCACCCAGGGCAAACCGCACCTGCACGGCCCCGGCGCCGATCCATCGATCGCCCGTTCGTGGCTGCGTTGCCTTGAGGACTATCACCTCGATCCTTCTGTGACCATGGCGCCGACCGTGCTCGAGCATGGCCGAGTACTGGAAAGTCGCGAACGTCTGCAACAAGTGCTGCAAATCGCCGGCACCGAGATGAGCAGCCTGCATCAGCAACTGTCCGGCGCCGGCCATGCGGTGCTGCTGACTGACGCGCGCGGTGTGATCCTCAATTGCGTGACCGCGCCGGCCGAACGGAAGATTTTCGAGCGCGCCGGTCTCTGGCTCGGCGCTGACTGGAGCGAAGCCTGCGAAGGCACCAACGGCATCGGTACCTGCCTGGTCGAGCGTCAGGCGCTGACCATTCATCAGGACGAGCATTTTCGCGGCCGCCACACCGGGCTGACCTGTTCGGCGAGCCCGGTGTTCGATCCGCACGGAGAATTGCTGGCGGTACTCGACGTGTCCTCGGCGCGGCCGGACGTTTCACGGCAAAGCCAGTTCCACACCATGGCGCTGGTCAATCTGTCGGCGAAGATGATCGAGAGCTGCTACTTCCTGCGCTGTTTCGACAATCAATGGTTGCTGCGTTTTCATCTGCAGGCCGAGTCCGTCGGCCTGTTCAGTGAAGGGCTGCTGGCGTTTGACGGCGAAGGGCGGATCAGCGCAGTCAACCAGAGTGCGCTGAACCTGCTCGGGCATATTCGCGGCGGTTTGCTCGGTAAATCGGTGGAAGCGTTTTTCGATTGTTCGCTGGATGACCTGCTTGGTCGCGCGAGTGCCAACGCCAGCGCCAGTTGGCCGCTGCGCACCCGTGATGGCCGGCATCTGTTTGCCGTGTTGCGCGGTGAATCGCGCAAACCTACTGCCATTGTTCCAACGCCAATCACTGCTCCAGCGCCCCGCCTGTCCGGCATTTGCCTCGGCGACGAAGCGTTGCAGGCGGAGTTTCGCAAAGCCCTGCGCGTGTTCGAGCGCGACGTGCCGCTGTTGATCAACGGCGAAACCGGCTCGGGCAAGGAAGCGTTTGCCAAGGCAGTGCATCAGGCCAGCCAGCGCTCCGGCAACGCCTTTGTCGCACTCAATTGCGCGGCCATTCCGGAAAGCCTGATCGAGAGCGAACTGTTCGGCTATCGCGGCGGCAGCTTCACCGGCGCACGCAAGGACGGCATGCGCGGCAAGCTGCAACAGGCCGATGGCGGCACCTTGTTCCTCGACGAAATCGGCGACATGCCACTGGCGTTGCAAACGCGTTTGCTGCGAGTGCTGGAAGATCGGCAAGTAGTGCCGATTGGCGGTGAACCGCAAGCGGTGGACGTGCGCATCATCAGCGCGACGCACCGCAATCTGCTCGAGCGGGTCGAGGACGGCAGTTTCCGTGAAGACCTGTATTACCGCTTGAACGGCTTGGAAGTGGCGCTGCCGGCATTGCGTGAGCGCAGTGATAAATCGCAGTTGCTGGACTTTCTCCTGGCCGAGGAGGCCGGAGGCGAAACGATTCTGATCGACGAACCGGCGCGGCAGGCGTTGCTCGCATTCAACTGGCCGGGCAATGTGCGGCAGTTGCGCAATGTCCTGCGTACGCTGGCGGCGTTGTGTGATGGCGGGCGGGTCGGCGTTGAGGATTTGCCGGTGATGATTCGGCAGGCGCGGCCGGCGGCTGCGCCTGTGCATATTGCCGCCCAGCCATTGGACGACGCCGAGCGTGTCGCATTGCTCAATGCGCTTGAGCAGACGCGCTGGCATATGACCCGTACCGCTGAACAGTTGGGCGTCAGCCGCAATACGCTGTACAGAAAGCTTCGCAAGCATGGAATTGAACGGCGTGTCAGCTAGAAGGCCCTCACCCTAGCCCTCTCCCAGAGGGAGAGGGGACCGACCGCGTTGAATGAGCGTAAGTCGCCAGTCTGAAATATTGAGGCGAACTCACAATTTGAACGCAGCGCAGATCGGCTCCCTCTCCCTTGGGAGAGGGCTGGGGTGAGGGGCTGCGGTCGAAAAACGAACCCGAGATGTAGCGGCCTACCCGTGCGCAGACTTCAGCTAAAGAGTGCCATTTCCCCCTCCCTACGCTAACCTGCGGCCATGTTTTACGAGGTCGACTATGCACATTCATATTCTGGGTATCTGCGGGACTTTCATGGGCTCGATGGCAGTGTTGGCCAAAGAGCTGGGTCATCACGTCACCGGCTCCGACGCCAACGTCTATCCGCCGATGAGCACGCAGCTCGAGGCCCAGGGCATTCAGCTGACGCAGGGTTATGACCCGGCGCAGCTCGATCCGGCGCCGGATCTGGTGGTAATCGGCAATGCCATGTCCCGTGGCAACCCGGCGGTGGAATATGTGCTGAACAAAGGCCTGCCGTACGTCTCCGGCCCGCAGTGGCTGGCTGACCACGTGCTGCAAGGTCGCTGGGTATTGGCCGTGGCCGGTACGCATGGCAAAACCACCACCAGCAGCATGCTTGCCTGGGTGCTGGAACATGCCGGGATGAGCCCGGGTTTCCTCATCGGCGGCGTGCCGCAGAATTTCTCGGTGTCGGCGCGCCTGGGCGGTACGCCGTTCTTTGTGATCGAGGCTGACGAATACGACAGCGCCTTTTTCGACAAGCGTTCGAAATTCGTTCACTACCGTCCGCGCACTGCGATCCTCAACAATCTTGAGTTCGATCACGCCGACATCTTCCCTGATCTACCAGCAATCGAGCGTCAGTTTCATCACTTGGTGCGCACCATTCCGAGCGAAGGGCTGGTCATCCACCCGACCACCGAGCCAGCGTTGCAGCGCGTGATCGAGATGGGTTGCTGGACCCCGGTGCAAACCACCGGCGCCGGCGGTCAGTGGCAGGTAAAACTACTGAGCGAGGACGGCTCGGCGTTCGAAGTGATGTTCGAAGGCGTGTCCCAGGGCACCGTCGAGTGGGAATTGACCGGTCAACACAACGTCGCCAATGCCTTGGCCGCGCTGGCTGCGGCGCGTCACGTTGGCGTGGTGCCATCGATGGGCATCGCCGGTTTGAGCGCGTTCAAGAACGTCAAACGACGCATGGAGAAAGTCGCCGAGGTGCGCGGCATCACCATTTACGACGACTTCGCTCACCACCCGACCGCTATCGCCACCACGCTTGATGGCCTGCGCAAACGCATCGGCGACGCGTCACTGATTGCGATCATCGAGCCGCGCTCCAATTCGATGAAGCTCGGCGCCCACCGTGACGGTCTGCCGGACAGCGTGGTCGATGCCGATCAGGTGATCTGGTATGCCCCGGCCAACCTCGGTTGGGACCTCGGCGCCACCGCAGCGTTATGCACCGTGCCGTCCATCGTCAGCGATTCGCTGGAAGGCATCATCGAGCGCGTGAAGAGCCAGGCGCAGCCCGGCACCCACGTGGTGATCATGAGCAACGGCGGCTTCGGCGGCCTGCACGGCAAGCTCGCCGAGGCACTGCAATGAACACTTTTTCCCAGGCCGGCGGCCCGGAACGCATCACCCTGGCGATGACCGGCGCATCGGGCGCGCAGTACGGCTTGCGCCTGCTCGATTGCCTGGTGCGCGAAGATCGCGAAGTGCACTTCCTGATCTCCAAGGCGGCGCAACTGGTAATGGCCACCGAGACCGATGTGTCCCTGCCGAACAAGCCGCAGATGATGCAGGCCTTTCTGACCGAATACACCGGCGCCGCTGCCGGGCAGATTCGCGTGTATGGCAAGGAAGACTGGATGTCGCCGGTGGCTTCGGGCTCCGGCTCGCCGGCAGCCATGGTGGTGGTGCCGTGTTCGACCGGCACGCTGTCGGCGATTGCCACCGGCGCCTGCAACAACCTGATCGAACGCGCGGCGGACGTTACGCTGAAAGAGCGCCGCCAGTTGATTCTGGTGCCGCGCGAGGCGCCGTACTCGAGCATTCATCTGGAGCACATGCTCAAGCTGTCGAATCTGGGCGTGACGATTCTGCCGGCCTCGCCGGGCTTCTATCACCAGCCGCAGACCATCGATGATCTGATCGACTTCGTTGTGGCGCGGATTCTCAATCTGCTCGGCATCCCGCAGGACATGCTGCCGCGTTGGGGCGAGCATCACTTGAGCAGCGATGAATAAGCTGCTGGTGCTTGTGCTGGCGCTGCAATTGGGTGGATGCGCTACCGTGCGCACGCTGGATGCGGCCAAACCCGGCGCACCGGTGGTGTATGCCGGGACGCGGCTGGATTTGTATGCGTTGAACGGCGGGTGTTGTGCGATGGACCGGTTCGGTGCCGAGGCGCCGAGCTATCCGGGAGTGGACCTGCCGGCCAGCGCGTTGCTCGATACGCTGTTGTTGCCGTTGTCATTGCTCACCGTGATTGGCGTGGGCTTTCAGGCGACTGGTGGATTGTAAAGGTCAAAAGATCGCAGCCTTCGGCAGCTCCTACAGGGGAATGGGGGCTTCTGTAGGAGCTGCCGAAGGCTGCGATCTTTTGGTTCTGAAAGTCCCGGAGTTATTTGCCTAACTTGCGCAGTTCATCCGATTCGATCACCCGCACCCCATCCTGTTCTTCCAGCGCCAGGCGCCACATCGCTCGCGCCAACTGGCACGCTTCGATGCCGTGGTATTTCCCCGGAATCAGCTTCGATAACGGCCCGGCCAGTTGCTCGACCAGGCGTGGTTCGGTGCGTTCGCCAAGCAACAGCGAAGGTCGGCAAATGGTCAGCTGCGGCCAGTTCTGCGCGCGCAGGGCCTGTTCCATTTCACCTTTGACCCGGTTGTAGAACACCGAGGAATTCGGATCGGCGCCAATCGCACTGATCACGATCAGGTGCCGCGCGCCCATTTCCCGCGCGCGCTTGGCAAACGCCACGACCATGTCCAGATCGACTGCGCGAAAGGCTTCTTCGGAGCCGGCCTGCTTGATCGTGGTGCCGAGGCAGCAGTAGGCGATATCGACCCGGCCACTGAGCTGCGGCAGAAACGCCTGCGGGTCACCGACCGGGTTTTCCAGATGCGGATGCTCGGCCAGCGGCCGGCGCGAAGGGGCGAGGACACGGGTAATGGTTGGTTCGTTGAGCAAACGGTCGAGCAGATGTTCACCGGTCAGTCCGGTGGCTCCGGCAAGCAATACGTGCTGAGGCGTCAAGTACATAGTGTCTCTCCCTTGATACTGTTCAGCTTAGTTGCCTTTTTTCGCCGCGTCGTTCAATGCGCTGCTTTGCAACGCTTTGCGTGCTTGCTGTTTGCGCAGCAGTTGCCAGTGCGACAGCACGGTTTTCGGCGCCCAGATCTGCGGCTCCGAGGCTTCGAAACCGTCGGCCAGCTCGCGTTCGGCAACGGTGGCCTTGGCCAGTTTGAATGCCTGTTCGAGGTCGTCGGTCTGATTCAGCGCCTGGGCGAACAGCGCGTCGCCGAAATAAGTGAAGTTGGCTTCTTCCGAGCAACCGAACGACACCCGATCGGCGCGCGAGGCAGTCATGATCAGCGTGCGTTCGTCCTTCAGCGCCGGGATAAATCCACCGGAATAGCACGAGGAAATCACGATGACCTTGTCGCGATGCTTCAGCGGCGCGAGCACGGCGGCGAGTTCATCGGCGGGCAGGTCGGCCAGCTCCATGCGCGGCTGATCGAGCACCAGTTCATGTTCGGCGGTGCCGTGGCTGGTCATATAAATGAACAGCAGGTCTTCCGGCCCGCTGCGTTCGGCAAGGGCTTGCGCGGCGCGGCGCAGGTTTTCGCGGGTGGCCATCGGCCGGTCGCCGAGATGATCGCGATGATTGACCAGGCGGATCTGGCCGTAGGCGCCGAAGCGCGTACTGAGCATGTTGGCGACGTAATCGGATTCACGCAGGAACACGCTTTGCTTGCCGTCGCCGCCGAGGGTCAGGGTGTACAACTCGACTGCCGGAGTCGAAGCGGGGATCGCCGCCAGTGCCTCGTCGAGCAGACGACCCTGGGCGAGCAAACCGAGTTCGAGAGTGTCGGGGAGTAATTTGCCGTCGGCGTCGCGTACGCGTTGGCCGTTGATCCAGGTGCCGCTGAGCACGCTGCCATCGGTCAGCACCAGAGTACCGCGTCCTGAATAGCTGTCGTTGTCGAAGCCGCCGATGTAGAAGCTGCCATCGGCGAGGTTCAAACGGCCCTGGCCGGTGAAGCGCCAGTCATTGAACACACCGATGTAATGGCTGCCATCAGCGCCGATCAGTTCGCCCTTGCCGGTCAGCGCGCCTTCCTTGAACTGGCCGAGCCAGACGTCGCCGTCGGCGTTCTCGTAGCGGCCTTTGCCGTGCAATTGATTGTTCTTGAAGCCGCCGACGTAGATATCGCCGTCGGCGCTGTTGTAAGTGCCGTTGCCTTCCAGTTGACCGTTGACGAAATGGCCGGTGAACGAATTGCCGCTGGCATCGCCGCGCTGGCCTTCGCCGTTGGGTTTGCCGTGGGCGAACTGGCCTTGATAGGAGCTGCCGTCGTCCATTTCCAGACGGCCGAGGCCGGAATACTGGTCAGCCTTGAACTCGCCGCGATAGGTCATGCCGTTTTCTTTCAGCGTACCTTCGCCATCGCGCCGGCCCTGCTTGAAACCACCGGTATAACTGCTGGCATTGGTGCTCAGGCTGCCCTGTCCATCAAACAGACCTTGCTGGAACTGGCCGCGATAGACCTCGCCATTGCTGCCATGCCATTCGCCTTGCCCGTGCCACTGACCCTTGTCGAACTCTCCGGCGTACCAGCTGCCGTTGGGGTAGTCGACGCGGCCCTGACCTTGCAGCAAGCCGTCGACCAGTTCACCGCGATAGCGTCCGCCATCGGGCAGGCGCGCATCCGGCGGCAACAGCGATTCGCCGTCGCCGCAAGCGGTGAGCATCAGGGTCAGGGCAAGGGGTGCAAGTCGAGCGATTGAGCGCATAGCGGGATCCGGGCAATTAGGCGACCGAGTATGCCGCAGCTATGCGTCGCATATATACAGACGTGACGCGAAACAGCGTGCGCTGCTTCGCATCCGGGATGATCAGACGAAGCAGAGTGACAGCGGCTCGGCGATGTAGGCCGGTTTGTCCGAGCCTTCTATCTCCAGTGTCGCGGTAGCCTTGAGCAACCACTGGCCGGGTTTTTTCTCGGTGACCTCGACCATGTCGACCTTCAGTCGGACTTTCGAATTGACCTTGACCGGCTGGATGAAACGCACGCTGTCCAGGCCATAGTTGACGACCATCTTCACGCCTTCGGGCAGCACGAGGATGTCTTCCATCAGTTTCGGCATCAGCGACAGCGACAGGAAACCATGGGCAATCGTGCTGCCAAACGGCGTTTGCGCAGCCTTGACCGGATCGACGTGAATGAACTGAAAATCACCAGTGGCTTCGGCGAACAGGTTGATGCGCTCCTGATCGATGGTGAGCCATTCGGAACGTCCAAGTTCCTTGCCGACATAATCTTTGAGCTCTGCAACGGGAACATAGGGCATTGAGACTCTCCTTGGGTTCATCGGTTTTATAGTTTTTCAGGGGGCGGATTTGACCGGCCTGCGAACCACTGTAGATCATCATGGCGATTTGCTCAGGTCAACCGACCATGCTTTTGGCGAATGCCGGTCCATAGCGCCGGCATGCTTATAATGCCGAGCCCCTGCTGGGTGAAATAGAAGACGGAGATGTCAGATGTTGTTACGTGGCCTGACCCTGCTGGTGCTGTTCCAACTGCTCGGCACGGCGCTCAATCATTTGCTGTTGCCGATATTGCCGGGGCCGATCATCGGGCTGCTGCTGTTGCTGGTGTTCCTGATCATTCGCGGTGAAGTCGGCGAGCCGCTGAATCAGGCGGCGGGCAGCCTGCTGCGTTATCTGCCGTTGCTGCTGGTGCCGCCAGCGGTGGGCGTGATGGTGTATGCCACGGCGATTGCCGCCGATTTCTGGGCGATCGTCGGCGCGCTGGTGGTCTCGCTGATCCTGTCGATGGCCTTTGCCGGCGTGCTCATGCAACGGCTGGTCAAACGTCATGCGCCGCCGGCGGAGGAATCCTGATGCTGTTCGACTGGCAAGGCGCGTGGGCGTCGGTGATTCACCATCCGCTGTTCGGCATTGGCATCACCCTCGGTGCCTATCAACTGGTGCTGGCGGCGTTCGAGAAAACCCGCTGGATCTTTCTGCAACCGGTGCTGGTCTCCATGTTGTTGGTGATCGGTGTGCTGGTCGGCTGCGGCCTGACCTACGCGGAGTATCGCAAGAGCACCGAAATCCTCAGCATTCTGCTGGGGCCGGCCACGGTGGCGCTGGCGGTGCCGCTCTACCTGAATCTGCGCCGCATCCGGCAATTGTTCTGGCCGATTTTTACTACGCTGGTGATAGGCGGGGTTGTCGCAACGGGCATGGGCGTGGCGCTGGGCTGGTGGTTCGGTGCCGATCACATGATCCTGATGACCATGGCGCCTAAATCGGTGACGTCGCCGATCGCCATGCTGGTTGCCGAGCAGATCGGCGGTGTGGCGGCGCTGGCAGCGGTGTTTGTATTGATCACCGGGGTCATCGGCGCGATCTTCGGCCCGGCGCTGCTGACCCGCCTCGGCGTGCACAGCCCTGAAGCGCGCGGCATGGCGCTGGGCATGACAGCGCATGCGGTCGGCACGGCGGTGGCGATGCAGGAAAACGATGAGTGCGGCGCGTTCGCCGCGCTGGCAATGAGTCTGATGGGTGTGGCCACGGCGGTGTTCCTGCCGTTGGCGGTGTCGATGGTGGTGTAAGGAAATGTCTATGAGTCTGCCGCTTTTTCCGCTGAACACGGTGCTGTTCCCCGGCTGCAACCTCGATCTGCAGATCTTCGAGGCGCGCTACCTCGACATGATCGGCCGCTGCATGAAACAGGGCGTCGGCTTCGGCGTGGTATGCATCCTTGAGGGCAGCGAAGTCGGCGTGGCACCAGAAGGTTTTGCGCTGGTTGGCTGCGAAGCGCGGATCACCGATTTCCAGCAACAGGACAACGGCCTGCTCGGCATTCGTGTCCAGGGCGGGCGGCGTTTCACGGTGTTGCGCACCGAAGTGCAGCGCGATCAGTTGATCGTCGCCGACGTCGAATGGCTGGACGATGAGCCTGAGCAACCGTTGCAGGACGAGGACGCCGATCTGGTCGCGCTGCTCAAGGCGCTGGCCGAACACCCGATGGTCGAAGCGTTGGACATGGGCACTGAAGCCGCCGGTCAACAGTCACTGGCCAATCAGCTTGCCTACCTGTTGCCGTTCGCCGAAGAAGACAAGATCGATCTGCTGCAACTCGACGACCCTCAGCAACGGCTGGATGCGATCCAGGCATTACTCGACGAGTTGCAGGGCGAACTGTTCGCCTAGTTTCACTTGCAGAACGCATGACTCAAGGCGCAAACGAAGATCAGCGCAGGCCCACCCTGACACGATGTTGAAACCGGCAGCGCACCGTCAGCTCATGTTGACCGGGATGAACAGACCTTCGCGGTCGACGCGCTCTTGCAGATCATTGAGCAGGCGCCATTGATTGCTCACCGAGTTGTAAACCAGCGTGCCCGCTGTCTCGGGTTTGTAGCCGATGTGGGTGACGTAGACCCGCGCGGCCAGTTCGTGGCGCTGTTTGTGCTTGTCGATATCCGTCAGCAATGCCTCGACACTGGCGTAGCCACGAGCATCGATCACATACAGCTGCAACACCTCAAACAGCAGCGAGACTTCATAAATGTTGCCGGCTGACGTCACCACACCGATGCACTCCACCGGAGTGTCATCCAAGATGTCCGGCAACTCCACCGTGACGCTGGCAATGCGCAGGCGGTTGCCCTGGAGCTGAATGTCGGCGCGCGTGACGGTTTCTGTCAGGGTACGGGTGAACAGATTCCATCTCGATGCATTGGCCGTTTTTGCCGCAGCGCCCGGTGTGGCCAGACGCAGGATGCTGTTGCTGGCGAGATAGACGTCGTAAGTCGCGCTTTTGCCTTCGAGCAGATAAATCCCGGTGTGCGGCCGCGATTCGATGACCACTTTGCTGTTCTGGGCGGCCAGTGATGGTTTCTCGCTGACCAGCGGACGGATGAATGGATATTTTCCGTTGCGCCGCTTCAACCAGCTCCGCGAGCTGAGCACACGTGTACCGGGATTTCTGGCGTCGTCCCGGTAATCGAACGCGGGCACCTGCACGCGGTATGAAACGTCATCCTGCATGACCAGCACGATGTCCCGGGCCAGAAGCGGTGTCGTGACCTTCAGGCTGTTTTGGCCACTGTAGCCCGTCGCGGCGGCAATCGTCTGGATCACGCCTTTGAAGGCCAGCACTCTGGATGGCAGCAGAATCGACAGGCTGATGTTGTTGTAGGTCAGGTGCGTATTGCCCGAAACACCCTGGCGCAATTCCACGCCATAGCTGACCACCACGTCGACGATCTCGCTGTCCTGGTAATCCAGGTAAATCGTACGGGCGCCGGTAGCGTTGCCTGTGGCGACGAATTCGACCCTGTGCTCGGTACGTGCGACGAAGTGGCGCTGCACGTCCTGACCGTCCAGCGCCACCGTGCCACCGTTGACGATTGCCGGGGCGGGTGCCGGCCGTCCGCTGACAGTGACGGCAACCTCGATGTCCTGACTCAACGCTTCACCAGGTCGAGTGGGCAGTTGCGCGCGCAGTTCATAGCCATCGAGAGTGCGGAACACCCACCGAGCATTGTTCAATTGACGCTGACCGTTGACTGTCTGGTAGACGTTTTCAAGGGTCAGCACATGGTCGGGGTCGCTGCCGTCCCTGCCGCGCAAGGAGTTGACCACCAGTGAGGTGCCGATGATTTGCCAGCGTTGAATGACCGCCATCGGCCAGCCGAATTCGATCAGGCTCGAATGGTCGCCACACTCGATGATCGTTGTACGTGCATTGGTGTCGGCGATGTAATAGCGATCTTCGCCGCCGCCGCCCTCCACCGTGCACTCGGTACCAGAGATTGCGATCGTGTCGTTGCCGTCGCCGGCGCTGATGCGGTCGTAACCGTTGGCGGAAATCTGGTTGGGCTGGTCATTGCCCGTGATAGTGCTTGTGCCTTTGCGCAAGGTCGCAACGTTTTCAATGGAGGTCAGATGGGCGACTTCGAGGGTGTCGTTCGCAGAGTCCGGGCCGCGAAGAGAGATCTTGCCGGTTTGCAGGTTGACGTCGTGACCGATGTAACGCGTGTCGGTAATCGGGCGGACGCCTTCGAACGCAACCAGGTCGTTGCCCGAGCCGCCATCCAGCACATTGATGTGCGGCGGTTTGCTCGATCGATCCAGTTCCTGATCAGAGACTTCCTGGTAGAACGCATCATTTGTGTCGCCGCCCGTCAGTGCCTTATGGCCGTCGCGGTAGGTGAAGAGGTTGGGCCGCGCCTTGACGCCAACCACGCGGTCGTTGCCATCACCCAGGCGCCAGAACACGCCTTTGCCTTCGCCTGGGCTGCCGCTGACCATGCCTTTGAGGTTGTCGGGTAATCCGAGGCTTGCGTCGACTGCATCGTCGCCGCCGACGATCACCGCCTGGCTGTCGAGTCTGAACGGCAACTGCCCGGCGCTTTCGTCCCACTGGTAACGCCACAGTTCGACAGGGCGCAGTTCAGCGCGAAACGCGCCATTGACTACCTGTGCGATGGAGTCCTTGTAAGCACCGGCCAGCATGTCTTTCGCCGACAGTTCGAGCTGTTTTCCATAGTCACTGTAAAGCCTGGACAGTTTGAAGCGATCCATCACCTCGGTGTCCAGTTCCTTGCCGGTGAAGGCGAACCATCCCGAGCGCAGACGCTCGAGTGTCGTCAGTTCGATGTAGTCGTCGATATCGTCGACGACCCTGGCGGCCTGATAAATCATCGATCCGCCGATGAGCAGCGCAGCGGCCGCAAGGCCGAGCGGGCCGGCAACGCTGCCGAAGCCGGCCAGCGCGGCGACGCCCAGCACCAGGCTGATACCCGCGCCCGCTACACTCAGGGCACCGCTGAAATAATGATCCTGAGCTTGTTTGCCCGATGTTGCGGCGGCGGCGTTGAAGGATTTGATCGCGTCAACGATGTCGAACGGCAAGGTAATCGCGCTGGCGAACAGTCCCGCACCACGGCTCATGTATTTGCCGATTGAGGTCAGCGCAAAACCCCTCAGCACGTTGCTGCCCTGAGTCAGCATCGCCTGGCCTGTTCTGGTCAGGCCCTGCTCGATGATCAGCGAGCCGAGTTCTGCAGCGATGGATCCGCCGTAGTACAGCATTTCCAGTGCCTCGCCTTTCTTGATCGCATCGGTCAGCGCCATGTAGCTGCTGTAGATGCCAAAGGCTTGCATGCCGACTCCCGCGCCGCTCATCAAATAGCTTTTGCTCTTGTTGATCCAGCCCGGTGCGTTTTCAAACGCGTCCGCACGGTGGATTTCCAGCTTTTGCGCAGCCTTGCCCAGCTTGTTGAGGCGATCCATGGCGCTGCCGGAAACCAGCGGCGTATCACTGATGAACAGTGGGCCGGCATCCACCGAGCGCTTGCAGGCAATTTCGTAAAACAGCATTGCCGCCATGTCATTGTCGGGGAAATCCACGGCCTGCAAGCGCGACTGCACCTGCGCCGATTGAAAATTGAGTCCGTCGAGAAATGCCTGATCCACGCTCTTCATGTGGGCGTTCGCCGCACTGACCGGTTGACCGTCAATGGTCGCCCCCAGCGCTTGCAATTCGACCCGACTGATCATGATCTCACCGATGCGTAGCAGGCCCAGATGCTTGTCCAGGGCTTTGAGGGTTTTGCGAAGCGACGGATCAATGTCAGGCGCCTGCGTCTGATTGCGCATATGGGTGGGCGGGGCATGGGGATTCGCCGAGACGTCGATGGGGGTAACTTCAAGTGCGCGAACGTGGGCGATATGGGTCGCAGGGACGATGAGTTTCGACACGTATTAATCCTTTAATGGTGTGCATGAGGGGGCCGGTCTCCTCTCCGGCGTTGTATGGGCGTGCCCGGTTCAGGGCCAGGCGATGTCGTATGCAAACTCGTTCTTGTTGCCCGACAGCCTGAGGATTGGCAGTCCCGCCGCTTCCACTTTGTCGATCAGTCGGTCGTATTGGAATTTGTTGGCATGCCCGGCATGGGTCGCCGCCTCGATGCGCTCAGCGTCCGCGCCGGCCTGTTCCTTGATGTCTGCGATCCTGGCGCCTTTGCTCAGGTCTGTGTTCAGTAACCAGATACGCTCGGCTGGAACTCCGCTGCGGGTGACCGAAATCAGCCCCTCGAAATCGTCGGAGGGAAACCAGGTCGGCGGGTTCTCACGCGCAGCGGAATTGAACGCCATGTTCTCTTCGTGCGGGACGACTTCCAGATTGCGCGTGTCGAGGGCGTACATGAACATTTCTGTCTGCCGCGTGCGCGAGGACCGATAACCCCGCTCGTGATCCCAGGCGACGGGACTCTCAGGATCAGACCAGTCGGATGAGGAACTGCTTGAATCATCGGCGTCGCTTGCGCCGCTGTCTGAGCTGCTGTCACCCGCGTCGCGTCCCGGATATTTATGGGTCTGGCTGTTGAAACGCAGGTATGCGGGATCGGGGGCGCTGGCATACATCTGGCCCTGCTCGAGACTGAACGTCGCGCTGATCGGCTTGTGCGTGGTGGCGCCGGGTTTGTGGTGGTAGCGGGGCAGCATGGTGCCGTCATTCGCCAGCTCGAACGGCGTGCGCTCGTCACCGCGAAACAGCGCCGGGACGTCCGTGCGATACAGGCAATTGTGCTTGTTACGCAGGTAACCGAGCTGTTTCAACAGCGCCTCGCGGACTTCGGGGGTCAGGCCTTGTTCGGCGTCGTACCAGTCGTGGCGGGCATTGTGCTTGAGGTTGAGCTGCTCGACCGCATCCTTGGCCAATTGCTCGAAGCGTCGCGGGTGGGTGACGTCATCCAACAGGCGCTTGTGCGCCAGTGCCCAGGCTGGAATCGCCAGATGGTCGCTCATCTCCTGCTGCAAGCGGGTCAATTGCCTGGGCAGCAGATTGAACGATTGCAGAAAGGCTTCACGCTCTGCACGGCTCATCTGCGGATGCAGCCAGCGCAGCGAGTCGCGCAGCAGATCGGTCAGCGGATTTCCGGTGGTTGTGGGATGTGCCCACTGTGGCGGCATGCCGCTGGCCTGAGCTTCGACACGAAAGCGCGCGATGTCCTGGCCCTGCAAGCCATATAGCTGCCAAATCTCATGATCGGTCCACTGTTTGAGGTGGGTCGGCGACGCCGCGAATCCCCCCGACGGAGGATCTACCGGAATGAAATTGCCAAATGAATCCCTGAAGGCGAACAGGGGGGCGTCTGTGCGCGCTGCAAAAAGCGGATGCATTTCGTAGTAACCCTGAGCATCCGGCGAACGCCCCGATGGACTGTAACGGCTTTGATTGATGGGCGTTGTCGCGGGGGCGAGCCGTGCTCGCTTCGGCGCTGGATGTTCGGTCAGGCGCCAGGTGGGGCTGTCTGCGTTTTTATACAAAAGCGGTCCGGAGGGCACGCGCTCGGTCAGCAACTTGCTGCGCCATGCGCCGGTTTCATCCACGCCGACGTGAGTGGTTTGCAAAGCGCCCTGATATTCGACGTCGACGAACTTTCTGCCAACGACCCAGCGAAATCCATCGGGGTCAGCGGGCTTCATCCCACGCAGAAAAGCTTCCGACAACCAGTAATCGTTTATTGAAGTGGAATGTTCAGAACGATAAGCGCCGTGTGTCGGTAACTGAAAGATTTCGATCGCCGGAAGTCTCGGGTTTGCATCGGCGAGGGGGCTGCCGGAAGTTGTTGTGGGCAGCGCCTGGTCGTGACCACCGGTCCTTCTCGATATTTCAACGGCGCTGGCATCGATCAAGGGGCGATGTGGTGCCGGTGCGTGCGGATCAGTTTGATGCGGCGTTGTAACAGGCGTCTTGCGGGGTATCTTTGGACTCATGAATAACTCGACAAAGAATGAATTGATAAATGCCTCGGCAGAACTTCAATGCCGGGTCCGGATAAATATTGATTGTTGGCAAGTGCTCAAGCCGGGCGGATTGAACTCACGGATTTTCTGTTGCGCGAAATACTTCGCCACCGTGTTCCGGCTGGACTATGTAACGCTAGTTTGGCGTCGATTGGGAATGCGGAAACGTCGGTTTTATAACCAGGAAAGTTAACCGCAGGAGGGGAAGTTTGCGTAGGTAATCAACGCCGCTCTTGTCGGAATATTCCAAAAGAGCGGCGTATAAAAAATCTGGCTTGTGAGTTGTCTGGTTTAGTAGGCGTAACGCAACAATGTATGTGGCAAGTGGCGCAGTACGAAGAAGCCGAACAGAGCAACCATCGATGGCAGGATCAGCCACCAGATCTTGAACGGCATTGCATTAAGGGACGCCTGCCGTTGGCTCAACCACAGCATCGCAGCACACACACAACTGGCGAGCATCGCCCCGGCCAATATGTCGGTTGGCCAGTGCGCGCCGAGATACACCCGCGACAGGGCGATAGAGAGTGCCGGGATGCAGGCAATCAGCAGCCAGGTCAGGCGCATGCGCGGCGGCTGACCGCGTCCGGCGAGTACACCCAGCGTCAGGAACAGGGCGAATGCGCCAGAAGCGTGGCCGCTGGGCATGCTGTAGGTGGTCAATGGATCGCTGAGCACTTCCGGGCGCACCCGGGCGAAAAAATACTTGGTTCCGGTATTGGCCATTGCGGTGACCAACATGGTGGCGCCCGCGAACATTGCCTGGCGCCACTGCTTGCACAGCACCAGCAGAATGACGAGCAGTGCACTGAACAGCAGCATGTTGCGGAATTCGCCGATCAGGGTCAGCGTCACGGCGATTTCGTCCAGCGCTGGCTGGCGGTGCTCCTGCACCAGGGTCATCACGCCGTTGTCGAGCGCGGTGAGGTATGGATAGCCGATGAACAGACCGATCAGGATCAGCAGGCTCATGCCGCCGATCCAGATCGTCGCGCGACGATGGCGGCGCACGCTGCTGTTGACGCTCAGGCCGACCATCACCGCGATGCTGGCGGCGACAATCCCGGCCTCCAGCCAGAACCCTTCAGGCAATGGCAGACGGAACGCCGCGCCGGTGGCCCAGCCCGGCAGCAGATAAGCCAGGCTCCAGCCAGCAGCGGCCAACAGGCTGACGGCGAAAAAACGCGGGAAGGGCATGTCGCACATCCCGGCGACCATTGGCAGCATTGGTCGTAGCGGGCCGATGAAACGCCCGACCAGCAAGCTGGCGATGCCATAGCGCTGGAAGTACGACTCGGCGCCGGCCATCCATTCCGGGTGATGGCGCAGGCCCGGCAGGCGGCGGATGTTCTGATGGAAATGCCGCCCCAGGAAGTACGAGATCAAGTCGCCGAGGATGCCGCCAAGAAAGCCCAGCAGCAGCGTTTCGCTCAATGACAGCGCGCCACTGCCGGCCAGTACCGCCACGCCGAACAACAGCACCGTGCCCGGCACGATCAGCCCGGCGATCGCCAGACATTCCACGCACGCGACGATGAACACCGCTGCGGCCAACCACTGCGGATTGGCGCCGAGCCATCCGGTGATGCTATCGAGCCATGGGCCCATACAGAAAAACTCCATTCATTCTTTAAGTAATTGTTTCGCGGTGGACTGCTGACCTGTGGGAGCGAGCCTGCTCGCGAATACGCTGTGTCAGACGATAGAAGCGTTGGCTGGCACGACCCCTTCGCGAGCAGGCTCGCTCCCACAGGGGGACATCATTTATTAGCGGATTCGGCTTCAGCGCCGGGAAGCAGGAAATAATCCCGGCCTTCGACCTGACCCCGTCGCAGCGGGTTCCGCGTGCACCATTGCGCATACGCAGCGTCAACGAAGCGATACATCAAGTGTTCATCACGGCCCAGCGGAATGCCCAACCGGGTGGTTTGAATGATCTGCGCGGGTGGCGGTCCCGGGTCCTCGACCAGCAACAGTTCATGATCGAAACGCTTGGCGTCCCACATCGGCACTTTCAAACCCAGCGCCTTGCACAGCAGGGTCTGTCCGGCGCAGAGCTTCTGTGTCGGACGCGGTCGGCCCTGGGCATCGGGATTGTTCAGCAACATCTGCGCCAGACTCGCCGGACCGCTCACTTCATCGACCCACGGATAGGCAGATTTGATCAGCACGGCGTTGCCCGGCCCCTGCGCACTGAAGTTCAGCGAATCACCGCCGCGTGCGTAGTACATATAGATGTGGCCGCCATCCAGAAACAAAGCCTTACGCTTTTCTGTATAGCCGAGCGAGGCGTGGCTGCCTTTTTCCGCGCAGTAATAGGCTTCGGTTTCGATGATTCGCGCACTCAGCCACAGATCGCCGACGCGATGGCGGATGACTTTGCCGAGCAGCGCCTGCGCCAGCACCTGGGCGTCGCGGTCGAAAAAACTGTCCGGCAGGCCCACGGGCAGGCGCGCGGACTCGGGGCAAAGGGGCACGTTGGTCATGATGGGCAAGGTTTATCCAGGCTCAAGAGGTCGTGATGATAACAACGCTGAGCTTAATTACGTCTGAACGACGGGCAAACGCAGCTCATTTCGACCATCCGCCCGTCACCGCTGTTAGTCCCGGGACGCGACAGCTATAATCTGCCGCTTTCCTCTTTGCCAAGGCCCCAGCAGACCATGACTGAGTCCGTTCTTGACTACATGACCCGATTGGGTCGCGCCGCCCGCGCTGCCTCCAAGGTCATCGGTCGCGCCAGCACCGCGCAGAAAAACCGCGCCTTGCAGGCTGCCGCCAATGCTCTGGACGCTGCGCGCGCCGAGCTGGCCGCCGCCAATGAGCTGGATCTGGCTGCCGGTCGCGCCAACGGTCTGGAGCCGGCGCTGCTGGAGCGTCTGGAACTGACCCCGGCACGCATCGACGGCATGATCGTCGGCTTGCGTCAGGTTGCTGCACTGGCGGATCCGGTCGGTGCGATCCGCGACATGAGCTTCCGTCCGTCGGGTATTCAGGTCGGCAAGATGCGTGTACCGCTGGGCGTGATCGGGATCATCTACGAATCCCGTCCGAACGTGACCATCGATGCCGCCAGTCTGTGCCTGAAGTCCGGCAACGCGACCATCC
The DNA here is from genome assembly GCF_900187595.1 of Pseudomonas sp. Irchel 3F6. Classification (NCBI taxonomy): domain Bacteria; kingdom Pseudomonadati; phylum Pseudomonadota; class Gammaproteobacteria; order Pseudomonadales; family Pseudomonadaceae; genus Pseudomonas; species Pseudomonas sp. Irchel 3F6. The sequence continues at coordinate 191,236 of NZ_FYDP01000007.1, read as the reverse complement.
TGCGCGGTGGCTCCGAGGCAATTCATTCCAATCGCGCGATTGCCGCGTGCATTCAGCGCGGTCTGGCCGAGGCCGAACTGCCCGCCGCCGTGGTGCAAGTGGTCGAAACCACCGACCGTGCCGCCGTCGGCGCGCTGATCAGCATGCCGGAATACGTCGACGTCATCGTGCCCCGTGGCGGTCGTGGCCTGATCGAACGCATCAGCCGCGATGCTCGCGTACCGGTGATCAAGCACCTGGACGGCATCTGCCACGTTTACGTCAGTGAACATGCCGATCTGGCCAAAGCCCAAAGCATCGCCTTCAACGCCAAGACCTACCGTTATGGCATCTGCGGCGCGATGGAAACCCTGCTGGTCGATCAGGCTGTTGCCAGGGATTTCCTGCCTTCGATGGCCGCGCAGTTCCGCGACAAAGGCGTCGAACTGCGTGGTTGCGAGCGCACCCGGGCGATCATCGAAGCGGTCGCGGCCTGCGAAGACGACTGGCACACCGAGTACCTGGCGCCGATTCTGTCGATCCGCGTGGTCGACGGTCTGGAGCAGGCGATCGAACACATCAACCATTACGGCTCCCATCACACCGACTCGATCGTCAGCGAAAACCTCGCTGACACCCGCCGGTTCGTGGCGGAAGTCGACTCGGCCTCGGTGATGATCAACACGCCGACCTGCTTTGCCGATGGATTTGAATACGGATTGGGTGCCGAGATCGGCATTTCTACTGATAAGCTGCACGCCCGCGGCCCGGTCGGGCTTGAGGGGCTGACCTGCGAGAAGTACATCGTGGTCGGCGATGGCCAGTTGCGCGGCCAGGCGACGGTCTGACTTGACCGACCTCGACCTGACAGCGCCGCACACCGGCAGCGAGTCGCGCCCGCAACGCATTGGCGTGCTGGGCGGTACGTTCGACCCGGTGCATATCGGCCATTTGCGTGGCGCGCTGGAAGTTGTCGAAGCGCTGACGCTGGACGAGTTGCGCCTGATGCCGAACGCGCGGCCGCCACATCGCGGTACGCCGCAGGTGTCGGCGCAGGACCGGCTGGCGATGGTCGAGTGCGCGGTGGCCGGATTGCCGCCGCTGGTGGTGGACGCCCGCGAATTGCAGCGGGACAAACCGTCCTGGACCATCGATACCCTGGAGTCGCTGCGCGCAGAGATGCCCGCCGAGACCCAGGTTTTTCTGCTTTTGGGCTGGGACGCATTTTGCGGCCTGCCCACTTGGCACCGCTGGGAAGAGTTGCTCCAGCATTGCCACATCCTGGTGCTACAGCGCCCGGACGCCGACAGCGAACCGCCGGATGCCTTGCGCAACCTGCTGGCAGCGCGTTCGGTGAGCGACCCGCTGGCCCTGAAAGGGCCGAGCGGACAGATTGCATTCGTCTGGCAGACACCGCTCGCGGTTTCCGCCACCCAGATCCGTCAACTGCTGGCCAGCGGTAAGTCGGTACGTTTCCTGGTGCCCGACGCGGTCCTGGCCTACATCGATGCGCACGGTCTGTACCGTGCGTCGAACTGAACAAGGCGTGCTTCACCGATACGGATCACCGTATCCCCAAGCCGCCGAATACATGAGCAAAACGAGTTACATATGACTGATAAAGATCTACCGAAAGTAAAGCGCAAAGGCACGTTCAAGAGCGCACCACTGCCGGAAGCCGTCAACACCAACGAGCCGCTCAAGGGCGACGAACTGGTCAAGATTGCCGTCGCTGCGCTGGAAGACGTCAAGGCCCAGGACATCCAGATCATCGATGTGCGCGACAAGCAGAGCATCACTGACTACATGATCATCGCCACCGGTACCTCCAATCGCCAGATCAACGCGATGCTCGACAAGGTCCGCGAGGAAGTGAAAAAGCAGGGCGCCAAGCCGCTGGGCGAAGAAGGCAAGGGCGACAGCGATTGGGTACTGCTCGACCTCGATCTGGTGATCGTGCACATGATGACTGCCTCGGCGCGTCAGTTCTACGACCTGGAGCGCCTGTGGGCCGGTGCCGAGCAAAGCCGTGCGGCCGATGCCAAGCACCACAGCCCGGAGAACACCCACGAGCATTTCACCAAGCTCAATAAAGACCAGTTCTAAGGGATTGCTGTGCGACTGCGCCTGATCGCCGTCGGTTCACGCATGCCCAAGTGGGTGGAAGAAGGCTGGCATGAATATGCCAAGCGTCTTCCGTCCGAACTGGCGCTGGAACTGGTGGAAATTCCGCTCAACACCCGTGGCAAGAATGCCGACGTGGCCCGTTTCATCCGCCAGGAAGGCGAAGCCATGCTGGCCAAGGTCGGGCACAACGAGCGGGTCGTCACGCTGGAGGTTCACGGCAAGCCGTGGAGCACCGAGCAACTGGCGGTCGAACTCGATCGCTGGCGCCTGGATTCGCGCACGGTCAACTTCATGGTCGGCGGCCCGGAAGGGCTGGCACCGGAAGTCTGTGCCCGCGCTGACCAGCGCTGGTCGTTGTCGCCGCTGACCTTGCCGCACCCGCTGGTGCGGATCCTGATCGGCGAACAGTTGTACCGTGCCTGGACCGTGTTGTCCGGCCACCCTTACCACAAGTAAGCCTGCCCTCATGTCTCAGCCGATCCGCATCAAGGACCACGAAAAGGACGCCCGTCTGGTGCGCAGCCGTGTCGTGTTCGGTGCGATCGTGATCGTGGCGCTGATCTGTGTGCTGATCGCGCGTCTGTATTACCTGCAGGTGATCCAGTACGAGTACCACTCGACCCTGTCGGAAAACAACCGCGTCCACGTGCAGCCGATTCCGCCGACGCGCGGGCTGATTTTCGATCGCAACGGCGTGGTCGTGGCCGACAACCGGCCGAGCTTCAGCCTGAGCATGACCCGCGAGCGCTCCGGCGACTGGCAACAGGTGCTCGACGTCATCGTCGAGGTGCTGGAGCTGACGCCCGAGGACCGGGTGATCTTCGAGAAACGCATGCGTCAGGGCCGTCGGCCGTTCGAGCCGGTGCCGATCCTGTTCGAGCTGACCGAAGAGCAGATCGCCCGCATTGCGGTGAACCAGTTCCGCCTGCCCGGGGTGGAAGTGGTCGCGCAACTGGTCCGGCATTACCCGCAGGGCGCGCATTTTGCGCATTCGGTGGGCTACATGGGGCGGATCAACGAGAAAGAGCTGAAGTCGCTGGATCCGGTCAACTACAGCGGCACCCACCACATCGGCAAGACCGGCATCGAGCGTTTCTACGAGCCGGAATTGCACGGTCAGGTCGGTTACGAGGAAGTCGAGACCAACGCCCGTGGCCGCGTATTGCGCGTGCTCAAACGCACCGATCCGATTCCCGGCAAGGACATCGTCCTGAGCCTCGACATCAAGTTGCAGGAAGCCGCCGAGGCCGCGCTGGGCGGGCGACGTGGCGCGGTGGTGGCGCTCGATCCGAAAACCGGCGAAGTGCTGGCGATGGTCAGTCAGCCGAGTTTCGACCCCAATCTGTTCGTCACCGGTATCAGCTTCAAGGCCTACGCCGAGTTGCGCGATTCCATCGACCGGCCGTTGTTCAACCGCGTGCTGCGCGGTCTGTACCCGCCGGGCTCGACGATCAAACCGGCGGTGGCAATTGCCGGTCTCGACGCCGGCGTAGTCACGGCTTCGAGCCGGGTGTTCGACCCGGGCTATTACATGCTGCCCAACTACGACCACAAGTATCGCAACTGGAATCGCACTGGTGACGGCTTCGTCGACCTCGACACGGCGATCATGCGTTCCAACGACACCTACTTCTATGACCTTGCGCACAAGCTCGGCATCGATCGGCTGTCTACCTATATGAACAAGTTCGGCATCGGCCAGAAGGTCTCGCTGGACATGTTCGAAGAGTCCCCGGGCCTGATGCCGTCCCGCGAATGGAAACGGGCGACGCGCAAACAGGCGTGGTTCCCCGGCGAAACCCTGATTCTCGGGATCGGCCAGGGCTACATGCAGTCGACGCCGCTGCAACTGGCCCAGGCCACGGCGCTGGTGGCCAACAAGGGCATCTGGAACCGTCCGCATCTGGCCAAGTCCCTCGACGGGGTGAAGCCGGTGGATGAAAACCCGATGCCGAACATCATCCTGCGCGACCCGTCCGACTGGAACAAGGTCAACCATGGCATGCAGCAGGTGATGCACGGTGCCCGTGGTACCGCGCGCAAAGCGGCGATCGGCGCGCAATACCGCATCGCCGGCAAGTCGGGTACCGCGCAGGTGGTGGCGATCAAGCAGGGCGAGAAATACGACCGCTCCAAGGTCCAGGAACGCCACCGCGACCACGCCCTGTTCGTCGGCTTCGCCCCGGCCGATGATCCGAAAATCGTCGTGTCGGTGATGGTCGAGAACGGTGAGTCCGGTTCCGGCGTTGCCGCGCCCGTGGTGCGCCAGGTCATGGACGCCTGGTTGCTCGACCAGGACGGCCACCTGAAAGCCGAGTACGCCAGCCCTATCACTGCGGAGGCCCCGGCCCGTGATGAATAACTTCGATCGCATGCTCTCCAGCGAGGATGTGATGCGTCGCCGCGCGACGTTGCTGCAAAGACTGCATATCGATGGCCCGCTGTTGATCCTGTTGCTGATCCTCGCCGCCGGCAGCCTGTTCGTGCTGTATTCGGCCAGCGGCAAGAGCTGGGACCTGCTCGGCAAGCAGGCCACGTCGTTCGGCATCGGTCTGGTGGCGATGATCGTCATCGCCCAGTTCGAACCGCGTTTCATGGCGCGCTGGGTGCCGCTCGGTTACGTGATCGGCGTGATATTGCTGATCGTCGTCGACATCATGGGCCACAACGCCATGGGCGCCACGCGCTGGATCAACATCCCCGGGGTGATCCGCTTCCAGCCCTCGGAGTTCATGAAGATCCTGATGCCGGCGACCATCGCCTGGTATCTGTCCAAACGCACCTTGCCGCCGCAGCTCAAGCACGTCGGCATCAGCCTGATGCTGATTGGCGTGCCGTTCATTCTGATCGTGCGCCAGCCGGATCTCGGTACCTCGTTGCTGATTCTTGCCGGTGGCGCCTTCGTCCTGTTCATGGGCGGCCTGCGCTGGCGCTGGATTCTCAGCGTATTGGCGGCGGCGGTGCCGGTGTCGGTGGCGATGTGGTTCTTCGTCATGCACGACTATCAGAAGCAGCGTGTCCTGACTTTCCTCGACCCGGAAAGCGATCCGCTCGGCACCGGCTGGAACATCATCCAGTCGAAAGCCGCGATCGGTTCCGGTGGCGTATTCGGCAAAGGCTGGCTGCTCGGCACCCAGTCACACCTGGACTTTCTCCCGGAAAGCCACACCGACTTCATCATTGCCGTGCTTGGCGAAGAGTTCGGTCTGGTGGGGATTTGCGCGCTGCTGCTGATCTATCTGTTGTTGATCGGTCGCGGGCTGGTGATCACCGCTCAGGCGCAAACGCTGTTCGGCAAATTGCTCGCCGGCGCGTTGACCATGACTTTTTTTGTTTACGTTTTCGTCAACATCGGTATGGTCAGTGGCCTGTTACCGGTCGTGGGGGTGCCGTTGCCGTTCATTAGCTACGGAGGAACTTCGCTGGTGACGCTGCTGTCAGCGTTTGGGGTTTTGATGTCGATCCATACCCATCGCAAGTGGATCGCACAGGTTTGAATAAGGTGAAGAGTGCAATGCAAGTAATGCGTGGCTGGGCGACTCGATGCGCGCCGCTGGTTGGCCTGGTGGGCCTGCTGGGGAGCGTGCAGGAAGCGCTGGCCGGCGACTATGAAGGCTCGCCGCAGGTGGCCGAATTCGTCGGCGAAATGACCCGCGACTACGGTTTCGCCGGTGAACAACTGATGGGTGTGTTCCGCGAGGCGCAGCGCAAGCAGTCGATTCTCGACGCCATCTCCAGACCCGCCGAACGGGTCAAGCAGTGGAACGAATATCGTCCGATGTTCATCACCGACGCGCGCATCGCCCGTGGTGTCGACTTCTGGCGTCAGCACGAGGCGACCCTGGCCCGTGCCGAGCAGGAATACGGCGTGCCGGCACAAGTGATCGTGTCGATCATCGGCGTCGAGACCTTTTTCGGACGTAATACCGGTAATTTCCGCGTGATCGATGCTTTATCGACCCTCGGCTTCGACTATCCTCCCCGTGCCGAATTTTTCCGCAAGGAACTGCGTGAGTTCCTGCTGCTGGCCCGCGAAGAGCAGGTCGATCCACTGACCCTGAAAGGCTCGTACGCCGGGGCCATGGGCCTGCCGCAGTTCATGCCGAGCAGCTTTCGCGCCTACGCGGTGGATTTCGACGGTGACGGCCACATCAATATCTGGAACAACCCGGACGATGCCATTGGCAGCGTCGCCAGCTACTTCAAGCGTCACGGCTGGGTCGCCGGCGAACCGGTGGTCAGCCGCGCCGATGTGCGCGGCGAGCAGGTTGATGAAGGCCTGACTACTGGTATCGAACCGGTGAAAACGGTCGCAGAGTTGCGGGCGCTGGGCTGGTCAAGTCATGATGCGCTGCGCGATGATATGCCGGTTACCGCATTTCGCCTCGAAGGCGACAACGGCCCTGAATACTGGATGGGCCTGCAGAATTTCTACGCGATCACGCGTTATAACCGCAGCGTGATGTACGCCATGGCCGTACATCAACTGTCTGAACAGCTGGTACAAGCACGGGGCGTCAAGTAATGCAGGCATTGCCTAACAATAAACCCCTGAAGCTGGTGGCTTTCGCTGCGTTGGCAGTCCTGGTCGCCAGTTGCACGACCAGCCGCACGCCGACGCAGAAAACCCCGTCCACCGCTGTCCGCGCCCAACCGGGCCTGGACATCAACCGCGCGCACAAAGACGGCGCGCCGTGGTGGGATGTCGATGTTTCGCGCATCCCGGATGCGACACCGACCCTGCACACCGGCCCGTACAAGGCCAACCCGTACACCGTGCTGGGCAAGACCTACTTTCCGTTGCAGGAATCCAAGACCTACGTGGCTTCGGGTACGGCGTCCTGGTACGGCACCAAGTTCCATGGCCAGAACACCGCCAACGGCGAAGTGTATGACCTGTACGGCATGAGTGCCGCGCACAAGACCTTGCCGCTGCCAAGTTACGTCCGGGTGACCAACCTGGACAACAACAAGACCGTGATCCTGCGCGTCAACGACCGTGGGCCGTTCTATTCCGATCGCATCATTGACTTGTCTTATGCTGCGGCGAAGAAGCTCGGCTATGCCGAAACCGGCACCGCACGGGTCAAGGTCGAAGGCATCGATCCGCAGCAGTGGTGGGCGGCCAAGGGCCGTCCGGCGCCGCTGATGCTCAATGAGCCGCAAGTGGCGCAGAATAGCGCCCCGGTCATCACCGCGTCGGCCGGTACCGTCGAGCAATGGACGCCGCCGCCGCAGCAACACGCCGCGGCCGTGGTGCCCGTGCAGATCGATGCAAAAAAAAACGCTTCTGCACCAGCGTCTGGCCAGTATCTGCAGGTGGGCGCGTTCGCCAACCCGGACGCTGCCGAGCTGCTGAGGTCGAAGCTCAGCGGGATGGTGAGCGCGCCGGTGTTCATCAGCTCGATCGTGCGCAATCAGCAGACCCTGCACCGGGTACGCCTGGGGCCGATCGGCTCGCCGGGTGAGATCGCCCAGGTGCAGAACAGTGTGCGGCTGGCCAATCTGGGTTCGCCCAGCGTGGTCACCGAGTAACACGTAGACCTTGATTGACGGTTCACTTGCGGTATTCGGGGGGTGAACCAGGTTGTTGGCTCGTCGAAGAACAAAAGCCCGGCAAGGGTGACTGGAGTGAGCAACTGAACACGCGATGGCCCGTTAGAAGGCTGTCTGAATAAGTTTTGCCTTCGGGCAAGTTTCCATTAGCGATTTCGAGAGACGGATGAACATCACCACCTTTGCCAAACGCCTGTGTCTGCTAGTCCCGCTGCTCCTCTCGCCAGCCGCCTTCGCGGCCGAGATGATGCCGTCGCCACCACAACTGGCCGCCAAGGCCTACGTTCTGATGGACGCCAGCAGCGGCAACGTGCTGGTCGAAAACAACGGCGACCAGCGTCTGCCACCGGCCAGCCTGACCAAGCTGATGACCGCGTACATCGCGACCCTGGAAATCCGTCGCGGCCAGATCGGTGAAAACGATCCGGTGACCGTCAGCGAAAACGCCTGGCGCACCGGCGGTTCGCGGATGTTCATCAAGGTCGGTTCGCAGGTGACTGTCAGCGACCTGCTGCACGGCATCATCATCCAGTCCGGTAACGACGCCAGCGTCGCCCTGGCCGAGCACATCGCCGGCAGCGAAGACGCGTTCGCCGATCTGATGAACAAGACCGTCACCGAACTGGGCATGACCAATACCCACTTCATGAACCCGACCGGTCTGCCAAACCCTGAGCACTACTCGTCGGCGCACGACATGGCGATCCTGGCCCGTGCGATCATCCACGAAGACCCGGCTCACTATGCGATCTACTCGCAGAAAGAGTTCTTCTGGAACGGCATCAAGCAGCCTAACCGCAACCTGCTGCTGTGGCGCGACAAGACCGTTGACGGTCTGAAAACCGGCCACACCGATGAAGCCGGCTACTGCATGGTGTCCTCGGCGGTACGTGACGGCCAGCGCCTGATCGCCGTGGTGTTCGGCACCAACAGCGAAGTGGCTCGCGCCGCTGAAACCCAGAAGTTGCTGACCTATGGTTTCCGCTTCTTCGAAACCCAGACCTTCTACCAGAAGGGCACTGAACTGGCGCAGGCGCCGGTATGGAAAGGCAACACCAGCCAGGTCAAGGCCGGTCTGGCGCAAGACCTGACCATGACTCTGCCAAAAGGCCAGCTGAAGAAACTCGCTGCCAGCATGACCATGAACCCGCAACTGGTTGCGCCAATCGCCAAGGGCGACGTGATCGGTAAAGTCGAAGTCAAACTGGAAGACAAGGTGGTGCACAGCGCTGACCTGATCGCTCTGGACGGCGTCGAGGAGGGTGGTATCTTCCGCCGCATGTGGGATAGCATCCGTCTATTCTTCTACGGCTTGTTCAATTGATTTTGTGTTGACCTGCATGGCCCCGCCCCGATCCGGTGCGGGGCCATGTGCGTTACCACGGCTTGCGCTATAGAGGCCGTTACGCCATGACCGATACCGAAGTAAAGGCGCCAAAGATCGAATTTCCCCAGACTGATTATCCGATCAAGGTGATCAGCGATACGGGTGTTGGCAACAAGGACAAGATCATCGCGATCGTCCTGAAACACGCGACCATCAATGATGAGCGCATCGACGAGCGTCAAAGCAGCAACGGCAAATACACCACCATCCAGTTGCACATCGTCGCCACCGACCAGGATCAGCTGTACAACATCAACAGCGAACTGCGGGCTTCCGGCATCGTGCACATGGTGTTGTGATGCACGGCACGCTGGGCTTTCGCGAACTGGGCCAGATGCCTTACGAGCCGGTCTGGCATGCCATGCAGCGCTTTACCAACGAACGCGGCAGCGATGCCGCCGACGAAATCTGGCTCGTCGAACACCCGCCGGTGTTCACTCAGGGCCAGGCCGGCAAGGCCGAACACCTGTTGCTGCCGGGAGATATTCCGGTGGTGCAGGTCGATCGTGGCGGCCAAGTGACTTATCATGGCCCCGGGCAACTGGTGGCCTATCTGTTACTGGATGTGCGCAAGCTGGGTTTCGGCGTGCGCGATCTGGTCAGCCGCATGGAAGCCTGCCTCATCGAACTGCTGGCCAGCTACGGCGTTAGCGCCGCCGCCAAGCCAGATGCTCCCGGCGTGTACGTCGATGGAGCGAAAATCGCTTCTCTGGGTTTGCGCATTCGCCACGGTTGTTCCTTTCATGGCCTGGCCCTGAACGTGGATATGAACCTGGAACCGTTTCGACGGATTAATCCCTGCGGCTACGCCGGGCTGGCCATGACCCAGCTGAGCGATCACGCAGGATCGATTGAATTTGCCGAGGTAAGTGCCCGGCTGCGCGCGCAGCTCGTCAAACACCTCGACTATGCTGAGCAGACGACCCTCACGGGCGGAATCGACTGATATGACTACTGATGCAGTGCAAACCATGATCCCGACGCTCGACGTGACCGAGCGCCCGGCCCCGCGTCCCAAGGTTGAAGCCGGCGTCAAGCTGCGCGGCGCCGAGAAGGTTGCACGCATCCCGGTCAAGATCATCCCGACTACCGAACTGCCGAAGAAACCCGACTGGATCCGCGTGCGCATCCCGGTTTCGCCGGAAGTCGACCGCATCAAGAGCCTGCTGCGCAAGCACAAGCTGCACAGTGTCTGCGAAGAAGCGTCCTGCCCGAACCTCGGCGAATGCTTCTCCGGCGGTACTGCGACCTTCATGATCATGGGCGACATCTGCACCCGTCGCTGCCCGTTCTGCGACGTTGGCCACGGTCGTCCGAAGCCACTGGACGTCAACGAGCCGGAAAGCCTGGCCATCGCCATCGCCGACCTCAAGCTAAAGTACGTGGTGATCACTTCGGTGGACCGCGACGACCTGCGTGATGGCGGTGCCCAGCACTTCGCCGACTGCATCCGCGAAATCCGCAAACTGTCGCCGAACGTGCAGCTCGAGACCCTGGTCCCGGACTACCGTGGCCGCATGGACATCGCCCTGGAAATCACCGCTGCCGAGCCGCCGGATGTGTTCAACCACAACCTGGAAACCGTGCCACGCCTGTACAAGGCTGCGCGTCCGGGTTCGGACTATCAGTGGTCGCTGACCCTGCTGCAACGCTTCAAGCAGATGATGCCGCATATCCCGACCAAATCCGGCCTGATGCTGGGTCTGGGCGAGACTGACGAGGAAGTCATCGAAGTCATGAAGCGCATGCGCGAACACGACATCGACATGCTGACCCTCGGTCAATACCTGCAACCGTCGCGCAGCCACTTGCCGGTGCAGCGTTTCGTGCACCCGGACACCTTCGCCTGGTTCGCCGAAGAAGGTTACAAGATGGGCTTCAAGAACGTTGCGTCTGGCCCGCTGGTACGTTCCTCGTACCACGCCGACGAGCAGGCGAAGCTGGTCAAGGCCGAGCTGCTGGGTTCCTGATTCACTGCTGATGTAAAAATGCCCGCCGAGGACGGTTCCTCGGCGGGCATTTTTTTGCCTGAGACAAGGGGCTTTTGTTTGCCTCTTGAGCTGTCTACTGTGTGTGCATGACTTTACCGCTGGAGCCCAAGGATGACCGTTCGACCGAGCCACACCCTCGTTGCCCACCGAGCCGTACCGGCGCTGCCCTCCGAAGGGACGATCGGCGTCATCGCGCCTGCCGGCCCCGGCGCCCTCGACACTGAAAAAGCGCTGCAATGGATGCGCGCGCGCGGCTATGGGCTGAAGGTGTTTCCGGGTGTCTATGAGAAGGACGGCTATCTGGCTGGCAGTGACGACGTACGCCTGCGCGATCTGCACGCGGCATTCGCTGACCCCGAAGTCGACGCGATCATTTGCCTGCGCGGCGGCTACGGCACGCCGCGCCTGCTGGACCGAATCGATTACGACCTGCTCAGCCGGCACGCCAAACCCTTTATCGGCTACAGCGATATCACCGCGCTGCACCTGGCCATTAGTCGCTACGCCGGGTTTGTGACCTTTCACGGGCCGCTGCTCAACGCCGACCTGCTGGGCGACAAAGAGCCGCCGACCGTCACCTCATTCTTCGCCATGCTGCGCGGGCAAATGAAGTCAGGGAGTGTGCTGAGCCATCCGGCGGCTCATCCATTATCAACCGTCGAACCGGGCATCGCTCACGGGCGGCTGCTTGGCGGCAATCTGGCGATGATTGCTGCAACCCTCGGCACGCCCTACGAGATTGATGTCGAAGGGGTGATTCTGTTTATCGAAGACATCAACGAGCCGCTGTATCGGATTGATCGGCTGCTGACCCAGATGCGTCTGGCCGGCAAGCTGGCCAGACTGCGCGGTGTGCTGGTCGGTGATATCGCCGGCGTGGAGGTCGACGCGCTGAATCGCCTGCTCAAGCAAACCTTTGAGCCGTTGCGAATTCCGGTGTTGTCGGGTTGGCGCAGTGGCCATTGCGACCCGAACCTGACACTGCCGTTGGGCGCGCTGGTGCGCCTGGATGCAGGGAAGCAGGAGTTGCTGCTGGAGCAGGATGTGGTCATCCGATAATTCGGGAGGCAAAAGATCGCAGCCTTCGGCAGCTCCTACATGGGATTGATGATCGTCCTGTAGGAGCTGCCGAAGGCTGCGATCTTTTGATTTGCTCTATTGGTTGCGCAGGCTCTCAAGCAACTTGTGCGTCGGATAACCATCCGCCGGCCAGCCCAGCGCCTGCTGGGCACTGCGAATCGCTTTGCGCGTATTGGCGCCGATAATCCCGTCCGCCGTGCCAGCGTCGTAATTACGCGCGCTCAATAGCGTCTGCAGTTCGATGCGTTCGGTGCGGCTCAGCGGCAGATCATCTTTGGGCCAACTGCCATTGATCAGGCCCGCGCCTTCGAAACGCTCGGACAACAGGCTCACCGCCAGCGCATACGACGACGAATTGTTGTACTTGAGAATCGCCCGGAAGTTGTCGAGGATCAGAAACGCCGGGCCGCGATAACCGGCTGGCAGCAGCAGGGCAGCGGACAGTTGTTCGGAGCCGGCTGGCACCTGCGCACCATTGGGCAGGTTCACACCCAGTTGCCGCCATTCGGCGACGCTTTTGCGAATCGCGCCATCGGCCAGCGTGTAGTTGAAACCGCTCGGCAATTGCACTTCGAAACCCCACGGCTGGCCGCGTTGCCAGCCCGAGCTTTGCAGGTAATGCGCGGTCGAGGCCAGCGCATCGGCCGGGCTGCCCCAGATGTCGCGGCGACCGTCACCGTCAAAGTCCACGGCGTGGGTGTTGTAAGTGGTCGGAATGAACTGGGTCTGGCCCATCGCGCCGGCCCAGGAGCCGAGCATTTTCTCCGGGGTGATATCGCCCTGTTGCAGAATCTGCAGCGCGGCAATCAATTGCGCGTGAGCAAAGCCCGGACGACGCCCCTCGTAGGCGAGAGTGGCCAACGAGTTGATCACCGACTTGCTGCCCTGAAACTGACCGAAATTGCTTTCCATGCCCCACACCGACACCAGTGCCTGGCGATCAACGCCATAGCGCTGCTCGATGCTTTGCAGAATGTCGGCGTACTGGTTGATCAGCGCCTGGCCTTTGCGTACACGCAGCGGTGACAGCGCACCATCGAGGTATTCCCACACCGGGCGGGAAAACTCCGGCTGACTGCGATCGGCACGGATCACGCTGGCGTCGAAGCTGATGTTGGCAAATGCCTGATCGAACAGCTCGGGGCGAATCCCGGCGGCGAGGGCGTCCTTGCGGAAGCCCGCCTGCCATTCGGCAAAGGTCTGGGTCGGTTGAATATCGAGCGGGTCGGCGGACGGCACTACCGGCGGAATGATCGCTGGGGCCGTGGTAACCGGGGCGGCTTGAAGCGGTTGTGCATCGGCGGCGGTGGGTTTTTCCGCGCAGGCGACAAGCAGGATGAAGCTGGAGGCAGCGATCAATTGGCGCACGGGCCAACGACGGGAAAGACTTGTGGGCATGCACAGTTCCAGGGGAAACGAATCAGGTGCAGACCTTAACATGAGCGAGGGGTAGTGCGCTTCAGGCAGCCAGAAAGTAAAAAGCCTCCCGGTTGTCAGACCGGAAGGCTTCGCGGCGGTAGCTGCCTTTGCCCTTGGAAGGTCGTTCCTGGCGGCTGCGGAACAAGGGCTGGGCGACGATGGATTTGGCCTTGTTGGGGCCATGCTTTGCTGGCTTTTTGCTCATGAGGGTTCTCTCGGCGTGGTGGGTTTTGCGCCGGGAATAATCTGCCGATGTGGCGCATCTGTCCAGTAGCTCATGCGTAGGAATATTCTGGCGCTTTCGCGAGCAGGCTCGCTCCCACATTGGTACGCGGTCAGCTGTGGGAGCGAGCCTGCTCGCGAATGGACGCTACGCGGTCGACTGCCTTATTCGGCAGGCAAAGACAATCGCTGGCCAGCCATCAACAGCGCCAACCGACTCAGGCTCATCCACGGTGAACCCGCCGCCTGGCCCTTGATCTGCGCATCGATGCGCTGCGCTTCGAGCAGCAACTGTGCCCAGCGTTGCGCCGAGTAACGTTGCAGCGCCTTGCTCATCAGCGGCTTGCGCTTGTCCCAGACCGGCGGTTTCGACTGGCTGAAGCATTTGTCCAGTGGCGTGCCCTGGCTGTATTGCAGGGAGATGTTGGCCAGCAGGCGCAACTCCCGCGCCAATGCCCAGAGGATCACCGGCGGCTCGACGCCTTCACCGCGCAGGCCTTCAAGCATGCGCAACGCGTGCGCCGGTTCGCCGTTGAGCACCGCGTCGGTCAGGCCGAACACGTCAAACCGGGCACTGTCGGCCACGGCGGCCTGCACGGTTTCGACGGTGATCTGCCCACCTTCGGCCATCAACTTGAGCTTTTCGATTTCCTGTGCGGCGGCGAGCAGGTTGCCTTCGACACGCGCGGCAATCAATTCGACGGCGTCCTGACTGGCCGACAGACCTGCCTCGGACAGGCGCTGACGAATCCAGCTCGGCAGTTGATTGGCATCCACCGGCCAGATCTGCACAAACTGGGTCTGTTGGCCTTCGACCAGTGCCTTGCCCCACTTGGTTTTCTGCGCGCTGCCATCGAGCTTCGGCAAGCTGATCAGCAGAACCGTGTCTTCCGCAGGACGCGAGCAGTATTCGATCAGCGCGGCGGCGCCTTTATCGCCAGGCTTACCGGACGGCAGGCGCAGTTCCAACAGGCGTTTTTCGGCGAACAGCGACATGCTTGCGCCGGCCTGCAGCAACGTACCCCAATCGAAATTGGCGTCGGCGGCGAAGACCTGACGTTCGTCGAAACCTTGCTGGCGAGCAGCGGTGCGGATGGCGTCGGCGGCTTCCTGACACAGCAACGGATCATCGCCGCTGATGATGTAGACCGGCGCAAGTGCGCCTTGCAGGTGTTTGCCGAGTTGCGCGGGAGCGAGCTTCATAAGGAAGGGCGAGCGGGGCGCCTGAGCGCCCCGGCCGTCTTACTGCTGCGGGATTTCGAGCGGCGACTGACGCGGAGTTTCCGCCTCAGCCTTCTGCGCCGCTTCCAGCGCATCGGCTTCAGCCTTGGCGCGGTCGTTGGCGGTTTGCTGCAGTTGCTGCAACTGGCCCGGGGTCAGCTGCGACAGGCGCAGCATCATGCGCTGCACCAGCTCGCGACGGATTTCATGACGGGCGTCGTTGGCTTCCTGATCGGAGCCGACGAGGTTGTTGCCGTCGTGAATGAACACCTTCTGCACTTCGAGCTTATCGCTAAGCAGGGACAGGTCTTTGTCGCCGCGGATGTCATAGCTCAGCACAGTGTTGACCTGATACTCGCCTGTGCGCCCGGCACCGGCATAGCTGAGGATGCGCTGGCTTTCCTGTTCGTCAGCCAGATACAGCTTGTACGGCGCGCCGCTGTAAACCTTGACGCCGCTGGACTCCAGCGTCTGACGCAGCTGTCTTACGGTTTCGCCATAAGCGTTACGCGCGCTCAGGTCGATTTCCTTGATCGACAGTTCGTTGGTGCCGGTACCACGCAACTGGAAACCGCAGGCGCTCAGCAGAACGGCGAGGCCCATCACCAGCAGATTGCGTTTGATCATTGTGTTGCTCCCCTTGAAACCAGGTGAGCCGACTCTGCGGCCCGAAAGGTTTTACTGGCTGCCAGGCGAGCCTGGCAGCCGATCCAATTTAGCTCGCGACGATGTTGACCAGTTTGCCCGGTACCACGATCACTTTGCGAATGGTCAGGCCGTCGACGAAACGCAGCACGTTTTCGTTGACGCGCGCGGCGGCTTCGATCTCTTCGCGGGTGGCGCTGGCCGGCATTTCGATCTGCCCGCGCAGCTTGCCGTTGACCTGAATGACCAGGGTCAGGTTGTCCTGCACCAAGGCACTTTCGTCCACGGCCGGCCAGCCTGCATCGATCACCGCATCGGCGTGACCCAACTGCTTCCACAGTTCGTGGCTGATGTGCGGGGTGATTGGCGCCAGCAGCAGGGTCACCGCTTCCAGACCTTCATGCAGCAGCGCGCGGTCCTGTTCGGTGCCTTGGGCGGCTTTTTCCAGCACGTTCATCAGCGTCATCACCTGAGCGATGGCCGTGTTGAATTTGTGGTTCTGGCCGACGTCATGACTGGCCTGCTTGATCGCCAGGTGAATCGCACGACGCACGGTTTTCTGCTCGTCGCTCAGAGCGGCGATATCCAGTTTGCCCGGCAAGCCCTGGGTGACGTGAGCTTGCGCCAGACGCCAGACGCGCTTGAGGAAACGGTGCGAACCTTCAACGCCGGAATCGGACCATTCCGCGCTCATGTCAGGCGGCGAGGCGAACATCATGAACAGACGGCAGGTGTCGGCACCGAACTGGTCGATCATCGACTGCGGGTCGACGCCGTTGTTCTTCGACTTGGCCATCTTCTCGGTGCCGCCGATTTCCACCGGCAGGCCGTCGGATTTCAGCTTTGCGCTGATCACCTTGGCTTTGCTGTCACGCTCAAGTTCCACGTCTGCCGGGTTGAACCAGGTGTAGGCACCATTGGCTTCGCGACGATAGTAAGTCTCGGCGATCACCATGCCTTGGGTCAGCAGGTTCTTGAACGGCTCGTTGGAGCTGACCAGACCTTCGTCACGCATCAGCTTGTGGAAGAAGCGCGCGTAAAGCAGGTGGAGAATGGCGTGTTCGATACCACCGATGTACTGATCCACCGGCAGCCAGTGATCGGCTGCGGATTTTTCTACCAGGCCACCTTCAAAATGCGGCGAGGCGTAACGGGCGTAGTACCACGACGACTCGACGAAGGTGTCCATCGTGTCGGTTTCACGCTTGGCCGGCGCGCCGCATTTCGGGCAGCTGCATTCGTAGAACTCGGGCATGCGCGCCAGCGGCGAACCGGCGCCGTCCGGCACCACGTCTTCCGGCAACACGACCGGCAGTTGATCTTCCGGCACCGGCACGTCGCCGCACGCGGCGCAATGGATGATCGGGATCGGGCAGCCCCAGTAGCGCTGGCGGCTGATGCCCCAGTCGCGCAGGCGGAACTGGGTGCGCGAGGCGCCCAGTTGTTTCTTGATCAGGGCCACTTCCATGGCGTCGAACGCGCCGGCGAAGTCGAGGCCGTCAAAGTCGCCGGAGTTGATCAGCGTGCCGTGCTCGCCATAGGGGTCCTGCCACGGCGCCGGGTTGGTGTCACCGGAGCTGGTGCGTACCACCGATTTCACCGGCAGGTTGTACTTGTGCGCGAACTCGAAATCGCGCTCGTCGTGCGCCGGAACCGCCATGACCGCGCCGTCGCCGTAATGCATCAGCACGTAGTTGGCGACCCATACCGGGAGCTTTTCGCCGGTCAGCGGGTGCTCGACGAACAGGCCGGTCGGCAGGCCTTTCTTTTCCTGGGTGGCGACATCGGCTTCAGCGACGCTGCCGCCCTTGCATTCAGCGATGAACGCTTGCAGCTCGGGATTGTTCTGCGCGGCCAGGGTGGCCAGCGGGTGCTCGGCAGCGACGGCGACGTAGGTCGCGCCCATCAGGGTGTCCGGACGGGTGGTGAAGACTTTCAGGGTGCCGGCTTCGCCGATCGAATCGACGTTGTACGGGAACTGCACTTCCATGCCACGGGACTTGCCGATCCAGTTGCGCTGCATGGTCTTGACCTGTTCCGGCCAGCCAGTCAGTTCGTCGAGGCTTTCCAGCAGCTCGTCGGCGTAAGCGGTGATCTTGAAGTAGTACATCGGGATTTCGCGCTTTTCGATCAGCGCCCCGGATCGCCAGCCACGGCCGTCGATGACTTGCTCGTTGGCCAGAACGGTCTGGTCGACCGGGTCCCAGTTCACGGTGCCGTTTTTACGGTAGATCACGCCTTTCTCGAACAGGCGCGTGAACAGCCATTGTTCCCAGCGGTAGTAGTCCGGCTTGCAGGTGGTCACTTCACGGGACCAGTCCACCGCGAGGCCGAGGCTGCGCAGCTGCGACTTCATGTAGGCGATGTTCTCGTAGGTCCACTTGGCGGGCGCTACGTTGTTTTTCATTGCGGCGTTTTCCGCCGGCATGCCGAACGCATCCCAACCCATTGGCTGCAGAACATTCTTGCCCTGCATGCGCTGGTAGCGCGAGATCACGTCGCCAATGGTGTAGTTGCGCACGTGGCCCATGTGCAGCTTGCCGCTGGGGTAAGGGAACATCGACAGGCAGTAGTAGGTTTCCTTGCCTGGCTGTTCACTGACTTCAAAGGACTTTTGCTCATCCCAGAACGACTGGGCGGCGGCTTCGATCTCACGTGGCTGATATTGTTCGTGCATGGCTACTTTTGTACTGGATAGGGGTGGCCTAATCCTCTTCGACGGCAGCATCCGGGATGGCCCGGGTGCGCTGGAAGTGGAATGACAGGAAGCGCCGTAGCATACATGACCGCGCTTGGCCGAGGGAAACCCTGATTACAGCTGTTTGCCCGACCTTTTGGACGACGAGGGCCGTTGGTCGCGGCGTGTAGCCGGTTCGTGCAGCGAAGCTAAGCTCTAATTGGGGAGTGAGTCTTATCTTCAATGAGGTGAGGGATGGTGGAGCAACGGAAAAAGAACGTAACGAAACCCGAGTTGTATGAAAGGTTGATCGATCGTCTGGGCATGGCGCTGGACGCCGTGAAAACCGCTGACCGGCTGCGCGACGAGCGCCCCCTGGAACTGGAATTGCGTGGCTTGAGCCCCGCCGAGTTCAAACTGGTCAAGGCCTATCTGGATCGCAGTGAACGTGAAACGCAGGGATGCCTGTCTCAAGCAGTGAAGCAACTCGATGCAGCACATTCGGCCAAGGTCATCTGGCTCAAGGACAAGGCGCCGCGCAGAGACACCGGCAAGGTGCGCTCTGTACAGGCCAAGTAAGCGCATGGCAGGTCATGAAACGGATCTTTTGCAACCGGATCCGGCCTACTGGTTGTAACTCGTAATCAACACTCTTAGGCTTCGGGCATCTTTGGAGATGCCCGATGCCCTTTCGCTATTTCATCAAACAACTTTTATTGCCGCCCGGCATTCTTTTGCTGCTGTTGCTGGTCGCCTGGTGGCTGCGCCGCTCGCGGCCACGCCTGGCTGGCGTGTGTTTTGCCGTCGGTTTTGGTGGCCTGCTGCTGATGAGCCTGCCGGTGGTCGTGCAGTGGAGCGCCAAGGCGCTGGAGCGTGAGCCGCCGCTGGCGCGGTCAGAGTGGACGACCCTGGCGCAACGTGCCGATGCGATTGTGGTGCTGGGCTCGGGACGCGAGCGCGGTGACATCGCCTGGGGCGAAGACCAGCCGACCGGCATCGGACTGGAGCGGCAGCGTTACGCGGCGCGCCTGGCCAAGGCCTCGGGCCTGCCGATTCTGACCAGCGGCGGCCTGCACTACGGCACGCCGCCGACCGAAGCGAAATTGATGGCAGATTCGTTGCGTGATGATTTCGACGTAACGGTACGCTGGCAGGAAGGCGAGAGTCGCACCACATGGGAGAACGCGAAGATGACGGCAGATATCCTCTTGCCGCAAGGGATCAAGCGGGTCGTCGTGGTGACGCAGGCGTGGCATATGCCGCGTGCAGTGTGGAGCTTTGAGCAGGCCGGATTCGAAGTGGTGCCGGCACCGGTGGGTTTCCTCGGTACGGATAACGCCCGGCCGTTTGGCGGCTGGTTGCCGGAATTCAAGTCGATCTGGCAGAGCGGGCAATTGCTCAATGAAGCGGTGGGGCAGGTGGGGTACTCGTTGTTTTACCGCTGAAGATCATTGTGGCGAGGGGATTTATCCCCGATGGGGCGCGTAGCGGCCTCTCTCTTACCTTCAGAAGAGGGGACTGCTGCGCACTCCAGCGGGGATAAATCCCCTTGTCACATTTCTCAGAGGGTCTTCGACATCCGGCTGGCCATCAGCGCCCAGCCAAACAGCAGCAGGCACAACGCGATCAACGGCCACGAGCGCCATTGCAGATACGGCGTCAGGTCGTGCATCGGTACCACTTCGCCGTACAGCACACCTTGTTCGAACTGCGGAATCTGTTCGGTGATCTGCCCGAACGGGTTGATCAGGCCAGTAACGCCGTTGTTGGTCGCGCGGATCATCCAGCGTCCGGCTTCCAGCGCGCGCATCTGCGCCATCTGTAAATGCTGCAGCGGGCCGATCGACGTGCCGAACCAGGTGTCGTTGCTGATCGTCAGCAGCAGGTCGCTGCGTGCCGACAGCCCGGCGGCGAATTCCGGATAGACCACCTCGTAGCAGATGAACGGTGCAATCTGGTAACCCTTGGCTTGCAAGAGCGCTTGATCGGACGGGCCGCGAGCGAAGTCCGACATCGGCAGGTCGAAGAACGCGATCAAGCCGCGCAACACGTCCTGCAACGGCACGTACTCGCCGAACGGCACCAGTTTCTGCTTCAGGTAAGTGCCGTCGCCTTCGCCGACCACGGTGATGCCGTTGAAGAAGCGCCGTTCGTGATGCACGGTCTGGCGGATCGGCACACCGGTGATCAACGCTGATTTACGCTCGGCGGCGAAGTTGCCCATCATCGTCAGGTAGCCCTCGGCGGACTCCTTCAACACCGGCACGGCGGTTTCCGGCCAGATCAGCAGATCGACCGGTTTGGAGCGTAAGCTCAGATCACGGTACAGCGCCAGTTGCGCGTTGAGCTCGGCCGGGTCCCATTTCATGCTCTGCGCGACGTTGCCCTGAATTGCGGCCACGGTCAGCGGTGCGCCGGACGGGCTGGTCCACGCGTGGCCTTTGAGGGCGATGCCTGCTACCCATGGCCCCGCCAGAAGTACCACACCGGCCGCGATAAAACCCTTGCGGCGCGCCTGCAACAAGCGCGGCGCGTTGTAGATCAGCGCTGCGGTCAGTGCCAGAACAAACGAGACCAGCCACATGCCGCCCACCGGCGCGAGCCCGGCCAGCGGGCCGTCGAGCTGGCTATAACCGGAATACAGCCACGGGAAACCGGTAAGGAACCAGCCACGAAACGCTTCCTGGCCGACCCACAGCGCTGCAAAGGCCAAGGCATCCGCCAGCGGTGCTTCGTTACGCCGCAGCCAGCGCGCCCACAGCCACGCGGGCAGGGCGAAGAACCAGGCAATCGCCGCGGTGAACAGCAGCATCAGGAACCCGGCGAGCAACACCGAAGCGCCGCCGAAATGATGAATGCTGTAATAGATCCAACTGGTGCCGGCACCGAACAGGCCGAAGCCGAAGCACCAGCCACGGCCGAGCGCCTGACGCGGGCTCAGCTCACGCAAACCGGCATAGAACAGACCAACCGCCAGCAATGCCAGCGGCCAGATGTCGAACGGTGCGAGAGCGAATGTGGTGATTGCACCGGCCGCCACGGCCAGCAGGTTACCGGGCCAGCCGGGGCGGGTTGTCCAGCGCATTTCAGTCCTTAGAATTAACGAGCGATAGGCGTCAGTCGCAGCAAATGAATCCGACGGCTGTCGGCGTTCAGTATGCGGAAACGATAAGCGCCGATTTCAGTGGTTTCGTTGCGTTTTGGCAAGTGCCCGAACGCGCTCATCACCAGGCCGCCGACGGTGTCGAACTCGTCGTCGGAGAACTCGCTGTCGAAGAACTCATTGAAGTTCTCGATCGGCGTCAGCGCCTTGATCAGGAAATCACCGCTGGGCAGCGGCTTGATGTAGCTATCTTCTTCGACGTCGTGCTCGTCCTCGATGTCGCCGACGATCTGCTCGAGCACGTCTTCGATTGTCACCAGACCGGCCACACCGCCGTATTCGTCGATGACGATGGCCATGTGGTTGTGGTTGGCGCGAAACTCACGCAGCAACACGTTCAGACGCTTGGACTCCGGCACGAAGGTGGCCGGGCGCAGCAGGTCCTTGATGTTGAAGCTGTCGCCGTTCTCCTTGAGGATCAGCGGCAGCAGATCCTTGGCCAGCAGTACGCCCATCACGTCGTCATGGCTTTCGCCGATGACCGGATAGCGCGAGTGGGCCGAGTCGACGACGGCGGGGAGGAATTCGCGGGGTGTCTGGGTCGCCTTGATGCTGACCATCTGCGAGCGCGGCACCATGATGTCGCGCACTTGCAGGTCAGCCACCTGGATGGCGCCTTCGACGATGGCCAGCGCTTCGCTGTCCAGCAGTTTGTTCTGATGTGCATCACGCAGCAGCTCGAGGAGCTCCTGACGGTTCTTCGGCTCGTGGGCAAAAGCCTGGGTCAGCTTACCCAGCCATGACTTCTGCCCGTTGCTCGATCGATCTTCGCTCATAGCGATTACTCTGAATCCTTTGTTGTAACGATGGGGGAGTGTTCGGTTTCGTCGTCCGCGTACGGATCGGGATAGCCCAGTTCAGCAAGCAACTCGCGTTCCAGCGCTTCCATTTCTTCGGCTTCGTCGTCATCTATATGGTCGTAACCCAACAGATGCAGGCAGCCGTGAATGACCAGATGTGCCCAGTGCGCCTTTAGTTCCTTGCCCTGCTCGGCGGCTTCGCGTTCGACCACGGCCACGCAGATCACCAGATCGCCGAGCAGCGGGATATCGAGAAACTCGTCAGGCACTTCCGCCGGGAACGACAACACGTTGGTCGCGTAGTCCTTGTGGCGCCAGGTGTGATTGAGCTCGCGGCCTTCTTCCTCGTCGACCAGACGAATGGTCATTTCCGAATCAGCGCTGCGCTGGCGCAGGGCCAGTTCGCACCACTGGCGGAACTCGGCTTCACTCGGCGCGCTGGCCTCAGTGGCGATTTGCAGATCCAGCTCAAGCATCGCGCGTGGCTTCCTTCGCGGCTTCGGCACGGGTTTCGAAGCGCTCGTAGGCCTCGACAATCCGCTGCACCAACGGGTGGCGCACGACGTCCTTGGGCTGGAAGTGGGTGAAGCTGATGCCCGGCACGTCTTTGAGCACTTCGATCACATGGTGCAGCCCGGACTTGGTGCCGCGCGGCAGGTCGACCTGGGTGATGTCACCGGTGATCACGGCGGTGGAGCCGAAGCCGATGCGCGTGAGGAACATCTTCATCTGCTCGACGGTGGTGTTCTGGCTTTCGTCGAGAATGATGAAGCTGTTGTTCAGCGTACGACCGCGCATGTAGGCCAGCGGCGCGACTTCGATCACCTGTTTCTCGATCAGCTTGGCGACGTATTCGAAACCGAGCATTTCGTACAGCGCGTCGTAGAGCGGGCGCAGGTACGGGTCGATCTTCTGCGACAGGTCGCCGGGCAGGAAGCCGAGCTTTTCTCCCGCTTCGACTGCCGGACGCACCAGCAGGATGCGGCGGATCTGCTCGCGCTCCAGCGCATCCACCGCGCAGGCCACGGCCAGATAGGTCTTGCCGGTACCGGCCGGGCCGATGCCGAAGTTGATGTCGTTGCCGAGGATTTCCTTCACATAGCGCTGCTGATTCAAGCCGCGCGGGCGAATCATGCCTTTCTTGGTGCGCAGGGCGACGGTCGCTTCGGCAGGGGCCGGGTTGTCGATATCTGCTGATTCCTGAATGAACAGGTGCACCAGGTCTGGCGACAGCTCGGTACCCTTGGTTTCGCGGTACAGGCGGCGCAGCAGGTTTTCCGCGGACGTGGTGAGTTTTGGATCGCCAATCAGCTCGAACTGGTTTCCGCGATTGCGGATCTCGATGGCCAGGCGCTGTTCGATCAAGCGCAAATGCTCGTCGAATTGCCCGCACAGATTGGCGAAGCGGCGAGCCTCAAAAGGCTCGAGGAGAAAACGATGTGGTTCGATGGGTGCGTTCAAGGTCGTATTTAGCCGCCCTGGGGCAATTAGGATGAAATCAAGGATAACGCCAGTGGCCTGGGTGCGAAAGCTCTTAAATATCGACGCTGCTTTCGACCCCATTCTCTGTGGCTGGCGGGGTCATTTATGGTGAGGGGATTTATCCCCGATGGGGCGCGAAGCGGCCCTGAAACCATTATCAGAGGTGTATCAGATCACCCGGATTGCAGGTTTTGGGTCGGCTGCGCCAACCATCGGGGATAAATCCCCTCACCACAGAAGCCCCATCCACAATGCGATGGTGTTATTGAACCAGCGAACCACGCAGCGAGTGCGGTTGCGCGGCGTCGATGTGCACGTCGGCGAACTGGCCGATCAGGGTGGGATTGTCGCAGCGGAAGTTGACGATACGATTATTCTCGGTGCGGCCCTGGAGCTCGCCCGGGTCTTTCTTCGAATAATCGGTCACCAGAATGCGCTGGATCGAGCCGACCATTTGTCGGCTGATCTCGAAGCCCTGCTGATTCAGACGATGTTGCAGCGCGTTCAGACGTTCTTTCTTCAATTCTTCCGGTGTGTCATCGGCCAGATCGGCAGCGGGCGTGCCCGGGCGCTGGCTGTAGACGAACGAGTAGGAGAAATCGAAGCCGACATCGGCAATCAGCTTCATGGTCTGCTCGAAGTCTTTCTCGGTTTCACCGGGGAAGCCGACGATGAAGTCCGAACTGATGCAGATCCCCGGCACGGCAGCGCGCAATTTGCGCAGCTTGGATTTGTACTCCAGCGCCGTGTGGTTGCGCTTCATCGCCGCGAGAATCCGGTCGGAGCCCGACTGCACCGGCAAGTGCAAGTGCTTGACCAGTTCCGGCACTTCGGCGTGGGCCTGGATCAGGCTGTCGGAGAACTCCAGCGGGTGCGACGTGGTGTAGCGGATGCGGTCGATGCCATCGACAGCGGCGACCACGCGGATCAGTTCGGCCAGATCGGCCAGGCGACCGTCGTGTGTCTGGCCGCGATAGCCGTTGACGTTCTGCCCGAGCAAGGTCACTTCACGCACGCCGTGTTCGGCAAGGTGAATGATTTCCGCGATCACGTCGTCGAACGGCCGGCTGACTTCTTCACCACGGGTATACGGCACCACGCAGAAGGTGCAGTACTTGCTGCAACCTTCCATCACTGACACATAAGCGCTCGGGCCGTCGATACGCGGCTCGGGCAGGTGGTCGAATTTTTCGATTTCCGGAAACGAGACGTCGACCTGCGGCAGCTTGCTGCTGCGCGCGGCGTCGATCATTTCCGGCAGACGGTGCAGGGTCTGCGGGCCGAACACCACGTCGACGTACGGAGCGCGATCGCGGATCGCCGCGCCTTCCTGACTGGCCACGCAACCGCCGACGGCGATGACCATGTCCGGATTGGCCAGCTTCAGTTCGCGCCAGCGGCCGAGCTGCGAATACACGCGATCCTGCGCGCGTTCGCGGATCGAGCAGGTGTTGAGCAGAATCACGTCGGCGTCTTCCGCGCGAGCGGTGACTTCCAGGGCCTGATGTTCGCCCAGCAGATCGACCATGCGCGAGCTGTCGTACTCGTTCATCTGGCAACCGTGGGTTTCGATGTAAAGCTTCTTGGCCATGGATTCGGGTCGTCACGTGATTCAAAGAACCGCGCATTATAGGGAACAAGCCGTCAGGTTCCTACCGCTGTGCGTCCGGTGGCTATGCTATAGTTCGCGCCCTCATTTTTACCCCGATGTTATCCGCCCGCCATGACCAAACGCGAAGCTCCAATCTACAAGGTGATTTTCCTCAACCAGGGCCAGGTGTTCGAAATGTACGCCAAGCAGATCTATCAAAGTGATCTGTGGGGTTTCCTGGAAGTTGAAGAATTCGTCTTTGGCGAGCGTACGCAAATGGTCGTCGATCCGAGCGAAGAAAAGCTCAAGGCGCAATTCGAAGGCGTGGTGCGCAGCTTTGTGCCGATGCATTCGATCGTGCGCATCGATGAAGTGGAACGTCTGGGTACACCGAAAATCAGCGAAGCCCGTGGCGCGGTCGGCAATGTCATGCCGTTTCCGATGCCGATGCCTGAGAAGTAACAGCGGATTCTGGATTGGGATGAGTTTGTGGTGAGGGGGGGGAGCGAAACGTCGCACCGCCCCGTTGCGCTGCGAAGCAGTCGCAGCTCCATTCAGTAAGGTGTGTCAGACAGAATCGGGTTGCAGGTTTTGGGGCCGCTTCGCAGCCCAGCGGGGATAAATCCCCTCGCCACAGGTAATCTCCGCAGCCTTTAGGGCAATGGTGAGAATGGCGTACGCCCATCGGCGTTCTGCAGTTCCATCAGGTATTTGCGGAAAATCTGCCCGAGCACCTGAGTGGCGGTTTCGAGATCTTCGCGGGACATCTTTTCCGAGACTTCGTCGGCCGTGTCCAGCGCCTCTTCGGCACCGTTGACCGCTGCCATCTTCAGCACGATGTAGGCCTGGATATTGTTGGCCTGCACACCTTCACCGTGGAAGAACATGCTGCCGAGCTTGTATTGCGCCTGGGCGTGGCCTTGCAACGAGGCCTTTTCGAAATAGCTCAGGGCTTGATTGAGGTCGCGCGGCGCGTTCTTGCCGTCGTAGTAGAACTCACCCAACTCGTATTGCGCTTGCGCGTCCCCTTCGTCCGCCGCTTTCTGGCAGGCGGCCAGTGCCTGCGTGACATCTTGCGGCTGAGTATTGAGGGTGCAACGACCCATCGCCGGGATCAACAACGAGTTGCCGCCTGCTTGTGCATGCGCGAGCAGGGGCTGAAGGAGCAACAGGCAGCCCAATGCAAGGGTGCGGCCGGTGCGGTTCATGGGAATCGACTTACCTCTGAAGGGCACGCGGACCCGTCGAGGGATCCAATAAGCGCGCATTATGAAATAAGCAGGGCCAACCTTACAAAGTCTTTACTCGTTTTTCTGCTGCGTGGGGAATATATCGCCCGATTCGGGCAGGATTTTCGCAGGCACGTCGGAAAAACCGAGCGGATGTAGGTGAAAGCTGACGCTGGCCATAGCCAACGTCAGCGGTACGGCGATTATTTCAATGCGGCGAAGGCGCGCTCGGCGGCGTCCAGTGTCAGTTGCAACTCGGCTTCGCCATGGGCGATCGAGGTGAAACCGGCTTCGAAAGCGCTCGGCGCCAGGTACACGCCACCTTCCAGCATCAGGTGGAAGAAGCGACCGAACATTGCTGCATCGCTGGCCATCACGTCGTCGAAGGTGACGATGTCATCGGCGCCGCTGAAGTACAGACCGAACATGCCGCCGGCCTGAGTGGTCACGAACGGGATGCCCGCAGCATCGGCACGCTGTTGCAGACCGTCGAGCATGCGCGCGGTGTAGTCGGTCAATTCGGCGTGGAAACCCGGGCGGCTGATCAGACGCAAGGTCGTCAGGCCGGCAGCCATCGCCAGCGGATTACCCGACAACGTACCTGCCTGATACACCGGACCGAGCGGGGCGATGCGCTGCATGATCTCGCGTTTGCCACCGAAGCAGCCCACCGGCATACCGCCGCCGATGATCTTGCCGAACGTGGTCAGGTCCGGCGTCAAGCCGTAGTGCGCCTGGGCACCGCCGAGGGCGACGCGGAAACCGGTCATCACTTCGTCGAAAATCAACACCACGCCGTGCTTGTCACACAGCGAACGCAGGCCTTCGAGGAAGCCCGGCGCTGGCGGTACGCAGTTCATGTTGCCGGCGACCGGTTCGACGATGATGCACGCCACGTCCTCGCCCACTTCGGCGAGCATCGCTTCAACCGCGTCGATGTCGTTGAACGGCAGGGTCAGGGTGTGTTTGGCGAACGCTGCCGGCACGCCGGCCGAGCTCGGTACGCCCTGGGTCAGAGCGCCGGAACCGGCCTTGACCAGCAGGCTGTCGGAGTGGCCGTGGTAGCAGCCTTCGAACTTGATGATGCTGTCGCGCCCGGTGAAACCACGGGCCAGACGAATCGCGCTCATGGTCGCTTCGGTGCCGGAGCTGACCATGCGCACCATCTCCATCGACGGCACCAGCGAGCAGACCAGATCGGCCATCTCGGTTTCCATCGACGTCGGTGCGCCGTAGGACAGGCCGTGTTGCAGCTGATTGCGCACCGCGTCGAGCACGTCCGGATGGCTGTGGCCAAGGATCATCGGCCCCCACGAACCCACGTAATCGACATAACGCTTGTCATCTTCGTCGGTGACGTAAGCGCCTTCGGCGTGTTTGAAGAACAGCGGGGTGCCGCCAACGCTCTTGAACGCGCGCACCGGCGAGTTAACGCCGCCGGGGATGTGTTTCTGAGCATTGGCAAACAGGGTTTCGGAACGAGACATGATCGGGCTCTCAAATCAGATTTTCAGAAGTTCGTTGAAGGCGCGGGCGCGGCGGGTCACTTCGGCGCTGCTCTCGGCGCCGAACAAACCGTGGATCACGGCGAGCAGATCGACACCGTGCTCGACCAGTGGCGCGGCGTTATCGAGGGTGATCCCGCCGATCGCGCAGACCGGCAAGTGCAGCGTGCGCTTGGCTTCGTCGAGCAAGTCGAGGCTGCAGCTTGGTGCACCGGGTTTGGTGGTGGAATTGAAGAAGCGGCCGAAGGCGACATAACTCGCACCTTCTTTAGCGGCTTGTTCGGCCAGGGCGATTTGCCCGTGACAAGTCGAACCGATGATCGCTTTCGAGCCGAGCAGCGCGCGGGTCGGCGACAGCGGGCCGTCGGTCTGGCCCAAGTGCACGCCAACATTGAGGCGCGCGGCCAATTCGGCGTCGTCGTTGATGATCAACTGCGTCTTGTAGCGCTCGCACAAGTTGCGCAGCGTTTCGGCCTCGCGCAGACGGCGGGCCTCGTCGCTGCTCTTGTCGCGGTATTGCAGCAGGGTGACGCCGCCGTCGAGCGCCGCCTCCACGTAAGACAGAAACTTGCCGGCCAGCAACTGGCTGTCGGTAATGGCATACAGGCCACGTAGTTTCATCGGGCAGACCTCACGACGTTACGAGCAGAAATCCAGCGGCAGGCGACGCGGCACGAACTGGCCTTTGCCCA
Source organism: Pseudomonas sp. Irchel 3F6 (assembly GCF_900187595.1). Classification (NCBI taxonomy): domain Bacteria; kingdom Pseudomonadati; phylum Pseudomonadota; class Gammaproteobacteria; order Pseudomonadales; family Pseudomonadaceae; genus Pseudomonas; species Pseudomonas sp. Irchel 3F6. The sequence goes on along the minus strand of NZ_FYDP01000007.1, from coordinate 162,470 downwards.
GTTGTTCGGCATCGCGCAAAGTGCGCCAGGTGTAATCCAGCGCACTGCGCACGGCACTGGCCAGGTGTTCGCCCTGAGCCAGGCGACCGGCGAGGGCGCTGGCCAGCGTACAACCGGAGCCGTGATAGCTGCCCGGCAGGCGCTGGCAGATAAAGGTTTCGCGCAGGCCGTCGCGGCTGTACACGCGGTTGTGGATTTCAGTTTCGTCGCCATGGCCGCCGGTGATCAGCAGGTTTTTGACGAATGGCAGGAGTTTTTCTGCGCACTCGTCGGCTGTGCCTTCAGGCAGTTCGGCGAGGATGCGCGCTTCAGGAAGATTGGGCGTGGCAATGATCGACAGCGGCAGCAGACGCTCGCGCATCGCATAGCCGACCTCGTCCTTGCCCAGGCGTCCGCCGCCGCCGGCACGCAGCACCGGGTCGCAGACCACCGGCAGATGCGGGTGCGCCGAGAGCAGTTCGACGACCGTGTCGACCATCTCCAGCGAACCGAGCATGCCCAGTTTCACTGCGGCGACTTCGGAGTCGTTGAGCACGGCGTTGGCCTGGGCCAGTACCCATTCACGGTCGAGGACGCGGAAGTCAGTGACGTTGACGGTGTCTTGCACGGTCAGGGCGGTGACGGCCGGAGCCGCATGGCAACCCTGCGCGAGCAAGGCTTCGATATCTGCCTGCAAGCCGGCGCCACCACTGGGGTCGTGGCCGGAGAGACAGAGGACAACGGGGCGGGAGCTGTAGATATTCATGGTGCGCGAGCTTACCACCAAAGCTGATTTTGGGGTTCAGTACTCACGGTGTTTGCGAGCAGATTGTCGGACAACCCCGCAGTCTTTATTTGGAGCACATTTGTGGCGAGGGGATTTATCCCCGTTGGGCTGCGAAGCGACCCCAAACCCTGCAATCCGGTTCTTTCTGACACATCTCGCTGGATGGACTGGCGACTGCTTCGCAGCCGAACGGGGATAAATCCCCTCGCCACAATTGGTCATCTATCAAGGAGGCTGTCGTCGCGAGTTGACCAACCCAACAGCTCTATCTCGGTGCTTTGCCCTGGAACGCCCGTTCTAGAGCCGTTGTAGGAAAAATTTCCATGGTGCTCAATGGCCATCAACGGCTATGCTAGGCTGGATCCAAACAATCACAGGTAATACCGGTTTTACGTCTACTCAAAGGGAATGGGGGGCTTCCTGACACAACCGGACGAGCCACGCTGGGGCTTCAATGCGCTATTTGCTGATGTTGCTGTTCTGCTTGCCCCTCATGGCGAGCGCTGTCGAATTCGACGAATTCACCCAAAGCCTGCCACTGGGCCGATCGCTGCAAGTGTTCGAAGACCCGAGCGGTCAGGCGACGATTGCCGACGTCCGCGCGCAAGACGCCGCCGGCCAGTTCAAAGCCCACGACAAAGCCACGCTCAACGCCGGTTACTCGCGCTCGGCGTTCTGGCTGAAGATCGACCTGCATTACCGCCCGAGCAACCCGGCCGCCCAGCGCACCTGGTTGCTGGAACTGGCGTATCCGCCGCTTGATCACCTCGATCTGTACTTACCTGGCGCCAACGGCGAATACCGACTGGTGCGCCAGACCGGCGATGCCTTGCCTTTCGCCAGTCGCGAGATCCGCCAGAACAACTACCTGTTCGACCTTCCCTTCAAACCGGATCAACAGCAGACGCTGTACCTGCGCCTGGCCAGCGAAGGCTCGATCCAGGCGCCGGTGACGTTGTGGTCGAGCAGCGCATACCTCGAAGACCAGCCGGTGCGCCTGTACGTACTTGGCATCATTTATGGCGTGCTGCTGGGGATGCTGGTCTACAACCTGTTCATCTACCTGAGCGTGCGCGACACCAGTTACCTCTATTACATCTTCTATATCGGCTCGTTCGGCCTCTATCAATTGTCGGTCAATGGCGCGGCGGTCGAGTATTTCTGGCCGGACAACCCATGGTGGGCCAACGCCGCGACACCGTTCTTCATCGGTTGCGCCGGTCTGTTCGGCAGCCAGTTCGCCCGCAGTTTCCTGCAGACCAAGACCCACAGCCCCTGGCTGGATCGCTTGCTGATCGGCCTGATTGCCTTCAGTGCGCTGGTGATCGGCCTGTCGCTGATGACCAGTTACGCCCTGGCCCTGCGCCTGGCGACCACACTGGCGCTGACCTTCACCGTGGTGATCTTTGCCGCCGGGATTCTTGCCTGGTGGCGCGGCCTGCGGGTGGCGCGTTACTTCATCATCGCCTGGTCGGCGTTCCTGCTCGGCGGCATCGTCAACACGCTGATGGTGCTGGGCCTGCTGCCCAACGTGTTCCTGACCATGTACGCCAGCCAGATCGGCTCGGCCATCGAGGTGGCGCTGCTGTCGCTGGCGCTGGCCGACCGCATCAACGCCATGCGCGAACAACAGGCGCAGACCTTGTTCGACGCCGGGCAGAAACTCGAAGTGCTCAACCAGCAACTGGCCCACAGCAACAAGCTCAAGGATGAATTCCTCGCGACGTTGACCCACGAACTGCGCACGCCGATGAACGGCGTGATCGGTTCGCTGGAGCTGATGCAGACCGTCGACCTCGATCCCGAGCTTGAGCAATATCAACAAACCGCCGCCGGTTCTGCTCGCGACATGATGCGCATGGTCAATGGCATCCTCACGCTCACTGAATTGCAGGCCGGCAAACTCAAGGCGACGCCGGGCAGTTTCAGCCTGCGCGCAGTGGTCGAGGCGTTGCGCGCGCAGTTCGAAGGTAATGCAGCGAGCAAGTCGCTGGACTTCAAGGTCGAGGTGCTGCCGACCCTGCCTGATCGCTTGCTCGGCGACAGCGCGAAACTGGCGCAGTGCCTGGAATGCCTGCTGGACAATGCGATCAAGTTCACCCGCGTCGGCGGGCTGGCGTTGCGCGTTACCGGGCGGCCGTCGGCGGATGAGCGCATGGCGCTATCGTTCGCGGTGATCGACACCGGTATCGGTTTCACTGATCTGGGCGAGGCGACCCTGTATCAGCGTTTCTTCCAGCTCGATGGTTCGATGACTCGCGAATACGGCGGCCTGGGGGTGGGGCTGGCGATCTGTCGGCAGCTGGTCGAATTGCTCGGCGGCAAACTCACCCATCGTTCCGAGCCGGGACGCGGCAGCCGCTTCCAACTCGATGTCGAATTCGAACTGCCGGTGATCGAAGCGCCTGCGGATCAGCCGACCCGCGATTGCATTCGTGCGCCGCAGGACTGCACGGTGCTGCTGGTGGACGACAACAGCGTCAATCAACTGGTCATGCGTGGCATGTTGCTCAAGCTCGGTTTCCGCGTGCGCAGCGCTGACAACGGCGCCGCCGCGCTGGACTGCCTGCAACGGGAAAGTTTCGATGCGGTGCTGATCGATTGCCAGTTGCCCCGCCACGAAGGCGCATCGCTGTGCTGCCAGATCCATGCATTGCCGGGCTGTGCGCACTTGCCGGTATTCATGCTGGCGCTGGGTGCGGATCGCGAGCAATGCGCCCCGGGCGCGCCTATCGACTATCTGCACAAACCGGTCAAATTCGAGGATCTGCAGGCTGCATTACAGCGCCGCGTGCTCAGTTGCTGATGGGGTAAAAGCGCCGCAAAAACGGCGTCTATGACACTTTGTTCAAAAAAGCACCAGTGCTTAACTGGTGTCATTGCTGAACACGGAGCGCCGTCATGAACCTGCATCAGTTCGCCGAAACCCACGAAGTCACCAATCAGCCGCCGTCGCTGGACGGCACCAACCTGTACCGCATCGATCTGCCGTTACAGGAGTGGTCGCGGCGTTTTGGCGCCGGTTGGGCCGAGTCGCGCATCGATGCCTATGGCGCACTCGCGGGTGGGCCTTTGATGGAAGCGGGGTTTCTCGCCAACCAGAACAAACCGGTGTTTGCCAGCCATGATCGCTACGGCCATCGCATCGATCTGGTCGAGTTTCACCCGGCCTACCACGAGCTGATGCGCACCGCGATCGAACATGGCCTGACCTCGCTGCCTTGGGCACAACCACAGGACGGCGCACATGTCGCCCGCGCGTCGATGACCTACCTGCACAGCCAGGCCGAGGCCGGCAGTGGTTGCCCGCTGACTATGACCTTCGCCAGCGTGCCGGCCCTGCGCTTGCAGCCGGACCTGGTCGAACAGTGGCTGCCGAAAATCCTCGCCACCGACTACGACCCGCGCAACGTCGGCATGGCGCACAAGGCTGGCGTGACCATCGGTATGGCGATGACCGAGAAGCAGGGCGGCACCGATGTGCGCGCCAACACCACCAAGGCTTATCCGGTCGGCGCCAGCGGCCCGGGTCAGGCTTATGAACTGGTCGGGCACAAGTGGTTCTGCTCGGCGCCGATGTGCGACGCCTTCCTGACATTGGCGCAAACCGACAAGGGCTTGAGTTGCTTCCTGCTGCCGCGCCATCGCCCGGACGACACGCGCAATCAGTTCTACATTCAGCGTCTGAAAAACAAACTCGGCAACCAGTCCAACGCCTCCAGCGAAGTGGAGTTTCGTGGGGCGCTGGCGTGGATGATCGGCGAAGAAGGGCGCGGCGTGCCGACCATTATCGAAATGGTAGCGATGACCCGTTTTGATTGCATGGTCGGCTCCAGCTCGCTGATGCGCCAGGCACTGACCCAGGCCAGCCATCACTGCGCGCACCGCAAGGTCGGCGGCAAATTGCTCAGCGAGCAGCCGCTGATGCAAAACGTACTCGCCGATCTGGCCCTGGAGAGCGAGGCCGCGCTGGCCCTGAGTCTGCGCATGGGCAAGGCGCTCGATCATCTGGATGATCGCCACGAAGCGCAGTTCGCGCGGCTGGTGACGGCGGTGGGCAAATACTGGATATGCAAACGTGCGCCAGGAATGATCAACGAAGCCGCCGAATGCATGGGCGGCGCCGGTTATGTCGAAGACAGCATCCTGCCGCGCCTGTACCGCGAAGCGCCGGTGAATTCGACGTGGGAAGGGTCGGGGAATGTGCAATGTCTCGACGTGCTGCGCGCATTGTCAAAAGAACCGGGCGTGCTCGATGTGCTGTTCAGCGAACTGGGCGACGGCCATGGCGACAAGCGTCTGGCTGCGCATATCCAGCAGTTGCAGGCGCAATTCAAGGACACCAGTGAAATTCAGTATCGAGCGCGGCAACTGACTGAAGACATTGCGCTTGGGTTGCAGGCCAAGCTTCTGTTGGAGGCGGGGAATTCGGCGGTCAGTGATGCTTTCATTGCCAGCCGCCTGAGCGGTGGCGGTGGCGGTCGCGTCTACGGCGGGTTGCCGCGTGGGCTGGACGTCGAAGCCATCGTCGCACGCTCGACCCCTCAGCTTTTCTGACCCACGTCATATCCCCCCTGTGGGAGCGAGCCTGCTCGCGAAAGCGGTGTGTCAGTCGACATCTTTATTGGATGATCCACCGCATTCGCGAGCAGGCTCGCTCCCACAGAGGACATCATTGGTCTGCAGATTTAAGTGTCGCCACAACGCCACTGTTCCCGTGCGTCCACGATGCAGGCAAGATGAAGCTCTGCAAGTCAGAACACAGGAAGCTGATCGTGACCGAAGCGTTTATTGTCGTTCAAACCGCCGAACAAGCCGTGGATCGTCTGGCCGAGCTGCATGAGCGGGCCACCACTGCGCTGAATTCTGCCCTCAAGCGTTACCTCAAGGACCGCGTCGAACCCGACGCCGAACAGCGTGCCCTGTTTCGTTATCCCGAACTGCGTCTGACCTACCACTGCCAGGGCGAAGTGCCGCAGACCACCCGCGCTTACGCCAAGGTGCAGTTGCCGGGCACTTACAGCGTCACCGTCACCCACCCGGCGGCGTTTCGCAAATACCTGCTCGAACAACTGACGCCGTTGATGCACGACTTCACCGTGACCGTCGAAGTCGGCGTCAGCCAGCAGAACATTCCGTATCCGTATGTGGTCGAGCAGGGCGATGAACTGGCCGGTTCCGGCGTCACTGCGGCGGTGCTGGCGCGGGTGTTCCCGAGTACCGATCTGTCCGCCGCGACCGATGGCATTGCCGACGGCCTCTACGACTGGGAAAACACCGATCCGCTGCCGCTGGCACTGTTCGATGCGGCGCGCGTGGACTTCTCGCTGCGCCGTCTGGTGCATTACACCGGCAGCGACTGGCGCCATGTGCAGCCGTGGATTCTGCTGACCAACTACCATCGCTACGTCGATCAGTTCATCGTTCATGGTCTGGAGCAGTTGCGCCGCGACCCGCGCTTCGTGCGCATGGTCCTGCCGGGCAACGTGATCATCGAGAAGAGCATGGATCACGGCGAAGCCTCGGCGATTGCCGCCGGTGTGGTCTGGCACCGGTACCAGATGCCGGCCTATCACCTGATCGCCAGCGACGGCCACGGTGTCACGCTGGTGAACATCGGCGTCGGCCCGTCCAACGCCAAGAACATCACCGATCACCTGGCGGTGCTGCGTCCGCATTGCTGGCTGATGATCGGCCACTGCGGTGGCCTGCGTCAGTCGCAGACCATCGGCGATTACGTGCTGGCCCACGCCTACATGCGCCGCGACGGCATTCTTGATCGTGTGGTGCCGCCCAATATTCCCATCCCGGCACTGGCCGAAGTGCAGCTTGCGCTTCAACAGGCAGCGGCGAATGTCACTGGCGAGAAGGGCGACGATCTGAAGAAGCGCCTGCGCACCGGCACGGTTCTGACCTACGACGACCGTAACTGGGAACTGCGCTGGGCTCAGGAACGACCGCTGATCAACCTGTCCCGCGCGGTTGCGGTGGACATGGAAAGCGGCACGATTGCAGCGCAGGGTTATCGCTTGCGGGTGCCGTACGGCACGTTGCTCTGCGTTTCGGACAAGCCGCTGCACAGCGAAATCAAACTGCCGGGCTCGGCCAACGCCTTCTATGAACGCGCGGTCAGCCAGCATTTGAAAATCGGCATCGAAGCGGTGGATCTGCTGCGTACCGAACTGAACTCGCTGCACTCGCGCAAGTTGCGCAGCTTCGACGAGCCGCCGTTCCGTTAACGGTTAGTCGTGGTCATTTGGCGGTCGGGGCACTAGCATTGTCAGCCCTGATCGCTAAATGTTCTGTCTCTTATGTCCCGTCCCCCGCGTCCCCCTTCGCGCCGTCCCGGTGTGAAGCCGCAATCGTCCTCGCCACGCCGTGTCGCAAAAGCGCCGCCGGCTGAGCCGAAGCTGATCCTGTTCAACAAACCCTTCGATGTGCTGACGCAGTTCAGCGACGGTGAAGGGCGGGCGACGCTCAAGGATTACATCGATGTGCCGGGGATTTATCCGGCCGGACGTCTGGATCGTGACAGCGAAGGTTTGTTGCTGCTGACCAACGACGGCCAGTTGCAGGCGCGCATCGCCGATCCGAAACACAAACTGGCGAAGACCTATTGGGTGCAGGTGGAAGGCGAGCCGACGGCCGAGCAGTTGCAGCGCCTGCGTGATGGCGTCGAGCTGAATGACGGCATGACTCTGCCCGCCCAAGCGCGGCAACTGGCTGAGCCGCAGTTGTGGCCGCGCAATCCGCCGGTACGCTTTCGCGCGACCATACCGACTTCGTGGCTGGAACTGGTGATTCGCGAAGGGCGCAACCGTCAGGTGCGGCGCATGACGGCGGCGGTCGGGCTGCCGACGTTGCGTCTGGTGCGAGTCAGGATTGGCGACTGGACCCTTGAAGGGCTGGATCAGGGCCAGTGGCGGGAAGTGCCGGCGCGCTTATAAGGCGCCGGACTCGATCAGGCCGATCACCACACTCTTGATGATGAACGCGGCCACGCCCAGGCCCAGCACGAAAAACAGAATGAACGAGCCGAACCGCCCGGCCTTGGACTTCTTCGCCAGATCCCAGACGATGAAACCCATGAAAATGATCAGGATGCTGACCAGACCGGTCATCATCCACTCTTCGAACAGTGCTGGATCCATTGGCGATCTCCGGCGCGGACAGGGCTGAAAGGGCGGCGGCGAGTATACGCCATGGTCGGTGGGGTGGCATTGATCTGGGTCTGATCCGCAATTGTTCCCCTCACCCTAACCCTCTCCCGGAGGGAGAGGGGACCGATCGGGGGATGCTGATGAGCTATGTCGACCTGTTCCAGCTGTTGCGAATCCGTAATCGACTCGGGCTTTCAGGTCGATGTATAACGCCTGACCCTGCGGTCGGCTCCCTCTCCCTCCGGGAGAGGGCTGGGGTGAGGGGCTTTTGCTTAGCTACGCAAATGAGTCAGCGGCAATTCAGTACTGTTCAAAACCTGATTCAGCACAAAACTCGACCGCACGCTGGTGACCCCCTCGATCCGGGTCAGATGCCCCAACAGCAACTTTTGATAGTGATCCATATCCGGCACCACCACTTTCAACTGGTAGTCGGCATCCACTCCGGTCACCAGACTGCATTCCAGCACTTGCGGCAACGTGCGGATTGCCGCCTCGAAATTCTCGAAGCGCTCGGGGGTGTGCCGGTCCATGCCGATCAGTACATACGCCGTCAGGCTCAAGCCGAGCATCTTGCGATCGAGCAGCGCCACCTGGCGCGAGATATAGCCATCGTCTTCCAGCTGCTTGACCCGGCGCGAGCAAGGCGAGGGCGACAGACCGATGCGTTCGGCCAGTTCCTGGTTGGAGATACGGGCGTCGCGCTGCAATTCCGCCAAAATACTCAGGTCATACCGGTCAAGTTTGCTCATCAATCTGTCCTTGGTCGTAACTATTGCGGCAGATTATCTATCCAGGGTTAAAAATTGCGCAAGCGGTGTTTAATTGAGCAATTTTCGCAATCCTCTGTCGCAGCCTCAGGCTTATTCTTAACACCAGAATCACTGCTCGGTAACACAGTCCACGCGGCCCGCCCAATCAGGCCCGCCGCGGCCGCCACCCCCACCGGGGATGTGCCGGCCCCCGAGCTGCACACTGTCCAGAAGACGGCGTGAGGTGAGCCGACGTCAAAAGCGTCGAGCCAGGACGAAGTTCTCCAGAAGGGAGGCCGACGGGTCTCCCTTTTTTCTTGCCTGCGATTTCATGTTGGCGCCTCAATAAATAAGTCGCGCGACTGATAACCTGTTGCAGAACCCGATGGGGCTGTTTCGAGTCTCAGCAACAAGCCCTGCCAACGACAGGCTCCCACAGTGAGGAAAAGCATGAATTCGCGCATCTGGCGTCTGGCCGGTGTTGGTTTGCTGTGTGTGGGGGTCAGTGCGCAAGCGCTGGCCGATGAGCCGCAGAATCGCGGGCCGGGCAACGGGCCGCAGAACGACGGGATCATCCGTGGCGACAACAGCCATCAGTTCGAGCACAACGGCCAGCCGCACAACAATGACGGTCAATGGCAGAACCGCAACCGTGTCGATGATCGTCCAGAACCGCCTCGCCAGCCGGGCAACAACCTGCCGATCCAGCCGCGACCCGACGCCGTGCACCAGACTCAGGAGCCGCGTCAGGGTTACTACCGCGACGAGCGCCCGCAGAACGGTTACCACAATCAGCAATGGCAGACGCGGCCACGTCCCGATGACAACCGCTGGCCGGGACGGCCGAACGGTCATGGCAATGGCTGGGGGCCTGGCCCGCAATATCGTCCGGGCCATGTGATCGATCGTTTCCCGGATCGTGATTACCGCGTGCCGTATCGCGGTCAGGATTACTTCTATTCCGGCGGCTACTGGTATCGCCCGCAAGGCCCGCGCTACATCGTCGTGCAGCCGCCGCGCGGGATCCGCATCCAGTATTTGCCGGATTACGCCCGTGAAGTGTGGATCGGCGGCTCGCTGCTGTTCCTCGCCGCCGGCTCGTATTACGCCTATCAAGAGGCGACGCAGGATTACGTGGTGGTCGAGCCGCCGCTGCAGCAACCGCCGCAACCGCAATCTCAAGGCTATGACGTCGAAGCCTACCCGGCCAACGGCCAGTCACCGCAGCAGGTGCAGCAGGACGGTTACCAGTGCTCGCAGTACGCGGTGCAGCAAAGCGGTTTCGACCCGCGCACCGCGACCTACCAACCGGCACCCGAAGTGGTTCAGGCCTATCGCCAGGCGCAGGGCAACTGCCTGAGCAGTCGCGGTTACCAAGTCAATTACTGAGTGCGGGCGGCGAGCACCACTTCCTGTGGGTCGGCGTGCACCAGCACCTCGGCCTTCGGATATTCCTTGTGAATCGCCGCCGCCGCTTGATCGCTGATGCCATGGGCGACTGACAGGGTCAGTTCGCCCGGCAATTCCAGGTGCAATTGCACGAACCAGTGGTTGCCCGAGATCCGCGTGCGCAAGTCATGCGCACCGAGCACCCCCGGCACGCTGCACGCCAGTTCGAGCATGTGCTGGCTGACATCGGTCGGCAACTCCTCGTCCATCAACACCGAAAAACTTTCCCGGGCGATCTGGATCGCACTCCAGAAAATGTACACGGCGATCCCCAGCCCGAACCACGCGTCCAGTTGCGCAAAACCCATTCCCGCCAACACCAGCGCGATCAGGATGCTGCCGTTGAGCAGCAGGTCCGAACGGTAATGCAGGGAGTCGGCACGCACGGCGTTGGAGCCGGTCTGCTTGATCACCCGGTGCTGCAACATCAGCAGCGCCGCCGTCAGCAGCAGGGAAAACACGATCACACCGATGCTCAGCCACGGCGCGCCAAGCGGCTCTGGTTTCTGCAAGCGCTCGTAGGCCTGAAACGCGATCAACACCGCGCTGCCACCAATGAACAACGCCTGCGCCATGCCCGCCAGCGATTCGGCTTTGCCGTGGCCATAACGGTGATCGTCATCCGCCGGACGCAGTGCGTAATGCACCGCCAGCAGATTGAGCATCGAGGTGACGCCATCCAGCGCCGAGTCGGTGAGGCCGGCGAGCATGCTCACCGATCCGCTGAGCCACCAGGCAATCGCTTTGGCGACGATCAGCGTGCACGCGACCGCCACCGAGGCGCGGGTCGCCAGCCGCAGCAGGCGGGCGTGTTCGGGGCTGGAGGTCATTGAACGTCCTTATTCAAGCGGCGGGTTGCAGGCCGAACATCGCCAGTTGCTGAGTGCTGCCCTTGTGCTGGATCAGACGCGGGTCGTCGAGAGGAAAGTCTTTACCCAGTTCGCTCTCAAGAATCGCCTGCAACTTGTGATTGTCGACCTGCCCGTCAGGGCCGATGGCTTGCTTGAGCTTGGCCGGATCGATCTGCGCGGTGTGGCCCGGTTCGAAATAGATCGCCCCGGTGGCGAAGTCGACGGCAAACGCGATCAGCCCGGGAATGATGTAGAACAGCAGGCCGACGGCATCGAGCACGGCAATCGCCGGGTCGATCTTGCCGTCGATCTGGCCACGGCGGTCCGGGTAGAAAATCGAACCGCACGCCGACAGTTGCGTGAGCAGAGTGGCAACCAGAACACCGCCAATCAGGCGAGAGGGTAAGCGCATGGAAATGTCTCCTGAGTCATCAAACAACGAAGCTTCGTCTTGTGAAGTTAAGACCCTGACGAACGTCAGACAGTTCGTCGTTATACTCGCCGCTCTGTTTGGGAGCCAGCATGATTTCTTTGCCGATCGATGATGTTTTACCCGCCCTGCGTGAAGCCCTTGCGTCACGCCACGAAGCCGTGCTCGAAGCACCGCCCGGCGCCGGTAAGACCACCCGCGTGCCCTTGGCCTTGCTCAACGAAGCCTGGCTGGCCGGGCAGACCATCGTCATGCTCGAACCACGGCGTCTGGCCGCGCGCGCAGCGGCGGAACGTTTGGCCAGCGAGCTCGGCGAGCAGGTCGGTGAAACCGTCGGCTATCGCATCCGCCTCGACAGCAAAGTCGGCCCGAAGACGCGTATCGAAGTGGTCACCGAAGGCATTCTCACCCGGCGCTTGCAGGACGACCCGGCGCTGGAGGGTGTGGGCCTGCTGATCTTCGACGAATTTCATGAACGCAGTCTCGACGCCGATCTGGCGCTGGCCCTCAGTCTGAACGGTCGCGAGCTGTTTCGCGCTGAACAGCCGCTGAAGATTCTGCTGATGTCGGCGACCCTCGAAGGCGAGCGCCTGGCGGGGTTGCTCGATGACGCGCCGATCCTGCGCAGCGAAGGCCGCATGTACCCGGTGACGATGCGCTGGGGCCGGCCGTTCCAACCAGGGGAATACATCGATCAACGCGTTACCCAAACCGTGCTCGAAGCGCTGCACGACGAGACCGGCAGCATGTTGGTGTTTCTGCCGGGGCAAGCGGAGATCCGTCGCGTGCATCAGCAATTGGCCGACGCCATTGGCGAGCGCAAAGACATCTTGCTGTGCCCGTTGCACGGCGAACTCGACCTCAATGCGCAACGCGCGGCGATCGATCCGGCGCCGCCCGGTCAGCGCAAAGTGGTGCTGGCAACCAACATCGCCGAGACCAGCCTGACCATCAACGGCGTGCGCGTGGTCATCGATGCCGGGCTGGCGCGGGTGCCGCGTTTCGACCCGGGCAGCGGCATGACCCGCCTCGACACTCAACGCATCTCCAAGGCCAGCGCCACCCAGCGTGCCGGCCGCGCCGGGCGATTGGAGCCGGGCGTGTGTTATCGCTTGTGGTCACAGGATCAGCACGAACAACTGGCGGCCTATGGCAGCGCGGAAATTCTCTCGGCGGATCTGGCCAGCCTCGCTTTGCAGCTGGGGCGCTGGGGCGTGACCCCGGGCGAACTGGTCTGGCTGGATGTGCCGCCGGCGGCCGCGTATGCGCAAGCGCAGGATCTGCTGCAACGGCTAGGCGCCTTGCACGGTGACACGCTGACGGCCCACGGCCAGGCCATGGCTGAACTGCCGGCGCATCCGCGCATTGCGCATTTGCTGTTGCGCGGTCAGGCGCTGGGGCTGGCGGCGATGGCCTGCGATGTGGCGGCGCTGCTCGGCGAGCGCGATATCCTGCGCGGCGCTGGTGCGGATCTGCACAGCCGATTGGTTCTGCTTTCCGGCGAAGAACGTGCCGGTCGTGGGGCGCAGGGCGGGGTGCAACGTGCCCGGCAATTGGCTCGGCAATATCGCGGCTATCTGCGCGGCAAGCCGAGCGAACCGGTAAACGATCCCGAGCATCCGCGCTGGCTCGGCGCGCTATTGGCGCTGGCCTACCCGGATCGCGTCGCCCAGCAACGGCGTGCCGGGGGGGCCGAATACCGGTTGGCCAACGGTCGCGCCGCGCTGTTCGCTGAGGCCGACAGCTTGATGAAGCATGAGTGGATTGTCATCGCCGACCTCGGCAGCCGTCAGGGCCAGCGCGAAGAACGCATCTATCTGGCGGCGGATTTCGATCCGGCGCTGTTCGATTCGGTGCTCGCCGAGCAAGTGCGCAGCGTCGACCAACTCGATTGGGATGAACGCGAAGGCGTGCTGCGTGCCGAGCGCCAGCGCAAGGTCGGCGAGCTGATTCTCAGCCGCGAACCGTTGACCGGTCTCGATGAAAACACGCGCAGTCAGGCCCTGGTCAATCTGCTGCGACGCAAGGGTCTGGAGCTGCTGCCATGGACGCCAGAACTGCGCCAGTGGCAGGCGCGGGTGGCGCTGCTGCGTCAGCTCGATCTGAACACTCAGGACGACAGCCAATGGCCGGATGTCAGCGATGCAGCGCTGCTCAATACCCTGGAAGACTGGTTGCTGCCGTATCTGGGCAAGGTCTCGCGGCTGAGCCATTTCGCCCACCTCGACCTGTCGAGCATCGTGCGCAATCTGCTGCCGTGGCCGCTGCCACAGAAACTCGACGAGCTGGCGCCGCATCATTTGAGCGTGCCGTCGGGTTCATCGATTCGTCTGGATTACAGCGACCATCCACCGATTCTCGCGGTGCGCTTGCAGGAGCTGTTTGGTCTGGCCGATACGCCACGGATTGCCGGCGGCCGGCAAGTGGTCAAGCTGCATCTGCTGTCGCCAGCGCGGCGACCGGTGCAGGTCACGCAGGACCTGGCCAACTTCTGGCGCAGCACCTATGCCGAGGTGAAGAAGGATCTGAAGGGGCGTTATCCGAAGCATTATTGGCCGGACGATCCCTTGGTCGCCGAAGCCACCGCGCGGGCAAAGCCACGCGGTACCTGAACACAATGGCAGCGCGCCATTAGCCCATCCGTGCTAATTGCCCTTGTTTGTTCAGGCTCCCAAAATCGCGGCCTGAACAATATCAAGCCTTGTTGCCTGACAACTTGCGCCCAAGGAACGGAACTGCCCATGAGCTCTTTCTTCAAGTTCAAGAAGTTGATCTTCTTGTCGGCTGCGCTGCTGGCCGCCTCTAATCCGACAATGGCCGAAGAGTCCAACCCGATTGGCGACTGGTGGATTATCTACGGCAACGGCGTGCCCCAGAAAAACATCATGTACGTCGCCGATGCCACCTCGGTCGTGCCTTCGCAGAAAACCAAAGGCGCGACCATGGTCGCAGTGACCCTGGTGTATGAAGAGCCGGGCAAACCGATGATCGACGTCTACAACCTCGAAGCCCAATGCTCTACGGGCAAGGTGCGTTTTATCAATGGCCAGTCCATCGAGCGCCTCGCCTACACCATGCGTCATCTGAAAGTTGCCAATCAATGGCAGACCCCCGAAGAGTTCTGGGTCCAGCAAGCGCTGAAGTTTGCCTGCGCCCCTGGCAGTCGCGCGAAAAACGACATGGCCGCCGTGGGCAAGATGGAATACCTGCAGATGATCGAGATGCTGCAGCAGATGTTCTTCAAGCTCGCGCCGATTCAGCAAAAGAGCCAGATGATGGACAACATCGACAGCCTGCTCGAACTCAAGAAATAAGCCGGGGCATCCAATGACTTACACACGTTTGTGGCTGGCAACCCTGGTGGCAGGATTGATATTGAGCGGTTGTGGCACTATCGCGCAGAGCCGCTGGGAGGGCCGCGATCTCCAGGAAGCACTGGACCTGTTCGGCACGCCTGATTCGATGAAAAAAGAAATCGGCCCAAATGGCGAACCCTTGGCCGTGCTGACCTGGTACAAGTCCGCGAGCTGGACCACCACCGAAGCGGCTGGCACTTCGATGACCCATACCGGCAACGGCATGGTGTACACCGAGCATTATCAGCAAGTTGGGCACAGTTCCGATTGCAAATTGCAGGCGAAGATCGATCAACAGAAGAAGATTGCACAGTTCCTGATCGAGGACGGGCGAATCCTGCATGGCAAGTGCCTGGGCGTCCGGTTTGTCCCCGGTTACATTCCGCCCGGCTTCTAAGGTCAGAGCGCTCAGGGCGCAGCGGGCAGGAGGAACCGCGCAATCACCGGCAAGTGGTCGGAGATGCGCAAGGTATCGTCCTGCCGCACCTGTGCTTGCAGGCGTTTGAGCTTCGGGCTGTAGAACAGATAATCCACCGTGCGATCCGGGCCGTTGAGCCCGGGGTCGTTGGGGTAATGGGTCAGCCATTTGGCCCGGTCGATGCCGCCGGCTTCATTGTTGGTCGGGATCATCGGGTACTTGTCCCACAGCAGATGCAGTTCGCTGTCGGCAGAGTAGGGCGTGCGTCGCTCGGCGGGCAGGCGTCGGTACTGGCCCAGCGGCAGCAGATTGAAATCGCCACCGATCAGCCAGGGCAGGCCCTGGCTTTCATACTTGTCGAGCACTTTGGCCACGGCAGCGACTTGCGCCTGCACGTTGCCGTCTGCCTGGCTGGCCCGCTGCAAGTGTGTGTTGAATACGGTCAGTTGTCCGCCATCGCTGAGCGGCAGTTTGACTGCCAGCAAAGCATCTTTGGGCTGGAACTGGCGGCTGATGAAGTTGCTCGGGGCCACGGGCAGTTGCAGGCGTTCGGCGTGTTCGATGCGATAGCGACTCAACGTCGCCAACTGGCGGCCGACGCTGCCGTAGATATGGGGCTCGGGGACGAAATCGGCTTTCCAGTCGAAGGCGCTGGTGCTGCACGGGTACAGATCGGCGACACGTTCCTGCAACAGTTTGAGCTGGTTCTGGTAATCGCTGGCCTTGGCGCCGTCGTCGAGCTCCTGCAACAACACCACATCGGGTTGTTCGTCGCGGATCACCCGCGCCACTTCGTCGAGGCTGAAGGCCATGTCTTCGGCGGTCGGCGCTTCGTCGTCGCCCTGAGCCAGGTCATTCCAGAATACGTAGCGCTTGCCGGCGAGGAACTGCACGTTCCAGGTCATGACTTTCAGTGCTTGCCCGGGCACCAGCGTCGGCGCCGTGGTGCTGCAACTGACCGGCAGGGTTTCGCGGGCATCGGGGCGCCAGGTCAGGCTGAACAGCAGTACGCCGAACAGGACGACGGCAAGGATGACGAGAAGCAGGGTGTAGCGCAGCAGACGGGTCATGGCTCGGCTTATAGCGTTACAGGAAGTGGCCCCGAGCATACCTGACGGCAGCCGCGAAGCCCAAGCACGGCGCGGTCAGACCGCTCCGTTACGTTTGTCAGGCAATTCGCTGATCAGCATGAACAGGCGGAACAGCACCACACTGGTGAACAGTTGCAGAAAGCTGTGAGCGCTGTCGATCAGCCCGGCAATCAGCGGATTCTGCGGTTCGGGGTACACCGCCAGCGTCGCGCCCTTGAGCAACCACAACGGAGTCATCACGCAGAGAATGCACAGCAGGATGCGCCAGAAGTGCCCGCGCGTCAGGCGCAGGCTTTCCTTCATCGCCTGCAACGGCCCGAGGCCGCGCAGCACCAGCAGGTATTCAGCGAAGGCGAGCATGACCATCAGCATCAGGCCCGGCAGGAAGTATAGCGACAGGCCCAGCAGAATCAGCAAGGTATTGAGCGCGGTCAGCACGGCGAAGCGTGGCCACAGGGTTGCGGCCATCGCCAGCAGGTCGCGGTTGCGCGGCGACTCGCCACGGCTGCGCGCATCGAGAAACAGGATCAGCGCGGCGGTGTACAGCGGATACACCAGCAGGCCGACGATGATGCTGACTCCGGCGAAGGTGTCCGGCCCGGTGGCGTGATCGACCGCCTGCTGCAAGAAAGCTTCGACGATCACCAGTGGCAGGCACAACTGCACGATGCTGCCCAGATGGCGTTTGAAAAAATACAAAGAGTCGCGCAGTACTTCGAGGGCATTCATCAGTCGGTATCGCAGGTCGAAAACAGTGGCTCACTTTAACCGATGCAACGCGGGCCGACACAAACGTAAACATTCGGTAAAGGTCATTGAAACGTTTTGACACTGTCTCCATTACAGGAGAGCACCGCGCCCAGAGTGGGGGCGGGCACGTTATTACCGGCAATCTACGAGGTCGCCATGAACAGCGAAGAGCAAACCCTGATCGATGGACTGTTTTCCCGGCTGCAACAGGCCGAAACGGAGGCAGCCCCGCGCGACGCCCAGGCCGAGACGCGGATCAAGGAACACCTGACGCGCCAACCGGCGGCAGGTTATTTCATGACCCAGGCGATTCTGGTGCAAGAGGCCGCGCTGAAAAGCCTCGATGAGCAGAACAAGCAGCTGACCCAGCAAGTCCAGCGCCTGCAGGCCGAGCTGCAATCGGCCAAGGCCCAGAGCGGCGCACCGGCCGCGAGCGGTAGCGGTGGCTTCCTGTCGAGCATTTTTGGTGGCGGCAATTCACGTCCGGCGCCGAGCCAGAGCGCAGCGCCGTCGTCCTCCGGCGGCTGGCGTGAACCGGCACAGCAGCAGAGCTACCAGGCACCGGCGCCACAACAGAGCTTCGGCGCCGCGCCGCCCAACTATGCGCAGCAGGCAGCCCCGGCGGCGGGCAACAGCTTCCTCGGCGGCGCGCTGAAAACCGCCGCTGGCGTGGCCGGCGGTGTGATGCTGGCGCAGGGCATCAGCAGCCTGTTCCACCATAATCAGCAACCGGAAGAAATCGTCGAGGTCATCAAGGAAGAACCGGCGCAGGTCGCCGACCAGAGCAACAACGGCTGGGGCGATGATCAGCGCGTGGCGGACAACGGCTTCTCGGGCAATGACCAGGGCGGTTTCAGCGACGCCGATTACAGCAGCGACAATTCGTCGTTCTTCGATGACGACGACTCTTTCGTCTGACATAGCCTTTCAAGGCTGACATCGACCCATGTGGCGAGGGGATTTATCCCCGTTGGGCTGCGCAGCAGCCCCGCTTTTCCTGATTGAAGCGAGGACTGCTCCGCAGCCCAGCGGGGCGGTGCGACGTTTCGCTAAATCCCCTCGCCACAACACCGTTTGTCAGGGACACCTCGGCGCCAGCCGGTGATTATTCGCTGAATCTTTCTCTTGGCTGGCATACTGAGCGCCTTTTTCAGGCCTGATCGCCTGACCCCGCTTCGTGCGCTTGTGCGCCCACAGGAACTCCGGTGAAAAAAATCGCAGTGTTCGCCGATGTGCAGAACCTCTACTACACCGTGCGTCAGGCCTATGGTTGCCACTTCAACTACGCCGCATTGTGGGCGGACATCAGCAAGAACGGGCAGATCGTCGAGGCCTACGCCTACGCGATCGACCGTGGCGACAGCAAGCAGCAGCAGTTTCAGCAGATCCTGCGCAACCTCGGCTTCATCGTGAAGCTCAAGCCCTACATCCAGCGCAGCGACGGCTCGGCCAAGGGTGACTGGGACGTGGGCATTACCCTGGACATCATGGACGCCGCCGACCATGTCGACGAAGTGGTACTGGCTTCCGGTGACGGCGATTTCGACATGCTGCTCGAGCGCATCATCAACAAGCACGGCGTGCAAGCGGTGGCCTACGGCGTCCCTGGCCTTACCGCCAACTCGCTGATCCGCGCCGCCAGCCGCTACGTGCCGATCGAAGGCGCACTGTTGCTCAAGAGCTGAGCTGAACAATAGATTTGAACGGAGTACACCCCGGTTTGGAACGCATTGCAGTCATCGACTTTGAAACCACCGGCCTGTCGCCGAACAGCAGCTGCCGCGCCACGGAAATCGCCGTGGTCATGCTGGAAAACGGCCGCATCGTCGAGCGTTACCAGAGCCTGATGAACGCCGGCGTGCGCGTCCCCGCGTTCATCGAGCAACTGACCGGCATCAGCAACGCCATGCTGCGCACCGCGCCGCCGGCCGAGCGGGTGATGGAAGAGGTCAACGAATTCGTCGGCTGCACGCCGTTGCTGGCGCACAACGCCTCGTTCGACCAGAAGTTCTGGGATTTCGAACTGGGGCGGATCAAACGCACACGCCTGCAGAATTTCGCCTGTTCACTGCTGCTGGCGCGGCGCCTGATGCCGGCGGCGCCGAATCACAAGCTCGGCACGCTCACCACTTTCGCGCAGTTGCCGCATACGGGCCAGGCTCACCGGGCCATGGCCGATGCCGAGATGGCGGCCAATCTGATGGCGCATTTGGCGGAAGAGTTGCGGGGCAAGCACGGGGTGCGCGAGTTGAATCACGACCTGCTGTGCAAGTTGCAGAAAGTCCCTGCGGCGAAAGTCGGCGAGCATCTGCAGCGTTATCGCTGATCCCGGGTACTCCGACTGATCGTTCCCACGCCCAGCGTGGGAATGAAGCCCGGGACGCTCCGCGTCCCTTTCAAAGCCGAACGCAGAGCGTCCGTTGAGGCATTCCCACGCGGAGCGTGGGGACGATCCATGCGGTGTGTCATTCAACGCAACTGTGACTGATACACCGCTTTCGCGAGCAGGCTCGCTCCCACAAGGACCTTAGCGGTCTCAGTTGCTTTCATGCAAAAGTGTACCGGCGCGAAAAACAGGTTTTGTAACTTATTTTTGCGCGGCGGCCTTTCTAGAATAAACCGTTCACCGAATCTGACTGTCGAGCTGCCCATGCCTGCCTTGCGCCGTTTTTCCCTGCCGTTGATCGCTGCGTTTTTTGCGTTGTACGTGATTTGGGGATCGACCTGTCTGGTGATTCGCATCGGCGTCGAATACTGGCCGCCGCTGTTGCTGGCCGGGGTGCGCTTCGTCATTGCCGGCAGCTTGATGTACGCCTGGCTGCGCTGGCGCGGGGCTGCGGCGCCGACCTGGGCGCAGTGGAAAGCGGCGGGGCTGGTCGGCATTCTGCTGCTCAGTTTTGGTAATGGCGCGGTCAGCGTGGCAGAGCACACCGGGGTGGCTTCAGGTGTTGCTGCGCTGGCGGTGGCGACGGTGCCACTGTTCACCTTGTTGTTCGGCTACTTCTGGGGCGCGCGCAATACGCGGCTGGAGTGGGCCGGTGTGGCGTTGGGGATTATTGGCATCGCCATGCTCAACATGGGTTCCAACCTGCAATCGAGCCCGCTCGGCGCGATGTTGCTGATCTTCGCGGCGGCGAGCTGGGCGTTCGGTTCGGTGTGGAGCAAATACCTGCCATTGCCGGCGGGGGCCATGGCCAGTGCGGTGGAAATGCTCGTCGGCGGCGTGGTCTTGCTGATCGGCAGTGCGCTGAGCGGCGAGCACCTGCAAGCCATGCCGTCGCTCGAGGGTTGGCTGGCGCTGGCCTATCTGATCTTCTTTGGCTCGATCATCGCCTTCAATTCCTACATGTATCTGCTCAAACACGTGCGCCCGGCGGCAGCGACCAGTTACGCCTACGTCAACCCGGCGGTGGCGGTGTTGCTCGGTGTAGTGTTTGTCGGCGAGACCATCGGCATCGAAGAAGCGTTGGCGATGCTGGTGATCATCAGCGCCGTGCTGCTGATCAGCCTGCCGCAGTGGCGTCGACCTGCGCAGCCACCCGTGGAAGAGGCGAAAGCCGTTCCGACGGAAGCGCGTACGAATTAGGGTAAACTGCGCGGCATTGCATCCCCGCGTCATTTTTTCCTACGGTACTCCCATGACTTTCGCCTCCCTTGGCCTGATCGAACCCTTGCTGCGCTCCCTCGAGACGCTCGGCTACCAGACCCCGACGCCGGTGCAGGCGCAAGCCATTCCGGCGGTGCTGGCCGGTCGTGACCTGATGGCAGCCGCCCAGACCGGCACCGGTAAAACTGCCGGTTTCGCTTTGCCGCTGTTGCAGTTGCTGACCATGGAAGGGCCGAAAGTCACCGCCAATTCGGCGCGTGCGCTGATTCTGGTGCCGACCCGCGAGCTGGCCGAGCAGGTCCACGAAGCCGTGCGCCAGTACGCGGAAAACCTGCCGTTGCGCACGTACGCGGTGTACGGCGGTGTCAGCATCAACCCGCAGATGATGAAGCTGCGCGGCGGCGTCGATGTGCTGGTCGCCACACCCGGCCGTTTGATCGACCTGTTCCGCCAGAACGCGCTGAAACTCGATCAACTGCAAACGCTGGTGCTGGATGAAGCCGATCGTATGCTCGACCTGGGCTTCTCCGAAGAACTGGCGAACATTTACCGCATGCTGCCGAAAAAACGCCAGACCCTGCTGTTTTCCGCGACCTTCTCCGATGACATCCGCCTGCTTGCCGGGCAGATGCTCAATGATCCTTTGAGCGTCGAAGTCAGCCCGCGCAACGTCGCTGCCAACACGGTCAAGCAGTGGATCGTCACCGTAGACAAGAAGCGCAAGGCCGAACTGTTCGTGCACCTGATGCGCAAGAACAAGTGGAAGCAGGTGCTGGTGTTCGCCAAGACCCGCAACGGCGTCGATGCGCTGGTGGAAAAACTTCAGGGCCTCGGTGTGAATGCTGACGGCATCCATGGCGACAAACCCCAGGCTACGCGCCAGCGCGCGCTGGACCGGTTCAAGCTCAGCGAAGTGCAGATTCTGGTGGCGACCGACGTCGCCGCCCGTGGTCTGGACATCGAAGACCTGCCGCTGGTGGTCAACTTCGATCTGCCGATCGTCGCCGAGGATTACATTCACCGCATCGGCCGCACTGGCCGCGCAGGTGCCACCGGTGAGGCGATCTCGCTGGTGTGTGCCGATGAAGTGAACATGCTCTCGGCCATCGAAATGCTGACGCGGCAGAACCTGAAGCGCCAGAACGAGCCGGATTTCGAACCCGAGCACCGCGTGCCGGACACCGATGCCAGCGGTCAGGTGATCAAGAAACCGAAAAAACCGAAGAAGCCGAAAGCGTCGGGCGGTGGCGGTGGTAAGCGCAATCTGGGCAAGTGGGTCGACAGCGGCGAGACCTCGGCACCGGAGCCATCGATCAAGCCGGTGCGCAAAGTGCCGGTGTTCAATACCGGACCGCGTAAGCGCAAGCCTTGATTTGATGAAGCGTTTGTAAGGACGTCTTCGCGACCAGGCTCGCTCCCACATTGGGGATGCGTTTCCCTGAAGGAGCTGCGGAACGCTGCGATCTTTTGATGTTGATTTTTGAAGATCAAAAGATCGCAGCCTCGTTTCACTCGTCAGCTCCTACAGGGGTTTGTGCTTAAGCCACTGCACAATACCCAACCCAGCCGCCCGCCCGCTGGCAAAACACCCGGTCAGCAAATAGCCTCCGGTCGGCGCTTCCCAGTCGAGCATCTCGCCCGCACAAAACACCCCCGGCAGCGCCTTGAGCATCAAGCGCTCATCCATCGCTTCGAACCTTACGCCACCGGCACTGCTGATCGCTTCGTCCAGTGGACGGGTTTTCACCAGAGTCAGCGGCAACGCTTTGATCGCTCGGGCCAACAGCGCCGGATCGGCGAAGGTTTCGGCATCGGTCAGCTCGCGCAACAACGCTGCTTTAACCCCATCAATCCCCACCTGACTGTGCAGATGCTTGGCCATTGAGCGCGAGCCGCGTGGTTTGCTCAGGGCTGCCTGCAATTTATCCACAGGCCGGCCGGGCAGTAGGTCGATGTGGATAACCGCTGCGCCATAGCGATTGATTTCCTCACGAATCGGCGCCGACAGCGCATAGATCAGGCTGCCTTCAATGCCGGTCGCGGTGATCACGCATTCGCCCAAGCGCGGGATGTCGTCGTTCAAACCGATGGCAATGTTTTTCAGCGGCGCGCCGGCGAATTTGCTCACCATCAGCTCGCTCCAGGCCTGCACCTCGAAGCCGCAATTGCTTGGCTGCAACGGTGCCAGATCCACGCCGTGCTGCTCCAGCGGCAACATCCACGCGCCATCCGAGCCCAGGCGCGACCAACTGCCGCCGCCGAGGGCGAGCAGGGTGGCGTCGGGGTTTACGCTGATTTCGCCTTGCGGACTGGCGATGCGCAATGTGCCGCTTGCGTTCCAACCGAGCCAGCGATGGCGTGTGTGGATAACCACGCCACTGTCGCGCAGGCGTTTGAGCCAGGCGCGCAACAGTGGCGCGGCTTTCATGTCGGTGGGGAACACGCGGCCGGAGCTGCCGATGAAGGTTTCGATGCCCAGATCGTGAATCCACTGGCACAAGGCATCGGCATCGAATGCGCGCAGCAGCGGGGCGATCTGCGGTGCGCGTTCAGCGTAGCGGGAGAGGAACGCCGGGTACGCTTCGGAGTGGGTGATGTTCATGCCGCCGACCCCAGCCAGCAGGAACTTGCGCCCGACCGAGGGCATGCCGTCGTACACGTCGACGCGGATTCCGGCCTGGCTCAGCACTTCGGCTGCCATCAGGCCGGCGGGGCCACCGCCGATGATAGCGACGTGGGTGTTGGCGGGGGCGGAGTTCTGGGTCATGGGGGTGCGCTGCGGTATGGCGGGACAAGGCGCGCATTCTAACAGCGCTGAACCCCTGTAGGAGTGAGCCTGCTCGCGAACGCGGTCTGTCAGTCAATTAGATGTTGTAGGTGCTAAAGCTTTCGCGAGCAGGCTCGCTCCCACCGGGGCTGCGGTGTATTTCGAGGCTGGTTAAAAAACAAACAGTGCGCTGGGCGCCTTGGCCAGCATGGCCTGCAGTCCCTTTCACTCAGGTTATCCACAGGCAGTTCCACAGCGATTGTGGGTAACGCAGCACGTTTCAATGACAGCCGTGTGAATCCCACACTCGTTGCGCGCTGTGATGGAGGATGCCGTGGCGGCGGGCGAGGGCGTGGCGATCCTTGCTGTAGCCGCCGCCGATCACCCCGACCACCGGGATGTCGCGGCCCAGACAATGGCGCATCACCCGTTCATCGCGCTCGGCCACCCCGTCGTCGGTCAGTTGCAGATAACCGAGGGCATCGTCCTTGTGCACATCAACGCCAGCGTCGTAGAGCACCAGATCCGGTTGATACAGCGGCAGCAGGTAATTGAGCGTGTCATCGACCACCTGCAGATAGTCGGCATCGCCCATGCCTTTGGGCAGCGGGATGTCCCAGTCACTTTCGGCTTTGCGTGCGGGAAAATTCTTCTCGCAGTGCAGGGAAACGGTAATCGCCTCCGGCGTGTCGTGGAGAATCCGCGCGGTGCCGTCGCCCTGATGCACGTCGCAATCGAAGATCAGCACGCGATTGACCCGGCCGCTCTGCAACAGGTACTGGCTGATGATCGCCAGGTCATTGAAGATGCAGAAGCCGGCGGGGTAATCGTAGTGAGCGTGATGGGTGCCGCCGGCCAGATGACAGGCCAGGCCATGTTCCAGCGCTTGCTCTGCCGCGAGGATCGAACCGCCCACCGCACGTACGGTGCGTCGCGCCAGCGCCTCGTTCCACGGCAGGCCGAGGCGCCGTTGGTCTTCGCGGGACAACTCGCCGCTCATGTAGCGTTCGATATAGCTGCGGTCATGGGCGAGGGCGAGGATGTCGTTGGGGCAGATCTGCGGGCGCAGCAGGTCGGCGTCGCGGGTCAGGCCGCTGTCGACCAGGTGATCGCGCAACAGACGAAACTTGTCCATGGGGAAGCGGTGCTCCGCAGGAAACTCGGGGCTGTAGTCTTCGTGGTAGATCAACGGCAAAGGCATGGCTTGTTTCGCGCAGAACCTGGGAAAGAATGAACGATCCTACCAGCGATGTAGACTCAACGGCATGGAAATGGAGGGGACGATGGAGCCGATACTGGAGCTGCAAAGCGCGCGGTTGTTGATGCGTCAGTGGCAGGATGAGGATTTGCCGGCATTCGCCGCGATGTGCGCCGATCCGCAGGTGATGCGCTACTTTCCGGCGCCGCTGACCCGGCTCGAAAGCGCCGCATTGATCGGCCGCGTGCGCGGGCATTTCGCCGAGCACGGCTTCGGCCTGTGGGCACTGGAGCGCAAGGACACGGGCGAGTTCATCGGTTTTACCGGGTTGGGCGTGGTCGGCTTCGATGCGCCGTTCACCCCGGCGGTGGAGATCGGCTGGCGTCTGGCCAAGGAACACTGGGGCCTGGGTTACGCCAGCGAAGCGGCGTGGACGGCTCTGCGCGCGGGTTTCGACCAGTTGAAACTGGAGGAAATCGTCTCGTTTACCGCCGGGCAGAACGCGCAGTCGGAGAAGGTCATGCAGGCGATCGGCATGCATCACGATCCGCAGGATGATTTCGATCACCCCAAGGTTGCGCTCGATCACCCGTTGCGCCGCCATGTTCTGTATCGCATCAGCCGCGAACAATGGCTGCAAACCTTGCATGAATAAGCCGACACGGACGTTTACAATGGCCGCCATCGTATTTGGCCCGTGCCAGAACCTGAATCGTCCGCCGCAGCCAAGACTGCGCGGCCATTGCTTTGTGTGAGGAGTGTCTGAATGAGCCAAGTGCTGGAAGATCTGGTCGATCTGTTGACCCTGGAACCGATCGAAGAAAACCTGTTCCGTGGTCGTAGTCAGGATCTGGGGTTCCGCCAGTTGTTCGGCGGTCAGGTGCTCGGCCAGTCGCTGTCGGCCGCCAGTCAGACGGTGGAAGAGGCGCGCCATGTGCACTCGCTGCACGGTTATTTCCTGCGCCCGGGCGATGCCAAGTTGCCGGTGGTCTATTCGGTTGATCGCGTGCGTGATGGCGGCAGCTTCAGCACCCGCCGCGTGACGGCGATTCAGAAGGGCCACCCGATCTTCACGTGCAGCGCTTCGTTCCAGTACGACGAAAAAGGCTTCGAGCATCAGGGCCAGATGCCCGTGGTGGTCGGCCCGGAAAACCTGCCCTCGGAACTGGAACTGATCCAGCAGCGAGCGCACCTGATTCCCGAGCACATGCGTGAAAAACTGCTGTGTCCGAAACCGATCGAAGTACGCCCGGTTACCGAAAAAGACCCGTACAACCCGCAACCGGCCGATCCGCTGAAGTACGTGTGGTTCCGCGCCGACGGCGCCTTGGCCGACATCCCGGCGCTGCACAAATACCTGCTGGCGTATGCCTCGGACTTCGGCCTGCTGACCACGTCGATGCTGCCCCACGGCAAGTCGGTCTGGCAGAAGGACATGCAGGTCGCCAGCCTTGATCACGCGCTGTGGTTCCACAATGATCTGCGCGCCGATGACTGGTTGCTCTACGCGATGGACAGCCCGTGGGCCGGCAACTCCCGTGGTTTTTCCCGTGGCAGCGTGTTCAACCGTGCCGGGCAACTGGTCGCTTCGGTGACTCAGGAAGGTCTGATCCGCCATCGCAAGGACTGGGCATGAGCCTGACCGAGGTTCGTCATTGGGTGTTCGACATGGACGGCACGCTGACTGTCGCCGTGCATGATTTCGCGGCGATTCGGGTGGCACTGGCGATTCCGCCGGAGGATGACATCCTCACCCACCTCGCTGCATTGCCAGCGGATGAAGCAGCGGCCAAGCATGCCTGGTTGCTCGAGCATGAACGCGATCTGGCGCTGGGCTCGACCCCGGCCACCGGCGCGGTGGAGCTGGTGCGCGACCTGCATGCGCGCGGTTATCGCCTCGGCATTCTCACGCGCAATGCGCGGGAGCTGGCGCACGTGACGCTGGAGGCGATCGGCCTGGCCGACTGCTTCGCGGTCGAGGATGTGCTGGGTCGCGACGAAGCACCGCCGAAGCCGCATCCGGGCGGTTTGCTGAAACTGGCCGAGGCCTGGCAAGTGCCGGCCAGTGACATGGTGATGGTCGGCGATTACCGCTTTGATCTGGATTGCGGTCGAGCAGCGGGGGCGCGGACGGTGTTGGTGAACCTGCCGGATAACCCGTGGCCGGAGTTGACCGATTGGCATGCGAAGGATTGTGTCGAGTTGCGGCGGATGCTGCAGGCCTGAGATCGTTGTTGTCTGATCGGACGCCTTCGCGAGCAGGCTCGCTCCCACAGGGGAATGCATTCCGAGTGTGGCATTTATTCCAAATGTGGGAGCGAGCCTGCTCGCGAAGGGGCCGGTGGATTCATTAGAAAACTCACTGATCAAACAAAGCCTTCTGCCCCTCCGCCGACGTCAGCATGCCATCCCCGTCATGCCCGACCCCAGGCACTTCAATCAGCCGCTGATTGACCCCCTCGGGATGCCGGCGCAGTAAGTAGCCGAAATACATTTTTCCGCGCATCAAGCGGTAAGCCCCTTGCGCCTCGGCCGCGCAGCTCTTGTCCAGCGCCGGATGTTCCGGGTCGACGTCCTGCTGCCCGAGCAGATAAATCACCTCGCGTTTGACGTAAGCGCTCTCGACCTGCAACGGCGTTTGCCCGCCGGCATACACCGGCATGTCCGCCAGGCCGTACTTCCAGCGATTGAAGCCCGGGCATTGTGCGTGGTCGAACGCCACTGGCCGCTGCTCGTTGAAGTACGCATAAGAAGAAGGATTGGCCACTACATAGCGCAAGCGAATGCCGTTGGCCTTGAGCGCTGGCTGATCCTTGGCCAGCAGGGCGTAACGCTGCACCACCTGACCCCCACCGGAGTGGCCGAAGATCACGATCTGCTTCACGTCCGGAAACTGTTTGCGATCGCTGACCCGCGCGACGATTTCATCCAGCGCCGCGTAGGAGCTCAGCGGATTTGGCCCGCTGGACAAGCCGCCGCCCATCCACTCGTTGCCCTGCCAGCGCAGCACCGTTGGCGGCAAGGAGTACAGGGTGACGTCGCTTTCATTGAGAAACTGCGGAGCGATCACCAGCGTGTGCGCGGTCTGCCCGGCGAGTTCGGCGGCGCTTTCCGCGCTTTTGCGGTAGGTCTCGGCGTTGCGCAGGCGACCGTGAATGACGATCAGCACCCGCTCGATCTTCTCCGGTGCCGGGCCGATGCCCACTGCCATCTCCCCGGCCTTGAGTTGCAGGCGACCGGGGCTGATCGCATCGACGCCGGCCGCTTGCGCGGTGCCGACGATGAACAATAACGCCACGAGCCATTTATGCATTTACAGGGTTTTCGCCGCGAAGGTGTCGCACTGGCTTACCTGGCCTTGCGCGAATCCGGTTTTGAACCAGCGCACCCTTTGCGCTGACGTACCGTGGGTAAACGAGTCCGGGACCACACGGCCCTGGCCCTGTTGCTGCAAGCGATCATCGCCGATGGCGTTGGCGGCGTTCAAGGCTTCTTCGATGTCGCCGGGTTCCAGCCAGTTCAGGCGTTTCTGCGCGTTATACGCCCAGACGCCGGCAAGACAGTCGGCCTGCAATTCCTGGCGAACCAGCAAGCCGCCGTCGCCTTCCATCTGCCGGCCTTGCTGACGCGCCGCCTGCATCTTCGCCGAGACGCCCAGCAGCGTCTGCACATGGTGGCCGACTTCGTGCGCAATCACGTAAGCCTGAGCGAAATCGCCGGCGGCTTTGAAGCGCTGCGACATTTCCTGAAAGAACGCCATGTCCAGATAGACCTTCTGGTCTGCCGGGCAATAGAACGGGCCGGTGGCAGAAGTGGCCATGCCGCACGCGGAGTTCACCCGATTGCTGAACAGCACCAGTGTCGGGTCTTTGTATTGGCGTCCGGCCTGCTGGAAGATCGGACCCCAGGTGTCTTCGGTGTCGCCGAGGATCGAGCGGACGAATTCAGCCTGTTCATCATTGGCCGGTGGCGCCTGGCGGGTTTGCGAGGTGGGCGCCGGTTGTTCCATCTGGCCGGTCAACTGGCCGAGGATCTGCAGCGGGTCCTGGCCGGTGAGCCAGCCGATGCCGACGATCAGCACGATGGCGGTCAGGCTCAGGCCCTTGCCGCCACCGAAGCGCATGCCGCCGCCACCGCCGGCATCATCACCCCGGGCGTCGACGACGTTGTCACTGCGTCGGCCTTTTTTCCATAGCATGTGGGAATCCTCTTTTATTGCCGGTGATGAATCTGCTAGTGATGAGTGTTGCCGCTGTGTGAGTGTGGCGCCAGTCCGGTCGTCCGTCCATGCACACGCGCCCACATGGTGCGGGCCTGGTATTGACGGTCGAGCGGGCCGTGAATTCAATCCCGAGTGGGATTTCTTCTGCCGATTCATGAACCCGCCGTTTCGACGGCAGTCTGTGATGTTGCACACTGGCCGGGCGCCGAAGTGGCGGGAATCTTGCGTCACGGTTTTGCTCAACGGCGGTTTCCCGGCGCAGAAGAGTGCAACCTGTGCGGTTGCTGAAAGCTCGGCCGACTATGATTGCCACAACGATTGCCGCCAGCGCGCACGCTCGCCCGGGTATTTTTTCAGAGATTGCCAATGACCGTCAGCACCCCGCTCTCCGGTGTCAACCAGCCCTTCAAGGGGATTTTGCTGATTGTCGTGGCGACGTTCCTGTTTTCCAGCCACGACGCGTTGTCGAAATACCTCTCCGGTTTTTATCCGATCGTGATGGTGGTGTGGGCGCGCTATGTGGTGCACACCTTGTTGATGGCGGGGATCTTCCTGCCGCAGTCCGGTTTGCGCGTTCTGCGTACGAAAAAACCGTTATGGCAGCTCGCCCGTGCCCTGTGCCTGCTCGGCACCAGCCTGTTTTTCACCACGGCGCTGCTGTACATCCCGCTGGCGGAAGCCACGTCGGTCAACTTTCTCGCGCCGGTACTGGTGACGGCGTTATCGGTGCCGCTGCTCAAGGAACGAGTGACGCGCGGACAGTGGATCGCGGTGATCTGCGGCTTCATCGGCGTGCTGATCATCGTCCACCCGGGCGGCGAACTGTTCACCCCGGCAATCCTGCTGCCGTTCTGCTCGGCGCTGTTCTTCTGCTTCTACCAGCTGCTGACGCGCAAGCTCGCCGAAGTGGACAGCCCGACCACCAGCAACTTCTTTGCCGGGCTGTGCAATACCCTGGTGATGAGCGCGCTGGTGCCGTTCTTCTGGCAGGTGCCGACGTTGCCTCATGCCGCGCTGATGCTGGCGCTGGGCAGTTGCGGGATGACTGCGCACTTGTTTCTGACTCAGGCCTTCCGTCACGCCGCGCCGGCATTGCTGGCGCCGTTCGGCTATTGCCAGATCGTCTTTGCCGGGTTGTTGGGCTGGCTGCTGTTCAATCACACCCCGAGCGGGTTGACGGTGATCGGTATCGCGGTGATCTGTTGCAGCGGATTGGCGGCAGCGTGGCAGCAGAGCCGGCGCTAAGGGGGAGCAAAGATCCCTTGGAGCTGACGAGTGAAACGAGGCTGCGATCTTTTGATCTTAAACAGCAAGATCAAAAGATCGCAGCGTTCCGCAGCTCCTACAGGGGCAATTTAGCGGGTTATTCGACGGTCGGAATCTTGCGCGGTGCCATGAAGTACATCCACGTCAGTGCGAGGAAGTACATCGCCGGAATCAGCGTGAACAGCACCGTGTAGTTGTTGTTGGTAACGGTGAGGATGTGGCCGACGATCTGGGTCATGAACATCCCGCCGATCGCCGCGCACATGCCGCCGAAGCCGAACACCGTGCTCATCATGTGCTTGGGCGTGTAGTCCATCACCAGGCTCCAGATGTTCGCAGTCCAGGCCTGATGCGCGCCGATCGCCAGCGAGATCGCCGCCACCGCCACCCACAGATTCGCCGAGCCGGCGGCCATGACCACGCCGATGATGCAGCAGGCAAACAGCAACATCGACAGCAGCCGCGCCTTGATCGAGTTCATCCCGCGACCGATCAGGAACGAGGACAGAATCCCGCCGCCGACACTGCCGAAGTCAGCCGTGACGTAGATGATGATCAGCGGAATACCCATCTGCGTCACGTTGATGCCGAGGTTGTATTGCTGATTGAGAAACGGCGGCAGCCAGTACAGATAGAACCAGAACACCGGCGCGGTCAGCGAGTAGGCGAGGGCGAAGGCCCAAGTGCCGCGCATGCGCAGGATCTTGCTGAACGGCACGCGGGCCTGTTCCGGTTCGACTTGCTGCTGGATGTAATCGAGCTCCGACTGTTTCACCGTCGGATGGTCTTCCGGATTGAAATACTTCAAGCCCCAGAACAGCAGCCAGATGCCGCCGAGTGCCGCCATGCACAGGAACGCCGCTTGCCAGCCCCACACATGCAGGACCAGTGGCAGCAGCATCGGCGTGAACATCGCGCCGACGTTGGTGCCGGCGTTGAAGATGCCGGTAGCGACAGCGCGTTCACCGGCCGGGAACCACAGGCGCGTGGTTTTCACACAGGCCGGGTAGTTGGCCGCTTCCGTCAGGCCGAGGATGAAGCGGCAGACCATGAAGCCGACTGCGGAGGTCGCCAGGCCATGGGCGCCGGTGGCCAGGCTCCAGAGCAGTACGGCGCAGAAGAACACGCGCTTGACGCCGACCCGGTCGATCAGGCGTCCCTGCAGGACAAACCCGATCGCGTAGCCGACCTGAAACCAGAAGTTGATGTTGGCGTAGTCCATCGCCGTCCAGCTCATTTCCTTGGCGAGGATCGGCTGCATGACGCCGAGGGCGGCGCGGTCGATGTAGTTGAGGGTGGTGGCAAAAAACACCAGCGCCAGCATGCCCCAGCGGGTCTTGCCGACGGCCATGGCGCCGCGGATCTTGTCGCCAATGCCACCCGTGGCAGTGCTCATGGCCGGAGCCATGCGGGAAGTCTGTGAAGGAATCATGTGTTCCACCCGTTTTTGGATTTGTTATTTGGTGTTCTTTTCTGTCGAACACCTTGCCCGGTGGTTAGTGGCCGGACTCGATGTGCAACCGATGTTGGGCAGTGAACAAAAAATCGTCAATTCGCCAAATCGCCTTAGTGTTCGATAATCGCACGCAAAACTAACCGGGTAGTACACTTTAAATTGCTGCGCGCAGGGATGCAGCCAATAATTTCCCTCACTATAAAAACCCATTCCCCGGTAGGAGCTGCCGAAGGCTGCGATCTTTTGATTTTGCTGTTTTGGTAATCAAGATCAAACGATCGCAGCCTTCGGCAGCTCCTACAGTAAAGATAAAGCGGCGCAGTCCGGGAGTTGAAACATGCAGCGTTCCATTGCCACCGTTTCCTTGAGCGGCACCCTGCCGGAAAAACTCGAAGCCATTGCCGCCGCCGGGTTCGACGGCGTGGAGATTTTCGAAAACGACCTCCTTTACTACGACGGCAGTCCCCGGGAAATTAAACAGATGTGCGCCGATCTGGGGATCGCCATCACCCTGTTTCAGCCGTTCCGTGATTTCGAAGGCTGCCGCCGCGATCGCCTGGCGCGCAACCTCGAGCGTGCCGAGCGCAAGTTCGATCTGATGCAGGAACTTGGCACCGACCTGGTGCTGGTCTGCAGCAACGCCTCGCCGGACAGTGTCGGCGATCAACAAATCCTCGTCGATGATTTGCGCCTGCTGGCCGAACGCGCCGGCGCCCGTGGCTTGCGCATCGGTTACGAAGCGCTGGCGTGGGGCCGTCACGTCAATACTTATCAACAGGTCTGGGACATCGTCCGTCAGGCTGATCACCCCAACCTCGGCGTGCTGCTCGACAGCTTTCACACCCTGTCGCTGAAGGGCGATCCCGGCGCGATCGCCGACATTCCCGGCGACAAGATCTTCTTCGTGCAAATGGCCGACGCGCCGATCCTGGCCATGGACGTGCTGGAGTGGAGCCGGCATTTCCGTTGTTTCCCGGGGCAGGGCGAATTCGATCTGCCGGGTTTCCTCGCGCCGATCATCAAGAGTGGTTATACCGGACCGTTGTCGCTGGAAATCTTCAACGACGGCTTCCGCGCCGCGCCCCCGCGAGCCAACGCTGCCGACGGATTGCGCTCGCTGCTGTATCTGGAAGAGAAGATCCGTCAGCGTCTCGAGCAGGAAGCGCCGCCGGTGGCCAACCGTGAAATTCTTTTCGAAACGCCGCCGGCCAGCGAATACAACGGCGTGGAATTTCTCGAATTTGCCGTCGACGAATCCCTCGGTGCGAAGCTCAGTCACTGGCTGCAACGCCTCGGCTTTGCCAAGGCCGGGCAGCATCGCTCCAAGAGTGTCAGCCTGCTGCGTCAGGGCGATATCAACCTGATCCTCAACTCCGAGCCGTATTCCTTCGCCCACAGCTTTTTCGAAGCCCACGGCCCGTCGCTGTGCGCTACGGCGGTGCGGGTCAAGGACAGCGCCAGTGCGCTGGCCCGCGCGGTCGCTTACAAGGGGCAGCCCTATCGCGGCCTGGTCGGGCCGAATGAACTGGAGCTGGCGGCGGTGCGCGCACCGGACGGCAGCCTGATTTATCTGGTCGATGCGGACGCCGATGTTTACGGCACCGATTTCAATCTGTTGCCCGACGCGCAGACCGGCGGCGGCCTCAAGCGTATCGATCACATGGCCATGGCGTTGCCGGCGGACAGCCTCGACAGTTGGGTGCTGTTCTATAAAAGCCTGCTGGATTTCGAGGCCGACGATGAAGTGGTCTTGCCCGATCCGTACGGTCTGGTGAAGAGCCGCGCACTGCGCAGTCGCGACAGCTCGATCCGGCTGCCGCTGAACATCTCCGAGAACCGCAACACCGCCATTTCGCATGCGCTGTCGAGTTATCGCGGCTCCGGTGTGCACCACATCGCCTTCGATTGTGACGACATTTTCGCCCAGGTCAGTCGCGCCAAGGAGGCCGGTGTGCCGCTGCTGGACATCCCGCTGAACTATTACGACGACCTCGCCGCGCGTTTCGATTTCGACGATGAATTCCTCAGCGAACTGGCCTATTACAACGTGCTCTACGACCGTGATGCCCAGGGCGGCGAGTTGTTTCATGTCTACACCGAGCCGTTCGAGGGGCGGTTCTTCTTCGAGATCATCCAGCGCAAGAATGGCTATGCCGGCTACGGCGCGGCCAACGTTGCGGTGCGGCTGGCGGCGATGGCCAAATCGCGCAGCGGTGCGGTGCGTCAGGCGAAGTTGTAGGGAATTCGTAAACGCGGGATTAAACACCGGCTGCGCGGCTTCCTTCACTGTCCCGCGCGGCCCATAATCGCCAGCTTGTGCAGTGATGGCCGTGAGCCCGCGATGACCATGAATTCAGAACTTTCCGCCGCTGCTGTCGAGTCCGACGCAGTGCCGCGCAAGAGTCGCAAGAACAATCCGGAAAAGACCCGTGAAAACATTCTCCAGGAGGCGATCGTCGAGTTCGTCCAGCAGGGCTTGTCCGGTGCCCGCGTCGACGCGATTGCCGAGCGTATCCACACCTCCAAGCGGATGATCTATTACTATTTCGGCAGCAAGGAGCAGTTGTACGTCGAGGTGCTGGAGAAGCTTTACGGCGATATCCGCAGCACGGAAAACCGCCTGCACCTGGACGAACTGCCGCCTGAGCTGGCGATCCGTCGACTGGTGGAATTCACTTTCGATCACCATGACCACAACGTCGATTTCGTGCGCATCGTCAGCATCGAAAATATCCACAACGCCGAGTACGTAAAGCGTTCCGATGCGATCAAGGCGCTGAACAACACGATCCTCGACACCTTGGGCGGGATTCTGCAACGAGGCGCGGACGAAGGTTTGTTCCGGCGTGGCATCGATGCGCTGGACGTGCACCTGCTGATCAGTTCGTTCTGCTTCTATCGCGTGTCGAACCGCCACACGCTGGGAGAAATCTTCCAGATCGACCTGCCGGACGAAACCATCAAGCAGCGCCACCGCGAGATGATCTGCGAATCGGTGTTGCGCTACCTGAAGGCCTGACTCGATCCCCCCTGTGGGAGCGAGCCCGCTCGCGAAAGCGGTGTGTCAGTCGCCCTGTTCGTTGACTGAATCGACGCCTTCGCGAGCAGGCTCGCTCCCACAAGAGTTACCCTGTTGTTCAGCCATTCATGCTCTGAAAATGCTCGAGCATGCGCTGCACATCCGGCACCACGCCGCTGAACAGTTCAAACGCCTTCACCGCCTGAAACACCGCCATGTTGCCGCCATCCAGCGTGCGGCAACCCAAGGCGCGGGCGTCGCGCAGCAGTTCGGTTTCCAGCGGGAAATACACGATCTCCGCGACCCACATTGCCTTGCGTAGCAACCCGGCCGGCACCGGTGAACCCGGCAGCTTGGCCATGCCCATCGGCGTGGTGTTGACCAGGCCATCGGCCTGCGCCAGCGCCCCGGGCAAATCCGCTCCGGCCTGCGCGCGACCGGCGCCAAAATGTTGATTCAGATTGTTCGCCAGACTTTCCGCGCGCTCGCGATCAACATCAAAAATCGTCAATTGCCGTACGCCTTCGCTGAGCAGCGCGTGGGCCACTGCCGCGCCAGCCCCACCGGCGCCCATCTGGACGACGCGTTCACGGGCAGCGTCTGTCAGACCCCGGCGAAAACCCTCGGCGAAACCGAGGCAATCGGTGTTGTGGCCGACACGCTTGCCGTCCTTCAACACCACCGTGTTCACCGCGCCGATGCCACGGGCTTCCGGCGACAACTCGTCGAGCAGCGGGATGACCGCCTGTTTGCACGGGAAAGTGATGTTCAACCCGGTGTAATTCATCCGCTCCGCCGCTTGCAGCAAGTCGGGCAGGGCCGTGCTGTCGAGGTGCAATTGATCGAGGTCGATGAGCTGGTACAGATAACGCAGGCCCTGCGCATCACCTTCGTGCTCATGCAGTGCCGGCGTACGTGAAGCCTGAATCCCGGCGCCGATCAGCCCGGCGAGTATCACCTTGGAACGCGACATGGTTCTTACCTCTGCAACCGCTGGCTGAAATGCTCCAGCGCCAGGCGATAGCCATGGCTGCCGAACCCGCACATCACCGCCGTGGCGATGCCGGAAACAAACGAATGATGACGAAACGGCTCACGGGCGTGGACGTTGGACAGATGCACCTCGATCACCGGCAATTCACTGGCGACCAGTGCATCGCGAATCGCCACGGACGTATGCGTCCACGCCGCCGGATTGATCACGATCCCGGCACAACGACCACGCGCGGCGTGAATCCAGTCGAGCAGCTCGCCTTCATGATTGGTCTGGCGAAATTCCACGGACAGACCGAACTCGTCAGCCGCGCGACCACACAGCGCGGAAATATCGGCCAGGGTTTCATGACCATAAGTCGCCGGCTCGCGGGTGCCGAGCAGGTTCAGGTTCGGGCCGTTAAGCACCAGAACGATAGGGGACATGGGGGCAACTCCACTTATTGTTTTTGGCATGGGCCGAGAGGTTCCGGCCTGTGGAGATAAAATGTACTAGATGGTTACATCGGTCAATTGAACAGAAATGACCTTGGCGTTTTATGTTCGGTGATCGCACAGATCAAAAGATCGCAGCCTTCGGCAGCTCCTACAGATAACCGCGTTCCACATGTAGGAGCTGCCGAAGGCTGCGATCTTTTAGAGCACCCACAAAAAAGCCGTCAATCACGACGGCTTTCTCGTACCAACTACCCGCAATCAACGCCGGGTCAGCAGCACACCGGATTCCATGTGATGGGTCCAGGGGAACTGGTCGAACAATGCGCACTTGGTAATGCGGTGGGTGTCATGCAACTGGGCGATGTTGGCCGCCAGGGTGTCCGGGTTGCAGGAAATGTAGAGGATGTTGTCGAAGCGCCGGGTCAGTTCGCAGGTGTCCGGGTCCATGCCGGCGCGTGGCGGGTCGACGAAGACGCTGCCGAATTCGTAGCTCTTCAGATCGATGCCGTGCAGGCGGCGGAACGGGCGCACTTCGTTGAGCGCTTCGGTCAGCTCCTCGGCGGACAAACGCACCAGCGTAACGTTATCCACAGCGTTTTCGCTGAGGTTGCTCAGGGCCGCGTTGACCGAAGTCTTGCTGATTTCGGTAGCGAGCACTTTGCGCACGCGAGTCGCCAGCGGCAGGGTGAAGTTGCCGTTGCCGCAGTACAACTCGAGCAGATCGTCGCTGCGATCGCCCAGCGCTTCGTAAGCCCAATTGAGCAT
This sequence comes from Pseudomonas sp. Irchel 3F6, assembly GCF_900187595.1. Classification (NCBI taxonomy): domain Bacteria; kingdom Pseudomonadati; phylum Pseudomonadota; class Gammaproteobacteria; order Pseudomonadales; family Pseudomonadaceae; genus Pseudomonas; species Pseudomonas sp. Irchel 3F6. The sequence continues at coordinate 125,716 of NZ_FYDP01000007.1, read as the reverse complement.
CTTCTGGTTCACCGTGCCGTTGGGCTGGGTGAATGCGCCCTCGGGCTGGCGATAGCTGAAGGTGCGGCCGCCGACTTCGAGTTTCTCGACGACATAGTCCTGCCCGAGCACTTCGCGCTTGCCTTTGGAGCGGCCGATGATGCTCACGCCGAGATCTGCCGACAACTGAGTGGCTGCCGCATGCCAGTGCTCGTCCAGCGGACGGTGATAGCACAGGGTGATCATCGCGTCGCCGGCCAGCGTGGTCAGAAATTCGACCTGGAACAGCTTGTGGCTCAGCGCCGAACTGGCTTGCCACGCGGCCTTCAACTGCGGCATCAACTGGTTGATGCGCAGACTGGCAATCGGGAATTCTTCGATGAGGATCGGCGTGCGTTTGTCGTCCTGAGAGAACATCGCGTAATGCCGTTCGCCGCCCTCGCGCCACAGGCGGAATTCGGCGCGCAGGCGAAAGTTCTGCAGAGGCGAATCAAACACCGTCGGCGCAGGTGCATCGAACGGTGCCAGCAGATCACGCAAGCGCGTGACCTTGGCTTCGAGTTGTTCGGCGTAGGCTTGGGAATCGAAACTCATGCGTTGAACCAACCCAACTTGATCACAAACAGAATCGACAGAATCACCAGTGCCGGGTTCAGCTCACGGGCACGGCCGGACAGCAGCTTGATGGCAGTCCAGGCGATGAAGCCGAAGGCGATACCGTTGGCGATCGAATAGGTGAACGGCATGGCCAGCGCGGTAACCACAACCGGCGCAGCCACGGTGATGTCGTCCCAGTCTATTTCCGCCAGGCCGGAAGTCATCAGCACGGCGACGAACAGCAGCGCTGGTGCGGTGGCGAATGCCGGAACGCTGGCCGCCAGGGGCGAGAAGAACAGCGCCAGCAGAAACAGGATCGCCACGACGATGGCGGTCAGGCCTGTGCGGCCACCGGCACTGACGCCGGCAGCGGATTCGATGTAACTGGTAGTGGTCGACGTACCCAGCAGCGAGCCGGCCATGGCCGCCGTACTGTCGGCGATCAGCGCGCGGCCCATTTTCGGCATGTGGCCGTCCTTGCCCATCAGGCCGGCGCGCTTGGCGACGCCGATCAGGGTCCCGGAGTTGTCGAACAGGTCGACGAACAGGAAGGCGAAAATCACGCTGACCAGACCGATGTCCAGTGCGCCTTTGATGTCCAGTTGCAGGAAGGTTGGCGCCAGCGACGGCGGCATTGACATGATGCCGCCGAATTCGGTGACGTTCAGTACGATCGAGGCGATGGTTACGGCGAGAATGCCGATCAGCACCGCGCCACGCACTTTCAGCGCTTCGAGGGCGACGATCACGGCAAAGCCGACGGTGGCCAGAATCGGCGCCGGTTTGGTCAGATCGCCGAGGCCGACCATGGTCGCCGGGTTGCTGACCACGATGCCGGCATTGTGCAGGGCGATCAGTGCCAAGAACAGGCCGATACCCGCGGCAATCGCCGAGCGCAGTGGCAGCGGAATGGCGTTGATGATCCATTCACGGATGCGGAAGATCGACAGCAGAAAGAACAGCACGGCGGAAATGAACACCGCACCCAGCGCCACTTGCCAGGTGTGGCCCATGTGCAGCACCACGGTGTAGGTAAAGAAGGCGTTCAGGCCCATGCCCGGAGCGAGAGCGATCGGGTAGTTGGCGATCAGGCCCATCACGGTCGAGCCGATTGCAGCCGCCAGACAGGTGGCGACAAAGATCGCGCCTTTGTCCATGCCGGTCTCGCCGAGGATGCTCGGGTTGACGAACAGAATGTAAGCCATGGCCAGGAAAGTCGTGACGCCCGCAAGAATTTCGGTGCGCACGTTGGTGTTGTGTGCCTTGAGTTGAAACAGCCTTTCCAGCATGTCTGCTCCCCGTGGCGCGCGTGGCGCCGTGAATGTATCGACCTCAACAGCAAAGCACAGACCGTCGCAAGCGCCTGGAAAATTGTCGTGGGCCGGAAAAAGCCGCGCATCATACCAGCCGCGTGAGGAATTTGGCGGATGTTGGTGTCGATCGTCGGCGAAGTTTTGCGCAGCCGACAACTGCGCCATACTGCGCGCTGATTTTTTGGAGTGGGCAGGCATGCGCAACGGTTGGATCAGGATTTTCGGATGGATTGCAGCACTACTGGTGACAGCTCCGGCGTTCGCGGCATCGGCGCCGCCACTCTCCGAGGTGAAGGTGATCAAAGTGCAGTCACCGTCCTGCGGCCTGGAAGATATTGCCGATAACCAGCCGCAAACCCAATGCAATCACAGCGGGCCGAATATCAAAGTCTTCGTGCTGGAAGTCGGCTATGGCCAGAACCAGCCACACGTGACGCTGGATGGCTTCGAGGTCAACGGCACCCGAGGTCCGGTGTGCGCCTTCGATAATGGCAACCTCACCGAATGCACCCCCGGCAGCAAAACCGTCGGCTCTCTTTATACCTTCGATCTGGCCGGCAAACAGGAAGGCACCTTCAACTTCAGCAACACCTCGATCAACGCTCCGCGCAACACGCTTTCGACCCAGCTTTACATCAAGTAACGGCTGTCTGCGAACAGGGTGGGACAAAGCTGACTACGCTTGACTGACTATCCAGCGGAAAGCGCCCATGACTTCCAGAGCCCTGATTGCCCTCGCCGAGGGCATCGACGATTTGCAAAGCGTGACCCTGATCGACGTGCTGCGCCGTGCCGGTATCGAAGTGGTTGCCGCCAGTATCGAAGGCCGGCGCATGCTGACCTGCGCGCGCGGCACCCGGCTGACTGCCGACGGCATGCTGGTCGATGTGCTGGCGCAGAGTTTCGACCTGATTGTCCTGCCGGGCGGTGCCGTCGGTTCCCGGCATCTGGCGGCGCATCAGCCCTTGCAGCAATTGCTCAAGGACCAAGCCAGCGCCGGCCGCCTGTTCGCCGCCATCGGCGAAGCTCCGGCTGTCGCCCTGCAAGCATCAGGCGTGCTGCGCCAGCGACGCATGACCTGCCTGCCCGGCGCCAGCCATCAACTATCAGGCTGTACGTTTGTTGATCAAGCGGTGGTGGTCGACGGCAACTGCATCACGGCCCAAGGCTCGGGCGCGGCGCTGGAATTTGCCTTGGCCCTGGTCGAGCAGCTTGGTGGCAAGGCGTTGCGGGCGAGGGTGGCGGGGGAGTTGATGGCCTGAAGGATTCAGGCCTTCTCTTCCACCGGCACATGCATCCGATCCCGACTCGCCAACGTCGGAAACAGTTTGATCCACGTCCCCGTTACCACCAGCGTGCCGATCCCGCCCATCACCACGGCCGGCACGGTGCCGAACCAGTGGGCGGTGAGGCCGGATTCGAATTCGCCCAACTGGTTCGATGCGCCGATGAACAGGCCGTTGACCGCACTGACCCGGCCGCGCATTTCGTCGGGGGTTTCCAGTTGTACGAACGAGGCGCGGATGACCATGCTGATCATGTCCGCTGCGCCGAGCACCACCAGCACCGCCAGCGAGAACCAGAACGAGGTCGACAGGCCGAACGCGATGGTAGCGACGCCGAAGATGCCGACGGCGGTGAACATCACCCGGCCGACATTGCGTTCCACGGCAAATCGCGCCAGAAACAGCGACATCAGCAACGCACCCACCGCCGGCGCCGAGCGCAACAGGCCAAGGCCCCACGGGCCGGTCAGCAGAATGTCCTTGGCGAATACCGGCAGCAACGCCGTGGCGCCACCGAGCAACACGGCGAACAGGTCCAGCGAGATCGCTCCGAGGATGTCCGGACGGCTGCGGATGAAGCGAATTCCCGCCAGCAGCGAGTCCAGCGTGGCTTTGCCTTTATTCAATGGCGTCTGGCGTGCCGGCAGGTTGAGCATCAGCGCGCAGGCGATCACGTACAGCAGCACGGTCGGGCCGTAGACCCAGACGCTGCCGAACGCATAGAGCAAACCGCCAAGAGCCGGAGCGACGATAGTGGCCGACTGCTGCGCCGATTGCGCGGCGGCAACCGCACGGGGGAAAAGCGCACTGGGGACGATGCTCGGCAGCAAGGCCTGAGTCGTCGGCATCTCGAACGAACGGGCGGCGCCGAGCAGGAAGGCGAGGATGAAAATCATCTCGCGGGTGACGTGATCGGTGGCGCTGCCGATAGCCAGCGCCAAGGCAATCAGTGCCTGCAACGACTGGCAAAGCGCGGCGACCTTGCGCCGATCATAGCGATCGGCAACGTGCCCGGTGTGCAGCATGAACAGCACGCGCGGGGCGAATTCGACCAGACCGACCAGGCCCAGATCCAGCACGTTGCCAGTCAGCTGATACAGGTTCCAGCCGATCGCGACGGTGAGCATCTGGAAACCGCTGGCGGTGAAAATCCGCGCCAGCCAAAAGGCCATGAATGGACGATGGTGACGTAACAGCAGGGGCTCTTGAATGGGCATCTGAAGGCAGGTCTTGGGCGAGTGAACGGCGAGATTATCACCAGTCTGTAACAGGAAGTTGCTACGAGATGCAATTCAGTTAGCCAGACATCGATCTTTCATGCTGACAATCAACCCTGTGGTGAGGGGATTTATCCCCGTTGGGTCGCGCAGCGGCCCCAAAAGCTGGAAGCGACGACTGCTGCGCAGCCGAACGGGGATAAATCCCCTCGCCACAGGGGAGTGAGGCAACTTGTCACGCGGCAAACCACCACGCAGTTCATTGGTAAAAATGGGACTACTCTTTCAACGTTGCTTGATCCAGATCAAGACCCCGACCGGAACTGATCTGGCGGCCATTTGGCCAGACTCCCTGCGTTGCGATGGTTGCAAAAAAAGAACGAATCCGAATTCGCCGCACTCCATATCCGTGGGGGCAGTGGTGCAGGCCTCCGGGCCAGCTACCCGTATTACCTGACAGAGGAAGCCATATGTTCGGTTTAGAGGCTCTCGATCTCGCCCGAATTCAGTTCGCGTTCACCATCTCGTTCCACATTCTGTTCCCGGCCATCACGATTGGCCTGGCGAGTTACCTGGCGGTGCTCGAAGGCTTGTGGCTGAAGACCCGCAACGACACCTACCGCGATCTCTACCATTTCTGGTCGAAGATTTTTGCCGTCAACTTCGGCATGGGCGTGGTTTCCGGGCTGGTCATGGCTTATCAGTTCGGCACCAACTGGAGTCGTTTTTCCGACTTCGCCGGTGCCGTCACCGGGCCGTTGCTGACCTATGAAGTGCTCACCGCGTTCTTCCTTGAGGCCGGTTTCCTTGGCGTCATGCTGTTCGGCTGGAACAAGGTCGGGCGCGGCCTGCACTTCTTCTCGACGGTGATGGTAGCGATCGGCACGCTGATTTCGACCTTCTGGATTCTCGCCTCCAACAGCTGGATGCAGACCCCGCAAGGCTTTGAAATCGTCAACGGTCAGGTGATCCCCACCGACTGGCTGGCAATCATCTTCAACCCGTCATTCCCTTACCGGCTGATGCACATGGCCACGGCCGCGTTCGTCGCGACGGCGTTCTTCGTCGGCTCGTCGGCGGCCTGGCACCTGCTGCGCGGCAGAGACAACCCGGCGATCCGCACCATGCTGTCGATGGCCATGTGGATGGCATTGATCGTCGCGCCGATTCAAGCGGTGATCGGCGACTTCCACGGCCTCAACACGCTCAAGCATCAGCCAGCGAAAATCGCTGCGATCGAAGGCCACTGGGAAAACCATGGCGACGAAGCGACGCCGCTGATCCTGTTCGGCTGGCCGGACATGAAAGAAGAGCGCACCAAGTTCGCTGTGGAGATTCCCTACCTCGGCAGCCTGATCCTCACCCACTCGCTGGATAAACAAGTACCGGCGCTGAAGGAATTCCCACCGGAAGACCGGCCGAATTCGACCATCGTGTTCTGGTCGTTCCGGATCATGGTCGGCCTCGGTTTCCTGATGATCTTCACCGGTTTGTGGAGTCTGTGGCTGCGCAAACGCGACTCGCTGTATACCTCGCGGCCGTTCCTGCGTCTGGCCTTGTGGATGGGGCCGTCCGGCCTGATCGCGATTCTCGCCGGGTGGTTCACCACGGAAATCGGTCGTCAACCGTGGGTGGTCTATGGCCTGATGCGCACCGCAGATGCTTCGTCCAACCACAGCTTCATGCAGATGAGCATCACCCTGATCATGTTCGTCGTGGTGTATTTCGCGCTGTTCGGCGCCGGTCTCGGCTACATGATGCGCCTGGTGCGCAAAGGGCCGAAGATCAGCGAAGGCAGCGCAACGCCGGACGGTGGTCCAGGCAAGAAACGCACCCCGGCGCGTCCGTTGTCCGCAGCCGATGATCCGGCCGAGGGCGAGCACGAAGACAACACTCGCTTGACCAAGGAGATTTGACTCATGGGTATCGATCTTCCGCTGATCTGGGCCGTGATCATCATCTTCGGCATCATGATGTACGTGGTCATGGACGGCTTCGACCTGGGCATCGGCATTCTCTTCCCGTTCGTACCCGGCAAGACCGATCGCGACGTGATGATGAACACCGTCGCCCCGGTCTGGGACGGCAACGAAACCTGGCTGGTGCTGGGTGGCGCGGCGTTGTTCGGCGCCTTCCCGCTGGCCTATTCGGTGGTGTTGTCGGCGCTGTACCTGCCGCTGATCTTCATGCTCATGGGCCTGATCTTTCGCGGTGTGGCCTTCGAGTTCCGCTTCAAGGCGAAGGATGAAAAACGTCACCTGTGGGACAAGGCATTCATCGGTGGTTCGATCGCGGCGACGTTCTTTCAGGGCGTGGCGCTGGGAGCGTTCATCGATGGTCTGCCGGTGGTCAATCGCCAGTTCGCTGGAGGTTCACTGGACTGGCTGACACCGTTCACGCTGTTCTGCGGCGCGGCGCTGGTGGTGGCCTATGCCTTACTCGGCTGTACCTGGCTGATCATGAAAACCGAAGGCAAGTTGCAGGAACAAATGCATGATCTGGCGCGACCGCTGGCGTTCGTCCTGTTGGCAGTGATTGGTGTCGTCAGCCTGTGGACGCCACTGTCGCATCCGGAAATCGCCTCACGCTGGTTCAGCATGCCGAATCTGTTCTGGTTCATGCCGGTGCCGATTCTGGTGCTGGTCACCTTGTACGGCCTGATCCGCGCGGTGGCACGTAACGCCAACTACACGCCGTTCCTGCTGACCCTGGTGCTGATCTTCCTCGGCTACAGTGGCTTGGGCATCAGCCTGTGGCCGAACATCGTGCCACCGTCGATCTCGATCTGGGACGCCGCCGCGCCGCCGCAAAGTCAGGGCTTCATGCTGGTCGGCACGTTGTTCATCATCCCGTTCATCCTGGGGTATACCTTCTGGAGCTACTACGTGTTCCGCGGCAAGGTGACCCATGAAGACGGTTACCACTAATCCAATGCTGGGCTTGCCCTGTGGGAGCGAGCCTGCTCGCGAAGGCGTCCGCAGTGACGCCTTGGCTTAACGGAGATCGATGCAATGACCGGCAAACATTCCCTGCACGACATTGAAGAAGCCGAAAAAAAGCCGCTGTGGCAGCGGCTCGGCTGGTTGGCCCTGATCTGGGTTGGCAGTGTCGGCGTGTTATTCATCGCCGCCAGCCTGATGCGCATGTTCATGAATGCCGCAGGTTTGACCACCCACTGAAATATCCCGTCCCGGCGCCTTCGGGTATGGACTTGCGACCCTCCTCACGGAGGGTTTTTTTATGCCGCAGATTTATTTGCGCGCTTTGAGGATGACGAATTTCGGCGTGGCCGCCACTTGCTCGACGCCACGAAACAAGCGCGCCAGTTTGCTGTGATAGCCCAGATGCCGATTGCCGACAATGTACAGCGCACCGCCGACCACCAGCGCCTCGCGCGCCTGCTGGAACATGCGCCAGGCGAGGAAATCGCCGACCACCTGTTGCTGATGGAACGGTGGGTTGCACAGCACCACGTCCAGCGACTGCGGCGCCTGCCCGGCCAGACCATCGCCAGCGCGCACGATCACTTCGCGATCGCCCAATGCCGCGCGCCAGTTCTCGGCAGCCGATTGCACCGCCATGAACGATTCGTCGACCAGCGTGTAATGCGCATCCGGGTTCTGCAAGGCGCTGGCGATTGCCAGAACACCGTTGCCGCAACCGAGATCGGCGACTCGCGCGTGGCCAAGGTTCTTTGGCAGATGCGGCAGAAACGCGCGAGTGCCGATGTCGAGGCCTTCGCGGCAGAACACATTGGCGTGGTTGAGCAGTTCGATTGCCGGTTCGTCGAGGCGATAGCGAGTCGGATAGGGCGATGTGGCGAGCGCTTTGGTTTCAGGCGTGGCGATCAGCAGTCGGGCTTTCTTCACGGCCAGCGACGCCTGCACCGGGCCAATGTAGCGCTCGAGCAGATCGCCGGCAGCGCGCGGCAGATGCTTGACCATGGCGGCGGCGATCACTTGCGCGCCCGGAGCGAGTTGCCCTTGCAGGCGGATCAACTGTTCTTCCAGTAGCGCCAGCGTCTTGGGAACGCGGATCAGCACCCGGTCAAACGGCCCGACCAAGGGCTCACTGGCCGGAACCGGACGAATCGCGTCGAACGCCTGGCCATTGCGCAGCAGATTCTTTTCCAGCCCGACGAAACCGAGGAACGAGTCGCCGCTGCTGCTCACCTCGACCTTGCCCAGCAGGCTGATCGCCAAGGCGCCAAAGCTGTCATTGAGCACCAGCACGCGGGTGCTGCTCTGAGGTTGTTCGCTGGCGAGATGATTGAGCAGGTATTCGTCCGCCGCATCGAAGGCTTGCAGCGGTTCATTCTGCTGTTCAGGCTGGCGGATCAGGTCGAGCTGGGCGAAAGGCGTTTCGAGCAAGGGCATGGGGCGGGGACTCAGGATATTCGGCAGATATCCCGTTGCCGGCAGATGGTGCGACGGGATCCGACCGAGTGGACTGCGATGCAAGCAGGTTGCGTCATCACTCGGAAAGGCCTGAATGGTACGTTTTTTTGCGCGTAAATACTCGCAGGATTACCGTGCGATATCGCTCGTCAGTCAGATAATCCCGGCACGAGCGGCGGCAATCACTGCGGAAATCTTGTTGCAGACGTTGAATTTTTCGATGACGTTTTGCACATGATAGTTAACGGTGCGTTCGCTCAGGCTGAGGATTCTCGAGATATCGTGAGCGGTCTTTCCCATGGCGGACAATTTCATGATCTCCAGTTCCCGGGACGATAGCCTCGGTTTGCTGGGTTTGGCCGGTGTGGGAACGGTGCGGGCATACAGGTCACTGAAGTGTCGGTTGGCAAAAAACAGATAACCGTAATGCTCATACAGTTCGAGCGGGCTGATCGGGCAGTGGGTTCGAGCCAGACTGATGATGCTGCACAAACCGCTGGTTTCGTCATGAAAGGCCTGCGACCAGCCATGCTGCAGCCCATTCTGTTTCAACGCCTGCCACAACTCGGGTGCATTGTTGAAGACTCTTTCTTCCCAGACGATGGGTAATATTGAGTGATTGCAATGCGCTATTACCGGATCAATATTGCGGAAGTTCTCTTTGTTGTACTGGATGTTCCATTCTTTCGGATAGTTATTGATTTGCAAGGCATTCAGATGGACATCACGGTGAGGGGACGTCACTGCTATTGCACAGTAGTTAAAGCCCAGGTTCTCGGCAAATCTCAGCAGTATCGGGTACGCCGCTTCAATGCCTTTGGCAAATGTCAGTTGTTTCAATTGTGATTCCTTCCACGTTTCCATGAACTTTGCCTCTGTATCTTGATATCGGGGTGCGGAATGGATCCAAAAGATCCGGCACGAATCGAAGTGTAGGATCTTTCCTGCGAAACGCCTTACATTTTTTCGAGATTGAAACTTTGATGTTTTTTATAAAGTGTTCTTAGCAATACGCGCTGTTATATTTTAACTGCCATCTTAAAGTTATTACTCTAGATCTAAAATTGACATCACATCGAATGTGCAGCGCTGATTCTGTCAATATCATTACCGTTGGCAGGTGTTTGGCAGCGCGGTTTTGCGGGACACTATAGGCAATCGTTTCAAGGAGTGCCTCATGACTGCCAGTGCCGAGAAGTACACCACCCAGACCTTGCTCGATGTGCAACCGTTGACGCCGAACCTGTTCACGCTGCGCACCAGCCGCGACCCCGGCTTTCGCTTCCGTGCCGGCCAGTTCGCCCGGCTGGGCGTCACCAAGGCCGATGGGAGCATGGTCTGGCGCGCCTATTCGATGGTGTCGTCGCCGTTCGACGAGTTTCTCGAGTTCTTTTCCATCGTCGTGCCGGGCGGCGAATTCACCAGTGAGCTGAGCCGGCTCCAGGTCGGCGACAGCTTGATGGTAGAACGCCAGGCGTTCGGCTACCTGACGCTGGATCGCTTTGTCGATGGCCGAGACCTGTGGTTACTGTCCACCGGCACCGGGGTGGCACCGTTTCTGTCGATCCTGCAGGACTTCGAGGTCTGGGAGAAATTCGAGCGGATCATTCTGGTCTACAGCGTGCGGGAGGCGCGGGAACTGGCTTATCAGGAGTTGATCGCCGGGTTGGCGCAACGGGACTATCTGAGCGAATACGCCCACAAGCTGCAATTCATCCCCACTGTGACCCGCGAAGCGCATCCAGGCGCGCTGCAGGGCCGGATTACTACGCTGATTGAAAACGGCGAACTGGAACGCGCGGCGGGCGTTGAGCTCTCGCCAGAGCATTCGCGTGTGATGTTGTGCGGCAACCCGCAGATGATCGACGACACCCGCGCCTTGCTCAAGCAGCGCGACATGCGCCTGAGCCTCACGCGCAAGCCGGGGCAGGTTGCGGTGGAAAATTACTGGTAACGAAAACGGCACCCGCGGGTGCCGTTTTGATGACTACCGAATGCCTCAGGGCCGCTCGTTCTGCGCCTTGAGCAGGTCGCGAATTTCGCCCAGCAGTTGCTCTTCCTTGCTCGGGATCGGCGGCGCGGTCGGTGCTACAGCTTCTTCGCGCTTGAGGCGGTTGATGGCTTTGACACCCATGAAAATCGCGAAAGCGACAATCACGAAATCCAGCACCGTCTGCAGGAATTTGCCGTAAGCCAGCACCACTGCGGGCGCATCGCCCTGGGCTGCTTTGAGCGTGACAGCCAGATCACTGAAGTCCACCCCACCGATCAACAGGCCAATCGGCGGCATGATCACGTCGCCGACAAACGACGAAACGATTTTGCCAAACGCCGCGCCGATGATGATACCGACGGCCATGTCGACCACATTGCCTTTGACCGCGAAGGCCTTGAACTCGCTAAGCACGCCCATAGTTATTTCCTTGTTACAGATGAGTTTGGTGTTGGCAGTGTAAATCAGCGAAACGCCTCCTGCGCGAAACACCTTCTTACAATGCCCGTTTTTATCGACACATCGATTGACGATTAGTTTGCAAATTGCCAGCAATCGCGCGCGGAATACGCGCTAACCCGCTGACGGGAAAGCCAATTTCTTCAATCATGGTGTTACGTTCTTTCTATTTATGTTCTGCGGCACAGGCCTCTAGCCTTGGTGTGGCGCACCTGGATGCGCCCAATAAAACCAGAGGAACCTGATATGACATCCACTCCTGGACTGGGGGCTTTTCCCTTCCGCCGCACCTTCGGCGTACTGACTGCCGGGCTGCTGACCTTCTCGGTCAACGCCGCTCCGCTGACCCGCGATAACGGCGCGGCAGTCGGTGACAATCAGAACTCGCAAACTGCCGGCGCCAACGGCCCGGTGCTGCTGCAGGATGTGCAACTGATCCAGAAGCTGCAGCGCTTCGATCGTGAACGCATCCCCGAGCGCGTCGTACACGCACGCGGCACCGGCGCTCACGGCACCTTCACCGTGACCGATGACCTCAGCGACCTGAGCAAGGCCAAGGTGTTCGCCGCAGGCCAGAGCACGCCGGTATTCGTGCGTTTCTCGGCGGTGGTGCATGGCAACCACTCCCCGGAAACCCTGCGTGACCCGCGCGGTTTCGCCACCAAGTTCTATACCGCTGACGGCAATTGGGATCTGGTCGGCAACAACTTCCCGACCTTCTTCATCCGTGATGCGATCAAATTCCCGGACATGGTCCACGCCTTCAAGCCCGATCCGCGCACCAACCTCGATGACGATTCGCGCCGGTTCGATTTCTTCTCCCATGTACCGGAAGCCACCCGCACGCTGACCGAGTTGTATTCCAACTACGGCACTCCGGCCAGTTACCGGGAGATGGATGGCAATGGTGTTCATGCCTATAAGCTGATCAATGCCAAGAATGAAGTTCACTACGTGAAGTTTCACTGGAAGAGTCTGCAAGGCATCAAGAATCTCACGCCAAAACAAGTCAGCGAAGTTCAGGGTCAGGATTACAGTCATATGACCAACGACTTGGTGAGTAATATCAACAAGGGCAACTTTCCGAAGTGGGACTTGTACGTGCAGGTTCTCAAGCCACAGGATTTGTCCAAGTTTGATTTCGATCCACTGGATGCAACCAAGATCTGGCCGGGTATTGCCGAGCGCAAAGTTGGACAAATGGTCCTGAACCGTAATCCGGCCAATGTCTTCCAGGAAACCGAACAAGTTGCCATGGCTCCAGCCAACGTAGTTCCGGGTATCGAACCTTCGGAAGACCGCTTGTTGCAGGGCCGAGTGTTCTCTTATGCCGATACGCAGATGTATCGCCTCGGCGCCAACGCTTTGCAATTGCCGATCAACGCACCGAAAACCGCAGTGAACAATGGCAATCAGGATGGTGCGATGAATTTCGGCGCCAGCCAGTCCGGCGTCAACTACCAGCCAAGCCGCCTGCAACAGCGTGAAGAAACGCCAGCGGCGCGTTACAGCCAGTCGGCGCTGGCGGGCAGCACCCAGCAGGCGAAGATCCAGCGTGAGCAGAACTTCAAGCAGGCCGGTGATCTGTATCGCTCGTACAGCAAGCAGGAACGCCGCGACCTGATCGACAGCTTCGGCGGCTCACTGGCCACCACTGATGACGAGAGCAAGCACATCATCCTGTCGTTCCTGTACAAGGCCGACCCTGAGTACGGCAGCGGTGTGACCGAAGTGGCCAAGGGCGACCTCAGCCGTGTGAAAGCACTGGCGGCGAAACTGACCGACTGATAGCCATGCGGCGCACGCGAGGGCCTGTGCGGCCTCGCGTGCGCTCAAGGAGAGCCCGATGCGTGTTTTTCTTTTATGCCTGGCCGGGTGCCTGTCGTTCAGCGCGTGGGCGGCACCGGTCGAGCAAAGTCCCGAGGCGGTCAAGGCGCAGTTGCAGGATTACTACTTCGACGCCGCCCGCCGGGGTGATGTGCCGATGCTCGAGACCTTTATCGAGTCTGGCTATTCCCTCGATACCCGCGACAGCAAGGGTTACACCGCGCTGATCCTGGCGGCCTATCACGGTCAGGCGCCGGCGGTTGAGCGCCTGCTCGCCGCTGGCGCAGATGCCTGTGCCCAGGACCAACGCGGTAACACGGCGCTGATGGGCGCGATATTCAAAGGCGAATTACAGATCGCCCGGCGACTGATGGCCAGCGATTGCAGCCCCGACCAGCGTAATGGCGCCGGACAGACAGCGGCGATGTACGCCGGGCTGTTCAAGCGTCTGGAATTGCTTGATGCGTTGAAAGCCAGAGGCGCCGACCTCAATGCCGAGGATCCGCTGGGCAACAGCGCCGCACGTCTGGCCAGCGGCGAAATCCGTACTGCTGCGCCGCGCTGATCGGCGGTGGCTGCGTTATCATCGCGTCTTTTGTTCCGGGGGGTTCTGATGGCCAAGGCCAAGCGCATGTACGGCTGCACCGAGTGCGGCGCAACCTTTCCCAAGTGGGCCGGGCAGTGCGGCGAGTGCGGTGCCTGGAACACCCTGACCGAAACCATGATCGAAAGCGGCGGCGCCACGGCACCTACCGGGCGCACCGGTTGGGCTGGCCAGCAGGCGCAGATCAAGACGCTCGCCGAAGTCAGCATCGAAGAGATTCCACGTTTTTCCACCGCCTCCGGTGAGCTCGACCGCGTGCTCGGCGGTGGTCTGGTCGATGGCTCGGTTGTGCTGATCGGCGGTGATCCGGGGATCGGCAAATCGACCATTCTGTTGCAAACCCTGTGCAATCTGGCCAAAAGCATGCCGGCGCTGTACGTCACTGGTGAGGAATCCCAGCAGCAGGTGGCGATGCGCGCCCGCCGTCTCGGCCTGCCGCAGGATCAACTGCGGGTGATGACCGAAACCTGCATCGAAACCATCATTGCCACCGCCCGCCAGGAAAAGCCCAAGGTGATGGTGATCGACTCGATCCAGACCATCTTCACCGAACAGCTGCAATCGGCGCCGGGCGGCGTGTCGCAGGTGCGTGAAAGTGCGGCGCTGCTGGTGCGTTACGCCAAACAGAGCGGCACGGCGATCTTCCTCGTCGGCCACGTCACCAAAGAGGGCGCCTTGGCCGGTCCGCGTGTTCTGGAACACATGGTCGATACCGTGCTGTATTTCGAAGGTGAATCCGATGGTCGTCTACGTCTGCTGCGCGCGGTGAAGAACCGTTTCGGGGCGGTCAACGAATTGGGCGTGTTCGGCATGACCGACAAGGGCCTGAAAGAAGTCTCCAACCCATCGGCGATTTTTCTCACCCGCGCCCAGGAAGAAGTCCCGGGCAGTGTGGTCATGGCGACGTGGGAAGGCACCCGACCGATGCTGGTGGAAGTGCAGGCGCTGGTCGATGACAGCCATCTGGCCAACCCGCGTCGGGTGACGCTGGGGCTGGATCAGAACCGTCTGGCGATGTTGCTCGCGGTGCTGCACCGCCACGGCGGGATTCCGACCCACGATCAGGACGTGTTCCTCAACGTGGTCGGTGGCGTGAAGGTGCTGGAGACAGCGTCGGATCTGGCGTTGATGGCGGCGGTGATGTCGAGTCTGCGCAATCGGCCGTTACCGCATGATCTGCTGGTGTTCGGCGAAGTCGGCCTGTCTGGCGAAGTGCGCCCGGTGCCGAGCGGGCAGGAGCGGCTGAAAGAAGCGGCCAAGCACGGTTTCAAACGCGCGATCGTGCCGAAGGGTAATGCTCCGAAGGAATCGCCGGCGGGGTTGCAGATCATTGCCGTGACCCGTCTCGAACAAGCGCTCGACGCACTGTTTGAGTGAACGCCGAACCTATGTGGTGAGGGGATTTATCCCCGTTGGGCTGCGCAGCAGACCCGTTTTTCAGGGCCGCTGCGCGCCCCAACGGGGATAAATCCCCTCGCCACATAAGTCCCCTCACCCCATAGATCCCCTCACCACAGGGCATTCCAAATTGGGATTGGGGGGGCTAGATTTCGATCAGCGCACCCAGTTCGCGCTCCAGTTCTGCCTCATCCGCCAGATTCAACTCGATCAAGCGGCGCAGGCGCTGGATTGATTCCAGGCTGATGTGCCGGCAGATGAACCCCAAGTGGCCGTTTTCCTCGTGGGCCAGATGCACGTCCATTTCGATATCGACGTCTTCGCTCAAATGAATGTCGACTAGGAAGTCCTGCTCTTTATCTCCAAGCCACGGCTCCGGTCGCTCGATCAGCAGGCCCTTGAGCGACAGGTCGATCAACTTGACCGGCCAGATGTACTCGCCCTGTTTCAGCTCGGTTCGGGCATCGAACGCAATACGTTTGAAACGACGTCGATTGGCGGGGTGCTCGCTCATGGCGCAATCCTCATGAAGGTTCGCTGACTATAGACCGCGAATGCGGGCGCCAGCCAATCGCTCAAGCGTCTAGACCTATGTCGGGGTATGGCCTTTGGCGCCGTAAGCGCTAAACTCGGGGTGGCTGTCTTTCTTGTCCACCCTGGCTGGAATAATAAAATGAAAAATAATAATAGCCTGCTGCGCCACTTACCCTGGCTCGTGCTGGCAATCGTAGGAGCGTGCGCCCTGGGCGTAGTGGCATTGCGCCGCGGCGAGGCGATCAACGCCTTGTGGATTGTGGTCGCTGCCGTGGCCATTTATCTGGTTGCGTACCGTTACTACAGTCTGTTCATCGCCAACAACGTGATGCAACTGGATCCGCGTCGGGCCACCCCCGCCGTGCTCAACAACGATGGTCTGGACTACGTGCCGACCAACAAACACATTCTTTTCGGTCACCACTTCGCGGCCATCGCTGGCGCGGGGCCGCTGGTCGGTCCGGTGCTGGCGGCGCAGATGGGGTATCTGCCCGGCACACTCTGGCTGATTGCCGGTGTGGTGCTGGCGGGCGCGGTGCAGGACTTCATGGTCCTGTTCATGTCGACCCGACGCAACGGCCGTTCCCTGGGCGACATGGTGCGTGAAGAGATGGGCCGGATTCCCGGGACCATCGCACTGTTCGGCTGCTTCCTGATCATGATCATCATTCTCGCGGTGCTGGCGCTGATCGTGGTCAAGGCCCTCGCCGAGAGCCCGTGGGGCATCTTCACCGTGATGGCGACCATCCCGATCGCGATGTTCATGGGCATTTACATGCGCTACATCCGCCCGGGCCGCATCGGCGAGATCTCCGTGGTCGGTGTGTTGCTGCTGCTCGGCTCGATCTGGCTGGGCGGGCAGATTGCTGCCGATCCGGTATGGGCCAAAGCCTTCACTTTCACCGGTGTGCAGATTACCTGGATGCTGGTCGGTTACGGTTTTGTCGCCGCGTCGCTGCCGGTCTGGCTGATTCTGGCGCCGCGTGACTATCTGTCGACCTTCCTCAAGATCGGCACCATCGTCGCCCTGGCGATCGGTATTCTGGTGACCATGCCCGAGCTGAAAATGCCGGCGCTGACCCAGTTCGTCGACGGCACCGGGCCGGTGTGGAAGGGCGGTCTGTTCCCGTTCCTGTTCATCACCATCGCTTGCGGTGCGGTTTCCGGTTTCCACGCGTTGATTTCGTCGGGCACCACGCCGAAGCTGCTGGATAACGAAACCAACGCCCGCTACATCGGTTACGGCGGCATGCTGATGGAATCGTTCGTAGCGATCATGGCCATGGTTGCCGCTTCGGTGATCGAGCCAGGCGTGTACTTCGCCATGAACAGCCCGGCCGCCGTGGTCGGCAGTGATGCGGCGTCAGTGGCGCAAATGGTCACCAGCTGGGGCTTCGCGATTACGCCGGAGGCGCTGCAAGCGGTTGCCCATGATATCGGCGAAACCACCATTCTGGCCCGCGCCGGTGGTGCGCCGACCCTGGCGGTCGGGATCGCGCAGATCCTGCACAGTGTCCTGCCGGGTGAAAACACCATGGCGTTCTGGTACCACTTCGCGATCCTGTTCGAAGCGCTGTTCATCCTCACCGCTGTGGACGCCGGTACCCGTGCCGGGCGTTTCATGCTGCAGGATCTGCTCGGCTCCTTCGTACCGGCGCTGAAGCGCACCGAATCGTGGACCGCCAACCTGATCGCCACCGCCGGTTGTGTGGCGATGTGGGGCTGGTTGCTGTATCAGGGCGTGATCGATCCACTGGGCGGCATCAACACCCTGTGGCCATTGTTCGGCATCTCCAACCAGATGCTCGCCGGTATCGCGCTGATGCTCGGCACCGTGGTCCTGATCAAGATGAAGCGCCAGCGCTACATCTGGGTCACCCTGTTGCCGGCCACCTGGCTGTTGATCTGCACCACCACTGCTGGCTTCATCAAGCTGTTCGACGCCAACCCGGCGATCGGCTTCCTGTCCCTGGCCAAGAAGTACAGCGATGCGCTGGCCAACGGTCAGGTGCTGGCGCCGGCGAAAAGCGTCGAGCAGATGCAGCACGTGATCTTCAACGCCTACACCAACGCCACACTCACCGCGCTGTTCCTGTTCGTGGTCTTCAGCATCCTGTTCTATGCGCTCAAGGTCGGCATCGCCGCCTGGGGCAAGAAAGAGCGTACGGATAAAGAATCGCCATTCCAGGCCCTGCCGGATGCGTAACCAGAGGATTGCAGCATGTTCAATGACCTGAGTCGCCTCGGTAAATACCTCGGTCAGGCCGCGCGCCTGATGGTCGGCATGCCCGACTACGACACCTACGTCGAGCATATGCAAACCAAACACCCGGACAAACCGGTGATGAGCTACGAGATGTTCTTTCGCGAACGTCAGGAAGCCCGTTACGGTGGCAAGGGTGGGCCGAAGTGTTGTTGAGCTGATAGCCTGCGGTTGAGGTAATCCCCTGTGGGAGCGAGCCTGCTCGCGAATACGGAGTGTCAGTTGATGAAGGATTTGACTGACACACCGCTTTCGCGAGCAGGCTCGCTCCCACATTTGTTTTTGTGTTCTTTTCAGGAGGTCGGGTTTTGTCTTCTCCCATTCCGGTAACGGTCCTCAGCGGTTTCCTCGGCGCCGGCAAGACCACTTTGCTGCGTCATTTATTGAAAGCCGAGCACGGCCTGAAAATCGCCGTGATTGAAAACGAATTCAGCGACGCCGGCATCGACACCCAACTGCTGGGTGACGAGCCGGTGCAGGTCATGACCCTGGCCAACGGCTGCGTCTGCTGCACCATTCACACCGATCTGACCAAGGCGCTGTACTTGCTGCTCGAGCGCCTGGACAGCGGCGAGATCGCCTTCGATCGTCTGGTGATCGAGTGCACCGGTCTCGCCGATCCGGCACCGGTGGCGCAGACCTTTTTCATCGACGAAGAGCTGCGCGAGCGTTACCTGCTCGACGGCATCATCACCCTGGTCGACGCCGCCCACGCGGACGTGCACCTGACCCAGACCATCGCCCAGGCGCAGATCGGTTTCGCCGATCGCTTGCTGGTGAGCAAGACCGATCTGGTCGATGAGCCGACGTTCACCGCGCTGAGCGAGCGCCTTACGCGAATCAACCGCCGCGCGCCGATCCGCGTGGTCGAGCATGGCAACATCGATCTGGCTGAACTGCTGGATGTGCGTGGTTTCAACCTCAATGCTGACCTGGGCGGCGGTTTGAGCTTGCGTCCGGTGAGCAAGGCGCCGTCGATCGATCGCATCTCCAGCCTGGTGCTGCGCACCGATCAGGCGCTGGATATCGATCAGCTCAGCGAATTCATGAACGAACTGCTGGAAGAACACGGCAAGCAATTGCTGCGCTACAAAGGCGTGTTGAATATTGCCGGGGAAGATCGGCGCCTGGTATTTCAGGGTGTGCTGAAACTCTATGGTTTCGACTGGGACACCGAATGGGCCGAGGGCGAGACGCGCGAGAGTGTGATCGTGTTTATCGCCGATGACTTGCCGGAAGAGAAGATTCGGGCGGGGTTTGCCAGGGTAGCTTCTGACTGATGATTTTTCGGTGTCAGCGCTGACGCCATCGCGGGCAAGCCCGCTCCCACAGTAGAACGCATTCTGTCAGAAGGAATGCAATCCACTGTGGGAGCGAGCCTGCTCGCGAAGGCGGTCTAACCGACAGCACAATGCTCAAGGTCTGAACCCAGCAGCGTCTGCTCAAGATGATCCAGATGCCGATTCATCAGCCCCTCTGCCTTGGCAGCATCACCTCGCTCCACAACCTCAACCAACGCCAAATGCTCCTGCCACGCGCAACAGCTGCGCGTCGGGCACCGACTCCGCGCAATCGCCAACGACGTCAGCGGCACCAGACTGCGCAGAAAATGCGCCAACGGCAGATTTCCCGCCATCCGTGCCAACTGCAAATGAAACTCCCCCGATAACCGAATCGCCGCCCCGCGCCGATCCTGCTCGATGGCGCGCTTCTCGCGCTCTATCAACGTGCGCAAGCATTTGAAATCGTCTGGCTGCGGACGCTGACACGCCAACCGCACCAAGGTGTTCTCAGCCAGCCGTCGCGCATGCAAGGTCTGCCGGATCAGCTCCCGATCAGGCGCGGCCACTCGTGGTCGATGATTGGCGCGCAATACCACGATCTGCTCATGGGACAACTGCGTCAGCACCCGTCGTACATCGGCGCGGCCGGCGCCGAACATCGCTTGCAGACTGTCCTCGGTGAACCGGCTGTCTTCATCGATACGCTGCTCGAGAATCGCGTCGAACAGTCGCGGATACAACTCCTCCACCGGCATGCGCAGGCGAGAAACGGGCAGGGCGGTCGATTGCGCGTGGGACGCTGAAGCGAAACTGTTCATGGCCGTTCTCCTGGCAAATCAGGTGGGCAGGTTGTCGTCCGGGATGTTCAGCTCAACGCCCATGCGCTGGCCTTCGCGCAGAATGTGCCGACGCATTTCGGCGCTGGCCTGAGCGCTGTTCTTGCTGCGGATCGCGCGGACTACGGCTTCGTTTTCTTCCAGGCGTTCGGCCAGATGTTCCGGTGAATTGCGCAACACTTCGGCACTTTGCTTGAGCGCGTTGCTGGTCTGCTGCACCACGCTCTGGAAAATCGGGTTCGAGGTCAGCGTGAACAGTTCTTCGTGGAAGGCGATGTAGGCGCTGACCCCGGCTTCACTGTCACCGGCCTCGAGGGCTTCGCGCATGTCCATCAGGGTCAGGCGCAACTGGCCGACCTCCTTGCTGCTGATCGATTGCGCAACCAGCCCGACAATGAACGGCTCGAGGGTGTAGCGCAGTTGCAGCACATCTTCCAGGCTCGCCCCGGCGACTGCGCTGTCGTGGCTCTGGCTGTCGCTGAGTTGCGCATCGAGGACGACCACGCCTTTGCCCGGCATCGAGCGCACCAGGCCGAGTGTTTCCAGCACGATCACCGCTTCGCGCAGGCTCGGCCGGCTGATGCCCAGCTGTTCGGCCAGTTCACGCTGGCCCGGCAGCATGTCGCCGGAGCGCCACTGGCCTCGGGCCAACGCGGCGCGGAGTTTTTCCACCACTGAATTGACGACGGTTGAAGTTGTAATCACGTATTGGCTCCCTGCGCCGTGCCTGCGCATTGGCAGGCACGGCACTCATTCAGAATTCTTTGGCCGCCGCCGGAGCGACGGTTTTTCGCGGTTGAAAGTTATAGCCCTGTTCGCCGTTGAGCACCTTGTTCGCTCGCTGTACATCGATGTCCTTTTCCCAGCGGGCGATGGCCACGGTGGCGACGCAGTTGCCGATCAGATTGGTCAGCGCGCGGCCGATGCCCATGAACCAGTCCACGGCCAACACCAGCACCAGGCCGACCACGGGAATCGCCGGAATCGCCGTCAGCGTTGCCGCGAGAATCACCAGCGCCGAACCGGGAATGCCGTGGGCGCCTTTGGAGGTGATCAGCGAAACCAGCAGAATCGTCAGCAAATCGGTCATCGCCAGCGGTGTGCCGGTGGCATTGGCGATGAACACGATGGCCAGGGTCAGGTAGATCGAGAAGCCGTCGAGGTTGAACGAGTACCCGGTCGGGATCACCAGACCGACCGTCGAGCTGCCGATACCGAGGTGTTCGAGCTTGCGCATGATCTGCGGCAGCACGGCGTCGGAAGAGGCGGTGCCCATGACGATCAGCAGTTCTTCCCGCAGGTACTTGAGCAGCGGCCACATGCGCAGGCCGGAGACGCGCATCACCAGACCGAGGATCAGCGTGACGAAGGCGACGCAGGTCAGGTAGAACAGACCGACCAGACTGCCCAGGTGCTGCAACGAATCGAGGCCGTATTTGCTGGTGGTGAAGGCGATGGCGCCGAATACGCCGATCGGCGCCAGACGCACGATCATGCCCATGATGCGGAAGATCACGTGGCTGAGTTCGTTGATCAGCCGCGAAATCCCGGAAGCCGCTTCGCCAACCAGATTCAGTGCGCTGCCGAACAGCACCGAGAACAGCAGCACTTGCAAGATATTGTTGTCAGCGAAGGCACCGATCACCGAGGTCGGGATCAGGTCCATCAGAAATTGCGTGGTGGTGTGCATGTGCTGGCTGCGCTCGGCGAGGTCGCCCATGTCGGCGCTGGAGAGTTGCTCCAGATGAATGTTCGCGCCGCTGCCAATGCCGGTGCTGAAGGCGAACACCAGACCAATCACCAAGGCGATGGTGGTCAGCACTTCGAAGTAGATCACCGACTTGAGGCCGATGCGCCCGACCTTCTTCAGATCGCCCGCGCCGCTGATGCCGCTGACCACCACGCAGAACACGATCAGGCCAATCAGCATCTTGATCAGTTTGATGAAGCCATCGCCGAGCGGTTTGAGCTGAGCGGAGTATTCAGGAAGGGTCAGCCCGCAGACGATGCCGAGCATCAGTCCGAGAACCACTTGAAGGAAGATTGAACGCGAGCACCATCTGAGCATGGGAGGAATCCTGGGTCGGTGTCCTGGCTGCCGCACGCGTTGCGCATCGGATGCAGGACTTAATTATTGTGGTCTTACCGGTATGTCCAGTGCAGGCGCAGTCTAGGCTTGGTTTTTTCCTGATTACAAGGGGAAAGCATGAAATTGGCATGACCGGTCTGACCAGCGGCCAAAGCCGCGTAGGAGCTGCCGAAGGCTGCGATCTTTTGATCTTGTTTATAAAATCCAGATCAAAAGATCGCAGCCTTCGGCAGCTCCTACAGGTGAATTGCAGGCGAAAAAAAACCGGCCAATCACTTGGCCGGTTTTTCATGCTGCTGGTTTAACGTCGCGATTAAGCGCCGTACACCGGCAGTTTCTTGCAGATGGCTTTGACTTTCTCGCGAACGGCGTCGATCACCGCTTCGTTGTTCAGGTCAGCCAGGATGTCGCAGATCCAGCCGGCCAGCTCTTTGCACTCAGCCTCTTTGAAACCGCGAGTGGTCACAGCCGGAGTACCGAAGCGCAGGCCGGAGGTGACGAACGGCGAGCGTGGATCGTTAGGCACGGAGTTCTTGTTCACGGTGATGAACGCTTTGCCCAGAGCGGCGTCGGCGTCTTTACCGGAGATGTCCTGCTTGATCAGCGACAGCAGGAACAGGTGGTTTTCAGTACCGCCCGAAACCACGTCGAAACCGCGCGCGATGAACACTTCGGCCATGGCCTTGGCGTTCTTCACCACTTGTTGCTGGTAAGCCTTGAACTCAGGCTGCAGCGCTTCCTTGAAGCAGATCGCCTTGGCCGCGATCACGTGCTCCAGCGGGCCACCCTGGGCGCCCGGGAACACTGCGGAGTTGAGCTTCTTCTCGATCTCGGCGTTCGCTTTGGCCAGGATCAGACCGCCACGTGGACCGCGCAGGGTCTTGTGCGTGGTGGTGGTCACGACGTCGGCGAACGGTACCGGGTTCGGGTAGACACCAGCGGCAACCAGACCGGCGACGTGAGCCATGTCGACGAACAGGTAGGCGCCAACCTTGTCAGCGATCTCGCGGAAGCGCGGGAAGTCGAGGATCTGCGAGTAGGCCGAGAAACCGGCAACGATCATTTTCGGCTTGTGCTCGACCGCCAGACGCTCGACTTCGTCGTAGTCGATCAGGCCGTTGGCATCGATACCGTATTGAACGGCGTTGTACAGCTTGCCCGAGGAGGAAACGCTGGCGCCGTGGGTCAGGTGACCGCCATGGGCCAGGCTCATGCCCAGAATGGTGTCGCCACCTTGCAGCAGAGCCAGGTAAACAGCGGCGTTGGCTTGGGAACCGGCGTGCGGCTGAACGTTGGCGTAATCAGCACCGAACAGTTCCTTGGCACGGTCGATGGCCAGTTGTTCAACCACGTCAACGTATTCGCAACCACCGTAGTAACGCTTGCCCGGATAGCCTTCGGCGTACTTGTTGGTCAGGACCGAGCCTTGAGCTTCCATCACCGCTGGGCTGGTGTAGTTTTCCGAAGCGATCAGCTCAATGTGTTCTTCCTGACGCTGAGCTTCTTGCTCCATGGCGGCAAAAAGGTCGGCGTCGTACTTGGCAATAGTCAAATCACGGCTGAACATGGCGGTCCTCAAGGATCGGGGGCAGAAAAGGGGGGCATTCTAACCCAACCGCTTTTGGATGACATATGAAACGACGTCATGTCGCAGACAAGTGGCGTTCATGACAGATGTGCGGTGCTTTTGCCGGCCCCTTCGCGAGCAGGCTCGCTCCCACATTGATCGATCCCTGTGGGAGCTGGCTTGCCAGCGATGCCAGCACCGCAGATGTTCAGTCGAACATGAACAATGCGTCGTTACAGAACTGCGCTTCAAACCGTCCCGCCGGCATCGGCCGGCCGAACAGATAGCCCTGCACCTCATCGCAACCATGCTCACGCAGGAAGTCCAGTTGCTCGTGGGTTTCCACGCCCTCGGCGATCACCGCCAGGTTCAGGCTGTGGGCCATGGCGATGATCGCCCGGGCGATCTGCGCGTCCTGTTCGCCGGACGGCAGGCCGTCGACGAAAGTACGGTCGATCTTCAGCACGTCGATCGGGAATTGCTTGAGGTAGTTGAGCGATGAATAACCGGTGCCGAAGTCATCGACTGCGATGCTCAGGCCGAGGTTCTTCAGCCCGGCAAGAATCTGCATCGCCTCGCTGACTTCGCGCATCAGGATACTTTCGGTCAGTTCCAGCTCCAGACACGCCGGTGGCAGGCCGGTTTCGCGCAGGATCGTCGCGATTCGCGTGCCCAAATGGCCATCGGAGAACTGCCGTGCGGAAATGTTCACCGAGACCTTCGGCACCCGCACCCGTTGCTGGTGCCAGGTTTTCAGCTGTCGACAGGCCTCGCTGATGACCCAGTCGCCAACGTCCACCACCAGGCCGAGCTCTTCCAGCACCGGAATGAAATCCCCTGGCGGCACCAGCCCGCGACGTGGATGGCGCCAGCGCAGCAGCGCTTCGGCGCCGGTCAGGCGCTTGCCGTCGCCACTGAACTGCGGCTGGTAATACAGGACGAATTCGTTCTGCTCCAGCGCATGGCGCAGATCGCTTTCCAGTTCCAGACGCTCCAGCGCACTGGCGTTCATGTCGGCCTGATAGAACTGGAAGTTGTTCTTGCCGCGTTCCTTGGCGTGGTACATCGCCGTGTCGGCGTTCTTCATCAACTGGCTGAGTTCGTTGCCGTCCTGCGGACTGAGGGCGATGCCGATACTGGCGGTGACGAAAAACTCGCGGCCCTCGAGCACGAACGGCCGCACCAGGCTGGCGAGAATCTGCTCAGCGACATGAATTGCCCGGTTCAGCGCCAGTTCGCGGTTGGAGCGATGCTGCAGCAGCAGGGTGAATTCGTCGCCGCCCATGCGCGCCACGGTGTCATCGTCATCGACGCAGGCCAGCAGGCGCGTGGCCATGTCCTTGAGCATGCGGTCGCCGGCGGCGTGGCCCAAGGAGTCGTTGATCGGTTTGAAACGGTCGAGGTCGAGGAACATCAGCACCACCCACGACTTCTGCCGTTCGGCCGCTTGCAGCGCGGTGTGCAGACGATCCTGGAACAGCGTGCGGTTCGGCAGGTGGGTGAGGGCGTCGTAATAGGCGAGGCGGTGGATGCGCTGCTCGCTGGCCTTGCGCTCGCTGATGTCGCTGAAGAAACACACGTAACTGGCCAGATCGCCCTCATCGTCGAGCACGGCAGTAATGCCGACCCACGCCGGGTAGTGTTCGCCGTTACGGCGCTTCATCCACACTTCGCCTTCCCAGGTGCTGTGCTCGTGCAACTGCTTGAGCACGTAGCGCAAGTGCGCGTCCTGCTGCTCGTCGACGGTGAGCATGTTCGGCAACTGGTCGAGCACTTCGCCGACGCTGTAGCCGCTGACCCGACTGAACGCTTCGTTGGCCTGAACGATATAACCGGCCGGGTCGGTGATCAGGATCGCCGAGGTAGAGTGCTCGAATACCGTGGCGGCCATGCGCAAATCTTTTTCGGCACGGCGCTGCTGGCTGATATCGCGGCCGACGCCGAGCACGCCTTCGAACGCGCCGTGTTCGTCCCAAACCAGCACCAGGCGCAGTTCGATCGGAATCTTGCGGCCGTCGGCGCGCAGGCAATCGAAGAGGAACAGCTGCGTTTGCACCTGACTGCGCAGCAATGCCAGTTGCTCGGGCTTGTCCAGCGCCTTGCTGACGCGGTCCATCAGCACATGAATGCCGTTCAGTTGCCCGGGATTGGCGATGATCGATTGCCAGCCGTTCTGGAAAATCCAGTCGGCGTTGTAACCGAGCACGGCCTGCACCGAGGGGCTGACGTAGTTCAGCGAGAGCTTGCTGTCGGTGGAGAAAATCACGTCGCTGATGCTTTCGGCGAGCATGCGGTAACGCTGCTCGCTGTCACGCAGCGATTCGCTGGCCTCGATCTGTTCGGTGATGTCCTTGGCCACGCCGATGATCCGCGTGACCTGATCGTGCTTGTCCCGCGCCAGCGCCTGTTCACGGATGTCGAAGCGCCGCCACTTGCCGTCGCGATGACGGAAGCGCAGTTGGCATTGCAACAGCTGGCTGTAACCGGCGTGGCGCTGCAACTGCCGCGAGCGATGGTAATAGTCGGCGTCTTCCGGGTGCAGGAGGATTTCCCAGAAGTATTCGCCCATCTGATGCAGTTCAGTGCGGTTGTAGCCCAGGGTCTGGCCGAGGTGGTGGTTGCTGAAAATCATCCGCTGGCTGATCACGTCCTGCACATACAGATGATCGGGCACGGTGCGCACCACGTCCGACCAGAACCCTTCGCGCTCCAGCAACGACAGCTCGATCAGCTTGCGGCTGGTGATGTCGTTGATGCTGAGAATCACCGCTTTATAGTCGTGCTGCTCGCTCGGCAGGCGCAAAACCATCCACAGATGCTGGTCGCGGCCATTGCTGTTGGGCAGTTTGATTTCCAGTTCCAGCTGTTTCTGCTGCTGCAGGACGGCGTCGAGGATCTGCTGACCGATCGCGCACTGCGGATGGCGCTGGCCATCGATCAGCAGTTGCCAGGCATCGTCGCAGGAATGCACATCGAGCAGTTGCAGGGCGACCTGATTGACCTCGGTGACGCGCATTTCCGCGAGCAACTGCTGGCGCTGCTGCGGTTGGTCGAGCCAGGCCTTGAGCTGGTCGCTGGTCTGGATCTGCGCCTTGTCGAACATCTGCTTGAGGCCGGACAGGTCAAGCACGCACAAGGCCACGCCGGTGCCTTCGAAAATATCCTGGTAACGCCGTCGGCCTTCATGTACCTGGCGCTGGCGCCGACGCATGTTCAGCAGCGCGATCACCGGCAACATCGAGAACGCCAGGCCGAGCAGGCATTTGCCGATGAACGCCGGCAGCAATTCTTCCAATACGCGCTGGCGGTCGAACAGCCCGCGCAATTGCCAGTCGCTGCTGCTCAGCGGCACGGTCAGCACGGTGTTGGCGACATCGTCAGGCGTCAGCCCGCCAGCCTTGGCCGAGGGCAGCCCTGCTTCGCGGCTGATGATCTGATGATTGAGGCGGTTTTCCACCAGCCACAGCGGGCGCAGGGCGGTGGCGTCCTGTTTGGTCAGCGAGTCGAAGAAGGTTGGCGTCAGGCGCAAGGCCCAGTAACCGCGACTGCTGCCGCTGGCCTGATGCAACAGCAGGTGCACCACCGAGCCGTCATCGGCATTGCTGAAATAATGCGCCTGAGCGCGACTGCGACGCACCAGTTCGGTCAGGTAATCGGCGTCGGAACTGTCGGTGGCGCTGTCGCTGATGATGCGGCCGGAGGGCGAGAGCAGGGCCATGCTGCGCAGATCGGGCAGCGAACGTTGCAACTTGCGCAGGAGCATCTGCTGTTCGTCGGCGGTTTGCGGTTGTTCGACGATCGGTAGCAGATTGAGGGCGATTTGCGCATTCAGCGCCATGTTCAGGCTGACCTGAGCGGCGAGATCGGCGGTGTAGTCGATGGTGTACTGGCGCTGATTCTTCTGCGTTTCACGCAATTGATCGAGCAGTTGCCAGAACAGCAACGCGAGCAATAACAGCACGAGGGTGGCCAGCGCACCCTTCAATGTCCCGCGCAGGGGCGAGCCGGGCGCCGGTGGGGTGCTGCTCACAGAGGCTGGCGGAGTGACATTGGTCAAGCTGTGATCCTGCGATTTGGCTGGACTGGCGCGACGTGCACTATAAGCCGGACGCCCGAAGGGCGGCTAGCATGCCTTGAGTTGTGGCGAAGTGCCAGCCCCTCTCGGCTGGACTGCCTTCCGGCATTAAGGTAGCTTTGCCGGTTAGACCGGGGGCGTTCCAGCCCCTACAATCATACTTTTTCCAGCGCGCACGCATTGATTGCGATCAAGTGAACGACGCGCACAGTCTGGCCAGGCATCGCCTGCGCTCCATCATTCATCTGTCACTGACCCAAGGTTCTCCATGGCTCAATACGTCTTCACCATGCATCGGCTGGGCAAAGTTGTTCCGCCGAAGCGGGAAATTCTCAAGAACATTTCGCTGTCCTTCTTCCCCGGCGCCAAGATCGGCGTGCTCGGCCTCAACGGTTCGGGTAAATCCACGCTGCTGAAAATCATGGCCGGCGTCGACACCGAGTTCGAAGGCGAAGCCCGTCCGATGCCGGACCTGAACATCGGTTACCTGCCGCAAGAGCCGCAGCTCGACCCAGCCAAGACCGTACGTGAGGTGGTCGAGGAAGCGGTCAGCGTGATCAAGGATGCGCAAGCGCGTCTGGACGAGGTCTACGCGGCTTACGCTGACCCGGACGCCGACTTCGACAAGCTTGCTGCTGAACAGGCCAAGCTCGAAGCGATCCTGCAGGCCAGCGACGGCCACAACCTCGAGCGCCAGCTGGAAGTCGCCGCCGATGCGCTGCGTCTGCCGGCCTGGGACGCGAAAGTCGAACACCTGTCCGGTGGTGAAAAGCGTCGTGTCGCCCTGTGCCGTCTGCTGCTGTCCGCGCCGGACATGCTGCTGCTCGACGAACCGACCAACCACCTGGACGCCGATTCGGTGGCGTGGCTGGAGCATTTCCTCCACGACTTCCCGGGCACCGTGGTCGCGATCACGCACGACCGTTACTTCCTCGACAACGTCGCCGGCTGGATTCTGGAACTCGACCGCGGCGCGGGCATTCCTTACGAGGGCAACTATTCGGGCTGGCTCGAAGCCAAGTCCGATCGTCTGGCCCAGGAATCCAAGCAGCAGTCGGCTCATGAAAAAGCCATGAAGGAAGAACTGGAGTGGGTGCGCAAAGGCGCCAAGGCCCGCCAGTCGAAATCCAAGGCACGTCTGCAACGCTTCGAAGAAATGCAATCGCAGGAATTCCAGAAGCGCAGCGAGACCAACGAGATCTACATCCCGGCCGGTCCACGCCTTGGCGACAAGGTCATCGAGTTCAAGAACGTCACCAAGGGCTACGGCGATCGCGTGCTGATCGACAACCTGTCGTTCTCTATGCCGAAAGGCGCCATCGTCGGCGTGATCGGTGGTAACGGTGCCGGTAAGTCGACGCTGTTCCGCATGCTGATGGGCAAGGAAACTCCGGATTCGGGCAGCATCGAAATCGGTGAAACCGTGCAACTGGCCTGCGTCGACCAGAGCCGCGAAGACCTCGAAGGCAGCAAGACCGTGTTCCAGCAGATTTCCGACGGCTCCGACCAGATCCGCATCGGCAACTACGAGATCCCGTCGCGTACCTACGTCGGTCGCTTCAACTTCAAGGGCGGCGATCAGCAGAAGTTCGTCAAGGACCTCTCCGGCGGTGAGCGCGGTCGTCTGCACCTGGCGCTGACCCTGAAGGAGGGCGGCAACGTCCTGCTGCTCGACGAACCGTCCAACGACCTCGACGTGGAAACCCTGCGTTCGCTGGAAGAAGCCCTGCTGGACTTCCCGGGCGCCGCCATTGTGATCTCCCACGATCGGTGGTTCCTTGACCGTGTCGCCACGCACATCCTGGCGTACGAAGACGACTCGCAAGCGGTGTTCTTCGAAGGCAACTACACCGAGTACGAAGCCGACCGCAAAAAACGCCTCGGCGAAGCAGCGGCCCAGCCTCACCGGGTACGTCACAAGAAACTGGCCTGATTCGGGTTGGTTGCACAAGAGCGGAGCCTTCGGGCTCCGTTTTTTTTGCCCTGGGTTTTTCCTGATAAACCGAGTTGCGGCTTTCGCGAGCAGGCTCGCTCCCACAGGGGTAACGCATTCCAAATGTGGGAGCGAGCCTGCTCGCGAATACGGTGTAACTGTTGGTGCAAGTCTTGGATCTGTGCTCCCCACTCAGGTGCAAAAACGGATCAAATACCCCTCGGATTTATATCCTGTGCACCATTTAATTTCATAACTGCGACATTTTGCTCTGTTCCTGTGCGCAATTCGTTTGTTACAGTCCGGCCCAATCTCCTCCAACGACAATAAATTTGCCGAGACTTTGCCCATGATCGAATCCGTCGAATCCTTCCTTGCGCGCCTGAAAAAACGCGACCCGGATCAACCCGAATTCCACCAGGCTGTCGAAGAAGTCCTGCGCAGTCTGTGGCCGTTTCTTGAAGCCAATCCGCATTACCTGACTTCAGGCATTCTCGAGCGCATCTGCGAGCCCGAGCGCGCGGTGGTGTTTCGCGTGTCGTGGGTCGACGATCAGGGCAAGGTCCAGGTCAATCGCGGCTTCCGTATCCAGATGAACAGCGCCATCGGCCCTTACAAGGGCGGCCTGCGCTTCCATCCGTCGGTGAACCTCGGCGTGCTGAAATTCCTCGCCTTCGAGCAGACCTTCAAGAACTCGCTGACCTCCCTGCCCATGGGCGGCGGCAAGGGCGGTTCCGACTTCGATCCGAAGGGCAAGAGCGACGCCGAGGTCATGCGTTTCTGCCAAGCGTTCATGAGCGAGTTGTATCGCCACATCGGCGCCGACGTTGACGTGCCGGCCGGTGATATCGGTGTCGGTGCGCGGGAGATCGGTTTCCTCTTTGGCCAGTACAAGCGCCTGAGCAACCAGTTCACCAGCGTCCTCACCGGCAAGGGCATGACCTACGGCGGCAGCCTGATTCGCCCGGAAGCCACCGGTTTCGGCTGCGTGTACTTCGCCGAGGAGATGCTCAAGCGCCGCGGGCAGGGCGTGGAAGGCAAGCGCGTGGCGATTTCCGGTTCCGGCAACGTTGCTCAGTACGCGGCGCGCAAAGTGATGGACCTGGGCGGCAAAGTGATTTCCCTGTCCGACTCCGAAGGCACGCTGTACTGCGAGGCAGGCTTGAGCGAAGCACAGTGGCTGGCGCTGCTGGAGCTGAAGAACATCAAACGCGGGCGCATCAGCGAACTGGCGAGCGCCCATGGTCTGGAATTCCGCGCCGGCGAACATCCGTGGTCGCTGCCGTGTGATATCGCGCTGCCCTGCGCGACGCAGAACGAACTCGACGCCGAGGCCGCACGCACGCTACTGCGCAATGGCTGCGTCTGTGTGGCTGAAGGCGCGAACATGCCGACCACGCTGGAGGCTGTGGATATCTTTATCGAGGCCGGCATTCTGTTCGCACCGGGCAAGGCGTCGAATGCGGGCGGTGTTGCCGTCAGCGGTCTGGAAATGTCGCAGAACGCCATGCGCCTGCTGTGGACGGCGGGCGAGGTGGACAGCAAGCTGCACGCGATCATGCAATCGATCCACCACGCCTGCGTGCATTACGGCGAAGACAACGGTCAGATCAATTACGTCAAAGGCGCGAACATTGCCGGCTTCGTCAAAGTCGCCGATGCGATGTTGGCGCAAGGCGTGGTTTAAGCCGGTTCGATGCGGATCACTTCGATCAGTTGGTCGCCGGCAGGCCGCTGCCATAGCACTTCATCGTTGAGCCGGGCGCCAAGCAAAGCCCGGCCCAGCGGTGAGTCCCAGTTGATCAGGCCCTGACTGGCGTCGGCCTGATCCTCGCCGACCAGTTGCACGCGGTGTTCAGTGTCGTGTTCATCGGCAAAAGTCACCCAGCTACCGATTTGGACCTTGTCGGTGGAGGTCGCAGCGACTGCGACTTGGGCGCTGCTCAGGCGTTGAGTGAAATAGCGCAGATCCCGTTGCAGATCGGCCAGACGTTGCTTGTCGGCCTGCTCGCTCTTGGCCGTTTGCTCGGCATGCAGGCTTTGCAGTTCGGCGACCTTGGCGTGCAACTGCGCCAGACCTTGCGGTGTGACGTAATTGGGCTGCGTGCTGACCTGACGTTCGACCGGCTGATCAGCCTGCGCGGCGGCGTTGTCTTCGTTGACGAATGCGCGACTCATGAAGTCCTCCTGTTAAAGGATTTGGGCCATGGTTGCCGGCATTTGGTTTCAACGGATGTCTGCAAGCGACCTATTGCGAGCGATAAGCCCGCCCGACGTCCTGGTCCTTCTGCTGCTGCCAGGCACGTTCGCGCTCATCCCAATGTTCGTTGCGATATTGCTCGCGATCCCTGTTTTCCAGCATCGCCTGACATTGGCGGAAGCCGTCGACCCAGCCGTCGGCGTATTGCTGGTCCTTGAGATAGCGCGGCACATTCTTGCGAAACTCACCGCTGATCGAGCCCGCCGCTTGCCGGCCGCTGACGCAACCGTCATCGAAACCGTCGGCGAAGGCCGGTGGATAACCCTTGGCGATCAAGTCTTCATGGGTGGTCTGGCAACCGCCCAGCGCCAATACAACGCCCAACAACCCCACGCACCGCCACATCGCACTCTCCCGCGCCGATACTCGGCTCATAAGGAAAGTCTAGAAGGGGATTCATGAGGCGGCTGTCGAAGGCCTGTGAAAAATCCATTGCACACCACAAGGCCCCTGTGGGAGCGAGCCTGCTCGCGAAGGCGTCTTGTCAGGCAACACTGCTATTGACTGACCCACCGCTTTCGCGAGCAGGCTCGCTCCCACAGGGAGATTTACACAGGCTCGGGATCAGTAGTGATACCACTTCACTTCAAGCATGACTTCCGTTTCCGGGCTGGCGAGCTGGCTGAATTCACGCTGAGCGCTCAGGCGCAAACCGAGGTTGCGCGACAGCTCCCACTGCTGATTCAGGCTCAGGCTGCGGCGCACTTCGCCGTTGAAGAAGTAGTCGCCCTTGGCCTCCAGGCTCAGATTGCCCAGCGGGTTTTTCCACAGCACGCCGGTATTGAAGCCACCAGCCGGGGAAACGAACTCGGCGAAGTCGTTGTTGTGTTCCACGCGCACCGTGCCCAGCGCGAAGCCGAGCACGTCTTCGCCCAACTGCCACGTGCCGCCGCCGCCACCGTTGACATGGCTGACCAGCGTTTCGTCGTCATGCTTGCCCGGCACGCGCTCAAGGCCACCGGTGACTTGCCACGACAGCGGTTGCAGCAGCTCGTTGCGCGGTGTCAGCGAACGAATGGTCGCCAGGTCCAGTTGCTGCAACTGCCAGTCATTGCTTTCGTATTGGCGCAGCTTCAGTTGCAGGATCTCGATCTGCGCGCCGAGAGGAAAGCTTTCGGCGTTGTCATTGAGGTCGTGATAAGCCATGCGCAGGCCATATTCGCCAAAGGCGCGATCGCCTCGCGTACCTAGGCCGGCCTGCCAGGTGCGGGACTCGTGGCCATCTTCGGGCAGACCGGGTTGCGGAATTTCCAGCTCCGGCGCCGGGTTCTTGTTGATCGCCCGCAGCAGTTCGAAACTGCGCTGCGCTCGTTGCGGGTCGCGCTCCTGGCCGTTGGCGCGGTAGCGCTCCAGACGATAGGCGGCGTCGACGATCAACGCCTGGCGCGCGCGCGGCAGCGCCTTGAACGTCGGCTCTTGCAGGACTTTTTGATCGGCGCTGACTTTCAGCACCCATTGCTGTTCTTCATCGCTCAACGGTTCGGCGCGGCTGAGCAGTTCACGTTCGCGGGACGGGCGATATTCGATGTGTTCGACCAGCCCGGCCTCTTTCACCGCTTTGACAGTGTCGGTCGGGATCGCGGTCAGCGGGAATTGTTCGGTCAGGCGCAGGCTCGGTCGCGCCACTTGCAGCAGTTCCAGCAGACGATACGAGCAGTTTTCGTCGAAGAAGAAGTAGTCGAACTGGATCTGCTTGAGCTCCCACACATGTTCGACCATGCGTGCGGTTTCTTCCTGAGTCAGGTTGAGGCGGTATTCCCACAGGTCGCGGTTTTCCAGGCTGCGGTATTCCGAGAGTTTTTCCTGATACGGCACCAGCGCAAACAGCCCCGGGTAGCCGCCCATCAAGCCTTTCCAGGCATACAGAATGCTGTTGTCCGAGCCTTCGATGTAGGCACCGAAGTTGATCGCGTAGCTGAGCAGCGAAGTCTTGTCGGCCTGCACATCCGCCTGATCGATGCGCAGCAGGGTGTGGCCGAACATCGACGAAGGGCTATTGAGATACGCCGCCGGGAAGATCATCACCGCGCTGTGCGGCGAGACGTCCTTGAACCATTGCTTGTATTCGGCGCATTCGGGCGCTGGCAGGTCGGTGAGATTGAGCTGCGCTTTCAGCCAGCGTGTGCGCGCGGGGTATACGCATTGTGCGTGTTGCTCGCCGAGGCTGGCCGGGGCGTACAGCGCCTGCACGGTGGCGGCCAGTTCGCGGTCCGGATGCTCGTTGCCATCGGGCGCGAGAAAGAACTTCTTGTCGCTGACATAGCTGCGCCAGCCGCCGAGTTTGGCGGTTTCGTAATGACCGAGGGAAATCCAGAAGCGGTCGTTGGCCA
Source organism: Pseudomonas sp. Irchel 3F6 (assembly GCF_900187595.1). NCBI lineage: Bacteria > Pseudomonadati > Pseudomonadota > Gammaproteobacteria > Pseudomonadales > Pseudomonadaceae > Pseudomonas > Pseudomonas sp. Irchel 3F6. The sequence continues at coordinate 91,476 of NZ_FYDP01000007.1, read as the reverse complement.
GTTGCTGCAAACGTTGAGGATCGATGTGAGGCGCGGCGGACAGCGGGGCGCAGACACAGAGCGCCAGCCAGGCAAGGCGTTTGAGCATAGTCGGCAACTTGAACAGGAAAAGAAATAAAAGACCCAAAGAGGGGCGGGCCAAAAAAACAAAACCCGCTTCCCGAAGGAAGCGGGCGGGGTCGAGCTTAAGCCTGAGTTGCGTACTTGGCCAGACGTGGGTCCGATTTCAGTACCGCCAGGGTGTTGGTATGCACGTCTTCAGCGGTCACGTCAGCCTTGCTGAAGATCTGCTGGAAGTGCTCGTGGGTCACTTGCGCGAAGTGCGCGCGATCTTCCGGTGCTACGCCCAGGACCACGGCATAAGTGGTCAGCGCTTCGCCATTGCCTTTGGCCATGTCTTCGGACAGCTCGTTCATCATGCCATTCATGGCGAACCAGGATTTGCCGCCGTAGGTCAGCGATGCGTTGGTCGAGCAACCGTTGGTGCCGGAAGTCATACCGAACGTGGCGTTACCGGAAGTGCCGTTGGTGGTGGAAGCAAGGAAGTGCGCCGGGGTGCCACGCTGACCTTCGAACAGCATGTTGCCCCAACCGCAATCCGGGCCGCCCGGGGCTTGCGCCATTGCGTTGATGGATACAGCGGTGAAGAGAGTACCGAGAAGAATCCGTTTCATAGCTTTGTTCTCTTTATGTGCATACCAATGGACAGGGTTCTGGCCCTTCGCGCTCTGCCCGAGGACAGAACCGAAAGTGTCAGTGGGCCGGTATTAGTTCCAGCCGCGCAGTTTGGAGTTTAGGCACGTTCCAGCGGTTCCGTGATTTTTTGCAAAATATTTGGAATAAACCTCTGATTTATCGGGATGCGTCGGCCGGCCGCGCGCTTGTCTATGCTTTGTCATGTGGCGCGCCTTGCCAGTGGGGCACGGGCAGCGCCAGAATGCCGCTACCTGCCCCGCCTGATTGTTAAGGAAGCCCGATGCCTGATCCTGTTGCTGCCAGCCTGCGTCTTGCGCCCGAAGCGCTGACTCGTCCGTTTTCCGCTGAACAGTTCAGCTTCACTAGCACCAATGATCTGGAGCCCTTTCGCGGTGTGCTCGGCCAGGAACGCGCGGTCGAAGCCTTGCAGTTCGGTGTGGCGATGCCACGCCCCGGTTACAACGTATTCGTCATGGGCGAGCCCGGCACTGGCCGTTTTTCGTTCGTCAAACGCTACCTGAAAGCCGAAGGCAAGCGCCTGCAGACCCCGGCGGACTGGGTCTACGTCAACAACTTCGATGAGCCGCGCGAACCGCGTGCACTGGAGCTGCCATCGGGCACGGCGGCCTCGTTCATCGCTGACATCAACGGCCTGATCGACAACCTGCTGGCGACTTTTCCGGCGGTTTTCGAACACCCGTCCTACCAGCAGAAAAAAAGCGCCATCGACCGCGCCTTCAACCAGCGCTACGACAAGGCGCTGGACATCATCGAGCGCCTGGCCCTGGAAAAAGACGTCGCCCTGTACCGCGACAGCAGCAATATCGCCTTCACGCCGATGCTCGACGGCAAGGCCCTGGACGAAGCCGAATTCGCGCAGTTGCCGGAAGCCGAGCGCGAGCGTTTTCACGATGACATTTCCGGCCTCGAAGAGCGCCTGAACGAAGAACTCGCCAGCCTGCCGCAGTGGAAGCGCGAGTCGAACAATCAACTGCGCCACCTCAATGAAGAAACCATCACCCTGGCCTTGCAGCCGTTGCTGGCGCCGCTGTCGGAGAAGTACGCGGAGAACGCCGGGGTCTGCGGTTACCTGCAAGCGATGCAGGTCTACCTGCTGAAAACCGTGGTCGAGCAACTGGTCGACGACAGCAAGACCGACGCCGTCGCGCGCAAGTTGCTGGAAGAACAATACGCACCAAGCCTGGTGGTCGGGCATCCGGCCAGCGGCGGTGCACCGGTGGTATTCGAGCCACATCCGACCTACGAAAACCTGTTCGGCCGCATCGAGTACACCACCGATCAGGGTGCGCTCTACACCACTTACCGGCAGTTGCGTCCGGGTGCGCTGCACCGCGCCAATGGCGGTTTCCTGATTCTCGAAGCGGAAAAAATGCTCAGCGAGCCGTTCGTGTGGGATGCGCTCAAACGCGCCCTGCAATCGCGCAAACTGAAAATGGAGTCGCCGCTGGGCGAGATGGGCCGCTTCGCCACCATGACCCTGAATCCGCAGCACATCCCGCTGCAGGTCAAAGTCATCATCATTGGTGCGCGGCAGCTGTATTACACGCTGCAGGATCTCGATCCGGACTTCCAGGAGATGTTCCGCGTTCTGGTCGACTTCGACGAAGACATCCCGATGGTCGACGAAAGCCTCGAGCAGTTCGCCCAGCTCTTGAAAACCCGTACTTCGGAAGAAGGTATGGCGCCGCTGACCGCCGATGCGGTGGCACGGCTGGCGACCTACAGTGCGCGGCTGGCCGAGCATCAGGGGCGCTTGTCGGCGCGCATTGGCGATCTGTTCCAACTGGTCAGCGAGGCGGATTTCATTCGCCATCTGGCCGGCGATGAAATGACCGACGCCGGCCATATCGAACGCGCCCTGAAAGCCAAGGCCACCCGCACCGGGCGGGTCTCGGCGCGGATTCTCGACGACATGCTCGCCGGAATCATCCTCATCGACACTGACGGTGCAGCAGTCGGCAAGTGCAACGGGCTGACGGTGCTGGAGGTCGGTGATTCGGCGTTCGGCGTGCCGGCGCGGATTTCCGCCACGGTCTATCCGGGCGGCAGCGGTATCGTCGACATCGAACGTGAGGTCAACCTCGGCCAGCCGATTCACTCCAAAGGCGTGATGATCCTCACCGGTTATCTGGGCAGCCGTTACGCTCAGGAATTCCCGCTGGCGATTTCGGCAAGCATTGCGCTCGAGCAGTCGTACGGTTACGTCGACGGCGACAGTGCATCGCTGGGCGAGGCGTGCACGCTGATTTCGGCACTGTCGAAAACCCCGCTCAAGCAATGTTTTGCCATCACCGGTTCGATCAACCAGTTTGGCGAAGTGCAGGCGGTCGGCGGGGTCAACGAGAAGATCGAAGGCTTCTTCCGCCTCTGCGAAGCACGCGGTCTGACCGGCGAGCAGGGCGCGATCATTCCCCAGGCCAACGTCGCCACGCTGATGCTCGATGAGAAAGTCCTCGCCGCCGTGCGCGCCGGCCAGTTCCACGTGTATGCGGTGCGTCAGGCCGATGAGGCGCTGAGCCTGCTGGTGGGCGAGCCGGCCGGAGAGCCGAACGCCGATGGCGAATTCCCCGAAGGCAGCATCAATGCCCGAGTGGTCGAGCGCCTGCGCGATATCGCCGAGATGATCAGCGAAGAGGACTTGAAAGAGGCCGAGAAGGAGCTGGCGCAGGAGGCTCTCGCCGAAGCCAAACCGGCCTGATCAGTTCACGCCAGACCCTGTGGGAGCGAGCCTGCTCGCGAAAGCGCTGTATCAATCGACGAATGAGTTGGCTGATCCATCGTCTTCGCGAGCAGGCTCGCTCCCACAATGCTTTTCCAGATTGATTTCTGCGGAGATCTTCGGGGAATGTGTCACGAGTCTGGCGCCAATATTCACACAATGACCATTCGGCGCCTTCTGGTTCCATTTGGCTTGCGCGGGACACTTTTCTTCTATTCTCAGGTCAAGGATATCGACAGTATCACTGGATCGAGCCAGTCCTCCCATGGGGGCTGAATACCGGCTTTACCGAGGGTCGCCGCCATGTCGCGCAACCTCTGTCTCACCCGTCAATGCCTGGGTCTGGTGACCCGGATCGAATGCGCCGTCAAGCCGCTGGCCGGCGACAACGGCATGTGGACGCTGCTCTTCGCGGCCGGCATGGCCGGCGAACAACCTTCCGCGATCAAAGCCCAAGGCCCTTTTCACGGCCCGGTCGCGGCCGAGTCGATTCTCGACACCATCGTTGAAAGCCTGACCTTGCATGGTTACGAACTGGCCGATGATCCGCAGATCTGGAGCCTGCACCTGCAAGCCCAGTTGCGGCAGATCAACGGCGGCCGTGGGCGCAGCCTCAGCGGTTAAGGTGCTGACTGGTCGACCTGCGCCTTGTCGAGCTTGACCTCAAAACCGTATTGCACGGTGGCGAGGTCGGTGCGCTGATAGGTTTCCACGCGAGTCGGGCGACCGTAAAAATAGTGCACGCCGAGTAGCGCCGGGCCTTCTGCACTGGCGTCGTGGCTGACCGAAAGAATCTGCTTGAGGTAGTGGCCACTGTCGTCCTTGACGAAGAAACGCCATTCGTTGGCCGGGAAGGTTTTCAGGTCGACCACCAGCGTGTTGTCCTTGATCGCCAGGCCTTTGGGCAATGACTGCGCGTCGTAGGATTGCTTGGCCACCGTGGCCAGAAATAACGGCATCGAGCCCACGGCAATCGCCGGGGTTTCCGGAAACAGGTTCAGATCATATGTAATCGTCGCTTGCAGCGGATCGACCTGATACGCCTCGGGCGGCAGTTCGATCGGCTCGTCGAGTTTGCCGCCGCGCTTTTCCGTGAAGAAAGTCACCGGGCTGACGCCGGGATTGAGTTGGTCGCCAAGCAATTCGTCATTGAAGGTGCGGCGGTGGGAAAACTCGATACGCGCCGCGCTCGGCTCTTCCACCGATTGATGAATGCGCACGCCGGCCTTCAATTGTTCCTCGGTCAGGTCCGCGCCTTTGAGCCAGTTGGCGGCCAGATCGTCATACACCACAACTGGCAGATCCAGCGGCTGCACGGCTTTGGCCGTGGTGTGCGGATTGAAGGTGCGCACCGGCAGGTCCAGGGATTTGCGCGTCACTGTTGCCGAGGAGAAGTCGAGCACACAGACTTCCAGTGTGTCGATCGGGCCGTGGAAATACACCTTGTTGTAGCGGCGCGGGTGTTCTTTCTCGAAGGCTTGCTGTTCGTCGCTGAGCTGTTTTCCAGGGTGTCGCTCCAGCTCTTCTGCTTCTGTAACTGCGTCAGTTGCTTCTGGTAAAACTCGACCTGCTCCGGGCTTTCGTTGATTGAACCGGCGCGCACCAGGTATTGGCCGCTGGCATCGCGGGCCTGGACGATCAGCGGATTGATCCGGGTTTCGGCGACTTCTGCCGCCAGCGGCAGGCTGTTGCTGACTTCAACCTCGGCGTAATTTTTTTCCAGCCTGAGCAGTTTGACGCTGAGGTTGTCGTTGCTGCGGGTCTGGCCGACGTCTTTCTGAGTCAGGTCGAAACTGTACAAGCGACGCGGCGCGATGACCTCGACCTGGCCTTGCAGGCTGACCGGTTGTGGCAGGTTTTTTTTGTCGACGTTGAGGCCATCGATGAACGGGTAGGTCACCGTCAGGTCATCGGGGTTGGTCACGTTGGAGCTGGACGGGCTGAGCTGAATGCCGGGGTCGGTCTCCGACCACTCCGGCTGCCAGGCGATCACCCGTTTGTTGCTCAGCGTCACCGAATGCCATTCGATGCCGTGCGGAAACAGAAAACCGCCGGGAATGTTCAGGTTGAACGGGAATACCGGTTGCAGATCGGTCAGGTAATCCGAGCTGGCGTCCTTGTGCAGCACGAACAGGCCGTTGATGAACGTATCGACCAGCGCCTGCGGGGTAGGGTAGTGCTTGAGCACGGCGAGGGCGTCTGCGCCGTATTCGGTATGCGGGGTGATGTCGTCGAGCTTGAGTCGGGCGCGTTCGAGCAACAGCAGCGAACCGCCGAGTTCGGTGATGGCGTCCTTGAGCTTGGGATCGCTGATCGTGTCCAGGGACTGTTCGAAGGTGGCGGTCTTTTCGTCAAGGTTGGCGACTTGTTTTTCATCGCCGGGCGAGCAACCGCCGATGAGCAAGGCGAGGCAGATTCCGGCAGTCGTCAAGGCTGATCGCACATCCATTTCCACGCATCCTGTCCACTGTCATTGGGCTGTCAATGCTTTGGACACTAGCAGAAAAACTTTGTCACACACACGCAGGTGGCGGATTTTCCGGCGGTTTCTGGCTGTCACAGCGGGCTGTTATACTCGCCGCCATTTCCAGCCCCTTGTGTGAGAGTCAATGGAACGCTTTATCGAAAATGCAATGTACGCCACCCGCTGGCTGCTGGCGCCGATCTACATCGGCCTGTCCCTCGGTCTGCTGGCGCTGGCATTGAAGTTCTTCCAGGAAATCATCCATATCCTGCCCAACGTCTTCGCCATGGCTGAATCGGATCTGATTCTGGTGCTGCTGTCGCTGATCGACATGGCGCTGGTGGGCGGTCTGCTGGTAATGGTGATGATTTCCGGCTACGAGAACTTTGTCTCGCAACTGGACATCGACGAAGGCAAAGAGAAGCTCAGCTGGCTGGGCACCATGGACTCGTCGTCGCTGAAGATGAAAGTCGCGGCGTCGATCGTGGCGATTTCCTCGATCCATTTGCTGCGTATCTTCATGGACGCCAAGAACGTCGATCCCGAGCATTTGATGTGGTACGTGATCATTCACATGACTTTTGTGGTATCCGCATTTGCCATGGGTTACCTGGACAAGGTCACCAAGCACTGATCAGCCGATCAAGGCAAAAAAACCGCCCGTCTGTTGCGAAACAGACGGGCGGTTTCGTTTGTGGCTTGTGCTTTCAAGCGCAGCGGCCTATGCCTGTAACGGTGCGATTCGCCACGGTGGGAGGTGCTTCCATGAACCTGCAAGAGTTGAACGCGTTTGCTGTTGCCAGGAAGGTCGACGAGTTGAACCTGATCTCGATGGAAGGGGGCATTTACCTGTTGGAAGCGAGGATGCATGGGACGGCGTATCCGTTGAGCGATCTCAAGGGCAATATGCTGACGCTGCGCTCAGTGGAGCACGCGCGGGACCTGCTGCATGCCTTTCCGGTACTGCCCTTCAATCTTGTGCACACCTCGGTCCACGACGAAATGTGTGGCCTGGTCGGTGACCTCGATGAAAGCCTGAAAGTGCCGCTCGCCTGGCGCTCGGCCCTGTAGCCCCGGCCCCAAGTCCGGGGTATCTGTGCTAGTCTGCTCGCCCTTTTGGTTCCGGGCGCGCCGGGACGCGCTGTGCACGCACGGCAAGTCCTGTGGCCGTCCGCACAGCGGAGCAGTGTCATGTCCGAAGTAAATCTGTCCACCGACGAAACCCGCGTCAGCTACGGTATCGGCCGTCAACTCGGCGACCAGCTGCGCGACAACCCGCCACCGGGTGTCAGCCTGGACGCGATCCTGGCCGGTCTGACCGACGCTTTCGCCGGCAAGCCAAGCCGTGTTGGCCAGGAAGAAATGTCCGCCAGCTTCAAGGTGATCCGCGAGATCATGCAAGCCGAAGCAGCGGCCAAGGCTGAAGCCGCGGCTGGCGAAGGCCTGGCCTTCCTCGCCGAAAACGCCAAGCGTGACGGCATCACCACTCTGGCCTCCGGCCTGCAATTCGAAGTGCTGACTCAGGGCGAAGGCGCCAAGCCGACCCGTGAAGACCAGGTACGTACGCATTACCACGGCACCCTGATCGACGGCACTGTGTTTGACAGCTCCTACGAGCGCGGCCAGCCTGCAGAATTCCCGGTTGGCGGCGTGATCGCTGGCTGGACCGAAGCCCTGCAACTGATGAATGCCGGCAGCAAATGGCGCCTGTACGTGCCGAGCGAACTGGCTTACGGCGCACAAGGCGTGGGCAGCATCCCGCCGCACAGCGTTCTGGTATTCGACGTCGAGCTGCTGGACGTTCTGTAATACCGAGCCTGCCTAGATGGCGGGCTAAAAAATGTGGGAGCGAGCTCGCTCGCGAAGGCGGTTTTTCAGTCGACTCATTCGTTGACTGATTTATCGCTTTCGCGAGCAAGCTCGCTCCCACAGGTTTTTTTAATGCTGCTCATATTTCGATCTTGTTGTGCAGCTCATTGGTCGGGCGCAACGCCCGGGCATAGCAGAACAGGAACAGATTGCGCACCAGCTCCTTGAGCACCAGCGGCTCGCTGGAGTTGAGGCTGCTGACGTCCAGATCACCTTGATCCTGCAGCTCATGCAAGGCTTCTTCTTCAAGCACCGCACAGACTTCGCCGGTTTCTCGATGGAGGATTCTGAGATACGGGTGTGGGCGATCCAGCCAGGCGTCGATCAAATAAGTCATGGGTCTCATCTCCTTGAAAGGTTTCAATGAGAATAATTCTTATTCATTAAATAGCAAGTGCCTATTGGCGGATCGTGGATTTTTCCGGGTAAAGGTTGTGTCAGGTCAAAATGGCTGGCTGATGGCCATGCGCGAATTCATTGAGCTGGAGCGGGGAGGGCAAAGCTCCATCCCACGACTGGCGCGGGATGGCTGACGCAAGGCTCAGACTTTTCTGACGAACTCGGATTTGAGCTTCATCGGGCCGATGCCGTCGATCTTGCAGTCGATGTCATGATCGCCGTCGCACAGGCGGATGTTCTTGACCTTGGTGCCGACCTTGACCACCAGCGACGTGCCTTTGACCTTGAGGTCCTTGATCACGGTGATGGTGTCGCCGTCCTGCAGGACGTTGCCGACCGAATCTTTCTTCACGGCATCATCGGTCGCCACTTCGGCTTCGCCGCTGGCAGACCACTCGTGGGCGCACTCGGGGCAGACCAGTTGGGTGCCGTCTTCGTAGGTGTATTCGGAATTGCATTTCGGGCAGGGTGGCAACGTGCTCACTAAGGTTCCTTGGGTATCAGGAGGACTAAAGGGCGCACATTGTATAGGGTTTTACGCGGAGGAGGGCATAGCGCAGAAACAACTGTGGGAGCGAGCCTGCTCGCGAAAGCGCTGTGTCAGTCAACATTGAGTCGATTGGCAGATTGCTTTCGCGAGCAGGCTCGCTCCCACAGGGGATGAATCAGTGCGTGCGGGCTACCGCGAACTCGCTCAGTTCCACCAGCGCATCGCGATATTCGCTGGCCGGCAGCGCCTCGAGGCACTTGATCGCGCGGGCCACGTAATCGCGGGCCAGTTGCGCGGTGTACTCCAGCGAGCCGGACGCTTCGACGGCGATGCGGATGCTTTCCAGGTCTTCGATCCCGCCTTTCTGGATCGCCTGACGCACCAGTGCCGCCTGTTCGGCCGTGCCTTCGCGCATGGTGTAGATCAGCGGCAGGGTCGGCTTGCCTTCGGCCAGATCGTCACCGACGTTCTTGCCCAAAGTTTCCGCGTCGCCTTTGTAGTCGAGCAAGTCATCAACCAGCTGGAACGCCACACCCAGGTGATCGCCGAACGTGCGCAGGGCTTCACTCTGCTCGGCGGTCGCGCCAGCCAGGGCGGCGGCGCTGTGGGTCGAGGCTTCGAAGAGCATCGCGGTCTTGCCGCGGATGACTTCCATGTAGGTTTCTTCGCTGGTGCTGGCGTCTCGCACCTTGGACAGCTGCAACACTTCGCCTTCAGCGATGATCCGCGTGGCTTGAGACAAAATCTTCATCACCGGCATCGAGCCCAGTTCGACCATCATTTCGAACGAGCGCGAATACAGGAAGTCGCCGACCAGCACGCTCGGGGCATTGCCCCACATGGCGTTGGCGGTCGAGCGGCCACGGCGCATGCCGGACATGTCGACGACGTCGTCATGCAGCAGGGTCGCGGTGTGCAGGAATTCGATGGTGGCGGCCAGCAGGCGCATGTCGTCGCCTTCGCGACCCAAGGCCTTGCCACACAGCAACACTAATAAAGGACGCAGGCGTTTGCCGCCGGCCGACGTGATGTAATCGCCGATTTTCGATACCAGCGGCACTCGAGACGTCAGCTGCTTCTTGATGATGCCGTCGACGGCGCTAAAATCGTCCGCCACCGCGCGGTAGAAAGCTTGGGGTTGCATCAGCGAGAGTCGCTCCAGAAGGGTTGCGCGGCATGCTAGGACCCCCGTCCAGACCTGTCAAGGCGCGATGGACGGCCACTTGCGCGAGGCAGATTGCTTGCGTACAATCGCGCACCCTGAACTTCCTGGGCAGCACCTGCCTTACGCAATTGCACTTGGGCCGTTCCAGCCCCATGCAGCCATGCCAGCCAATACCTCTTCTTATAAAGAGCTGGGTGAGCAGGATTATCGGAGAAATACCATGTACGCAGTAATCGTTACCGGCGGTAAGCAATACAAGGTCGCTGAAGGTGAATACCTGAAGATCGAAAAACTGGAAATCGCTACTGGCGAATCCGTGACTTTTGATCGCGTTCTGCTGGTCGCCAACGGCGACGACGTGAACATCGGCGCACCAGTTGTTGCTGGCGCAACCGTCAAGGCTGAAGTGATCTCCCAAGGTCGTCACGATAAAGTCCGCATCATCAAGTTCCGTCGCCGTAAGCACCACATGAAGCGTATGGGCCACCGCCAGTGGTTCACCGAGATCAAAATCACCGGTATTCAGGCTTAATTACAGCCTAATTCCTCACTAGGAGAATTGAACTCATGGCACACAAAAAAGCTGGTGGTAGTACCCGTAACGGTCGCGACTCAGAAGCCAAACGCCTTGGCGTGAAGATGTATGGCGGCCAGGTCATCAAGGCCGGCAACATCATCGTGCGTCAGCGCGGCACCCAATTCCACGCTGGCTACGGCGTTGGCATGGGCAAGGATCACACTCTCTTCGCTAAAATCGAAGGCGTGATCAAGTTCGAAGTAAAGGGCGCCTTCGGTCGTCGTTACGTGAGCGTAATCGCGGCTTAATCGCGAGATCGCTGGAGAAGCCCTGTCTTGCGACGGGGCTTTTTCGTTTGTGGGGTGAGTCTCTTGCAAAGCTGTTTGTATGGGCTGTCGGCGTGCGATGCAGGTCGTGTCTTGGGGTCGCTGCGCTCATTTTTGCAAGAGTCTTATGTCTTGATTGTTTTTCGGCTCGTCCGTACGGCGAGAGGCGTTGGTTATGAAGTTTGTTGATGAAGTATCGATTCGCGTAAAGGCCGGTGACGGTGGCAACGGTGCCATGAGTTTCCGTCGGGAAAAATTCATTGAAAATGGTGGCCCGAACGGCGGTGATGGGGGTGACGGCGGTTCCATCTACATGATGGCCGACGAAAACCTCAATACCCTGGTCGACTACCGTTACACCCGTCACTTCGATGCCGAGCGTGGCTCCAACGGTGGCAGCACCGACTGCACCGGCAAGAGGGGCGAAGACCTGATCCTGCGCGTGCCGGTCGGCACTACCGTGATCGACTCCGCCACCCAGGAAGTCATCGGCGACCTGACCAAGGCTGGTCAGAAACTGATGGTGGTCCAGGGCGGCTGGCACGGTCTGGGCAACACCCGTTTCAAATCCAGTACCAACCGTGCGCCGCGTCAGACCACGCCAGGCAAGCCGGGCGAGCAGCGTGACCTGAAACTGGAAATGAAAGTGCTGGCCGACGTCGGTCTGCTGGGCTTGCCGAACGCCGGTAAAAGTACCTTTATCCGTTCGGTCTCGGCCGCCAAGCCGAAAGTCGCCGACTACCCGTTCACCACACTGGTGCCGAACCTGGGTGTGGTCAGCGTCGATCGCTGGAAAAGCTTCGTCATTGCCGACATTCCGGGTCTGATCGAAGGCGCTTCCGACGGTGCCGGCCTGGGCATTCGCTTCCTCAAGCACCTGGCGCGTACGCGTCTGCTGCTGCACCTCGTCGATATGGCGCCACTGGATGATTCCAGTGCGCCGGACGCAGCTGAAGTGATCGTCAACGAGCTGATCAAGTTCAGCCCGTCGCTGGCCGAGCGTGATCGCTGGCTGGTGCTGAACAAGTGCGATCAGATCCTTGAAGAAGAGCACGATGCTCGCGTCAAGGAAATCGTCGATCGCCTGGAATGGACTGGTCCGGTGTACGTGATCTCGGCCATCGCCAAGATCGGTACCGAGCGTCTGTGCCACGACATCATGCGTTACATGGAAGACCGTGCCGATCGCCTCGCCGCAGACCCTGCGTACAAGGAAGAGCTGGCCGATCTCGATCAGCGCATCGAAGACGAAGCCCGTGCGCAGTTGCAGGCGCTGGACGACAAGCGTGCCCTGCGTCGCAGTGGCGTGAAGTCGGTCCATGACATCGGCGACGATGACTGGGACGAAGAAGATGTGGATGACGAAGACGGTCCGGAAATCATTTACGTGCGTGACTGATCCGTTGCGATAAACTTGAACGCCGCTCAATCGAGCGGCGTTTTAGTATCCGGAAATCGATCGTTGGTCAGCAATCGCCACGATTAACGTCACGGGCAGTGCCAGGTCGCGCTGCCCTCAAGCTAAGGTTGAAGATGATGCGGAGCAAGGTGACAGGTGCGCAGCGTTGGGTCGTGAAGATCGGCAGCGCTTTGCTGACAGCTGACGGCAAAGGGCTGGATCGCGCGGCAATGAGTGTCTGGGTCGAGCAGATGGTGGCGCTGCATGAGGCGGGCGTCGAGCTGGTGCTGGTGTCCTCCGGGGCGGTAGCGGCCGGCATGAGTCGCTTGGGCTGGACCGCACGACCCAGTGCCATGCACGAGCTCCAGGCGGCCGCTGCAATCGGTCAGATGGGGTTGGTGCAGGCGTGGGAGTCGAGCTTCGCCGAGCATGGCCGGCACACTGCACAGATTCTCCTGACCCACGACGACCTGTCCGACCGCAAGCGCTACCTCAACGCCCGTAGCACCTTGCGTGCACTGGTCGAGCTGAAGGTCATTCCGGTGATCAATGAAAACGACACCGTGGTCACCGATGAAATCCGTTTCGGCGACAACGACACGCTGGCGGCGCTGGTGGCCAATCTGGTCGAGGCCGATCTGCTGGTGATCCTCACTGATCGCGACGGCATGTTCGACGCTGATCCGCGCAACAATCCCGATGCGCAGCTGATTTATGAAGCGCGCGCCGATGATCCGACGCTCGATGCGGTTGCAGGCGGTACCGGTGGTGCGCTGGGGCGCGGCGGCATGCAGACCAAGTTGCGTGCGGCACGCCTGGCAGCGCGTTCCGGTGCGCACACCATCATCGTCGGCGGGCGGCTTGAGCGTGTGCTCGATCGCCTGAAGGCGGGCGAGCGCATTGGCACGCTGCTATCGCCGGAGCGCGGCATGCTCGCGGCGCGCAAGCAGTGGCTGGCCGGGCACCTGCAAACCCGTGGCACCCTGGTGCTGGATGAGGGGGCGGTGTCGGCGTTGTCCAAGGGCAACAAAAGTCTGCTGCCGGTGGGGGTGAAACTGGTTCAGGGCAGTTTCCGTCGCGGTGAGATGGTCGTCTGTGTGGCGCCGGACGGTCGGGAGATTGCGCGGGGTCTGGCCAATTACAGCGCCCTGGAAGCGCAAAAAATCATCGGTCAGTCGTCGGATGCGATTGTCGGTTTGCTCGGTTACATGGCGGAGCCGGAACTGGTTCACCGTGACAACCTGATTCTGGTCTAAGGAAAATTCGATGCGTGTAGCGAAAGGGTTGTTGGGCCTGCTGATGGCCATGCCGTTGCTGGTCTCGGCCGAGGAAATCGGTCAGGTGTCGACGGTGTTCAAGTTTGTCGGGCCGAATGACCGGATTGTGGTCGAAGCGTTCGACGATCCGAAAGTCGAAGGTGTGACCTGCTACCTGTCGCGCGCCAAGACTGGCGGAGTGAAGGGTGGTCTTGGTCTGGCCGAGGATCGTGCCGAAGCCTCGATCGCTTGTCGTCAGGTCGGGCCGATCAAGTTCAAGGGTGAGTTGAAGGACGGCGACGAGGTGTTCAAGGAGCGCACCTCGCTGGTGTTCAAGACCATGCAAGTGGTGCGTTTCCTCGACAAGAAGCGCAACACGCTGGTGTATCTGGTCTACAGCGATCGCTTGATCGAGGGTAGTCCGCAGAATGCGGTCACGGCCATCCCGATCCTGCCGTGGGTGCCGGTCCAGCAATAAGCGCCACCAATCCGAACTGTGGGGGCGAGCCTGCTCGCGAAGAGGTCATGTCGGTCGATAGAAATATCAACTGGCAGATCGCATTCGCAAGCAGGCTCGCTCCCACACTTTTTTTGCCTGTAGCTTGTTAAATCACAGGCAATAAAAAACCGACCCTGAGGTCGGTTTTTTAATGACTACGTCGATTAAGCGGCTTCTTTCAGCGCTTTGACGTGGCCATTCAGACGGCTCTTATGACGAGCAGCCTTGTTCTTGTGGATGATGCCTTTATCGGCCATGCGGTCGATAACTGGCACAGCCAGAACGTATGCAGCTTGAGCTTTTTCAGCGTCTTTTGCGTCGATGGCCTTAACTACATTCTTGATGTAGGTACGAACCATGGAACGCAGGCTGGCGTTGTGGCTGCGACGCTTCTCAGCCTGTTTTGCACGTTTTTTGGCGGAAGGTGAGTTGGCCACCGTCGAGCTCCTCGAAAGACTTTTTAGGAAATAGCAAACAAAATAGGCCGCGAATCATGCCGATGAAGACTTGTCTTGTCAAGGGCACTTGAATCGTTCCGCTAAGTGGTAGGTATAAAGAGGCGGGATATTTATTTCCGGCGCTTGACCTGTAAACTCGCGAGCTTTGGCTCTGTGCTGTTGCGGCGCGGAGTATCGCACAAGTAGGCGCATTGTTCGCCTGCTGTTTATCGACAGGCACAAACTCTCTCAATGAATCTGCTCAAATCGTTGGCCGCCGTCAGCTCTATCACGATGCTTTCCCGGATTCTGGGTTTTGTTCGTGACACGCTGATCGCGCGGACATTCGGCGCCGGGATGGCCACGGATGCCTTCTTTATTGCTTTCAAATTGCCCAACCTGCTGCGGCGGATCTTTGCCGAAGGGGCTTTCTCCCAGGCGTTCGTGCCGATTCTGGCCGAATATAAAAGCCAGCAGGGCGAAGAAGCGACGCGTACCTTCATTGCCTATGTGTCGGGCCTGTTGACGCTAGTGTTGGCGGTTGTGACTGCACTGGGCATGATCGCCGCGCCCTGGGTGATCTGGGCCACGGCGCCGGGTTTTACCGATACCCCGGAAAAATTCCAGCTCACCTCTGATCTGTTGCGGGTGACCTTTCCTTATATATTGCTGATCTCGCTGTCGTCGCTGGCCGGCGCGATTCTGAATACCTGGAACCGCTTCTCGGTGCCGGCCTTCGTACCGACTCTGCTCAACGTCAGCATGATCGTGTTTTCGCTGTTCCTCACGCCGTATTTCGATCCACCGGTCATGGCTCTTGGCTGGGCGGTGCTGGTAGGCGGTCTGGCGCAGTTGCTGTATCAGCTGCCGCACCTGAAAAAGATCGGCATGCTGGTGCTGCCACGCCTGAACCTGCGCGACAGCGGCGTGTGGCGGGTGATGAAGCAGATGCTGCCGGCGATTCTCGGCGTGTCGGTGAGTCAGATTTCATTGATCATCAACACCATCTTCGCCTCGTTTCTGGTCGCAGGTTCGGTGTCGTGGATGTATTACGCCGACCGCTTGATGGAATTGCCGTCGGGCGTATTGGGCGTGGCGCTCGGCACGATTCTTCTGCCAACGCTGGCCAAGACCTACGCCAGCAAGGATCGCCACGAATACTCGCGGATCCTCGATTGGGGGCTGCGCCTGTGCTTTGTGCTGGTGTTGCCGTGCGCGCTGGCACTGGGGATTCTTGCCGAGCCGCTGACTGTTTCGTTGTTCCAGTACGGTCAGTTCAGTGGCTTTGATGCCGAGATGACCCAACGCGCGCTGATTGCCTATTCGGTCGGCCTGCTCGGGATTATCGTGATCAAAGTGCTGGCGCCGGGCTTTTATGCGCAACAGAACATTCGCACCCCGGTGAAAATCGCAATTTTCACGCTGGTCTGCACGCAGTTGTTCAACCTGGCGTTGATCGGCCCACTAGCCCACGCCGGCCTTGCCTTGGCGATCAGTGCCGGTGCTTGCCTGAACGCCGGGCTGCTGTTCTATCAACTGCGCAAGCAAAAGATGTATCAACCGCAACCGGGCTGGGGCAAATTCGGCTTCAAGCTGGTCGTTGCGGTGACCGTGATGTCGGCGGTGTTGCTGGCCGGCATGCATTTCATGCCCGCCTGGGATGAGGGCCATATGTTTGAGCGCTTCTTGCGCCTGGGTGCGCTGGTAGTTGCTGGCGTGGTGGCCTATTTCGGTATGTTGTTGCTGTTGGGTTTCCGTCTGCGAGACTTCAATCGCAAGGCCTTGAGCTGAGGTTTCAGCCTTCATGAGCAGGCATGGGCCGGCGGTTTTGTCGGCTCGTTCACTTTGCGTTACGGTGTTGCCTGTCGTCGGCCGTCGGGTGTGGTTATAATCGACCACTTTATGAGCAAGAAGCGCGTTATGCAGCTGGTTCGAGGCCTCCACAACTTGCGCCCCCAGCATCGGGGCTGCGTCGCCACTATTGGCAACTTTGACGGTGTTCACCGTGGTCACCAGGCTATCCTGGCCCGGCTGCGTGAGCGTGCGCTCGAGTTGGGCGTACCCAGCTGCGTGGTGATTTTCGAGCCGCAGCCACGGGAGTTCTTTGCGCCCGATACCGCACCGGCACGTCTGGCGCGGTTGCGCGACAAGCTGCAATTGCTGGCCGCTGAAGGCGTCGACCGGGTGTTGTGCCTGGCTTTCAACCAGCGGCTGAGCAAGCTCAGCGCCAGTGAATTCGTCGATACCATTCTGGTCGATGGCCTTGGCGTGCAGCATCTGGAGGTCGGTGACGATTTCCGTTTCGGTTGCGACCGCCTCGGCGATTTCGATTTTCTGATGCAGGCCGGGCAGGTTCACGGTTTCACCGTCGAAGCGGCGCAAACCGTCGAGCTGGACGGCATTCGCGTCAGCAGCACGCAGGTGCGCAACGCCTTGGCTGCGGCCGATTTTGCCTTGGCCGAACGCTTGCTCGGCCGTCCGTACCGCATCGCCGGTCGCGTGCTGCATGGGCAGAAACTGGCCCGGCAACTGGGCACGCCCACTGCCAACATTCAACTCAAGCGTCGTCGCGTGCCGTTTACCGGGGTGTATCTGGTGAATGTCGACATCGACGGCAAGACCTGGCCCGGCGTCGCCAATATCGGCGTGCGCCCCACGGTGCAAGGAGATGGCAAAGCCCACCTCGAGGTCCATCTGTTAGATTTTGCCGGCGATCTGTATGACCGGCGTTTGACGGTGGTTTTCCACCAAAAGCTGCGTGAAGAGCAGCGCTTCGCCTCTCTGGAGGCATTGAAAACGGCGATCAATGCGGATGTCGCCACCGCCCGTGCACTAGCCGCACCTAGCGCCCATCGCTAATGAAGAGCCTTAAATGACCGACTATAAAGCCACGCTAAACCTTCCGGACACCGCCTTCCCAATGAAGGCCGGCCTGCCACAGCGCGAACCGCAGATCCTGCAGCGCTGGGACAGTATTGGCCTGTACGGAAAGTTGCGCGAGATTGGCAAGGATCGTCCGAAGTTCGTCCTGCACGACGGCCCTCCGTACGCCAACGGCACGATCCACATCGGTCACGCACTGAACAAGATTCTCAAGGACATGATCATCCGCTCGAAAACCCTGTCGGGTTTCGATGCGCCGTATGTCCCTGGCTGGGATTGCCACGGCCTGCCGATCGAGCACAAGGTGGAAGTGACCCACGGCAAGAACCTCGGCGCGGATAAGACCCGCGAGCTGTGCCGTGCCTACGCCACCGAGCAGATCGAAGGGCAGAAGTCCGAGTTCATCCGTCTCGGCGTGCTGGGCGACTTCGCCAATCCGTACAAGACCATGGATTTCAAGAACGAGGCCGGTGAAATCCGCGCCCTCGCCGAAATCGTCAAGGGTGGTTTTGTCTTCAAGGGCCTCAAGCCAGTGAACTGGTGCTTCGATTGCGGTTCGGCTCTGGCTGAAGCGGAAGTCGAGTACGAGAACAAGAAGTCCTCGACCATCGACGTTGCGTTCCCGATCGCTGACGAGGCCAAACTGGCTGCCGCGTTCGGTCTGGCGTCGCTGAGCAAACCTGCTGCGATCGTGATCTGGACCACCACCCCGTGGACCATCCCGGCCAACCAGGCGCTGAACGTGCACCCGGAATTCAACTATGCCCTGGTCGATATCGGCGACAAGCTGCTGGTGCTGGCTGAAGAGCTGGTCGAAGCCTGTCTGGCGCGCTATGGCGTGGAAGGTTCGGTCGTCGCCACCACCACCGGTAAAGAGCTGGAGCTGATCAACTTCCGTCACCCGTTCTACGATCGTCTGTCGCCGGTGTACCTGGCTGACTACGTCGAACTGGGCGCAGGCACCGGCGTGGTTCACTCCGCCCCGGCCTACGGCGTGGACGACTTCGTGACCTGCAAGAAATACGGCATGGTCAACGACGACATCCTCAACCCGGTACAGAGCAACGGCGTGTACGTGCCGTCGCTGGAATTCTTCGGCGGCCAGTTCATCTGGAAGGCCAACCCGGCCATCGTCGAAAAACTGACCGAAGTCGGTGCGCTGATGCACACCACCGTCATCGAACACAGCTACATGCACTGCTGGCGCCACAAGACCCCGCTGATCTACCGCGCTACTGCGCAGTGGTTCATCGGCATGGACAAGGAGCCAACCAGCGGCGACACCCTGCGCGTGCGCTCGCTCAAAGCCATCGAAGACACCAAGTTCGTTCCGGCCTGGGGCCAGGCGCGTCTGCATTCGATGATCGCCAATCGTCCGGACTGGTGCATCTCGCGTCAGCGCAACTGGGGCGTGCCGATCCCGTTCTTCCTCAACAAGGAAAGCGGCGAGCTGCACCCGCGTACCGTCGAGCTGATGGAAGAAGTCGCCAAACGCGTTGAAGTCGAAGGCATCGAAGCCTGGTTCAAACTCGACGCCGCCGAACTGCTGGGCGATGAAGCGCCGCAATACGACAAGATCAGCGACACCCTCGACGTCTGGTTCGACTCGGGCACCACGCACTGGCACGTTCTGCGCGGTTCGCACCCGATGGGCCACGAGAGCGGCCCGCGTGCCGACCTCTACCTGGAAGGTTCCGACCAGCACCGTGGCTGGTTCCACTCGTCGTTGCTGACCGGTTGCGCCATCGACAACCACGCACCGTACCGCGAACTGCTGACGCACGGCTTCACCGTCGACGAGTCCGGCCGCAAGATGTCCAAGTCGCTGAAAAACGTGATTGAGCCGAAGAAGATCAACGATACGCTGGGCGCCGACATCATGCGTCTTTGGGTCGCGTCGACCGACTACTCTGGCGAAATCGCTGTGTCGGATCAGATCCTGACCCGCAGCGCCGATGCCTATCGTCGTATCCGTAACACCGCGCGCTTCCTGCTTTCCAACCTGACCGGTTTCAACCCGGCCACCGACCTGCTGCCGGCCGAAGACATGCTGGCGCTGGATCGCTGGGCGGTGGATCGCACGCTGCTGCTGCAACGCGAGTTGCAAGAGCACTACGGCGAATACCGTTTCTGGAACGTGTACTCGAAGATCCACAACTTCTGCGTGCAGGAGCTGGGTGGTTTCTACCTCGACATCATCAAGGACCGCCAGTACACCACCGGTGCCGACAGCAAGGCCCGGCGCTCGTGCCAGACCGCGCTGTTCCACATCTCCGAGGCGCTGGTGCGCTGGATCGCGCCGATCCTCGCCTTCACTGCCGACGAGCTGTGGCAATACCTGCCGGGCGAGCGTAACGAGTCGGTCATGCTCAACACCTGGTACGAAGGCCTGACCGAGCTGCCGGAAGGCTTCGAGCTGGGTCGCGCCTACTGGGATCGCATCATGGAAGTGAAAGTCGCAGTCAACAAAGAGATGGAAATCCAGCGTGCGGCGAAAGCCGTCGGTGGCAACCTGCAGGCCGAAGTGACGCTGTTTGCCGAAGAGGCGCTGAGCGCCGACCTGGCCAAGCTGAGCAACGAGCTGCGCTTTGTCCTGATCACCTCGACTGCCAGCGTTGCACCATTCGTGCAGGCTCCGGCCGATGCAGTGGCCACCGAAGTCAGCGGTCTGAAACTGAAGATCGTCAAATCGGCGTTCCCGAAATGCGCGCGGTGCTGGCATTGCCGCGAAGACGTCGGCGTGAACCCGGAGCATCCGGAAATCTGCGGTCGTTGCGTCGACAACATCAGCGGTGCTGGCGAGGTTCGTCACTATGCCTGATGCCATTGGCCGTTTCGGACGGCTGAGCTGGCTGTGGTTGAGCCTGCTGGTCCTGGTCATTGACCAGGCCAGCAAGTTCTACTTCGAAAGCAAGCTCGAAATGTTCCAACAGATCGTGATCATTCCCGATCTGTTCAGCTGGACGCTGGCCTACAACACTGGCGCTGCGTTCAGCTTCCTCGCCGACAGCTCCGGCTGGCAGCGCTGGCTGTTTGCGCTGATCGCCATTGTCGTCAGTGCGGTACTGGTGGTCTGGCTCAAGCGTTTGGGTCGCAACGAAACCTGGCTGGCCGTCGCCCTGGCACTGGTGCTGGGTGGCGCGCTGGGCAACCTGTATGACCGCATTGCCCTGGGCCATGTGATCGACTTCATTCTGGTGCACTGGCAGAACCGCTGGTATTTCCCGGCGTTCAACATTGCCGACAGCGCGATCACCGTTGGCGCGATCATGCTGGCACTGGACATGTTCAAATCGAAGAAAACCGAAGAGGCTGCTCATGACTGAACCGCAATCGACTGAGCAACGCATCGGCCAGAACACCGAAGTCACCCTGCACTTTGCCTTGCGCCTGGAAAACGGTGACACCGTCGACAGTACCTTCGACAAGGCCCCGGCGACCTTCAAGGTCGGCGATGGCAACCTGCTGCCGGGTTTCGAAGCCGCACTGTTTGGCTTCAAGGCCGGCGACAGGCGCACAGTGACCGTTGAGCCGGAAAACGCTTTCGGACAGCCAAACCCGCAGAACGTGCAGACCATCCCGCGTTCGCAGTTCAACGACATGGAGTTGTCGCCGGGTCTGCTGGTGATCTTCAACGATGCGGCCAATACTGAATTGCCAGGAGTGGTGAAGGAATTCGATGACACGCAAGTGACCGTCGACTTCAACCACCCGCTGGCGGGCAAGACGCTGACCTTTGACGTGGAAATCATTTCCGTCAAAGCGATCTAAAAATGCAGGAGTGAGCTTCTGTGGCGAGGGGATTCATCCCCGCTGGGGTGCGAAGCGCCCCCAGACCAGTCAACGGATTCTGAGATAAGTCCGTTGAAGGTCTGCGACTGCTACGCAGCCGAGCGGGGATGATTCCCCTCGCCACAACAAGCAGGTCTCCACAGTCTGTTTTCCATTGTTTTCGCGCGCAAGACACGAGGCACAGCATGCAAATCAAACTCGCCAACCCCCGTGGCTTCTGCGCCGGTGTGGACCGGGCGATCGAAATCGTCAACCGCGCCCTGGAAGTCTTCGGGCCGCCGATCTATGTGCGTCATGAAGTGGTGCACAACAAGTTCGTCGTCGAAGACCTGCGCAGCCGTGGCGCGATTTTCGTCGAAGAGCTCGATCAGGTGCCCGATGACGTGATCGTCATCTTCAGCGCCCACGGTGTTTCCCAAGCCGTGCGCAACGAAGCTGCAGGTCGTGGCCTGAAAGTCTTCGATGCAACCTGCCCGCTGGTGACCAAGGTGCACATCGAGGTCGCCAAATACAGCCGCGACGGTCGCGAGTGCATCCTGATCGGCCACGCCGGTCACCCGGAAGTTGAAGGCACCATGGGCCAGTACGATGCCAGCAACGGCGGCGCGATCTACCTCGTCGAAGACGAAAAGGACGTGGCCGCATTGCAGGTACGCGATCCGGAAAGACTCGCCTTCGTCACCCAGACAACCTTGTCGATGGACGACACCAGTCGCGTTATCGATGCCCTGCGCACGCG
The DNA here is from genome assembly GCF_900187595.1 of Pseudomonas sp. Irchel 3F6. Classification (NCBI taxonomy): domain Bacteria; kingdom Pseudomonadati; phylum Pseudomonadota; class Gammaproteobacteria; order Pseudomonadales; family Pseudomonadaceae; genus Pseudomonas; species Pseudomonas sp. Irchel 3F6. The sequence continues at coordinate 69,805 of NZ_FYDP01000007.1, read as the reverse complement.
CTTCCCGGCGATCGGTGGCCCGCGCAAGGACGACATCTGCTACGCCACACAAAACCGCCAGGACGCCGTCAAGCAACTGGCCGACGAGTGCGACGTGGTACTGGTGGTCGGCAGCCCGAACAGCTCCAACTCCAATCGCCTGCGCGAATTGGCTGAGCGCATGGCGACTCCGGCGTACCTGATCGACGGTGCCGAGGACCTGCAACAGAGCTGGTTCGACGGCGTCGAGCGTATTGGCATTACCGCTGGCGCGTCCGCACCGGAAGTGCTGGTCCGGGGCGTGATCCAGCAATTGCAGGCCTGGGGCGCGACCGGTGCCGACGAGCTGGCTGGCCGTGAGGAGAACATCACGTTCTCGATGCCGAAAGAGCTGCGCGTCCGTTCGATCTGACGCTTCTGCCTTTGTCGCACAGCGCCTGTTCGGTCTCCTGACTGCCCAGGCGCACGCGACCGGTCGCCGCCAGCACGATCTGCCGCTGGCTGACCGGCTCGCGCGGCGAGCAGACGTGTATTGTCCCCGCCTGAAATCGCCGTCCCGGCATCAGCGGCTGTCCCAGATGACTGAACCGCACGTAGCGGCTCACCCACCAGTTGCCGACAATCGCCACCTTCGCCTCACTGGCGCGTTCAACCAGCAGCGGATTGCTGCTGTCCTCCGGCCCCTTGCCGCTAAGATCCAGAATGATTCGCCAACCCTGACTCCAGTCGCCGTCAATGCCATGGATCACCACACTTTGATTGTGGGTCATAGCCAGGGTGCGAGCGTGGCGGATGCCCTCGAGCAGCGACTGCGCTGCGTGGTCGCGCTGAGTCGCTTGCTTGAGCGCGGCGAACGCCGGGCTGACCAGCAGCAGAACAATTGCGCCAATCGCCAGTCCCATAAGCAGTTCAATCAGGCTGAAACCGTGTTGCGGCATGAAAAATCCCTCCGTGGAATGGTATGAGCAGCGCAATCCGTGCGCCGCGCAGGGCAAATCAGTCGGCGCGTGCCGAGCGAATGTTCTAGCGTGTAAAAGCAGGTATAGCCGACGGCAACGGAGGGCACCGATGGATCTTCGTACAAAAGGTTTCACGCTGGTCGAGTTGCTGGTCGCCATTGCGGTGTTCCTGATACTGATCACGCTGGCGGTGCCGGCCTTTACCCGTACGATCCAGAGCAGCAAGGCAGATACCGAAGTCGGCGACTTGCAGCGGGCAATCAATTTCGCTCGCCTCGAGGCAATCAATCGCGGCGTGACCACGCGTCTGCGTCCGACCGCCGGCGGCAGTGTGTGGACCGGTGAGCTGGCGGTCTACGACAGTACTGGCAATCCGGCCAATGTGTTGCGGGTTGTTCCAGCAATGAGCAGTGGCGCGACTCTGACGCTACCCTCAGGAGTGACCGCACTGGATTTCAACAACCTCGGCGGTCTGGCGGCACCGTCGACGGCGGTGGTCATCGGTTACACGCTGGGCACGCAAAGCAGGACGCTGAACGTGTGTTTGAACGGACGCATTCAATTGGGTGGAAATTGCGGATGAGGGCAGGGAGCAAAAACGCACAGGAGGGCATGACGCTGATCGAAGTGCTGGTCGCGTTGCTGATTCTTACCGTCGGGCTGTTGGGCGCAGCGGCGGTGCAGCTCAATGCGCTGAAGTACACCGACAGTTCGCGGATGACCAGTCAGGCCAGTTTCATCGCCTATGACATGATGGATCGCATCCGCGCCAATTCCGGCGCCAACTACACCGTCACGCCACCGACCTCGGGCAATCTCAGTAATGCGCGGGATCAGGATCTCTACGATTTCACCACCAACATCGCCAACTTCGGCGGCCCGACCGCGACGGGCAGCATCACCCTCAATCAGCGGGTCTACACCATCACCATTACCTGGAGCGATGCGCGCGCGGCGAACGCTGCCAGTGCACAGCGCAGTTTCGTGCTGAGCAGCCGGGCGGCGGTCGATCCGGTGGCCACACCATGAAGTACGCCAGCCGTGGTTTCGGCCTGATTGAGCTGCTGATTGCCCTGGCTTTGGGGCTGATCGTCGTGCTCGGCGTGGTACAGATTTTCATCGCCGCAAAAAACACTTACGTCAGTCAGAACAGCGCCGCAGCGATGCAGGAAGATGCGCGCTTCGTTCTCAGCAAAATGATTCAGGAAATTCGTATGGTCGGCATGTTCGGCTGCCTCGGCACCATCGTCGACTCCAGTTCTGCAGGGGATTTCAACACCGCGCAACTCATCCCGATCAACTGGGATAACGCCAGTCTCAAGCTGACCATGGTCACCGCCGATGTTGGCAGCGGCGGGGGAACGCCGACCTGGACGGTGATTTCCGATTGTCGCAACAGCGCGGTCGCCTACAGCGGATTGCGCAGCCCGACCACGGGGCAGATCGCGTTCCCGATCCGGCGCCTGATCTACAGCTTCAGCAATAACCAGATCCTCATGGGCACTGGCAGCGGCAATCCGGCGCAGCAAGTGCTGGTGAACAACGTCAGCGCCTTCAACGTCACATTTGGTCTGGCCAGCTCCGCGACCGACGTCGCAGCTTCAACGTACAGCAGCAACCCCGGCGATCCGGCGCGCATCCGCAGCGTGCGCCTGAGCCTGACCCTCACCGACCCGAACAATCGGGTGCGCAATCAAACCTTCAACGTGGTTGCGGCATTGCGCAACCGCTTGCCATGAGGGGGCGGCGATGAGGATTTCCTTGCAACAACGTCAGGCCCAGCGCGGCATGGTCCTGTTGGTGAGCCTGGTGTTTCTGCTGTTGCTCACATTGATCGGTTTGTCCTCGATGCAGAGCGCCAACCTGCAAGAGAAAATGGCCGGCAGCGTAAGCCTGCGCAATCAATCGTTTCAGGCTGCGGAAGCGGCGTTGCGTATCGGCGAAAGTGCGGTGCAGCTGGACAGTTACTCGTTGGCGGTGTGCAGCGGCACGACCCAATGTCTGCCGCCGGCGGAGTCGTCAGTGGTCAGCTCGGCCGGCTTCAATTCGACCTCCGGGGTGACCTGGATCGCCGCCGGTAATGGCTTTTATGGCGTGCAGAACATCGGCACGACCCTGACGGCGGTGAACGTACCAAGTAACACTTCGGCGACGTTGTATCGAGTCACTGCGGTCGGCATCGCCGGCAATTCGCGTAGCGTGGTGGAGAGTGTCTATGCGAAGTATTGAGCGCGGCCTGTCGCTGCTGATCGGCATGCTGCTGAGTTGCTACCTGGCGGCACCGGCCTGGGCTTTCACGCCTTCCGATTCGCCATTGCTGAGCGCGGCTGCGGTGGCGCCAAACGTGATGCTGCTGATCGACGACTCCGGCAGTATGAACAGCATCATCTACGCCGCCGGATTCGACCCGAACGTCAACCGCACTCCCGCCCGGCAGTGCAATGCCTTCCTCGGATTGTGCTCTGCACTCAATGCGCCGCAGATTACCGGCGACACAGTGTTTCTATCGAGCCTGCCGACTTCCGGTTGCTCGGGAGGCGCCTATGCGTTCTACAACAACAGCGTGGCGCCGTTGTGCCTCAAGCTCCCCGACCCCGTAGGCAACGAGAACACTCGGTATTCCGCCGATTACATTTCCTACATAGTCAGCCTCGCCAACAGCACCGGCACCCGCGACTTCACTACGGGGGCGATTCCCAACGATTACCGGATGAACGTGGCGCGCAACGTTTCCACCGCACTGGTGAGCAGCAACCGCACCTTGCGCATGGGCCTGTCGACATTCAATCCGGCGACCAGCAGCAACCCGGGCAACGGCGGTTTCATCGCTCGCTCAATCACCGATTTGTCACCCGTCGCGGGCAGCGTCACCCAGGCCCAGGCAGACACCAACTACAACGCGCTGATCTCATCGATCAACGGCTTGAACGCCGTGGCCAACACGCCATTGGCCGAGAGCTATTACGAAGTCACGCGCTACATGCGTGGGTTGGCGCCTTACTACAACGGCACGCCGGCGAGCTATACCAGTCCGATTCAATACCGCTGCCAGAAAAACTACGGCGTGGTGATTACCGATGGCTTGCCAACCTATGACCGTACCTTCCCGACCAACGATCCGCTGGGAGGCAGCCGGCTACCGAACTGGGATGGCGTGAATAACGATGGCGACAACCTCAACGGTGACGGTGAAGGCGACACGCTTTATCTGGATGACATCGCCAAATTCGCCTTCGACATCGACATGCGTTCGACCGGTACTGACGCAGCAGGCAAGAGCTGGAACGCGGTGGATTTTCCCCGGCAGAACATGAACACCTACACCGTGGGTTTCGCGGCGGATAACGACATGTTGTCCGACGCCGCCAGTTACGGGCAGGGCAGGTACTACCAGGCGACCGACAGCTCCGGGCTCAATGCGGCGTTATCGTCGGCATTGAGCGATATCACTTCCAAGGCCGGCTCCGGTGGTGCCGGTGTTGCCAGCAGCAGTACGTTGACCAGTGGCAGCAGTTTTTACCAGACAACCTACGATCCCAAGGATTGGCGCGGCACGATCAGGTCGTTCGGCTTTACCTCGACCGGCACGGTAAATACCTCGGCGGCGCAATGGTCGACCGACACCACCATCGTGCCCTCTGCCACAGCGCCAAATTTCCAGTCATGGAACACCTTGAGCAACACGCCCATTGCCCTGGCACTCCTCAACTTTTCCCCGGCGCAGCAGACTACGCTGAATCAGGGGTTGCCCGCCGGAATCAACGGTAATGATCTGGTGGAGTGGAGCAAAGGGACCAACAAGGCCGGTCTCAAAGTGCGCACTGCGCTGCTGGGCGACATCATCAATTCGCCGCTGGTGCTCGCGTCGCCTTCAGACAAGACCGCATCCGATCTGACGGGTGACAGCAGTTACACCAACTACCTGACGACCAAGGCTGCGAACATGAACACCAGTCTGGTGGTGAACGCCAACGACGGTTTCGTCAACGTGATCAATTCGGCGAACGGCACCCGCCGTTATGCCTATATGCCCTCCAGCGTGCTGCCTTCCCTGCGACTGATCGCGGACACCAACTACATCAACGGCGTCAGCCACAAATTTCTGGTGGATGGTCAGGTCGGCGTGTTCGATGCGCAGGCCGGTACCACCTGGAAAACCCTGGCCATTGGCGGAACGGGGGCCGGCGGCAAAACCTTCTATGGGCTGCAACTGTTCGATGCCTCGGCAGGCAACGTGATCAAGGCACTGTGGGAAGTCAGTGCGCCGGCTACGGCCAATGCGTCGAATGCTTTCAATGATCTGGGTTACGCCTACGCCCGTCCGGAAGTCGCACGCTTGGCCAATGGTCGCTGGGCGACATTCATCGCCAATGGTTACGGCAGCAATTCGGGGGTTGCAGCGTTGTATGTGCTGGATGCGCTGGATGGTTCGCTGATCAGGAAAATCGTCATCGACAGCACGGAAACCACTAACGGTCTGTCTTCGGTAAAACTCAGGGTCAATTCCTCGAACGTAGTGCAGGCTGCCTACGCTGGTGACCTGAAGGGGCGTATGTGGAAATTCGACTTGAGCGCACCCGGGGCAGAAAGCTGGGGCGTGGCGTTTGCCGGCAAGCCATTGTTCACCGCCCCGGGCGGGGCAACGCAGCCGATCACCGCGCAACCGCTGCTGGCGGATAATCCGCAGGGCGGCAAGCAAGTGTTCTTTGGCACCGGCAAGTTCAACGAGACTGCCGACAAGACCAACAAGGATCTGCAGGCGTTCTATTCGATCTGGGATGCGGAAGGAGGCTCAGGGCAAATCACCGTTAGCAGCTTGCAGGCACAGGCGATTACCGGCTCGTTCTCCGGCAGTTCCGGGCAGTTTCTGACCACCAGCCAGAATGAAACGACGTATCCGGCAGAGAAAGGCTGGTATCTGCCGCTGGTGTATAACAACGTGCTGACCGGTGAACGCGTGATCAATCAGGCCAGTATTGTATTGGGGCGAGTTGTTTTCACCACTGCCAGCGTCGATACCACCGACCCTTGTTCGAGTTTTGGTACGGGCCGACTGGTCGAACTCGATGCGTTCAACGGTAAGATGCTCAACTACGCCGTGATCGACACCACCGGTGACCGTTTGGTCGATGGCGCTGACACGATATCAAGTGGCGTGGTATTCACCGGTGGCATTCCGACCCTTAACGTTATTTCCGCCGGTGGTACGGGAAAGGTCGTGACCGAGACTAGCGGCGTCATCACCACCGTTGTGGAAAAAGGTGGCGGCGGCAGCCGTCGTATCATGTGGCGACAAATCCAGTAAGCGAGAATTTGAGGCATGCGCAGAACCAGCCGAGGTTTTACCCTGATCGAGATCATGATCGTCATCGCGATTATCGGGATCATCCTCACCATCAGCATTCCCAGCTACAACGAATACGTGAAGAAGGGCCGTCGCGCCGAAGTGGTCTCGCTGCTCTCGGAGCAGGCGCAGACCCTCGAACGCTTCTACACCCGCAACAATGTCTACACCGGCGTCACCGGGCTGAGCCCGGGCAATGATTTCTACACCATCACCCCGACGCTGACCGACCAGACCTTTGTGCTGACCGCGGTGCGTAAAACCGGCTCGGCCATGGCCACCGACAAATGCGGGGATTTCACTCTGACCAACACCGGCGTGCGAAGCATGAACAACGCGACTACCGGTGTGACCGCCAAGGATTGCTGGGGCCGCTGACGCATTCTTTTTCGGGCGCCTTTTGCGCCCACTGTCTTTTTTACGGTTGGATCAAACATGACCAGGCAACAGCAAGTGGTGATTGTCGGTGGCGGGGTGATTGGCCTGCTCACCGCCTACAATCTTGCCTCCGAAGTGCGCAGCGTGGCGCTGCTGGATCGCTCGAATGTCGGCCAGGAATCGTCCTGGGCTGGCGGCGGCATCGTCTCGCCGTTATACCCGTGGCGCTACAGTCCGGCAGTCACCGCGCTGGCGCATTGGTCGCAGGATTTTTATCCACAGCTCGGCGAGCGCTTGTTTGCTGACACTGGCGTTGATCCTGAAGTGCACACCACTGGTCTGTATTGGCTGGATCTGGACGATGAAGCCGCAGCCCTGGCCTGGGCCGCGCGGGAAAATCGGCCGCTGCGGGCTGTGGATATCTCGGCGGCACATGACGCGGTGCCGGTGCTCGGCAGCGGTTTCAGCCGAGCGATCTACATGGCCGATGTCGCCAACGTGCGCAATCCACGGCTGGTCAAATCGCTGAAAGCCGCGCTGCTGGCGCTGCCGAACGTGACGATTCACGAGCAATGCGAAGTCAGTGGTTTCGTCCGCGAGGGCGAGCGCGTGGTTGGCGTGCAAACCTCCACTGGGGTGATGAGCGGCGACGAGTTTGTGCTGACGGCGGGGGCGTGGAGCGGTGATCTGCTCAAGACGCTGAGCCTGACGCTGCCGGTCGAGCCGGTCAAAGGCCAGATGATTCTCTACAAGTGCGCGGCTGATTTCCTGCCGAGCATGGTGCTGGCCAAGGGGCGTTATGCGATCCCGCGTCGCGACGGTCACATTCTGATTGGCAGCACGCTGGAGCACGAAGGTTACGACAAGACCCCGACCGACATAGCGCTGCAAAGCCTCAAGGCCTCGGCCATCGAGTTGTTACCAGCGTTGGCGAATGCCGAGGTGGTCGGGCATTGGGCCGGGCTGCGGCCGGGGTCGCCGGAAGGCATTCCCTTTATTGGTCGGGTACCGGGGGCCGAAGGTTTGTGGCTGAACTGCGGGCATTACCGCAACGGGCTGGTGCTGGCGCCGGCGTCATGCCAGTTGTTCGCCGATGTCATGCTGGGGCGGGCGCCGATTATTGATCCGGCGCCGTATGCGCCTGAGGGCCGGATTTAGTCAGAGGCTGGTAGACCGCCTTCGCGAGCAGGCTCGCTCCCACAGGAATACTCATTCCAAATGTGGGAGCGAGCCTGCTCGCGAAGGGGCCTTCAATCCAGTCCCAATTTCTTCAGCCGATAACGCATCGACCTGAACGACAGACTCAACCGCTGCGCCGCCGCCGTGCGGTTCCAGCGGGTTTCCTCCAGCGCCTGCAAAATCAGCTTCCTCTCGACGCTCTCCAGATAATCCTCGAGATTGTCGATCTGTGTCAGATCGGCCATCGCCCCATCCGCCGTGCAATTGCCTTCGCTCAAACGCAGATCCTGCGCTTCGATCGTGCGGTTTTCACACAGGGTGTGCGCGCGTTCGAGAACATTCTCCAGTTCGCGCACGTTGCCGGGAAAGCGATAGTTCTTCAGCGCCTCCAGCGCTTGCGGATGCAGGCGCGCTTCGGCTTGTCCGGTGTCTTTGGCCAGGCGCTTGAGCACGTGCATGGCAAGCGCCTCGATGTCGTCGCGGCGTTCGCGCAGGGACGGCACGCGCAGTTCGATGACGTTGAGCCGGTAATACAGATCCTGGCGGAAGCGTTCGGCCGAAACTTCGGCTTCAAGGTCTTTGTGCGTGGCGCAAAGGATACGCACGTCGACCACCGTTTCCTGCTGGCCGCCGACGCTGCGCACGGCTTTTTCCTGGATCGCTCGCAGCAGTTTTACCTGCATCGACAGCGGCAGGTCGGCGACTTCATCGAGAAACAGAGTGCCGCCATGGGCCGCCTGGAATAGCCCCGGCTTGTCTTCGACGGCACCGGTGAAGCTGCCTTTGCGGTGGCCGAAAAATTCGCTTTCCATCAGTTCCGACGGAATTGCCCCGCAGTTCACCGGCACAAACGGCTGGCTGGCGCGCGGGCCTTGTTCGTGAATCAGACGTGCGACCAGTTCTTTGCCGCTGCCGGATTCACCACTGATGTACACCGGCGCCTGACTGCGTGCGAGCTTGTCGATCTGCTTGCGCAGATTGGCCATCGGCGGCGAATCGCCCAGCAACCGTCGCTCGATTGCCGTGCTCAAGCCGCCCGCTGTCGGCAGGCGCAGCGCCGAGCTGACCAGTTCGCGCAGGCGCGGCAGCTCCACCGGTTTGGTGAGGAAATCGAACGCCCCGGCCTTCAATGCATTGATGGCCGTTTCCAGGCTTCCGTACGCAGTGATCATCGCCACCGGCAGGTGTGGATCGCGTTGCTGAATGTGTTGCACCAGCTCCAGCCCAGTGCCGTCGGGCAGGCGCATGTCGGTCAGGCACAGGTCAAAGTGCTCGCGCTGCAACAGCGCCTGAGCCTCGCCCAGATTGCGTGCGCTGAAGGTCTCGAGTTTCATCCGTCCCAGGGTGATTTCCAGGAGCTCGCGGATATCCGGTTCGTCGTCGACGATTAGAATTTTTTGCCGTGGGCTTGTATTCAACTTTGTTTCCGTCCGTGAGCAAAAGTGATGCAAAAGCAGCCGCCGCCTTGGCGTGATTTGAAGTCTAGGCGTGCCTGGTTGCTTTCGCACAGCTCACTGGACAGATAAAGGCCAAGACCGGTGCCCTGGCTGCTCGTAGTGAAGAACGGCTCAAACAGATGCGCCTGTTCATCGGCCGACACGCCGGGGCCGTTGTCCTGTACTTCGAGCACTGCCAATTGGCTGTCGGGGTCGACGAACAGTGCCAGCCATACTTCGGCCTGCTCGTGCAGTTGGGCGCTGTGACGCCAGGCGTTGCGGATCAGATTGTCGAGAATCTGCCGCAGTTGGTTGGGGTCCATCAGCGTGGTGAAATCGCCGGAATTGATTCGCAGATGAATGTGCTGGCGTTCGTTGGCCTGCTCGCGGGTTTCGCCGACGAAGTCTTCCAGCCACGGCTTGAGGTCCAGCCGTTGCGGCGCGCTTTGCTGGCGGCGGGACAGTTGCAGGACGTTTTCGATGACTCGGTTCATGCGCTGGGAGTGGTCTTGAATAATCTGCGTCAGACGTCGATCTGCGCTATCGAGTTCCTCGGACTCGGCCAACAGCTGCGCGGCATGACTGATCGCGCCCAGTGGATTGCGAATTTCATGGGAGATGCCGGCGGTCAAACGCCCGAGCGCAGCGAGCTTGAGTTGCTGGGCTTGTTGGGTGATTTGCGCCAGGTCTTCGAGAAACACCAGCGTCTGCTGGTTCGGACTCTGCTCGAGAGCGATGAAGCTGGGTTGCAGCTCAAGGCCATTGCCGGGGATTTTCAGACTCTGCGGGCGCAAGGTCGGGTTGTTGCGCCACAGTTGCAGGCGCTCGACGAGTGCTGGCGAATATTCGTCGATCAAATGACCTTGCAGGTGACTATGGCCGAGCAGACTCTGCGCACTGTGATTGGCCAGTTGTACCCGGCGTTGTTCGTCGAGTACCAGAATGCCGGTGCGCATGCGTTGCAGGATCAACGCATTCAACGCCTCCAGGCTGACCACCTCGCTGGCGCGTTGTTCGGCCAGGTTCTCGCTGACTTCGAGGCGGCGGATCAGCCCTTGCACCAGCAGTGAGGCGGCGAAGCACAGCGCGCCGAGGGTGCCGGCTTGCAGGTACGCGTTGGCGGTCAAGGGGCGGCTGAGCCCCAGCATAAAACTCAGGCCGACAATGCCGATCGCCGCGATGGCGGCAATCAGCAGGCCGATGCGTCGGCGCAGCAGGGTGTTGCTGATTGCCACCGAGACCACCAGCAGATTGCCCAGCGCACTGGCCACGCCGCCGGCCGCGTAGAACAGGCCGCACAACAGCAGCACGTCGACGAGGGCCAGGGTGAACAACTGCGCCGGGCGCCGGGTGTTTTCGAGGAACACCACCAACAGCATATTGATGATCAGGTACAGCCAACTTCCACCGCGCAGCAGATCGTCGTTGGCCGACGTCAGCAGGCGGTTGTCCATGTTGCTGGAGATCAGCAACACCAGAGTGATGCCGACACTTAAACGGTAGAGGTGATAAAGGCGCAGCAGACGCTGCGCCTGTTTCTGGTCGGCGTTGACGGCCTCAGCGACCACTGGCGCCCGGGCCTTGCTCGAGATGAGCCTGGCTGCAATACCACAGTTGCTGGTTGCCCAGCGCGCGGTCGCGCGGCAGGTGCACGCCGCAGTGGGCGCAACGCACCATCGGCGGCGCGTCCTGTTCGCGCGGCGATCGGGCGGACGAGGCGGGGGCCTTGAATTTGCGCCAGAGCCAGATGGCGGCGAAGATCAGGGCAATCCAGAACAATAAACGAAGCATGATGAGCGGCTTTTCGACTGATGATCCGGCAGTTTAGCCAAGGACCCGATCAGCGCACAGCCTATTAAAGCGCGGCAATAAAAAAGGGAGATCCGCGGATCTCCCTTTTTTCGTACAGCCGGTGTGATCAGTCGAACACGCCGAAGGTCATGTAGCTGAACCACGAGCGGTCGGTGTCGCTGGATTCCGGTTCTGGCTCTTCGATCACGTCGCCGTTCTCGTCTTTAGGCTTGAGCTCGTTCGGGATCGCATCTTTCGCGTCCTGGAACTGCTTCTGCACGTCCTGGTTGGCGCGGGTTTCGCCCGGCGGCAGCGGTGGACGCGATTCGATCAGGCCCAAAGTCGCTTTGCTCAGGAACGAACGGTTGTCAGCTTCGGCTACGCGTGGCACGAACTGGCCATCCTCCAGGCTCGGGTGGTCCGGGTAGTTGAGCTTCAGGGTTTCCAGGCTGGTGGCCGCCAGATCGTCGAGGTGCAGACGCTGGTAGGCTTCGGTCATCACCGCCAGGCCGTCGCCGACCGATGGGGTTTCCTGGAAGTTTTCCACGACGTACTTGCCACGGTTGGCAGCGGCTACGTAAGCCTGACGGGTCAGGTAGTAGTCGGCGACGTGGATTTCGTAGGCGGCCAGCAGGTTGCGCAGATAGATCATGCGCTGCTTGGCGTCCGGCGCGTAGCGGCTGTTCGGGTAGCGGCTGGTCAGCTGCGCGAACTCGTTGTACGAGTCGCGGGCGGCGCCCGGGTCACGCTTGGTCATGTCAAGCGGCAGGAAGCGCGCCAGCAGGCCGACGTCCTGGTCGAACGAAGTCAGACCCTTGAGGTAGTACGCGTAATCCACGTTCGGATGCTGCGGATGCAAACGAATGAAACGCTCGGCGGCAGACTTTGCAGCTTCCGGCTCGGCGTTCTTGTAGTTGGCGTAGATCAACTCCAGCTGAGCCTGATCGGCGTAGCGACCGAACGGATAACGCGACTCCAGAGCCTTCAGCTTGGCTGTGGCGCTGGTGTAGCTGTTGTTGTCCAGGTCAGTCTGAGCCTGCTGATACAGCTCGGCTTCGCTGAGGTTTTCGTCTACGACTTCCTTCGATGAGCAAGCAGCGGTCAATGCGAGGATGGCGATCAGCAGCAGGTGTTTCACTTGCATGGCGGCTTGCGTCCCTATGACGGCCGCTGTCTTGGGCGGGGCCGTCCTGTTATGATGAGCGCCCCGTTGAAAAGCCTCGGGGCAAAAGACGCCGTATTTAACCACAAGCGCGCAGCCGAAACCAAAGGCTGTGCCGACGCCCAGTCCGAGCATGTCCGATAAAATTGAACTTCGCGCAGAGGTGCCGTCCGAATTGGGCGGCCAACGCCTCGATCAAGTCGCCGCCCAACTCTTCGCTGAGCACTCACGCTCGCGCCTTTCCGCCTGGATCAAAGAAGGTCGCCTGACTGTGGACGGGGCGGTGATCCGCCCGCGCGACATTGTGCATGGCGGTGCCGTCCTTGAGCTGACTGCCGAGCAGGAAGCCCAGGGCGAGTGGATCGCCCAGGACATCGAGCTCGACATCGTCTATGAAGACGACGACATCCTGGTGATCAACAAGCCTGCGGGCCTGGTGGTGCACCCGGCCGCCGGTCACGCCGATGGCACCCTGCTCAACGCTTTGTTGCACCATGTGCCGGACATCATCAATGTCCCGCGCGCCGGTATCGTGCATCGTCTGGACAAGGACACCACCGGTCTGATGGTGGTGGCCAAGACCATTCAGGCGCAGACCAAGCTGGTCGCACAATTGCAGAGCCGCAGCGTCAGCCGTATCTACGAGTGCATCGTGATCGGCGTCGTCACCGCCGGCGGCAAGATCAATGCGCCGATCGGTCGTCACGGCCAGCAACGCCAGCGCATGGCAGTGATGGAAGGCGGCAAGCCTGCCGTCAGCCATTACCGCGTGCTCGAGCGTTTCCGTTCGCACACCCACGTGCGGGTGAAACTGGAAACCGGTCGGACCCACCAGATCCGCGTGCACATGGCGCACATCAACTTCCCATTGGTCGGCGATCCGGCGTATGGCGGGCGTTTCCGCATTCCGCCTGCGGCCAACCCGACCATGGTGGAATCGCTCAAGCACTTCCCGCGTCAGGCGCTGCACGCGCGCTTCCTTGAACTCGATCACCCGACGAGCGGTGAGCGCATGAGCTGGGAATCGCCGCTGCCGGAAGATTTCGTCTGGCTGCTGACCCTGCTCAAGCAGGATCGCGAGGCCTTCGTCGGATGAACTGGCTGACGCCGGACTGGCCTGCGCCGGCCAGCGTCAGGGCCTGTGTCACCACCCGCGAGGGTGGTGTCAGCGAGGCGCCGTTCGACAGCCTCAATCTGGGCGATCATGTCGATGATCGCCCGCAAGCGGTGGCCGAAAATCGTCGCCGCTTGACCGAACACTTCTCCATACAGCCTGCCTGGTTGCAGCAAGTGCACGGGATCACCGTTGCGCATGCTGATCCGGGCATCGTTGCGACTGCAGATGCCAGTTGGACGGCAACGCCGGGTATTGCCTGCGCGGCGATGACGGCGGATTGCTTGCCGGCGTTGTTCTGCGATCGTGCGGGCACTCGGGTTGCGGCAGCCCATGCCGGCTGGCGCGGTCTGGCGGCGGGTGTGCTTGAGGCAACTCTCGACAGCCTCGATGTTCCTGCTGACGAGGTACTGGTCTGGCTCGGCCCGGCCATTGGCCCCAAAGCCTTTGAAGTCGGTCCGGAAGTACGGGAAGTCTTCATCAATCAACTGCCTGAAGCAGCAGAAGCGTTCGTACCGAGCAACAATGCCGGCAAGTTCATGGCTGATATCTATCTGCTGGCGCGCCTGCGTCTGGCTGAACGGGGTGTCACGGCTGTTTATGGTGGCGGTTTCTGCACCGTGACCGATCCGCGCTTCTTCTCCTATCGCCGTGCGTCGCGCACCGGTCGTTTCGCCTCCCTTGTTTGGCTCACCCGCTAAACTCTCTGATCTGCATCAACTCTCCGACGCTTGAATCTCCCAGAATCGACCGCATCTACAGTGGTATCTGGCAGGTTTCTTTATTCAGGATGGTTTCTTAGGTCCGGCCTGCTCAAAAGGAAGGTGACCCATGCGTATTGACCGTTTAACCAGCAAATTACAGTTGGCCCTGTCCGACGCCCAGTCGTTGGCGGTTGGCCACGATCATCCGGCCATCGAGCCGGCGCACTTGATGCAGGCCATGCTTGAACAGCAGGGCGGTTCGATCAAGCCGTTGCTGATGCAAGTAGGCTTCGACGTCAACAGCTTGCGTAAAGAGCTGACCAAAGAGCTCGATCAACTACCGAAAATCCAGAACCCGACCGGCGACGTCAACATGTCGCAGGATCTGGCGCGCCTGCTCAATCAGGCTGACCGTTTGGCTCAGCAGAAGGGCGACCAGTTCATTTCCAGCGAACTGGTGCTGCTCGCCGCGATGGACGAGAACAGCAAGCTCGGCAAGTTGCTGCTCGGCCAAGGCGTGAGCAAGAAAGCCTTGGAAAACGCGATCAACAACCTGCGTGGTGGCGAAGCGGTAAATGACGCCAACCACGAAGAGTCGCGGCAGGCGCTGGACAAGTACACCGTCGACCTGACCAAGCGCGCCGAAGAAGGCAAGCTTGATCCGGTGATCGGCCGTGACGACGAGATCCGCCGCACCATTCAGGTTCTGCAACGCCGCACCAAGAACAACCCGGTGCTGATCGGTGAACCTGGCGTGGGTAAAACCGCGATCGCCGAGGGGCTGGCGCAGCGCATCATCAACGGCGAAGTGCCAGACGGCCTTAAAGGCAAGCGCCTGCTGTCGCTGGACATGGGCGCGCTGATTGCCGGCGCCAAGTATCGCGGTGAGTTCGAAGAGCGCCTGAAATCGTTGCTCAACGAACTGTCGAAGCAGGAAGGGCAGATCATTCTGTTCATCGACGAGCTGCACACCATGGTCGGCGCTGGTAAGGGCGAAGGCTCGATGGACGCCGGCAACATGCTCAAGCCTGCGCTGGCTCGCGGCGAGTTGCACTGCGTCGGCGCGACCACGCTCAACGAGTATCGCCAATATATAGAGAAGGATGCGGCGCTCGAGCGGCGTTTCCAGAAAGTTCTGGTGGACGAGCCGAGCGAAGAAGACACCATCGCGATTCTGCGTGGCCTCAAGGAGCGTTACGAGGTCCACCACAAAGTGGCGATCACCGATGGCGCGATCATCGCTGCGGCCAAGCTCAGCCATCGCTACATCACGGATCGACAGCTGCCGGACAAGGCCATCGACCTGATCGACGAGGCGGCCAGCCGTATCCGCATGGAGATCGACTCCAAACCGGAAGTACTCGATCGTCTGGAGCGGCGCCTGATTCAGCTGAAGGTGGAATCCCAGGCGCTGAAGAAAGAAAGCGACGACGCGGCGAAGAAACGCTTGGAAAAACTCCAGGAAGAAATCGAGCGTCACGAACGTGAGTATTCCGATCTGGAGGAAATCTGGAACTCGGAGAAAGCCGAGGTGCAGGGTTCTGCGCAGATTCAGCAGAAGATCGAACAGTCGCGCCAGGAACTGGAAGCCGCACGCCGCAAAGGCGACCTGAACCGCATGGCCGAGTTGCAGTACGGGGTGATCCCCGACCTGGAGCGCAGCCTGCAAATGGTCGACCAGCACGGCAAGAGCGAAAACCAGTTGCTGCGCAGCAAGGTGACTGAAGAAGAGATTGCCGAAGTCGTGTCGAAGTGGACCGGCATCCCGGTGTCGAAAATGCTCGAAGGCGAGCGCGACAAGCTGATGAAGATGGAGAGCCTGTTGCACAAACGGGTAATCGGTCAGGAAGAAGCGGTCGTGGCTGTGGCCAACGCCGTGCGGCGTTCCCGCGCCGGGCTGTCCGACCCGAATCGGCCGAGCGGCTCGTTCATGTTCCTCGGCCCGACCGGTGTCGGTAAAACCGAGCTGTGCAAGGCCTTGGCCGAGTTCCTCTTCGATACTGAAGAGGCGATGGTGCGGATCGACATGTCCGAATTCATGGAGAAACACTCCGTGGCCCGTCTGATCGGTGCGCCACCAGGCTACGTCGGCTATGAAGAGGGCGGTTATCTGACCGAAGCGGTGCGTCGCAAGCCTTACTCGGTGATCCTCATGGACGAAGTCGAGAAGGCCCATCCGGATGTGTTCAACATCCTTCTGCAAGTGCTTGAGGATGGCCGGCTGACCGACAGTCACGGGCGTACGGTGGACTTCCGCAACACGGTGATCGTGATGACCTCCAACCTCGGGTCGATGCAGATCCAGGAACTGGTCGGTGATCGTGAGGCGCAGCGTGCTGCTGTGATGGACGCGCTGACCTCGCACTTCCGTCCGGAGTTCATCAACCGCGTTGACGAGGTGGTGATCTTCGAGCCGCTGGCGCGGGATCAGATCGCCGGGATTACCGAGATCCAGTTGGGTCGCCTGCGCAGCCGTCTGGCCGAGCGCGAGCTGAAGCTGGAGCTGAGCCCGGAAGCGATGGACAAGCTGATCGCCGTCGGTTACGACCCGGTGTATGGCGCACGTCCTTTGAAACGGGCGATCCAGCGCTGGATCGAAAACCCGCTGGCGCAGTTGATCCTGTCGGGTCATTTCATGCCGGGCGACACCGCCACCGGCAAGGTCGAGAACGACGAAATCGTTTTCGGCTAAGCCTCAGGGCAATGAAACCGGGAAGGCCTCGCATTGCGAGGCCTTTTTTTCGCCAGGCTGTTGAACTCAAAGGAAAAGGCTTGTAAAGTGCGCCCCGCAGTCAGTCACCGGCAGCGTTTCAACCCACCGGGTTGGAATCTGAAATAAGTTGCAAATCATTAACTTGAAAGCAATTTAGGGGGTTGACAGAGGTGTTCTAGGTTGTAGAATAGCGCGCCTCAGACATACGAACGCAGCGATGCGAACGGGTGGCGAGATGCAACAAAGCTTCACCGTTGTAAATTGAAATATGTAGTTCCGTGATAGCTCAGTCGGTAGAGCAAATGACTGTTAATCATTGGGTCCCAGGTTCGAGTCCTGGTCACGGAGCCAATTTCAAACCGGGGTATAGCGCAGTCCGGTAGCGCGCCTGCTTTGGGAGCAGGATGTCAGGAGTTCGAATCCCCTTACCCCGACCATATTTGGGTCGTTAGCTCAGTTGGTAGAGCAGTTGGCTTTTAACCAATTGGTCGTAGGTTCGAATCCCACACGACCCACCATTTTTGAAACCAGTTTGCGCTGGGATCGAATCTTAAGATCAGAGGCCAAAAGCGCTGATCGAAGAAGGCGATCTTTGAAAGGTCGCCTTTTTTTTACCGGGGTATAGCGCAGTCCGGTAGCGCGCCTGCTTTGGGAGCAGGATGTCAGGAGTTCGAATCCCCTTACCCCGACCATATTGAAAATCCTCGTATCGAAAGATACGGGGATTTTTTTTGCCTGCCGAAAGCTGAATCCCTTCAAGTCGTCATACAACCTGCCGATAGCCCGCTAACACGAGGGGACTGCCAACGCTTCGCCCCTTGATCTGGCCATTACAAGAATAAGGGCGTTCGTCATGTTGCTTCGTCAGTTGAATATTGCTCCCCGGGCTGCCCTGGGATTTGCCCTGATCGCGGTGTTGGTGGCCTTGCTCGGCGTGTTTGCGCTGGGGCAGATGTCGAGCATTCGCGACAGTGAGGTGGCGGTGGAGAACCGCTGGTTGCCGAGCATCCGTGGCGGCGACGAGATCCGCGAACTGATGCTGCGCATCCGCACTATCTCCCTGCGCATGGCGCTCGATCAGGATCCGGCCAATATCGCCACCTATCGCGGCCAGATGGACACCCGCGACAAGGAACTGAGCGAGAAGATCGCCGCCTACGACAAACTGGTCGACACTGCCGAAGGCCAGCAGCTGTATGACCAGTTCAAGAAAACCTTCGCCGCCTATCGCACCGGCATCGCCCAGTCGTTCACCCTCGCTGAGCAAGGCAAGCGTGACGAGCTGACCAAATTGTTGCTGGTTGACATGAAGACCGTGGTCGACGGCTCCGGCAAGCAACTCAACGATCTCGCCGATCTGTTCGCCCGCCAGGTCGCTGCCGAAAGCGAGAAGTCCGCCGCGCATTATGAAACCTCGCGCACCATCGTAACTCTGTTCATTGCCTTGGCAGCGCTGGCCACGGTGGCGCTGGCGATGTTGCTCACGCGCAGTATCGTGCGCCCGCTGAGCAGCGCGGTGGATGCCGCCGAAAGTGTCGCCAAGGGCGATCTCACCCGACCGATCGAAACCCATGGCAACGACGAAGTCAGCCGCTTGCTCAAGGCCTTGGCGACGATGCAACAGAACCTGCGCGAAACCCTGCAAGGTATCAGCGGCTCAGCTACGCAACTGGCCACCGCCGCGGATGAACTGAGCGCCGTCACCGTCGACAGCACTCAGGGCCTGCAAGAGCAGAACAACGAAATCGAACAGGCCGCCACTGCGGTTAACGAGATGACCGCTGCGGTGGAGGAGGTCGCGCGCAACGCGGTGTCGACGTCCGATGCCACGCGCCAGTCCAGTCAGTCGGCGCAATTGGGCCAGGAGCGCGTCAGCGAAACCGCCAGCGCGATCAATGCGCTGGCCAGTGATGTACAGAACACCGGCGAGCTGGTGCAGTCGCTGGCCAATCAGTCACAGGACATCGGCAAGGTTCTGGACGTGATTCGCGCCATCGCCGAGCAGACCAATCTGCTGGCGCTCAACGCTGCCATCGAGGCAGCACGTGCGGGCGAAAGCGGTCGCGGCTTTGCGGTGGTAGCCGATGAGGTGCGAGCGCTGGCGTATCGCACCCAGCAATCGACGCAGGAAATCGAACAGATGGTGCAAGGCATGCGCAGCGGTTCGAGCCAGGCGCTGGAGTCAATGCAGGCCAGCGCATCTCGTGCGGCGAGTACGCTGGTTCTCGCAGAGCGGGCAGGTGAGGCGTTGGTGACGATCACGGCGTCGGTGCACGAGATTCACGAGCGCAACCTGGTGATCGCCAGCGCCGCCGAGGAGCAGGCGCAAGTGGCGCGGGAAGTGGATCGTAATCTGGTGAATATTCGCGACCTGTCGGTGCGTTCGGCTGCGGGGGCTGATCAGACCAGCGCATCGAGCCACGAACTGTCGCAACTGGCCAATGCGCTGCAGGGTATGGTGCGGCGCTTCCAGCTGTGATCGACAGCCAATAAAAAGCCCCGCGCGATGCGGGGCTTGGAATAAAGATCAAAGGTGGGAGCGAGCCTGCTCGCGAATGCGCCTGATCTTCGAGCAGCACGAAAACCTGTGGGAGCCGGGCTTGCCCGCGATAGCGGTGGGTCAGGCAACAGAAATATCAACTGACCCGGCGCCATCGCTGGCAAGCCAGCTCCCACAGATGTTGGCCTTAGTGCAGTTTCAGACGCGGCTCGGTGCCACGACCAATCTTGCTGCCCAGCATCAGCATCGCCGTGCGGAACGGCCCGTACAGCGCCATCTGGTGCATGCGGTACAGCGACACATAGAACATCCGCGCCAGCCAGCCTTCGAGCATGACGCTACCGGTCAGGTTACCCATCAAGTTACCCACAGCAGAAAAACGCGACAGCGAGATCAGCGAGCCGTAGTCGGTGTATTTGTACTCCGGCAGGGTCTTGCCTTCGATGCGCAGTTTCAGCGACTTGGCCAGCAACGAGGCTTGTTGATGCGCCGCTTGTGCCCGTGGCGGCACGTTGCGATCAGTGCCCGGTTGCGGGCACGCCGCGCAGTCACCGAAGGCAAAGATGTTTTCGTCGCGCGTGGTTTGCAGGGTCGGCAGCACTTGCAGCTGATTGATGCGGTTGGTTTCCAGACCGTCGATGTCCTTGAGGAAGCCCGGTGCGCGAATGCCGGCAGCCCAGACTTTCAGGCTGGCCTTGATCTCGTTGCCATCGGCGGTGATCAGGCTGTCGGCAGTCACTTCGCTGACTGCTGCGTTGGTCATCACATTGACCCCGAGCTTCTCCAGGGTTTTGTGCACCGGCCCGCTGATGCGCTCCGGCAGGGCAGGCAGCACTCGTGGGCCGGCTTCGATCAGCGTGATGTGCATGTT
This sequence comes from Pseudomonas sp. Irchel 3F6, assembly GCF_900187595.1. NCBI lineage: Bacteria > Pseudomonadati > Pseudomonadota > Gammaproteobacteria > Pseudomonadales > Pseudomonadaceae > Pseudomonas > Pseudomonas sp. Irchel 3F6. The sequence continues at coordinate 49,675 of NZ_FYDP01000007.1, read as the reverse complement.
TTCCGGTTTGATCCGGTCCAGACCATACGCGGCCAATTCATGGGCGGCGTTGTGCAGCTCTGCCGCCAGTTCGACGCCAGTGGCGCCAGCGCCGACGATGGCCACGCTGATCTGCTCGACCACATCGGTCTGCCCGGCGTGGGCGCGCAGATAATGGTTGAGCAATTGCTGGTGGAAGCGCTCAGCCTGTTTGCGTGTATCGAGGAACAGACAATGCTGCGCCGCGCCCTGGGTGCCGAAATCGTTGGTGGTGCTGCCGACGCTGATGACCAGCGAGTCATAAGCCACTTCACGCGCCGGCACCAGCTCGACGCCGTTTTCGTCATAGGTCGCGGCCAGCTGGATTTTCTTCTGCGCGCGATCAAGCCCGCTCATGCGCCCGAGCTGGAACTCGAAGTGGTTCCATTTCGCCTGGGCGACATAGTTGAGTTCGTCTTCGGAGGAGTTCAGGGAACCGGCGGCCACTTCGTGCAGCAGCGGTTTCCAGATGTGGGTCAGGTTCGCGTCGACCAGCATCACGCTGGCCGTGCCGCGCTTGCCCAGAGTCTTACCCAGACGGGTAGCCAACTCCAGACCGCCGGCGCCGCCGCCGACAATGACAATACGATGGGACATAGGGATAACTCGCAAGGTTTTTAAAGGAAATCGGTGCGGTTACCCGAGGGAGCGCAAGGCAGCTCATAACGTCAGGTAACTGATAAATCGGCTCAACAGGCCCAGACCAATGGTCACTGCCAGCACCAGCACCAGGAGCATCCAAGGCCGGAAAGGCCGGCGCTCGACACGGTGTTGGGACAATTGCAGGTACTCTTCGACATGCTTTTGGTCTTCGGGGTTCAGGCGGCTGGTCATATTTGCCTCGTCAGGTAGACGTTACTGAATGAGCACAGGCTACAGCGGTTTTCAGCCCGGATTGAACGCAGCGTAGCCGCTGCCCGGGACCGGTTCGACGCACACGCTATCGTCGAGGCGAATGATGCCGCTTTGTAACACCCGGGCGGTGATCCCGCCATGCCCGCGCACGGCTTGAAAAGTGCCCGGGCCGAGATTGTTCTGCAAACGTGCGCAGGGCTGACACCAGCCAGTGGTTTCGAGTATCGCTTGCCCGATGCGAAAGCGCCGCCCCTTCAGGCTAAACAAATTGATTCCGCTTATAACGAGATTGCGCCGCAGATCTTCAGGCCGGACCGGCTCGTCATCGGGACGGCCCATCAATGCGTTGATTACCGCCAGGTGCTCCCATTGAATCAGTGTCACCTGTCGCGCATTGCGAACGCCCGGGCGGGCGTGGTCGCCGGTGAGCCCGGCTTCCAGCCGCGCCTCGACCGCCTCGAGCTCAAGCATCGGCCCACGGGATTCTGGACGCACACCGATCCAGCGCACACGACCGGTTTGCGGAACCTCGGCGATCAACTGCTGCAGCGGCGTCACAGGCTGATACCCACGTCGAACACAATGCTGCGGCCGAGGTTGCTGCGCAGAAAGTCCGGTGCGTCGGGGTGGGCGAACAACACGCGGGCGAATGTCGGGCCGACCAGCGACAGCGAGCGCCAGCCCTGACGCAGATATTCGGTCGGTGGCGGGAAATGACTGTTGAGATCGAGCACTTCGCGCTTGAGGCTGGCGAAGGCGATGATGTCCAGTTCACCCAGATCCATGCCGCGTTCCTTGTAGTTGTGCGCCTTCTTGCGCAGGGTTGGCGCCAGGCGCAGGAGAAATTCATTGGCCGGGATGCGTTTGGGCTTGGCTTCGCGGCGCACCAGTTGGCTCAGGGAAAACGCGCTGCGCCGACGCTGCAATTCGTCGCGCCATTCATCATTGAGACGGCGGCCCTCATCGAGGACGAAAAAAACTTCGAAATTGGCATCGCGAAACAACACGTCCGGCGGCTCACCGGCCGGGGCGAATTCGTCGGCGCGGTAGGGGATGTTCAGACCTTGCAGCAGGCGCTGGCAGACCCAACGCTCACGCTCCCATTTGCGGGCATTGGACAGGAACGCGTTGGCTTGCTCGGCCGCGATGGTCAGCAGGCGTAAATAATCTGAATCATCCATAAGCCCAAGCTTAGCGTCCAAATGCGACAAGCAGATAGCTTTGCATCGGCTCAGACATAAACGTCGCGCGATTGCGCCCTTGTAGGAGCTGCCGAAGGCTGCGATCTTTTGCTTTTATAAACAAGATCAAAAGATCGCAGCCTTCGGCAGCTCCTACAAAAAAGCGTGTCGAGTAGCAGGTGAGGGAATCATGATCGGTGCCGAACTGCTTTCAACGGCAAGCCTGACACTCGGCTGGCTGATTTATCTGCCGGCGCTGCTCTGGGCGATCATGCGTGCGCCATGGGTCGAGCTGTTCAGCGACAGTCGTCGGCAGCACTTGCTGTTCGGCACGGTGTTCGCGCTGTTTCTGCTGTGGCTGGTGCGCAGGGATTTCGACACCGGTGTGTCTTATCACTTCATCGGCATGACCGCGGTGACGCTGCTGCTCGATTGGCCGCTGGCGATTGTCGGCGGGCTGGTTGCGCAGATTGGCCTGGTGCTTTTGGGGCGTCAGGACCTGGCTGCGGTGGGCGTCAATGGCGCGTTGCTGATTCTGCTGCCAGTGCTGATCACCGAGTGCGTGGCGATTCTGGTCGAGCGTGCGCAGCCACGCAATCCATTCGTTTACATCTTCTGTTCCGGCTTCTTCGCCGCCGCGTTGTCCGGCCTGTTGTGCCTGATCCTCAGCCTGACGCTGCTGTGGTACGACGGCCTCTTCGCCATGCCGGAATGGCTGGAAGATTTCGTCGGCTACCTGTGGTTGCTGCTGTTTCCCGAGGCTTTTATCAACGGCATGGTCGTCAGTGCATTGGTGGTGTTCTGCCCGGAATGGCTGGAGACCTTCAACCGCACCCGGTACCTTTCGGCGCCGTGGAAGGACGACGATCCGAAGTCTTGATCCACATCAAACCGGCCATGCCGCAGAGATTTCATGCTCGCGCAAATCCCTTCAGGAGCAGTGGCATGGGCGTTTATGAATGGGCGCGGCAGGAAACCCGGCAGAGTCTGGAGCTGGCGCAGGAAGTGGGCTTTGACCCGGGCCTGAGTTTGCGCGCCCTGCTCAGCGCCGTGGTGCAGCAAAGCAAGGCAGTGCGCAATGCCGAAGACCTGGCCGACGAGTTGCGCTTTCTCGCGGAGAACCTCGACGACAGTCAGGACTACGGCTTTATGCGGCCCTGATCAGCGATCAGTGACGCGGATCGAAATCGCCGGAAAACAGCTCGTCTTCGGCATCCGGGGCGACCGGAATCTTGTGCTCTTCCGAGGCCCAGGCGCCGAGGTCGATCAGTTTGCAGCGGTCGGAGCAGAACGGACGGAATTTGTTCGCCGGGGTGAATTCGACGGGGGCGCCGCAGGTTGGGCATTCAACGGTTGGAATCTGGCTCATGCTTGGCCTCCGGATAAAGTCAGATAAAAGTGATGCAGACGCTCGACCTCGCTGTGCAGCCAGGCGAGGTCGCGGTCGTTGACGATCACGTCGTCGGCACGGCTCACGCGGTCTTCACGGCTCGATTGCGCCTTGAGGATCGCCTGCACCTGCGCTTCGCTGGTCTGGTCACGCTGCAAGGTGCGTTCGATCTGCAGTGGTTGCGGCGCATCGATGACCAGAATGCGCTGGGTCATCGCGTATTGCCCGGACTCGATCAGCAACGGTGAAACCAGAATCGCGTAAGGCGATTTTGCCTGCGCCAGATGATGAGCGATTTCTTCGCCGATCAACGGATGCAGCAGCGCTTCGAGCCAACGTCGCTGTTCGGGCTCTTCAAAAACCAGTTTGCGCAGGGCGGCGCGGTCCAGCGTGCCATCGGACTGCAACACGCCGGAACCGAAATGCTCGGCGATTTTCGCCAGCGCCGGACGCCCCGGTTCGACTACCCAGCGCGCCGCATGATCGGCATCCACCACATGCACACCGAGATCGATGAAGTGCTGCGCCGCCGCACTTTTGCCGCTGCCGATGCCGCCGGTCAGGCCGAGGATCCAGGGTTTTTCCACAGGGGTATTCATTTCAAACCGACAGACTGCCAATAGAAGTCGGTTATTTGACCACCCCAGAGCAAGGCAATCCAGCCGGCAATCGCCAGAAAGGGTCCGAAGGGGATCGGCGTCGAGGTTTCCTGGGCGCGCAGACGCAGCATGACAACGCCCAAAATCGCCCCCACCAGGGAAGATAGAAGAATCGTCAGCGGCAGAATCTGCCAGCCACCCCATGCGCCGAGCAAGGCCAACAGCTTGAAATCGCCATGGCCGATACCGTCCTTGCCGGTGAGCAGTTTGAACAGCCAGAACACCGACCACAGCGCCAGATAACCCGCGACCGCGCCCCACAACGCATCGGGCAACGCCACGAACACGCCGAAGCTGTTGACGATCAGCCCCAGCCACAGCAGCGGCAGCACCAGCACATCGGGCAGCAGCTGATGTTCGCAGTCGATCAGACTCATCGCCAGCAAGCCCCATGTCAGCAAGATCAGCAGACCTGCCGGCCAACCGAAGCCGAGATGCCAGGCAATGAATGCCGAGAGGACGCCGCAGGCCAGTTCGGTCAGCGGGTAACGTTTGCTGATCGGCGCCGAGCAGGCCGAGCAGCGACCGCGCAGCAGCAGATAACTGAGCAGCGGAATGTTTTCCCAAGGGCGGATCCGGTGTCCGCAATGCGGGCACGCGGAGTGCGGCAGCATCAGGTTGTAGGTCGGCACAGGCGTTTCAGTGGGCAGGCCGAGCACATCATGGGCCTGCTGGCGCCAGTCGCGCTCGAGCATCTTCGGCAGGCGCCAGACCACTACGTTGAGGAAGCTGCCGACCACCAGCCCGAGCAGCAGCGCGCTGACCACAAAGGCCAGCGGATACACGGCAAACAGTTCGTCGATAGGCATGTCAGATCGCTGAGCCGAGCTGGAAGATCGGCAGGTACATGGCCACCACCAGTCCACCGACGATGACCCCCAGCACCACCATGATGAACGGCTCCATCAGGCTGGTGAGGTTGTCGACCATGTTATCGACTTCCGCTTCATAAAAACCGGCGACCTTGTCGAGCATGTCATCCAGCGCGCCCGATTCCTCGCCGATGGCGGTCATCTGCACCGCCATGTTGGGAAACACACCGGTGCTGCGCATGGAGAAATTCAGTTGCATGCCGGTCGAGACGTCCTGCCGCACCCGCAACACCGCGCGCTTGAACACCACATTGCCGGTGGCACCGGCGACCGAATCCAGTGCTTCCACCAGCGGCACACCGGCTGCGAATGTGGTCGACAGGGTGCGGGCAAAACGTGCGACGGCGGACTTGTACATCAAGGTGCCCACCAGTGGCAGCTTCAGCAGCCAGGCATCGCGCCGGTCGCGCAGGGCCTGCGAAGTCTTCAACGCGTGGCGAGTGCCGAAAAACGCTGCCACCAGCGCAAAAAGAATGGCCCACCACCACTGCTGCATGAATTCCGACAGGCTGATGATCATCAGGGTGAAGCCCGGCAGTTCTGCGCCGAACCCGGAAAACACCGACTGGAACTGCGGCACCACTTTGACCAGCAGAATGCCTGTTACCACTGCCGCCACCAGCACCACGGCGGTGGGGTAGGTCATGGCTTTCTTGATCTTGGCCTTGAGCGCTTCGCTTTTTTCCTTATAGGTCGCGACCCGTTCAAGCAAGGTGTCGAGGGCGCCAGACTGTTCGCCGGCGTCGACCAGATTGCAGTACAACTCGTCGAAGTATTGCGGTTTCTTGCGCAGGGCCGTAGCGAAGCTGTTACCGGCCGCGACCTCCTGTTTGACCTCGTCGACCAGTTTGCGCATGGCCGGGTTTTCGAAGCCTTCGCCGATGATGTCGAAGGACTGCAACAGCGGCACGCCGGCCTTCATCATGGTCGCCATCTGCCGGGTGAACAGGGCGATGTCCTGCGGTTTGATGCGTTTGCCCAAGGTCAGCAGGGAGGCGGATTTCTTGCGCACCTTGCCCGGGTTTATCCCCTGTTTGCGCAGTTGCGCCTTGATCAGTGCGGGGTTCTGTCCGCTCAACTCGCCGCTGACTTTACTGCCTTTGCGGTCCGTGCCTTCCCAGGCGTAAACGCTGACTTTCGCTGCCTTGACCGCCATGTTCAATCCTTGGTGACCCGGTTGATTTCCTCAAGGCTGGTGATGCCTTGCATGGCCTTGTGCAGCCCGGAAGTGCGCAGATCGGCGAAGCCGTCGCGGCGCATCTGAATATCGATTTCCAGCGAATTGCCCTCGGCCATGATCAACCGTTGCAGGTCCGGTGTGTTCTTTACCACTTCATAAATCCCCACGCGTCCTTTGTAACCGCCATTGCAGTGATCGCAACCGACCGGCTCGTAGATCGTGAAATGGCCGATGCGTTCCTCGGGGAAGCCTTCCTTGAGCAAGGTTTCGTGCGGGATCTCCAGCGGCCGCTTGCAGTGTGCGCACAACTTGCGCGCCAGACGCTGGGCGATGATCAGGCTGACCGAGGTGGCGATGTTGAAACCGGGAATGCCCATGTTGTGCAGGCGTGTCAGGGTTTCCGCTGCGCTATTGGTGTGCAGGGTCGACAGCACCAGGTGGCCGGTCTGCGCAGCCTTGATTGCGATCTCGGCGGTTTCCAGATCGCGGATCTCGCCGACCATGATCACGTCCGGGTCCTGACGCAGAAACGAGCGCAGCGCTTGGGCAAAGTCCAGCCCTTGGCGGGGATTGACGTTGACCTGATTGATGCCTTCCATGTTGATTTCCACCGGGTCTTCGGCGGTGGAAATATTGATGTCGACGGTGTTGAGGATGTTCAGCCCGGTGTACAGCGACACGGTTTTACCGGAGCCGGTGGGGCCGGTGACCAGAATCATCCCTTGCGGCTGTTTCAGCGCGGCGAGGTACAAGGCTTTTTGTTCGGCTTCGTAACCCAGTGCGTCGATGCCCATTTGTGCACTGGACGGGTCGAGAATCCGGATCACTACTTTTTCGCCCCACAGAGTCGGCAGGGTGTTGACGCGGAAATCGATGGATTTGCTTTTCGACAGGCGCATTTTGATGCGGCCGTCCTGAGGTTTGCGCCGTTCCGAGATATCCAGACTGGCCATTACCTTCAAGCGCGCGGCAATGCGCCCGGCCAACTGGATCGGCGGCTTGGCCACCTCGCGCAGCATGCCGTCGGTGCGCATGCGCACCCGATAGTTTTTTTCGTAGGGTTCGAAATGCAGGTCGGAAGAGCCGCTTTTGATCGCATCGAGCAGCATCTTGTGCACAAAACGTACGACCGGGGCGTCGTCGGCATCGAGGCCGCCGATCACGTCCTGTTTGTTGTCATCAATGGACTCGACGTCGAGGCCGTCGAGATCGACATCGGCCATTTCCTCCAGGCCCGAGGCATGGCTGTCGAAGAACTTGTCGATGGCGTCGCTGAGCTTGTCGTCCTCCACCAGAATCGCTTCGGTGCTCAGGCCGGTGCTGAACTGGATGTCGCTGATCGCCTGCTGATTGCTTGGGTCGGAAAGGCCCACGAACAGTTTGTTGCCGCGCCGCCAGAGGGGCAGGGCGCAGTGCTGGCGAACCAGTTTCTCACTGACCAGACCCTTGGGCTGAGTCTCTTTGTCGAGGCAATGCAGATCGAGCAGGGCCATGCCGAAATGTTCCGAGGCGATCTCGGCAATTTGCCGGCTGTTGACCAGTTTGTTGTGCACCAGGTAATTGACCAGCGACACGCGATTGCGCTGGGCCTGCGCCCAGGATTGCCGGGCGCTTGTTTCCGTGAGCAGTTCGGCCTGGACCAATTGCTTGGCCAGACCGCTCAGAGCGATGTCATTCATGGGGATTCCGCACGCTTGCCGTTCATGACTTATAGCCTAGTCAAGTGACAGCGCCAAACACGGCCGGTGCAGGTGACAAAAAGTGTCAGATAGTGCGGTTGCGGGTTGTAGGAAACGGCGCAGGCGATTGCGCGCGCCCAGCAGGCGGGGCCTGAAAGGCGTTGGCATGGGCTGTGCTGAGCCTTGTTCAGATCATGAGATTTCGACTCATGCATGGAGCGTGTCTATGAAAAAACAACAAGGTTTCACATTGATCGAGCTGCTGATCGTTGTGGCGATCATCGGCATTCTGGCGACTATCGCCCTGCCGCAGTATTCGAAGTATCAGGCGCGGTCGAAGGTGACGGCGGGTATTGCCGAAGTTTCCGCCCTCAAAGTCAATTTCGAAGACGTGATCAACGCGGGATCTGGTGATCCAACTTTGGCTAACGTCAACGCAAACGTAGGTGCCACTCAAAACTGCACAATGGGTGTGAGTGGCAAAGTGGCTGACGGTACCGGGACGATTACTTGCAAGTTGCTTAATGCTCCGGCTCCGGTTCTTGGCCAGACGATCACCTTGACTCGTAGTGCGACCGCGGGTTGGTCTTGCGGCTTCTCCGGTTCCAAGGAATACACGACGACCAGTTGCCCTGGCGTTTAACTGAGTACAAAGCGAATGCCCCGCACTGCGGGGCATTTTCGTATGGTCACCTGTCTACAAAAGCTCCAATAATTTCAGCAGCTTATGAACTTTCCAAAAAACCGCAACTTGCATGCGAAGATTGAGCGAGTCATGCATTTTGCATGAAAATGAAAATTGGCATTTTTCATAACTCATTGTTTTTAAAAGAATTTATATGGCAAAAAAAGTTGGCACAGCGTTCGCAATATATCCGGTAACCCTGCTGACAAGCGTTACAGCAGACTTCCAGTAAAAACAGGAGTTACTCGTATGAAGAAGTTCGCTATCACTGCCGCTGCTACCGCTCTGACCCTGACCCTGACCATGGCTGGTGGCGCTTTCGCCCAGTCCGCTCAGGCTACCCAGGCGCCAATGGTTCTGGCTGCCGGTGAAGTTACCGAAATGAAACAAGATACCAGCGACACCTGGATCACCACCAAGGTCAAAGCTGACCTGGTTACCGAAAAAGGCATTCCAGGCACCGACATCAAAGTCGAAACCAACAAGGGTGTAGTTTCCCTGTCGTCGACCACTGCGGTAACCGAGTCGCAGAAAGAAGTCGCCGTTGGCATTGCCAAGAAAATCAAAGGCGTTAAAGCGGTCTCCGCTGATGGCCTGAAAGCCGAGTAAGGCAAGACTTCTCGCCTGAACCGGGAGAAGACGCGACAGACGGGCCGAGCAATACGTCTGCCGCAACTTTAGAGTTCATGCGAACGGTCACACGGATGTGACCATTACAGGCCCCGGCACTTGTGTCGGGGCCTGTTCTATTTTGGGCAATACCAATGTGGGAGCGAGCCTGCTCGCGAATGCGTAGTGTCAGCCGACAAGTTCGTCAGTAGACAGACCGTATTCGCGAGCAGGCTCGCTCCCACAGGGTGAATTTCGTTCGGCTTAGTTACCGCGTTTGCTGTTGATCTGCCGCAAGCGATTACCTTCGAAGCGCAGGTACTGGTACATGCCGTTGTTTGGTCCGTAGGTCCATTCCTCGACCTGAAACTCTTCGCGCCGATTGGCACTGCGCTTGTAGCCGAGCACATCGCGACTGACCGGCTCACCACATTTTTGCAGCACTTCGCTGGCGCGGTCGCCGAGGCTGATCAATTGGCTGCCGCAGCGCAATGTATCCGAAGCCGACGCATGGCAGGCGGCGCAGGTCAGAGCGAGCGCCATCAACCAGTTACGCACGGTCATTCGGCATCCAGGTGCATTTGCGTGACCACGCGGCCATCGCTTTCGGCCTCGCCGAGGTTGGCGTCGATGAAATACACGCGGTCATCCTCGAGCTTGCCCTTGTCGACCAGGTAATCCTTGATGGTGCTGGCGCGATCCTGGCCCAACTGGCGCAACAGCACCTCGCTGCCACTCCAGAACGCGATCACGCCCTGGCGCATTTTCGCCGTGCGTTCTTCCTTGCCCAGGTCTTTCCATTCAGCCGGTGGCTGGGTTTTCAAGCGGGTGCGGTAGATGCCTTCGAGCAACGCGCCTTTCTCGCTTTCGGGCACTTGCAACAGCGAGGCCTGGGCCGGGACTTTGTCGCCACGGCGCTGGAGCATCTTGTAGTAGTTGTACTGATATTCGCGTTCCAGACGTTGTTCGGCGAGCAGTGGCCCATCGCTGCTCTTCGCGGCAGTGCCTTCGATTTCCAGGCGCAGCGCCGGACGTTCCTTGAGTGCCTGCGACAGTTTCACCAGCGCCGTTTCGGCGTCTTTGCTCAGATCGCTGGAGCCCGGCGCGAAGGACACCGTGCCGAGGTCTTCGGAGCCGCCGCCACTGACCAGTCCGCCGATCATCTTGAACGGTGCGGCGGCGGCTTTGACGATGAGGTTACGCAGGGTCTGCCAGACGATCGGCATCACGCTGAACTGTGGATTATTCAGGTCGCCGGTCACTGGCAATTCGATGGAGATCTTGCCGTCGACGTCCTTGAGCAGGGCGATCGCCAGTTTCAGCGGCAGACTCACCGCATCAGGGCTGTCGACCTTCTCGCCCAGTTGCAATTGCTCGACCACGACTTTGTTGTCGGCTTTCAATTGGCCCTTGGTAATCAGGTAGTGCAGATCAAGGTTGAGCCGGCCCTTGCGGATGCGGTAGCCGGCGAACTTGCCGGAGTAGGGCGTCAGGGTCGTCAGTTCGACGCGCTTGAAGCTGGTGGCGATGTCGAGGCTGGCCATCGGGTCGAACGGATTGACCGCCCCCTTGATGGTCACCGGCGCATAGCGGTCGACCTTGCCTTTGATATCGACGCTGGCCGGTTTTGCCTGACGGCTGTCGATGGTGCCGATCTGACCGTTGAGCTGCTGCACGGCGGTGGCGAAATTCGGCGTCAGGCTGAAGTCGGCGAAGTTGGCCGAGCCGTCGTTGATCGCAATCGCGCCGATGTGAATGCCCAGTGGTTTGTCCTTGCCGGCCGGTTTGGCTGCGGTGCTTTTTGCACCGCTGTCGGCCGGTTGCGGGATCAGCAGGTCGTCGACGTTGGTGGTGCGATCGTCGTTGATCATGAAGCGCACATAGGGCTGCAACAGGTTGACCTTGTCGATCGACAGGCTGTCGCCGTGCTGATAGTTGATGCCGTCGACCACTACTTGCTGCCATTTGAGAAAATCGCGGGTCTTGAGCGTATCGAGGGTGTGCAGTTGATCAATCTGCGCGCGGCCGGTGACGCTGAGGGCCAGTGGTTCGGTGCTTTTCAGGTTGACCTTGAGGTCACTGCCGAGCATGCCGCTGCGCAGTTCCAGACGAATGAACGGGTTGATATAGGACTGCGCGACACGCAAGTCGACGTCCTGGGTTTTCACGTTGAGCTGCGCGTTGACCGGGGCCAGATTGACCGTGCCGTCGGCGCTGATCTTGCCTTGCTTGCCCAGGCCGCTGTCGAGCTTGAGCTTGAAAGGCGAGCCGTTGAGGCTGTCGAAATCCTGCAGATCGACGTTCAGCGGGGTGATGTCCAGCGCCACCGCCGGTTGCGCCGAGCGGTCAGCGAGATGGACCGTGTAGTTGCGCAGTTGCACATCCTTGACCAGCACCTGCCATGGCTTGCTCGGGGCGCTTGGCTCAGGTTTCGGCGAGTCGGCGGCGGCCGGTGTATCCGCCGGTTCGGCAGCGGCTTTGGCAGCCGGTTTCGACGGCTGGCTGGCGAACAGCTTCTGCCAGTCCAGTTGGCCGTCAGCTTCCAGCGCCGCCCAGGTTTCCAGTTTGTTGCTGCGGATCTTGCCGACCACCACTTGCTGCTTGGCCAGGTCCAGCGAGGTTTCGCTGACGTCGAGGCGTTCGAGCCTGGCCAGCGGACGTCCGTCCGGAGCCTTGATGGCGAACGGCGCAATGCTCACCGCGACGTTGTTCAGCAGCAGTTCGGTTTGTTTCGACAGGTTGAGTTTGTACTCAGTGCTGAGGCTGACCACGCCGTTTTCCAGCACCAGCGGCACGGCGTCACGCACGTAAGGCCAGAAGGATTTCATCTGGCCATCGGTGACTTTCAGGGTGCCTTCGGAGGTGAACGGGATCAGGCTGAAATTGCCGGTCCAGTCGATCCTCCCGCCAGCGGGGCCGATGGCGACGAGGGTCATGTCGGCGCTGTCCTCGGGCAAAGTGCTGAGGTTTTTCAGCTCGAAACTGAGGTCGTCGTAAAGAAATTCGATCGGCTCGCTGGGCCGCATATCCTCGAAATGCACCACACCGCCGGCCAGTTTGATGTTGTCGATACGCAGCGGGAATGGCTTGGCGTCGGGATCGGCGGGTGTCGGCTCGCTCGGCGGCACGTTGAACAGGCCCAGCAGGTTGAGCTTGCCGTCCTTGGCGAAGAGGATTTCGCTTTTGGGTTTGTCCAGTTCGATGTCGGACAGATGCAGCGCTTTGGTCCAGAGGCTGTCGATTTGCAGGTTGGCATAGAGGCGATCGAAGCCGACCTGCTCCTTGCCCGGCTCGCCGATGACCAGGCCCCAGAGGGTGACCTCAAGGCTGAAGGGGTTGAGTTCGATGCGCTGCAGATGCGCCGGCACCGTCGCGTAGTTCGCCAGTTGCTGGTTGGCCACGCGCAAGGCAATGCCCGGCAGGATCAGAAACCCCAGCAGGCTGTAGAGGGCCAGGGCTGTCAGCAGTGCGCCAATCGCGCGAATCAATCCTTTGGGCATGTGCGGCTTCATCTGTCTGAATCGGAGTGCCTTGGAGTATGGCACGCGATTCTGGTTCCGAAGTGCTTGATGTGGGACAGGATTGTTCAGAAATTTCTGTAGGAACAGATACCCATTGTAGGAGTGAGCCTGCTCGCGAATGCGCTGGTTCAGTGAAAAACAAGTCGACTGACACTGCGCTTTCGCGAGCAGGCTCGCTCCCACAGGGGAATGTAATCGCTCATGCTTGAGGGATTAGAGCTGCAAAATCAGTGTCTTCAACGGTGGCTGCTGGTCCCGCGAGGGGAAGTCCGCACCCGGGGTCATCACGCTCCATTCGCGCACCGGGCGGCCGGCCTTTTCGGCGCAGCGCAGCACTTGTTCGCGCCAGTCGTCCATGCTGACTTTCGCCAGGTTGTTGCAGCAGATCAGTACGCCGTTGTCAGCGGTGGTCAGCAGCGCGGGTTTGAGCAGGCTCTGATAATCGCGCAGCAGATCGACGGTGCCGAACGCACTTTTGGCCCACGCCGGCGGGTCGAGCAGGACCAGATCGTATTGGCGCTGTTCGAGGCGCTGATAGCTCGGCAGCTTCTGCCCGCGCCGCACGCTGATCGGCAGGCCAGCGAGCTGGCGGATCGCCGGGAAGTAATCGGACTGAATGAATTGCATCTCCGGCAGTTGCGGGTTGAGCAATCCATTCTCGCGACCGACCGCCAGATTGCCCTCGGCAAAGTCCAGGTTGCACACCTCGCGCGCACCGCCTGCCGCAGCACTGAGACCAACGCCACAGGTGTAAGCGAACAGGTTGAGCACGCTTTTGCCTTGCGCATGATCCTTGACCCAGCCACGGGTGTTGCGCAGGTCGAGGAACAGCAGCGGATCCTGCCCGGCATGACGCCCGCGCACGCGGTAGTTCAGGCCCCATTCATGCCCGACCAGATCCGCCAGTGCGGCGTCATCGGCTTTATAGACACTGTCCTCGCGATCGATCCGCGAATTGCCCCGAGAGCGGTCGTTGTAGACCAGCAGGCTGTCGAAGCCCAGCGTCTGGTTGACCATGGCATGCAGTTGCAGCAGGTCGTCACGTTCGAGCGTCTGGTGAAAACTCTGTACCAGCAATTGCGGGCCGTAGCGGTCGATGGTCAGGCCGCCGGCGCCTTCCTGGCTGCCGTGGAACAGCCGATAGCAATCGGTGCCCTGGCTGTGCAGCACAGCGAGCAGGTCCTGGCGTTGATCGAGGGCGGCGCGCAGCGCCTGATTCAAGGAAGACATGCGGGCGCCTTGCTGAAAAAACGCGAAGCTTAGCAGTCGGGGAGCTACAAGCGGCAAGTTTCTAGCTGCAAGCTAAAAGCGAAAAGCTGCGCGGACCGCTTTAGCTTGCAGCTTGTAGCTAGAAACTTGCAGCTCTCAAGTATTGAGCCGTTTATCAACGAGGTCCTGCACCACACTTGGATCAGCCAGAGTCGAAGTATCGCCCAGACTGTCGAGCTCATTGCAGGCAATCTTGCGCAAAATCCGCCGCATGATCTTGCCCGAACGGGTCTTGGGCAATGCCGGCGCCCACTGGATCAGGTCCGGTTTGGCGAAGCTGCCGATTTCCTTGCTGACATGCGCCAGCAGGTCTTTCTTCAGCTCTTCGTTGGCCTCGGTGCCGTTCATTGGCGTCACGAATGCGTAGATGCCCTGGCCTTTGACGTCGTGGGGATAACCGACCACGGCGGCTTCGGCGATGCTGTCGTGCAGCACCAGGGCGCTTTCCACTTCGGCGGTGCCGATGCGGTGGCCGGAAACGTTGATCACGTCGTCGATGCGTCCGGTGATCCAGTAATCGCCGTCCTCGTCACGGCGGGCGCCGTCGCCGGTGAAGTAATAGCCGGGATAGGGCTTGAAGTAGGTGTCGATCATCCGCAGCGGATCGCCGTAGACGCTGCGAATCTGCGCCGGCCAGCTGGATTTGATCGCCAGCACGCCGCTGCCGGCGCCTTTGATTTCCTTGCCGGCTTCGTCAAGCAATACCGGTTGCACGCCGAACATCGGTTGCGTCGCGCACCCCGGTTTGATCCGTTGCGCGCTGACCAGCGGGCTGAGCATGATGCCGCCGGTTTCGGTCTGCCACCAGGTGTCGACGATCGGGCAGCGCTGTTCACCGACGGCATTGAAATACCATTCCCACGCTTCCGGGTTGATCGGCTCACCGACGCTGCCGAGCAATCTGAGGCTGGCGCGCGAAGTTTCCTTCAATGGTCCGGCGCCTTCGCGCATCAGCGCGCGCAGGGCGGTGGGTGCTGTGTAGAAAATGTTGACCTTGTGCTTGTCGATGACCTGCCAGAAGCGCGAACTGCTCGGGTAGCTCGGCACGCCTTCGAACATCAGTGTGGTAGCACCGTTGGCCAGCGGCCCGTAGACGATGTAACTGTGGCCGGTGACCCAGCCGACGTCGGCGGTGCACCAGAACACTTCGCCGTCGCGGTAGTCGAGCACATATTTGAAGGTCATCGCCGCTTGCAGCAGATAGCCGCCGGTAGTGTGCAGCACGCCTTTGGGTTTGCCGGTGCTGCCGGAGGTGTAGAGGATGAACAGCGGATCTTCGGCGTCCATCGGTTCCGGCGGGCAGTCATCGCTGACCTCGCGCACGGCCTGGTGATACCAAAGGTCACGGCCTTCGACCCAATCGACTTGGCCCTGAGTGCGCTCGACGACCACCACGGTGCTGACGTTCGGGCAGCTTTGCAGGGCTTTGTCGACGTTGTTTTTCAGTGGCACGAAGCGGCCGCCACGTACGCCCTCATCGGCGGTGATCACGGTACGGCAGTCGGCGTCGAGAATTCGATCACGCAGGGAATCCGGGGAAAATCCGCCGAACACCACCGAATGAATCGCGCCGATTCGCGCGCAGGCGAGCATGGCGTAGGCGGCTTCGGGGATCATCGGCATGTAGATGCACACCCTGTCGCCTTTCTTCACGCCACGGCTTTTCAGCACGTTGGCCAAACGGCAGACGTGGTGATGGAGTTTGTTGTAAGTGATCTGCGCCGATTCGGCAGGATCGTCGCCTTCCCAGAGCAGGGCGGTCTGTTCGCCGCGTTGCTTGAGGTGACGGTCGATGCAGTTGTAGCTGACGTTGAGCTTGCCGCCGGCAAACCAGGCCGCTTCACCGGTCTTCAGGTCATAGCGCTGAACGGTCTGCCACGGCGTGCTCCAATCGAGGAAGCGCGTGGCCTGCTCGGCCCAGAAGGCGCTGGGGTGTTCAATCGATTCGCGGTACAGGCGCCGATACTCGTCCTGGCTCAACTGAGCGGCCTGGCGCACGGCATCGGCTTTGGGGAACGTGCTGATATCGAACATGACGGTTCCTTATTCTTGTGGTGCGACACGAATAAAGATGCGCCGAGCGCTGCACAGGTTCAAGTCATGCGCCAAAACAACTGCGGGAGCGAGCCTGCTCGCGAAGGCGGAATGTCAGTCAACGAAGGTGTTGAATGAAGAACCGCTTTCGCGAGAAGGCTCGCTCCCACAGGGGAACAGCGTTGTGCCCGAAGGCTTTTATCAGCCGCGATGGCGCCCGCGGAAGTAGTTGATCAGGCCTTGAGTCGAGGCATCGTCAGCCACGGTCTCGTCGCTGCCGACCAGGCGGTTGTAGACGCCTTTGCCCAATTCCTTGCCCAGTTCCACACCCCACTGGTCGAAGGCGTTGATGCCCCAGACCACGCTTTGCACGAACACTTTGTGCTCATACATCGCCACCAGGGCGCCAAGGCGACGCGGGCTGATGCGTTCCACCACCAAGGTGTTGCTCGGGCGATTGCCCGGGATCACCTTGTGCGGCGCCAGTTTGCGCACGTCGTCTTCGCCCATGCCTTTGTCGCGCAGTTCGGCTTCGGCTTCCGGCAGGGTCTTGCCGAGCATCAGCGCCTGGCTCTGCGACAGGCAGTTGGCGTACAGCCACTGGTGATGGTCGGAAACCGGGTTGAAGCTGACGATCGGCACGATGAAGTCGGCCGGGATCAGTTGGGTGCCCTGGTGCAGCAACTGGTGATAAGCGTGCTGACCGTTGCAGCCGACGCCGCCCCAGATCACCGGGCCGGTATCGGTCGACACCGAGGTGCCGTCCTGACGCACGCTCTTGCCGTTGGACTCCATGTCCAGCTGTTGCAAGTGCTTGGTGATGTTGCGCAGGTAGTGGTCGTACGGCAGGATCGCGTGGCTTTGCGCACCCCAGAAGTTGCCGTACCAGACGCCGAGCAGGGCCAGCAGCACCGGCATGTTCTGTTCGAACGGCGCGGTCTGGAAATGCTGGTCCATGGTGTAGGCACCGGACAGCAGTTCCTTGAAGTTGGACATGCCGATGGCCAGTGCGATCGGCAAACCGATGGCCGACCACAGCGAGTAACGCCCGCCGACCCAGTCCCACATCGGAAAGATGTTTTCTTCGCGAATCCCGAAAGCCACAGCGGCGGCGTTGTTGCTCGACACAGCGATGAAGTGGCGATACAGCTCGGCTTCGGAACCGCCCTGCGCCAGGTACCAGGCGCGTGCGGCCTGCGCGTTCTTCAGGGTTTCGAGGGTGTTGAACGACTTCGACGAAACGATGAACAGCGTGGTCTCGGCGCGCAGTTTCTGCGTCAGCTCATGGAATTCGCTGCCGTCGATGTTTGCCAGATAGTGGCAACGTACGCCTTTCTGCGCGTAGGACAGCAGTGCTTCGGACACCAGCTCAGGACCGAGGAACGAACCACCGATACCGATGTTGACCACGTCGGTGATCGGCTTCTCGGTGTAACCGCGCCACAAGCCATCATGAATTCGGCCAACCAGATCGGTGATCTGGTTCAGCACCTTGTGCACTTCCGGCATCACGTTGACGCCGTTGACCGACAATTTGTCGCCGACCGGGCGGCGCAGGGCGGTGTGCAGTGCCGGGCGGCCTTCGGAGGCATTGACGATTTCGCCGTCGAACAGCGCTTTGATCGCGCCCTTCAGATCGACTTCATTGGCCAGGCCCACGAGCAGGTTGCGGGTCTCGGCGTTGATCAAATTCTTCGAATAATCGAGAAACAGACCGCAGCTACTGAGGGTGAACTGATTGAAACGCTGCGGATCGGCGTTGAAGGCTTCGCGCATGCTGAAATCCTGCATGGCTTGGCGGTGGTCTTTCAACGCTTGCCAGGCGGGCAGAGCGGTAACGTCGTGAGGAGTGCGGTAGTACGCCATCGCTGCGGTTTTCCTTTTTACTTGAACGGCCTTTTGAACACGGTACAGATCAACCACGGGTTTTAGCGCATGGGATCAACTGCGTCGACACGAGATCTGGACACAGGGCGAATACAGTAAACCTCGCGCTGCGTTCTGTCTTGACTTTGTCTGACCAGATCCCTGTACTTTTTTAACATCCGCAGAGGAATCTGGCCGACAAACGGAGGTGCCCGGAAGACTTTCGCCCACCGGCATGCACCGGAAATACATGTGGGAGCGAGCCTGCTCACGAAGGCGGCGTGTCAGGCAACTTATAAGTCGCTGATACACCGCTTTCGCGAGCAGGCTCGCTCCCACAGGAAGTTTTGTTACTGCTTAAATCGGGCTATCGAGATTCAGGTGCAGGTTGTCGATCAACCGCGTAGTGCCGAGGAACGCCGCCGCAAGAATCACCAGATCGCGATCCTCCGCCGTCGCCGGACGCAAGGTCAGGCCATGACGGATTTCCAGATAATCCGGACGCAGCCCCGCTGATTCCAGCACCTGCAACTGCGCAGCGATCAGCGCCGGGTAATCACGCTCACCTTGCTTGATCGCTTCCGCAATGCTGCTCAGCACGCGATACACCACCGGCGCCACGGCGCGCTGGTCTTCACTGAGGAAGCCGTTGCGCGACGACAGCGCTAGACCGTCCGCAGCACGTACGGTTGGCTCGCCGATGATCTGGATCGGCATGTTCAGGTCATGCACCAGTGCGCGGATCACCGCCAGTTGCTGGTAATCCTTCTGGCCGAAGATCGCCAGGTCCGGTTGGACCATGTTGAACAGCTTGCTGACTACGGTCGCCACACCTTCGAAGTGCCCCGGACGGCTGGCACCACACAGGCCTTCGGACAATTGCGGCACGCTGACCCTGGTTTGGCCGGCCATGCCGTCCGGGTACATCTCTTCAACCGTCGGCGCGAACAGCAGGTCGCAACCGGCTTCGAGGAGCTTTTCCTGATCGGCGGCGAGGGTGCGCGGGTATTTGTCGAGGTCTTCGCCGGCGCCGAACTGCAGCGGGTTGACGAAAATACTCGCGACGACGAAATCGACTCGCTGCGTAGCCTTGGTGATCAATGCGACGTGGCCGCTGTGCAGGTTGCCCATGGTCGGCACGAAGCCGATGCGCTTGCCTTCACTGCGCGCGCGAGCGACGGCGGCACGCAGTTCGCGTACGGTTTTGACGGTGTTCATGCAGAGAATCCGTGTTCGATGCCGGGAAACGTGGTGGCTTTGACTTCACTGACGTAAGCCTTCAGCGCGGCCTGGATGCTGTCCTGACCTTGCATGAAGTTCTTGACGAATTTGGGTACGCGGCCGGTGATCGACAGGCCGAGCATGTCGTGCAATACCAGCACCTGGCCGTCGGTGGCGTTGCCGGCACCGATACCGATCACCGGAATGCCCACGGCCTGGCTGATTTCTGCTGCCAGTTCGCTCGGCACGCACTCGAGCAACAGCATGGCCGCACCGGCCTGCTCCAGCGCGATCGCATCGGCACGCATCTGCCGCGCCTGGTTCTCATTGCGGCCCTGCACTTTATAGCCACCGAGAATGTTCACTGCTTGCGGCGTCAGGCCCATGTGCGCGCACACCGGCACTCCACGTTCGGCGAGCAGACGGATCGACTCCGCCAGCCACAGCTGACCTTCGACCTTGACCATGTGCGCACCGGCCTGCATCAGCATGGCGCTGTTGTTCATGGTCTGTTCGAGGGTGGCGTTGGCCATGAACGGCAGGTCGGCGAGGATCAGGGCATCGCCATTGCCACGCTTGACGCTGGCGACGTGATAGGCCATTTCCGCCGTGGTCACTGGCAGGGTGCTGTCGTGCCCCTGCAGGACCATGCCCAGGGAGTCGCCGACCAGCAGCACTTCGACACCGGCCTCATTGCAGGCATGGGCGAAGGTCGCGTCATAGCAGGTCAGCATGGTGATTTTTTCACCTTTCTGCTTGAGGCTCTGGAGCGTGGTCAGGGTGATGGCTGGCATGTAAAAAATCCTCGTTCAGGCGCTCTGGAAACTGCTGCGAGTCACGCGCGTGATTCTTCATCTACTCAGGCGCACGGTCTTGTGTCGTGCTTTGAAAGGCCTGGATTGCGCCCGTTCATGCCGGGTTGGCGGCAGCGGGACGCCTATAGTCGTGATGAGCCAACAGGAAGTCAATTGCGTGTGTTACCGCCTTGTTACGCGGGCGGTGTTACCGGCGTTACTGATGCGATTCAGCGGCTTGGCGGGCCTGATTCGAAGGATTTTTGTCTGACAAAAACTGAATGTTGAACGCTGCATTTTGTAGGAGCTGCGGAACGCTGCGATCTTTTGATCTTGATTTGAAAGATCAAAAGATCGCAGCCTCGTTTCACTCGACAGCTCCTACAGGGGATTTGTGTCAGGCGTGGGAGATACGTTCAAGGCCGACAAACGGGCAGGCGGCCAGCAGGTCTGTCAGCGTGCGGCCATCGGCGAGACGCAGATCCTGCGGTGCCAGTTCAGCGAGGGGATAGAGAACGAACGCCCGCTCCTGAATCTGGTAATGCGGGACTTTCAGCCGTGGCTCGTCGATCAGGCGATCGCCGAACAGCAGAATATCCAGATCCAGGGTGCGTGGCCCCCAGCGTTCCAGACGTTCGCGGCCCTGAGCGTTTTCGATCGCCTGCAAGGCGTCGAGCAACTCGATCGGTGCGAGCGAGCTGTCGAGGGCGGCGACTGCGTTGGTGTAGCGCGGCTGGCCCGGCAACAGTGAATCGCTTTGATAAAAGGCTGAAACGCCGGCAAGACTCGTCTGCGGCAATTGCCCCAGCGCCGCGATGGCGCTGCGCAACTGGTCGGCCGGGTCAGCGAGGTTGCTGCCCAGACCAATGTAGATGCGTTCCATCGCTTACTCGCCCGTCGCGCTCGAGGCGCCGGCGCGCTTGCGCTTGGAACCGCCGCTGCGGCGACGTTTGCGTGGCGCGCCGCTGGTATCGTCACCCTTGCCGCTGAGGTCGCGGATCATGTCGCGACGCTCGCTGTCGTTGGCGTCCTGATAATCGGTCCACCATTCGCCGAGGCCATCGGTCTCCTCGCCGGCGCTTTCACGCAGCAGGAGGAAATCGTAGCCGGCGCGGAAGCGCGGGTTGTCCAGCAACAGATCGGCGCGTTTGCCACTGCGCCGTGGCAGGCGTTCCTGCATGTCCCAGATTTCGCGGATCGGCATGGTGAAGCGCTTCGGAATCGCGATGCGCTGGCACTGTTCGGCAATCAGCTCGTGAGCGGCTTCCTGCATCGCCGGAATCGGCGGCATGCCACGTTCCTGCAGACGCAACACGCGGGCCGGCAGTGCCGGCCAGAGCAGGGCGGCAAACAGGAACGCCGGGGTCACCGGTTTGTTCTGCTTGATGCGCAGGTCGGTGTTGGTCAGCGCTTCGCTGATCAAGGTGTGGGTGTATTCCGGATTGTATTCCAGCGCTTCGGCACTGGCCGGGAACAGCGGGGCGAACAGTTGCAGATCGACCAGCATTTCAAAGGTGATCGCGCCGTGCCCGGAGAGGAACAGCTTGAGCACTTCTTCGAACAGCCGCGCCGAAGGAATCTCGCGCAGCATCGGCGCCAGCTCACGGATCGGCTGCACGGTGTGCTTCTCGATGCCGAAGTTGAGCTTGGCGGCAAAACGCACGGCCCGCAGCATGCGCACCGGATCTTCCTGGTAACGCTGCTTCGGGTCGCCGATCAGACGGATCAGGTGATTGCGAATGTCGTGCACGCCATTGGCGTAATCGAGAATGCGCTCGCTGACCGGATCGTAATACAGAGCATTGATGGTGAAGTCGCGGCGTTGCGCGTCTTCTTCCAGGGTGCCGTAGACGTTGTCGCGCAGAATCCGCCCGCTCTCGTTGCGCGAAGACTGGTTGCTGTCTTCCTCGTCTTCGTTGACCGGGTGATTGGCGCGGAAGGTCGCGACTTCAATGATTTCGCGACCGAAATGGATGTGCACCAGTTTGAACCGGCGACCGATGATCCGCGCATTGCGGAATTCGGCACGGACCTGCTCGGGGGTGGCGCTGGTGGCGACGTCGAAATCCTTGGGCGTGATGCCCAACAGCATGTCACGCACGCAACCACCGACCAGATAAGCCTGGTAACCGGCACCTTGCAGGCGTTCGACGATATTCACCGCATAGCGGCTGAACTGCGTTTTCTGCAGCGAATGTTGGCCGCTGTTGAGCACTTCAGGGGTGCTGCGGATGTGTTGCGTACGACGCACGGGAGTTCGGAATGACTGGAACAGCTTCTTCAGCATGGGATGCACTGTTTGAAGGAATGTTCGGCCATACCAAAAGAATGACCGCATGATGGGCGCAGATTCTAGCATTTAGTCGGGGGATGGTGTAGGACGCGGCAGATATGAGCTGCAAGCCCCAAGCTACAAGGGTCCAGCGAGGAAAACGGGGGAATTTCACGGAGGGGAGAAACTACAAGGGGAGCCGAAGCTCCCCAAGAAGTAGTTGCGTGCTCTTTTTATTATTGATTCGGGCTTCTTGTTTTTGTTGAGTGCCCTCGCCACGAAGCGTTTCCTTCGTGACCCTCCCAATCGGGAGCCAAGAGCAAACGGATTGCTTTGGTCGCTGAATTGCAGTGATCTGTCGATCCAACCAGTACAGGCTCTGTCTTAGGACAGTTTTTGTTGTTCTCGGCCTGGTCGTGGGGCAAGCCCCAAATACAACGCCTCTCCAAAAGAATCAGTTAGCTGCGCCTCTCGCCGTCTTGTTTTTATTGTGCGTGAGTCGATTCGTCTTATTTTTATTGTCTTGTGCATTGCTTGTTATTGTTCTTGTACCAAACATATAGCAGGGTGCGTGCCAACTTTTGCCAAGCCCAGTAAAACAAGGGGTTAGGTCGATATAACCGTTTTGCAGGGGCGAAAAAAAGCCGGGGTTTCGTTACCGATAACCCCGGCTTCTGTTACGTGAATCGACTGCGGTAACAGTTTTTTCACATTGTCATGCGTTACCCGCGCACGCGGTGGGTAACGCTCAGCTTTCGCTGGCGACCCCGGTCTTGCGTCGTGGAATGCCCAGACGCTGGCGGCGTTCCCACAGGCATTTGCGGCTGACGCCCAGTTTGCGTGCCAGTTCGGTCTCGGTCATGTGGTCCTGATGCTCGAGGACGAAGTGCTGGAAATAGTCTTCCAGCGACAGATCCTCGGTCGGCTCATGGCTGCTGTTGCTGGCGTTACCGCCGGTTTGCGGCGGCAGACCGATGAACTCGTCGTCTTCCAGATCGCTCAGCTCGATGTCGATGCCCAGCAGGTCGGCCGAAATCTCCGGGCTTTCGCTGAGAATCACCGCGCGCTCGACAGCGTTCTCCAGCTCACGCACGTTACCGGGCCACGAATAGTGCCGGATCGCCTGATCAGCGTCGGCAGCGAATTTCAGGTCGGTGCGATTGATCCGCGCGCTCTGGCGAGCGAGGAAGGCATTGGCGATTTCGTTGACGTCGGCGCCACGCTCGCGCAGCGGCGGCAGCTTCAGGGCAATCACGTGCAGACGGTAATAAAGGTCTTCACGGAACTGGCCGATTTTCGCCAGGCTCTTCAGATCTCGGTGCGTTGCAGCGATCAGGCGCACATCGACTTTCTGCGACTGCACCGAACCTACGCGGCGGATCTCGCCCTCCTGCAGAACCCGCAGCAAGCGAGCCTGGGCTTCGAGGGGCAGTTCGCCGATCTCATCGAGAAACAAGGTGCCGCCGTCCGCCGCTTCGACCAGACCGGCGCGACCGGCGCTGGCGCCGGTGAACGCGCCTTTCTCGTGGCCGAACAGTTCGGACTCGATCAGGCTTTCCGGAATCGCCGCGCAGTTCACCGAAATCATCGGCGCCTTGGCGCGTTTCGACAGATTGTGCAGGGCGCGGGCCACCAGTTCTTTACCGGTGCCGGACTCACCCTGAATCAATACGTTGGAATCGGTTGGCGCGACTTTGCGGATCTTGCTGTACAGGTCCTGCATCGGCGGGCAGGAGCCGATGATGCCGATTTCGCCATTGCTGTTATCCACAGCGGCTTTGCCATTGCCGGCGGCAGGCTTGCTCGCCGTGGCTTCGCCGGCAGCTGGCGCCGACTGACGATCACGCAGGATCCGCGCAACCGCCTGGAGCATTTCATCGTGGTCGAACGGCTTGGCGATGTAATCGACCGCGCCCATTTTCATCGAGTCGACCGCCGAGCGCAGGCTGGCGTAACTGGTCATGATCAGCACCGGTGTGCCCTGGCCGAGCTTGATCAGCTCGGTGCCCGGAGCGCCCGGCAGGCGCAGGTCGCTGACGATCAGATCGAACGTAGGAATGGTGAAGCGTTCTTGTGCTTCCTGCACTGATCCGGCTTCGCTGACCTGGTACTGGTTGCGTTCCAGCAGGCGGCGCAAGGCGGAGCGGATAATGGTTTCGTCTTCGACGATCAAAATGTGCGGCATTGATTCGATACTCTCGACGGTCTCAGTTCACAGCGGACGTCGCTTCGACATGACGCGGTAAGGTCACCCGGATACGGGTGCCGCGTTGGCTTTGTACATCAGCCGGGCTGTCGATGGTGATTTGTCCATAATGCTCTTCAACGATGGAATAGACCAGTGCAAGGCCCAGACCGGTGCCTTCACCCGGATCCTTGGTGGTGAAGAAAGGTTCGAACAATCGGTCCATGATGCTCGACGGAATACCGCTGCCTTCGTCTTCGACGATCAGATCGACCGTGTGTTCGCCGGCTTCGCTCTTGACCCGTACCGCACTGTGCGGCGGCGAGGCGTCGCGGGCGTTGGAGAGCAGATTGATCAGCACCTGGGCGAGCCGTTGCGGGTCGCCTTCGACCCAATGATCGGGATCGCACAGGTTGTAGAACTGCACTTCGAAATTGCGCCGGTTCAGCGCCAGCAGGCCGATGGCATCCTGCGCGACTTCGGCCAGACACACCGGTTCGTCGTTGTGCTGATGACTGCCGGCATGGGCGAAGCTCATCAGCGACTGGACGATGCGCGAGACGCGTTTGGTCTGCTCGAGAATCTGCCAGCTGATTTCCGTCAGCTCGCCGTCGTCTTCGCGCTCTTCGCGCAGGTTCTGCGCCAGGCAGGCGATGCCGGTGATCGGGTTGCCGATTTCGTGGGCCACACCCGCTGCGAGTCGACCGATGCTGGCCAGCCGTTCGGAATGCACCAGTTTATCTTCGAGCATCTGCGTTTCGGTCAAATCCTCGACCAGTAACACCAGGCCACTGTTACCCGGGGCCAACGGCTCGTCGATTGCCGCTTTGTGCAGATTCAGCCAGCGGGTCTGACCATCGAGGGCCAGATGCTGTTTGTGCAAATGCTCGTCGGGCAGGTTGATGAAGCCTTGCAGCAGCTCTTTCCACGGGTTGGCGATGGTACTCAGACGCGAACCGACCACTCGCTGCGCAGCGATGCCGGTCAGCTCTTCCATGGCCTTGTTCCACATCAGGATCTCCTGATCCTTGGCCAGCGAGCAGACGCCCATCGGCAGTTCCTGCAAGGTCTGGCGGTGGTAGCGGCGCAGGGCGTCGAGTTCGGCGGCCAGGCCGGTGAGGCGCGAGTGGTAATCCTCGAGACGGCTTTCAATGAAGTGAATGTCTTCGGTGACGTAGTTTTCGCCGCCAGCCTTGTAGGGCAGGAAGGTTTCCACCATGTCCTGCGCAACGCTCGGACCCATCAGGCCGGACAGGTTGGCCTCGATGCGGTCGCGCAACCGGCGCAAGGCATACGGCCGGCGTTCATCGAAGGGCAGATACAAGTCGCGCAGCGCTTGCTCGACCTCCTTCTGCGCGGCCTTGGCACCCAGCGGCTTGGCCAGTTGCGTGGCGAACTCCTGCGGCGAAGCGGCGTGCAGTTCGCGGCGTTGCGGGCGGCGCACGTTGTCCACGGCGCAGGCTTCGGCGGCGCTGGCTTCTTCCGGGCTGGCGTTGGTGAACAGCGAGATCAGGGTGAACATCAACACGTTGGCGGCCAGCGAGGCGATGGCCGCCATGTGCCAACTGGTGTCGTCGAGCACGTAGATCATGTTCAGCAGCGGGATATAGAAACCCTGCAGATTGCCGACCAGCGGCAGCAGCATGGTCACCACCCAGACCGTGATCCCCGCCAGCAGACCGGCAATGAAACCGCGGCGGTTGGCGGTCGGCCAGTACAGCACCGACAACACCCCGGGCAGAAATTGCAGGGTCGCAACGAACGCGACGATGCCGAGGTTGGCCAGATCCTGTTCGACGCCGAGCATCAGGTAGAAACCGAAACCGGCCATGATGATCGCCACGATCAGCGCCCGACGGGTCCATTTCAGCCAGCGGTAGATGTTGCCTTCGGCCGGCGGCTGATAGAGCGGCAGCACCAGATGGTTCAGCGCCATGCCCGACAAGGCCAGGGTGGTGACGATGATCAGGCCACTGGCGGCGGACAGGCCACCGACGTAGGCGAGCAAGGCCAGCGGTTTGCTGTTGGCCGCAATGCCGATGCCGAGGGTGAAATATTCCGGGTCGGTGGTGGCGCCGAGTTTCAGGCCTGCCCAGAGAATCAGCGGTACGGCAAGACTCATCAGCAGCAGAAACAGCGGCAGGCCCCAACTGGCGCTGACCAGCGAGCGCGGGTTGAGGTTTTCCGTAAAGGTCATGTGATACATGTGCGGCATCACGATCGCCGAGGCGAAGAACACCAGCAACAGTGTGCGCCACGGGCCTTCCTGCAACGGCGTGTGCAGGGCGGCGAGGGCGGTCTGGTTTTGCAGCAGCCACAGTTCGAGCTGTTGCGGGCCGTCGAATACGCCATACAGCGCATACAGGCCAACGCCGCCGAGGGCGATCAGTTTGATGATCGATTCGAAAGCAATCGCGAACACCAGCCCTTCATGTTTCTCGCGCGTGGCGATGTGCCGGGAACCGAAGAAAATCGTGAACAGAATGATCAGCGCACAGAACGCCAGCGCCACGCGGCTCTGCACACGTTCGCCGGTGAGGATGCCGATCGAGTCGGCCACTGCCTGAATCTGCAGGGCAAGCAATGGCAACACGCCAATCAGCATGAAAATCGTGGTCAGCGCGCCGGCCCAAGTGCTGCGAAAGCGGAAGGCAAACAGATCGGCCAGCGACGACAGTTGATAGGTGCGGGTGATCTTCAGGATCGGATAGAGCAGCACCGGCGCCAGCAGGAATGCACCGGACACGCCGAGATAACTGGACAGAAAGCCGTAACCGTATTGATAGGCCAGGCCCACCGTGCCGTAGAACGCCCAGGCACTGGCGTAAACCCCCAGCGACAGGGTGTAGGTCAACGGGTGGCGAATGATCGCGCGCGGGATCATGCCCCGTTCGCTGACCCAGGCAACGCCGAACAGCGCCGCCAGGTACGCGGCGCTGATCAGGATCATCTGGGTCAGGCTAAAGCTCATCGGCATCTTTTTGGCTCTGCAGGATGAAGGTCACGACAATCAGGATCAGCCAGAGCAGATAAGGGCGATACCAGGCGCCCGTCGCGTCGATCCACCAATCCATGATGGCGGGGGAGAACAGGTAGATCCCGACGACCAAAAGCAGGACCAAGCGATAGATGTACATCCCGGCCTCTCTTTTTTATGCGCGTGCCCGAAAACGTGCGGCGATGGTAACGGATGGGCGCGCGACTGCAAGTGTCGTCATTGCAGTTGCGCTTCGGGCAGGGTCAGTGTGCGCGGGATCTCTTCGGCATCCCAGTGCGCGCTGCCCCAGGCCAGCAGTTCGCGCGGCGAAGCGTGTGCCAGTTCGGTGCCGGGATTCTGTCCCAATGCACGCAAGGCCCGCAGCAGCAACGGCGTGGCCTGATCGGCTTCGAGCGGCGGCGAACGGTAGGACTTGCCGAGTTTGTTGCCATCCGGCTGGGTGATCAGTGGCAGGTGCAGATAGCGCGGCTGTTTCAGGCCGAGCAGTTCTTGCAGGTACAGCTGACGCGGCGTCGAATCGAGCAGATCGGCGCCGCGCACAATATCGGTAATGCCTTGCCAGGCGTCGTCGAGCACCACCGCCAATTGATAAGCGTAGAGACCATCGCGCCGACGAATGACGAAGTCGCCGACGTCGCGGCCCAGGTGCTGACGGTATTCGCCCTGCACGCGATCGATGAAGTGGTATTCCAGCTCCGGCACGCGCAGGCGGATCGCGGCGTCGTGCTGATCATGCCCGGCATTGCGGCAAAACCCCGGATAAATCCCGTGATAGGGCTCCAGTTGTTTGCGCGAGCAGGTGCAGGCGTAGGCAAGGCCATGGTTGAACAGGCTGTTGAGCACTTCGGCGTAGGCAGCGTGCCGATCGCTCTGGCGGACCATTTCGCCGTCCCATTCGAAACCGTAGCTTTCCAGCGCCTTGAGAATCGCCGCTTGCGCACCGGGCTCTTCGCGCGGCGGATCGAGATCTTCCATGCGCACCAGCCAGCGCCCACCGACGGAGCGGGCGTCGAGGTAAGACGCCAACGCAGCGACCAGCGAACCGAAGTGCAGGTGGCCACTGGGGGTAGGGGCGAAGCGGCCGATGTAGGCGGGGGATTTGGCAGTCATGGAGGCGATAAAGGCTATTCAGAATTTGAGCAGGTTACCTCTGTGGGAGCGAGCCTGCTCGCGAAAGCTGTGTCAGTCATGAAAGAGTTATCTGAGAGGACGCTTTCGCGAGCAGGCTCGCTCCCACAGAGGCAGACGCAGGTTCCGCGGGCAAAACACAGAAACAAAAACGGAGCGTTCACACGCTCCGTTTTTCGTTCAGGCCGAGATTACTTGCCGACCTGCTTTTCCTTGATTTCCGCCAGGGTCTTGCAGTCGATGCACAGATCCGCGGTCGGACGGGCTTCGAGGCGCTTGACGCCAATCTCGATGCCGCAGGACTCGCACCAGCCGTACTCTTCGTCTTCGATCAACTGCAGGGTCTTGTCGATTTTTTTGATCAGCTTGCGCTCGCGGTCGCGGGCGCGCAGTTCGAGGGAGAACTCTTCTTCCTGGCTGGCACGGTCGGCCGGGTCAGGGAAGTTGGCCGCTTCGTCTTTCATGTGATCAACCGTACGGTCGACTTCCTGCATCAAGTCCAGTTTCCACTTGTTCAGGATCTTGGTGAAGTGCGCGCGCATCGGAGCGCCCATGTACTCTTCACCCGCCTTCTGAACGTAAGGTTCGAAGCCGCTGATCGACGTTTGCTGCTGTTGCTTTGCTTGGGTGGGCATGAAATGGACCGCCTCTACTCTTGTAATCCATTGCGCAGGATTGCTCCATCACCGACACCTGCCGGCCCTGCGGCTGCAAGCGGGCGAACTTACCAGATCAAATCAGCCTGCGCTACTCCCGGATGTCGAGCCCCCGGCGGGTGGCGCTTGCAGATGTCTGACAAGCCGTGTCTGTGGGAAGGGAGACCTGTTCAATCACTGATTTTAGTCAATCCTGGAGCGTACGTTCAGATCGTTACAGTCCAGCGTTCTTGAGGCTGTGACCTTCACGGGTTCTCGCTCGTTCCGGCAGACAGGTAGAATCGTCTCTTTTTTCCGTCGAAGGCATTCCAATGGCCCCCTACAGTGCGCGCAGTCGTGCGATCGAACCGTTCCATGTGATGGCGCTGCTGGCGCGGGCCAATGAATTGCAGGCCGAAGGCCACGACGTGATCCATCTGGAAATCGGCGAGCCGGACTTCACCACCGCCGAGCCGATCATTCGCGCCGGGCAAGCTGCGTTGACGGCGGGCAAGACCCGTTATACCGCCGCCCGTGGCATTCCCGAACTGCGCGAGGCGATCGCCGGTTTCTACCAATCGCGTTACGGCCTGAATATCGACCCACGGCGGATTCTGATCACGCCGGGCGGCTCCGGCGCGTTGTTGCTGGCCAGTGCCCTGTTGGTCGATCCGGGTAAACACTGGCTGCTCGCCGACCCGGGCTACCCGTGCAATCGGCATTTCTTGCGGCTGGTCGAAGGCGCGGCGCAATTGGTGCCGGTCGGGCCGGAGGTGCGTTATCAACTGACCCCGGATCTGGTGGCGCGGCACTGGGACCACGACAGTGTCGGCGCCCTCGTCGCTTCGCCGGCCAACCCGACCGGAACCCTGCTGACCCGTGATGAACTGGGCGGACTGTCCACAGCCATCAAGGCCCGACACGGGCACTTGGTGGTGGATGAGATCTACCACGGCCTGACCTACGGCACTGATGCTGCCAGTGTGCTGGAAGTCGATGACGGCGCTTTTGTCCTCAACAGTTTCTCCAAGTATTTCGGCATGACCGGTTGGCGCCTGGGCTGGCTGGTGGCGCCAGACGCGGCGGTCAGCGAATTGGAAAAGCTTGCGCAGAACCTCTACATCAGCGCGCCGAGCATGGCGCAATACGCTGCGCTGGCCTGTTTCGAGCCAGCCACCATTGCGATTCTCGAAGAGCGCCGCTCCGAGTTTGCGCGCCGTCGCGATTTTCTCCTGCCGGCGCTGCGTGAACTTGGTTTCAACATTGCCGTTGAGCCGGAAGGCGCATTTTATCTGTACGCCGATATCAGCCGTTTCGGCGGCGATGCCTTCGCGTTCTGCCGGCATTTCCTCGAAACCGAGCACGTCGCCTTTACGCCGGGACTGGATTTCGGTCGTTATCAGGCCGGTCATCACGTGCGCTTCGCTTACACACAAAACCTCGCACGTTTGCAGGAAGCGGTGGAGCGCATCGCGCGCGGCTTGAAGAGCTGGCAAGGCTGATGCGCTTTTATCCTGCTCTGGAAGAAGCGCGGCTGATTCGACGTTACAAGCGTTTTCTCGCCGATATCGAGACCATTAGCGGCGAATTGCTGACCATTCACTGCCCGAACACCGGTTCGATGCTCAATTGCCAGGTCGAGGGCGGGCAGGTCTGGTTCAGCCGCTCCAACGACCCTAAACGCAAGTTGCCCGGCACTTGGGAGATTGGCGAAACACCGCAGGGCCGGCTGTTTTGTGTCAACACCGGGCGGGCGAATGGGCTGGTTGAAGAAGCCTTGCAGGCTGGCGTGATTACCGAGTTGAACGGCTATACCGCGTTGAAGCGTGAGGTTGCCTACGGACAGGAAAAAAGCCGCATCGACTTCCGCCTCGAATACCCCAGCGGACCGGCGTATGTCGAAGTCAAAAGCGTCACCCTCGGCTTCGACGGCACGGCGGTGGCGGCGTTTCCCGATGCGGTGACCCAGCGCGGCGCCAAACATCTGCGCGAGCTGGCGCATCTGGCGCGCGACGGCATTCGGGCGGTGCAGTTGTACTGCGTGAACCTCTCCGGCATCGATGCCGTGCGCCCGGCCGAGGAAATCGATTGGGCTTACGCCGAGGCGCTGCGTGAAGCGGTCGCGTGCGGTGTCGAGGTGTTGGCGTACGGCGTGCGCCTGGACCATGAAGAGATGGTCATCGACCGCCGACTCGATGTGCGGCTCAACGGTTAAACGTCGACCCACACGCCTCGTGTATCTTCCCGGCATTCAATTGCCGTGAGTGACTGCCCGGCGCAGGGGCCGGCGACGCATTCGCCGTTCTCGATCAGAAACAGTGCGCCATGGGTGGCGCACTGGATCAGACTGTTGCTGGGGTCGAGAAACTGGTCGGGCTGCCATTCCAGCCCGACGCCGCGATGCGGGCAGCGATTGAAGTAGACATAGACCTGCCCGCCACGACGCACGGCGAAAAGCTTTTTGCCTTCAATTTCGAAACCGCGACTGCCGGCTTCGGCCAGATCACTGCCGGCGCAGAGAAACTTCATGGCTATCCTCTAATGTCCGCTCGTGTCGGGATATGTCCGAGCTTGACGTTCAAATGCAAACAATTATCAAATGGCGACCTTCTCCCACAGGGAGTCTGGCCGTTGCCGAGGATACTTGGCTCGCTGCGCCGATGCCCGGGAAACCTTGTTCAAGGAAGCTGCGTATGCGCCTGAAAACCCGCGTTGCCGTACTGTGCGTCGGCCTTTTTCTCAGCCATCAGGCGAGCGCAGCGGATTTACCGCAACGCTGGGTCAGCGCCGGCGGTGCGCTGTCGGAATGGGTCAGCGCACTGGGCGGCGAATCGAAGCTGGTAGGGGTCGACACCACCAGTCAGCATCCCCAATCGTTGCAGACGCTGCCGAGCATTGGTTATCAGCGCAGCCTGTCGGCCGAAGGCATCTTGAGCCTGCGCCCGGACATTCTGATCGGTACCGAAGAAATGGGGCCGCCGCCGGTTCTGGCGCAAGTCAAAGCGGCCAAGGTCAAAGTCGAGTTGTTTTCAGCCCAGCCTGATCTGCCGACGCTGGAAAAGAATGTCACTCATCTGGGCCAGTTGCTCGGCGCACAAAGCCAGGCGGCGCAGCTACTGCAGAGTTATCAACAGCAACTCCAGGCGCAGACAGTGCGAGTTGCCCAAGTGCAAACCACACAGAAAGCCCCCGGTGTGTTGCTGTTGCTCGGGCACGCCGGCGGCAAGCCGTTGATCGCCGGCAAGGACACTGCCGCCGACTGGTTGCTGCAACAGGCTGGCGGGCACAACCTTGCGACGCATACCGGCTACAAACCGTTTTCTGTCGAATCCCTCGCCAGCCTCGATCCCGAAGTGCTGGTGTTCGCTGACCGAGCATTGACCGGCGAGGCGGCAAAAGCCGCGTTGTTCAAGGAAAACCCCATCCTCAATTCCAGCCGCGCGGCCAAGAGCGGGCGGGTGATGGAGCTGGACCCGACGCTGCTGGTGGGCGGTCTCGGGCCACGGTTGCCGGCTGCTTTGCAAACCCTGACGGACGGTTTCTACCCGGCCAAGGGCGGCCAATGACCACACAGGTCAAACCCCGTGGCTTGTTCATCGGCCTGACATTGCTGTGTTTGCTGGCGATCTGGCTGTCGCTGGCATTGGGGCCGGTGAGCCTGCCGTTGTTCGATACCCTGCGCGCGGCGCTGCGTCTGATCGGCGTGCCGCTGGCGCCGGAAGGTCTGGAGCAGGCCGAGCTGATTCTCGGCCAGATCCGCCTGCCGCGAACCTTGCTCGGCTTGGCGGTCGGTGGCGTGCTGGCGCTGTCCGGCGTGGCGATGCAGGGTCTGTTTCGTAATCCGCTGGCGGACCCGGGGCTGGTCGGGGTGTCCAGTGGCGCGGCACTTGGCGCGGCGATTGCGATTGTCGGCGGCTCGTTCTTTGGCGGCCTGCCGGAGTGGTTCGGGCCGTATCTGTTGTCGGTGTGTGCGTTTCTTGGTGGTCTCGGGGTGACGGCGCTGGTCTATCGGCTGGGCCGGCGCAACGGTCAGACCCACGTGGCGACCATGTTGCTGGCCGGTATCGCGCTGACGGCGCTGGCCAGTTCGGCGGTCGGTCTGTTCACTTATCTGGCCGATGACGCGACGCTGCGCACCCTGACCTTCTGGAACCTGGGCAGCCTCAACGGCGCCAGTTACGCGCGGCTGTGGCCCTTGCTGATCATCACCATCGGCGTGGCGCTGTGGCTGCCGCGTCGGGCCAAGGCATTGAATGCCTTGTTGCTCGGTGAATCCGAGGCCGGTCATCTGGGCATCGATGTCGAACGGCTCAAGCGCGAACTGGTGTTCTGCACCGCGCTGGGTGTCGGCGCGGCGGTGGCCGCTGCGGGCATGATCGGTTTTGTCGGGCTGGTGGTGCCCCATCTGGTGCGCCTGCTGGCCGGCCCGGATCACAAAGTGCTATTGCCAGCCTCGGTGCTGGCGGGTGCGAGCCTGTTATTGCTCGCCGATCTGGTGGCGCGCCTGGCGCTGGCGCCGGCGGAGTTGCCGATCGGCATTGTCACCGCGTTTATCGGCGCGCCGTTTTTCCTTTATCTGCTGCTGCGAGGGCGTGCCTGATGTTGTCCGCGCACGATCTGCATGTCCGCCGTGGCCGCAAAGCGGTGCTCAGTGGGGTTACGCTCGGGCTCGAACCCGGCGAGGTGCTTGGCGTGCTGGGACCGAACGGCGCCGGGAAAAGCACGTTGCTTGGCGCCTTGTGCGGGGAGTTGCTCGCCAGTGACGGCAACGTTTCGCTCGATGGTCAGGCATTGAGCTATTGGAGCGGAACACAGCGGGCACAACGACTGGCGGTGTTGCCGCAGGTGTCGACGCTGGATTTTGCCTTTGCCGTCGAAGAGGTCGTCGGCATGGGCCGTTTGCCGTACCAGACCGGGCGTGTACGTGATGACGAAATCGTCGCGGCAGCGCTGGCCGCCGCCGATGCCGGGCACCTGAGTGGGCGCAGCTATCTGGCGTTGTCAGGTGGCGAGCGTCAGCGCGTGCATCTGGCGCGGGTGCTGGCGCAACTCTGGCCGGGTCAGGCCGGGCAAACCTTGTTGCTCGACGAACCGACATCGATGCTCGATCCGCTGCATCAGCACACCACCTTGCAAGCGGTGCGCGAGTTCGCCGATCGCGGCGCGGCGGTACTGGTGATCCTGCATGATCTGAATCTTGCGGCGCGCTATTGTGATCGCGTGCTGTTGCTGGAGGAGGGGCGCCCGGTTGCGCTGGATACCCCGCAGCAGGTTCTGCGTCCGGATACGCTCAGAGCGGTGTTCGGCCTGGAGGTTTTGGTGCAACCGCACCCGGAGCGTGGGCATCCGCTGATCATCGCCCGCTGATCAATCATCGAGGTGTCGCATGCGTGGATTGTGGTTGTTGGCACTGGTGTTGCTCGCGGGGTGTCAGCACGTGGCGGCTCCACCGGTGGGTGGCGATATCCGCGATCTGCGCAGCGGCGAGATGCTCACCGCGCAGCAACTGCTGGTGCGTCTCGCTGAACCTGAGCGTTTGATCATCGGTGAGCAGCACGACAATGCCGATCATCATGCTGCGCAATTGTGGCTGTTGCAGTCGCTGGGCGAGCGCCGGGTGCAAGGCAGTCTGCTGCTGGAAATGCTCACGCCGGATCAACAAGCGAAAGTCGATGCGCTGCGCCAGTCGAAGTCCGTCGCGGCTGATTTGCCTGCGGCATTGGCCTGGCAGGAGGGCTGGGACTGGAATCTTTACGGGCCGATCGTGCGCTTCGCTCTGACACAGCCATATCCGCTGCTGGCGGCCAATCTCGATGACAGCGAAATCCGTGCGTTTTACCGAAATCCACCTGCGCTGAACGGTCCTCGCAGTAATGCGTTGTCCGTGCAGAACACGTTGCTTGGACAAGTCAGTGAATCTCACTGCGGCTTGCTGCCCGAATCACAGATGCCGGCGATGCTGGCGATTCAGCAACAGCGCGATCGGCGAATGGCCCAACGCATGCTGGCGGCGGCGACGCCTTCGATCCTGCTGGCCGGTGCCTGGCATGCGCGCAAGGATGTCGGCGTGCCGCTGCATCTGCTCGATCTGGGCGCCACCAGGGCGCCGACCGTATTGATGCTGGCCGAGCAGGGCGCTGCGGTAACGCCGGCGATGGCCGATTACGTCTGGTACACGCCGGCCACACCGAAGCCGGATTACTGCGAGCAGATGCGTCAGCAATTCGCCAAATGACTTTCCGGCAGGCAAAAAAAGACCCGGTAAAAACCGGGTCAAATAACCGTGATTAGCCTGATGAGGAGATAATCTGAGAGTCCGAACCAAGGGCTTTTCAGAATATCGACTGATCTCGCGACCAGTTGTGATAATCATAGCGATTCTCATTACCGAGTCAACCGCTGTTTTTGCCAATCTGTAATTTAGTTTTGCGAGTGGTGGTGAGGCCCTGTGAATAAAGGGCTATGCGCTAGGTGCGCTGCGTCGTCAACTGCGTGATCTGGCGATTCAACTGTCCGATGCGCCGAGCCATACCCTCAATCAGGCCATGGGCGATCTTCGGGTTGCTGCGGGTCATGCTCAAAAATTGATCACCGGGAATCAACATCACCGTGCTCGGCTCGGAAGTCACTACCGTGGCGTTGCGCGGCTCGCCGGTAAACAACGCCATGGCGCCGAAAATCTCGTCCTTCGGCACGTCACCGACCTTGTGCCCGTCGACGAACGCCTCAGCATGCCCATCGATAATCACGAAAACATGGTCCGCTGCATCGCCCTGTTGAATCAGCACGGCACCGGCCTCGACCCGTTTGAAGCCGTTGGTGCTGCGGAACTCCCGGGGTTTCAACTCGGCCACAGCGTGGGCGAGCAGCGCCATTTGCCCGAGCAGATAGCTCAGAAGCTGCTCGGCTCGATCAGGGTCGGCATACAAATGCTGCAAAACCTCTGCGCGACCATAGGGCAGCAGGCGCACAGTGCTCTCGCTGCATACGCGACAGTCGCTCCATTGCTCGCCACGTTGCAGGCCGAGCAGATCACCTTCCTGCCAGTAGAACAGCGCACGGCCCGCGATGCAGCCATGTACCACGCCCTCGCTCAGCAAAAACAGCTGATCGTCCGGCAACTGCGTATACAAATCATCCGTGGCCTCCAGTTCGACAACAGGCGCGCACGGCGACAAATCCTGCAGCCACTGCCCGGGAAGACTCTGCAAGCGATTGATCAATGCGTCGGCGTGGGCCGATTGTTCCCCCAGTAAATACATGGCGTCAGCGCCTGTTCAGTTTTTATGGCGCGCGGAAATGGCTTCGAGCTGCTTGTTCAAGGCGTCCTTGCGCTCGGCAGGGATGTCGTTCCAGTGCACGTCCATCAACGCCCCTTCGATCGCATACAACAACACCTTTGAAGCGCGAAAGCCTCGAGTACGCACGGCCCGGTAGGCATCCACTGCACCGAGGCGACGCAAGTCCGAGGCGCTGTGGATGCCCACGGCATGCAGCCATTGCGCCGATGTCTTGCCAAGATTTTTCAGGTGTTGCAGTTCATCATTCATCAAGCCTCCTTGCGACGGCCGAATGGTGCGTGGGCGAGCTTCTCAGCAGTGTAGCCATCAGTAGGAAAAGCGTGGTTGTTTGGTCGGATTCGACGCAAAAGCTTCTAAGAAAGGGGGGTAAAGGACCTGCGAACGCAGAGGGAAGGGAGGTAAACGATTATCAATGGGGGAGCGAGCCTGCTCGCGAAGAGGGCGTATCAGACACAATCAATATCGACTGACACTACGCCGTCGCGAGCAGGCTCGCTCCCATAGGGGCAAGGCGTGGTGTCAGGAAGATTTCCGGATATCAGCGAGTGCGATAGCGCAACCGTGTACCGAAATTCATTGACATCAGGATCTCGTCGGCACTCAGCTCCGGCGGAAAGTACGCACCGGAAATCTGTGCATGGGCCAGGCTGGCGCCTTCGAGCGAAGCCTTGCGGAAATCGATGCCACGCAAATCGGCGGAGCGGAAATACGCATCGCGGAAATCCACGTTATCGGCGTTCAGTTCACGCAGGTCGAGGCCACGAAAATCGCCGCCGACCATGTCGATCAGACCATCCTGTGGACGTTCTTTGTTGAAGCCTGCAACGTCATCTTTGTGCAGCAGGGCGTAAAGCGGAGTGTCGAGCAGTTTAGGCTGGCTCATGTCAGATCACCTGTTGGTTTTATGACGCCAGTATAGTGCCACTATTTGCCGGCCGTGAAGCGAGCGAGGGCTTCACGGCCGAAATAGTTTTTTACAGGCCCGGCAGGCGCTGACGGATCTGCGCAACCACGGTGTCCAGCGTGCCGGATTCATTGGTCTGCACGCGTTTGCTGCGCAGAATCTCCTCCGGGGTCAGCGCTTCGCGGTTGGCCTGCTGCGCTTCGATCACTGCCAGGGTGGCGTCGGACGGATCCTTCTGATCGGCCTGGCGCATCGCCAGCCAGCTTTCGATTACCGCTTGCGGGGCATTGCAGTCGAGGATCAGGAACGGCGTGCCAGTGGCTTCGGCAATCTTCGCCGCGTTATCGCGCTGCTCGCGTTTGAGATAGGTCGCGTCGATCACTACCGGGAACCCGGCGTGCAAAATCACCTCGGCGATTTCATGCAGGCGCGCGTAGGTCGCGGTGCTGGCATCGGCGCTGTAAATGCCGGCCTGCACGTCGTTGGCAACGGTCTGCTCACCGAACAGGCGCTTGCGCTCGACATCGGAACGCAGGCGAATTGCGCCCAGCGCTTCGACCAGGCGCATGGCCACATGGCTCTTGCCGACGGCGGAAACACCGTGGGTAATGGCCATGAAGCGCGAAGGAATGGTGCTGTAGCTTTCCGCCAGGTTGGCGTAGTTGCGGTACTGGCGCAGGGTGGTGGCGCGCTGCACCGCAGTCGCGTCCGCCGGCATGCTGAACAATGCCACCTTGGCCCGCACCAGCGCGCGGTAGGCTTTATAGAAGTTCAGCACTTCCAGGCCCTCATAGTCGCCGGTCAGTTCCAGATACTGGCTGATGAGGCGACGCGCCAACGATTTCAGGCCACGGTCTTCCAGGTCCATGGCGAGGAAGCCGGTGTCGGCCCAGACATCAGTGAAACGGAATGGCTCGTTGAACTCGATGCAGTCGAAGATCACCACATTGCCGTCGATGACCGTGGCGTTGCCCAGGTGAATGTCGCCGTGGCATTCACGGGTGAAACCTTGTGTCTTGCGCTGGGCGAACAGGGGCTTGAGGCGCTCGAAGCTGCTTTCGGCCCAGGCTTTCAATGCCTCAAGTTGCAGCAAGTCGTTCTTGTCGCTGAGGAACGGCAGGATCTGCTCGAAATTTTGCGCGACCGGCGCCATCACGCTGTCCGGTGTACCGGCGTCGTGTTCGGCCGGGACTTTCGGGGCGTTGAGATGGAAATGGGCGATCTGCTCGGCCAACGCGTCGATGTGCTGAGTGGTCAGTTCGCCATTGGCTTGCAGGGTGCTGAGCAAGCCGCTCTGCGGGAACTGGCGCATTTTCAGCACGTATTCGATAGCCGGGCCGTCGCCGCCCAGTTGCGGTGCCTCGACGCTGCCGGTGACCGGCAACACGTCCAGATACAAATCATCGGTCAGACGCTGGTTCAGCCGCAGCTCTTCAGCGCAGAAATGCGCACGTGCGTCGAGGCTGGTGAAGTCGAGGAAGCCGAAATTCACCGGCTTCTTCACTTTATAGGCAAAGGGCCCGGTGAGAATCACCCACGAGATGTGGGTTTCGATGACCTGAAACCCTTCGACGGGATGCGGGTAGAGGGCCGGGTTTTGCAGGGCAGCGATCAGGGACTGGCTCACGGGCGATCCTTCAGAGGCGGGGGAATTCGAGGCGGCCATTATGGCTGCTTGCCCGCCTGACGCAAACCTCCGCGCGTGCCTGTTGAGGATCGATAAAGTGCGTATAATCCGCCGCCATGACTCGATCCCGATCCCCCCGTACCAAGAAAAAACCACCAGCCAAGGGCCTCAGCCCATGGTTGAGCTGGGCCATTAAACTCAGCCTGGTCGGCCTTGTAGTGCTGGCCGGCTTTGCCGTTTACCTCGATGCCGTGGTGCAGGAGAAGTTCTCCGGCAAGCGCTGGACCATCCCGGCCAAGGTATACGCGCGCCCGCTCGAGCTGTTCGTCGGACAGAAGCTCAGCAAGGACGATTTCCTCACCGAACTCGATGCCCTCGGCTATCGCCGCGAAGCCGTGAGCAACGGCCCCGGCGCCGCAGCCGTCAGCGGCAATACGGTTGACCTGAACACCCGTGGCTTCCAGTTCTATGAAGGTCTGGAAAAGCCGCAGCCGGTGCGTGTGCGCTTCTCCGGCGATTACGTCGCCGAACTGTCCTCGACCAACGGTTCGAAACTGTCGGTGGTGCGCCTCGAGCCGCTGATGATCGGCGGCATTTACCCGAAAAATCTCGAAGACCGCATCCT
Source organism: Pseudomonas sp. Irchel 3F6 (assembly GCF_900187595.1). Lineage (NCBI taxonomy): Bacteria > Pseudomonadati > Pseudomonadota > Gammaproteobacteria > Pseudomonadales > Pseudomonadaceae > Pseudomonas > Pseudomonas sp. Irchel 3F6. The sequence continues at coordinate 10,167 of NZ_FYDP01000007.1, read as the reverse complement.
GATCAAACTCGATCAGGTGCCGCCGTACTTGCTCGAAACCCTGATCGCCGTCGAAGACCGCGACTTCTACAGCCACTGGGGCGTGTCGCCGAAATCGATCGCCCGCGCCGTGTGGATCAACACCTCCGGCGGCAAGATGACCCAGGGCGGCAGTACGCTGACCCAGCAGTTGGTGAAGAACTTTTACCTGACAAGCGAACGCAGCCTGACCCGCAAGCTCACCGAAGCGATGATGGCGTTGCTGCTGGAACTGCATTACGACAAGAAGGAAATTCTTGAGGCCTACCTCAACGAAGTCTTCGTCGGTCAGGACGGCCAGCGTGCGGTGCACGGTTTTGGTCTGGCCAGTCAGTTCTTCTTCGGCCAGCCATTGTCCGAGCTGAAACTGCATCAGGTTGCGATGCTGGTCGGCATGGTCAAGGGACCGTCCTACTACAACCCGCGCCGCAACCCGGAACGCGCGCTGGAGCGGCGCAATCTGGTCCTCGACGTGCTGGCGCAGCAAGGCGTGGCAACCCCCGAACAAGTCGAAGCGGCGAAGAAAATGCCGCTCGGTGTGACGACTCGCGGCAAGCTCGCCGACAGCTCGTTCCCGGGCTTTATCGACCTGGTCAAACGCCAGTTGCGCGAAGACTACCGCGACGAAGACTTGACCGAAGAAGGCCTGCGCATCTTCACCAGTTTCGACCCGATTCTGCAGATGAAAGCCGAAGCCTCGGTCAACGACACGTTCAAGCGTCTGGCCGGGCGCAAGGGCTCGGATGACGTCGAAGCGGCGATGGTCGTGACCAACCCGGAAACCGGTGAAGTCCAGGCGATGATCGGCAGCCGTCAGGCCAGTTACGCCGGTTTCAACCGCGCACTCGATGCGGTACGCCCGATCGGCTCGCTGATCAAACCGGCGGTGTATCTGACCGCGCTTGAGAAACCGAGCCAGTACACGCTGACCAGTTGGCTGTCGGACGATCCGCTGTCAGTCAAAGGCGCCAACGGTCAGGTGTGGAAGCCGCAGAACTACGATCGCCGCTCCCACGGTACGGTGTTCCTCTATCAGGGCCTGGCGCATTCCTACAACCTGTCGACCTCGCGCCTGGGCCTGGAAGTCGGCGTGCCGAACGTGCTCAAGACCGTAGGTCGTCTGGGAGTTACCCGTGAATTCCCGGCGTTCCCGTCGATGCTGCTCGGTGCTGGCGGCATGACGCCGATCGAAGTGGCGACCATGTACCAGACGCTGGCCAACGGTGGTTTCAATACGCCGATGCGCGGCATTCGCAGCGTGCTGACCGCCGAGGGCGAGCCGCTCAAGCGTTATCCGTTCCAGATCGAACAGCGCTTCGACCCTGCCTCGATTTACCTGATCCAGAACGCCATGCAGCGGGTGATGCGTGAAGGTACCGGCAGTTCGGTTTATAACGTGCTGCCCAAGACCCTGACACTGGCGGGCAAGACCGGTACCAGTAACGATTCGCGCGACAGCTGGTTTGCCGGTTTCAGTCAGGATCTGCTGGCAGTGGTCTGGCTGGGTCGCGACGACAACGGCAAGACGCCGTTCACCGGGGCCACCGGTGCGCTGCAGGTCTGGACCAGTTTCATGCGCAAGGCCGATCCGCTGCCGCTGGACATGCCGCAGCCGGACAACGTCGTGCAAGCGTGGGTCGATTCGCGCACCGGCCAGGGTTCCGATGCCAACTGCCCCGGCGCGGTACAGATGCCGTATATTCGCGGCAGCGAGCCGCCACCCGGCGCCGCGTGTGCAAGCGAAACACCTGCCTCGCCGGAGTCGGTGATGGACTGGGTCAAGGGCTGGATGAATTAAGCAAAGAGGGTTTCAAGTGAACAAGTGGTTGATTCCAGCGGTGACCGCCGTGGCTTTGCTCAGCGGCTGCTCCACCGTACAGCGTGGTTCGATTCCGGTAGTGGATTCGGGTACGGCCGTGTCCAACAGCGAACGCATCGGCGCCAATGGCGGTTTCCGCCAGACCACGGTCAAGCGCCCGGCGCAGGGCCAGACTCAGGCGATTCCGCAGGGCGATACCGGCGTGGTGGTGATGGTGCCGGGCGGCGGTGCTGCGGTGTCAACACCGATCAGTTCTTCGCCGATCGTCCCGGGGCCTGCATCCGGCGGTATCACGTCGGGGCCTTACAACCCATCGGCGGTTGAGTCGGCACCGATCAACTCCGGCAGCTACAGCATGCCGTCGACGCCAAGTGGCATTCCTTCGGCCAGCAGCGGTGGCGGGCTGTCGGCGGATGAGCAACTGGACGGTCCGGTACTCGCCTTGCTGACCACCGCGCAACAGCAGCAGGCCGGCGGCGACCTCAACGGTGCCTCTTCCAGCCTGGAGCGGGCGCAACGTGTCGCCCCCCGTGAGCCACAAGTGCTTTACCGTCTGGCGCAGGTGCGCATGGCCCAGGGCGATGCGCCGCAAGCCGAGCAATTTGCCCGTCGCGCGTTGACCATGGCCAACGGTCGTCCGGATCTGCAAGCCAGCCTGTGGGAAATCATCGCTCAATCTCGTGAGAAACAAGGCGATTCCGCCGGCGCCGCGCTGGCCCGTCAGAAGGCCAAGGTTTCCCTGTGATGGACGTGCGTTTCCCGAAAATCGCCGATCAGCTGTTGTTGATTGAACGCGAGCTGCGCACCCAGGGCTGGTGGGATGAGGTTCAGCCGTCGGTCGAAGCCCTGAGCAGTGTCGAGCCGTTCTCGGTCGACACGCTGGACTTCGAGCAATGGCTGCAATGGATCTTCCTGCCGCGCATGAAGATGATCCTCGAACAGGATCTGCCCTTACCGAACGCCTCGGGCATTCAGGAAATGGCGGAAATGGTCTTCGCCCAGCGCAACCTTGGCGGCAAGGATCGGCAGTTGCAGGTGCTGCTCAAAGAGTTTGACCGGCTGATCACTGCCTCCCGCTGAGCGCGGTTGTGTAGGAGCTTTGTAGGAGCTGCCGAAGGCTGCGATCTTTTGACTTTAGACGAGCAGGATCAAAAGATCGCAGCCTCGTTGCACTCGTCAGCTCCTACAAGTTCCGACGTCGCGATTACGAGCAATTCTCGGCAATCTGCTTCTTCGCTTCGACGATGCGTTCCTGACGCTGTGTATCGTCGAGCCTGCGCACATCCCCCTCGACCTCCTCACGCAAACGCGGATTGTTCTGCAGTTGCGCCAGGTTCGTGCGTGCCTGTTCGCAAAAGGCCTCGAGCTGCGCCTGCTGCTCGGCGACCTGTTTCTTCACCTTGGCATCAATGGCTTTCTGATCGCCGAGTACGCCGCCGCCCGGCAGCGGCGCGGCTTTCGGCGCGGGTGAGGAGGGCGTTTGCAGGGTCGTCGCCGGTTGGCCCTGCGGCGGTTGTGCATCGAAATGCGTGACGCCTTGGGCATCGACCCATTTGTAGATTTGAGCGGCCGAGCACCATGGGCTGAGACCGATCAGCAGAGTAAGGAGGAGCGTTCGCATGCTGATTCCTTGGCAAAAATGCGCAATTGACGCTAACAGAGTAGCGCTTTTCAGGTTTTTTCTTGCGTTCTCATGTGCTTACCCACAATTAACCCCACAGACGACTTGACTTGCAGAGGGCGAAACAGAAGAATCCAAAGTCCGCTGTAGAGGGACTGCCAGAAGCAGACCCACTCGGTAGATCATGAGGCGCACATCCGCGCCGACCTGTTACACCCGCAACGCGTTACCTCGCGCTGGGTGGGAAAGGCCCGCAACACTTGGGACGATCCCAATACTTGCTCAGTCAGTGCTGACGTAGTCGGCGACCACCGTCGCTCATGCTCTGCCGAGAAGTAAACCTATTAAGACCCGCCCCTTTTTTGTGGACGGTATTCTGGCGTTTTAGAGGTGAACAACGTGGAGCTTTTATCTGGCGGTGAGATGCTCGTCCGCTTTTTGCGTGACGAAGGCGTCAAATATATCTACGGGTACCCGGGTGGTGCTCTCCTGCATGTTTACGATGCCCTGTTCAAAGAACCGGAAGTGACCCACATCCTGGTTCGTCACGAACAAGCGGCGACCCATATGGCTGACGGCTACGCCCGTGCCACCGGTAAAGCCGGCGTGGTATTGGTGACATCCGGTCCAGGCGCCACAAACGCCATCACCGGTATCGCCACCGCCTATATGGACTCGATTCCGATGGTGATCATTTCCGGTCAGGTGCCAAGCACCATGGTCGGCACCGACGCGTTCCAGGAAACCGACATGATCGGTATCTCCCGGCCGATCGTGAAGCACAGCTTCATGATCAAGCACGCTTCGGAAATCCCGGAAGTCATGAAGAAGGCCTTCTACCTGGCGCAGTCCGGTCGTCCGGGCCCGGTCGTGGTCGACATCCCGAAAGACATGACCAATCCGGCCGAGAAATTCGAATACGTTTTCCCGAAGAAAGCCAAGCTGCGTTCCTACAGCCCGGCCGTTCGCGGTCACTCCGGGCAGATCCGCAAGGCGGCAGAAATGTTGTTGGCGGCCAAGCGCCCGGTGCTGTACTCCGGCGGCGGCGTGATTCTCGGCAATGGCTCCGCGCAACTGACCGAGCTGGCGAAAATGCTCAACCTGCCGGTGACCAACACCTTGATGGGTCTGGGCGCTTTCCCTGGCACTGACCGTCAGTTCATCGGCATGCTCGGCATGCACGGCAGCTACACCGCGAACCTGGCGATGCACCATGCCGATGTGATCCTCGCCGTCGGCGCACGCTTCGACGATCGGGTGATCAACGGCCCGGCGAAATTCTGCCCGAACGCCAAGATCATCCACATCGACATCGACCCGGCGTCGATCTCCAAGACCATCAAGGCTGACGTGCCAATCGTGGGTCCGGTCGAGAGCGTCCTGACCGAAATGGTCGCGATCCTCAAGGAAATCGGCGAGACCCCGAACAAGGAGTCCGTGGCCAGTTGGTGGAAGCAGGTCGATGAATGGCGTGGCGATCGCGGCCTGTTCCCTTATGAAAAGGGCGACGGCAGCAAGATCAAACCGCAGACCGTGATCGAAACCCTCTGCGAAGTGACCAAGGGCGACGCCTTTGTGACCTCCGACGTGGGTCAGCACCAGATGTTCGCTGCGCAGTACTACACGTTCAACAAGCCTAACCGCTGGATCAACTCCGGTGGTCTGGGCACGATGGGCTTCGGTCTGCCAGCAGCGATGGGCATCAAGCTGAGCTTTCCGGACGACGACGTTGCCTGCGTCACCGGCGAAGGCAGTATCCAGATGAACATCCAGGAGCTGTCGACCTGCCTGCAATACGGCTTGCCGGTAAAGATCGTCATCCTCAACAACGGTGTGCTGGGCATGGTTCGCCAGTGGCAGGACATGAGCTACGGCAGCCGTCACTCGCACTCCTACATGGAATCGCTGCCCGACTTCATCAAGCTGGCTGAAGCCTACGGCCACGTTGGCGTACGCATCACCGAATCGAAAGATTTGAAGTCGAAGATGGCCGAAGCGTTCGCCATGAAGGATCGCCTGGTGATCATCGATGTTGCGGTCGACACCAGCGAGCACGTCTACCCGATGCAGATCAAAGACGGCTCCATGCGCGATATGTGGCTGAGCAAGACGGAGCGTACTTAATCATGCGGCACATTATTTCCCTGCTTCTGGAAAACGAACCCGGCGCTCTGTCTCGTGTAGTCGGCCTGTTCTCGCAGCGCAACTACAACATCGAAAGCCTGACCGTGGCGCCGACCGAAGACCCGACCCTGTCGCGTCTGACGCTGACCACCGTGGGCCACGATGAAGTCATCGAGCAGATCACCAAAAACCTGAACAAGCTGATCGAAGTGGTCAAGCTGGTGGACCTGTCGGAAAGCGCTCACATCGAGCGTGAACTGATGCTGGTCAAGGTCAAGGCCACTGGCGCCCAGCGCGCCGAGATCAAACGCACTACCGATATCTACCGTGGGCAGATCGTCGATGTCAGCGCCAGCGTGTATACCGTTCAGTTGACCGGTACCAGCGACAAGCTCGACAGCTTCATTCAGTCCATCGGCACCGCATCGATTCTGGAAACCGTCCGTAGCGGCGTGACCGGCATTGCTCGCGGCGACAAAGTTCTCAGCATCTAAACCAAATTAGCGCATGGCCTGAACGGCCGGATATAAGGGGAAATTCATGAAAGTTTTCTACGATAAAGACTGCGACCTGTCGATCATCCAGGGCAAGAAAGTTGCCATCATCGGTTACGGCTCCCAGGGCCACGCTCAAGCGTGCAACCTGAAAGACTCCGGTGTCGACGTTACCGTCGGTCTGCGTAAAGGTTCGGCCACCGTTGCCAAAGCCGAAGCTCACGGCCTGAAAGTGACCGACGTTGCTTCCGCTGTTGCCGCTGCCGACCTGGTCATGATCCTGACCCCGGACGAGTTCCAGTCCTCGCTGTACAAGAACGAAATCGAGCCGAACATCAAGAAAGGCGCCACTCTGGCCTTCTCCCACGGCTTCGCGATTCACTACAACCAGGTTGTTCCGCGTGCCGACCTCGACGTGATCATGATCGCGCCGAAAGCCCCGGGCCACACCGTGCGTTCCGAGTTCGTCAAAGGCGGCGGTATCCCTGACCTGATCGCGATCTACCAGGACGCCTCGGGCAACGCCAAAAACGTTGCACTGTCCTACGCCGCTGGCGTCGGTGGCGGTCGTACCGGCATCATCGAAACCACCTTCAAGGACGAGACCGAAACTGACCTGTTCGGCGAACAAGCCGTTCTGTGTGGCGGTACCGTTGAACTGGTGAAAGCCGGTTTCGAAACTCTGGTTGAAGCTGGCTACGCGCCGGAAATGGCCTACTTCGAGTGCCTGCACGAACTGAAGTTGATCGTTGACCTCATGTACGAAGGCGGTATCGCCAACATGAACTACTCGATCTCCAACAACGCCGAGTACGGCGAGTACGTGACTGGCCCGGAAGTGATCAACGCCGAATCCCGTCAGGCCATGCGCAACGCCCTGAAACGTATTCAGGACGGCGAATACGCCAAAATGTTCATCAGCGAAGGCGCAACCGGCTACCCTTCGATGACCGCCAAGCGTCGTAACAACGCCGCTCACGGTATCGAAATCATCGGCGAGCAACTGCGCTCCATGATGCCGTGGATCGGTGCCAACAAGATCGTCGACAAAGCCAAAAACTAAGTCGTCGTCCCTTGCACGAAAAACGCGGCCTAGGCCGCGTTTTTTCGTTTGGGCCGGTGCTTCTGGTATAAAGCTGCATCGTTTGTGGCCGAACTGTCGTCCTCAAGCCTCTGTCGAATTTTTTCCAAACCGTTGCAAGGTAATGTCCATGAGCGAACGTCCCGAAGAGCCGAACAAGGCTTCCGACGCCGAAAGCCTGCTGCCCATCGATGAACACATCGAAGAAGGGCACGACGCCGAAGGTCGTAAAGTCCGGCATCGTGGTATCTATCTGCTGCCGAACCTGTTCACCACCGCCAACCTGTTCGCAGGCTTCTATTCCATCATCAACTCGATGAGCGCGCAGGCCGCGTTGAGCGCCGGCGACTCGGTGAATGCGAGCAAGTACTTCGCCTTCGCTGCAATCGCGATTTTCGTCGCGATGGTGCTCGACGGTCTCGATGGTCGCGTAGCGCGCATGACCAATACGCAAAGTGCTTTCGGCGCCGAGTATGACTCGCTGTCGGACATGGTCGCCTTCGGCGTCGCGCCGGCATTGCTGGCCTTCGGTTGGGCGCTGGGAGACATGGGCAAGGTCGGCTGGATGGTCGCCTTCATATATGTAGCGGGAGCGGCGTTGCGTCTGGCGCGTTTCAACACCCAGGTCGGCACGGCGGACAAACGCTACTTCATCGGTCTGGCCAGCCCGGCGGCGGCAGGTGTGGTGGCCGGCATTGTCTGGGCGTTCAGCGATTACGGCATTCAGGGTTCGAAGATGTCGTTCCTGGTGGCGTTGATGGTGGCGGCGGCCGGCATGCTGATGGTCAGCAACATCAAGTACAACAGCTTCAAGGAGCTGGATCTCAAAGGTCGCGTGCCGTTCGTGGCGATCCTGGCGGTGGTGCTGGTATTCGCTGTCGTGTTCAGTGATCCGCCGCGCATTCTGCTGCTGGTGTTCCTCGCCTATGCGGCGTCCGGTCCGGTGCAGTATCTGTTGCGCCTTCGTCGTCACAAAAACGCCGAGTGATGTAATTTCCCGCATACTCCGCAGTCTATGGGTGCACCTGTCCTCCAAAGCTGCGGAGTTGTCATGTTGATCAAGATCCCCAAAGCATCCGACTGCCATGAGTCGGATGTCACGCCTGAAGCCATTTATCTCTCCCGCCGCCAATTGCTCGGCGCCACTGCTGCCGGTATTGCCGTGAGCAGCCTGCCGCGCTGGGCCAATGCCGCTGATACCCCTCGCTACTCTGACGTCGAATCCGGCAAGGCTCCGGCCTGGTTTGCCGAAAAGCTTCCTTCTACTCAATGGGGGGCGGTCAATGTCAAGGACGAGGCGATCACGCCTTATAAAGACGCTACGAACTACAACAACTTTTATGAATTCGGTACCGGCAAGGGCGATCCCGCGAGGAACGCTGGCGACCTGAAAACCGAACCCTGGAGCGTGGTCATTGACGGGGAGGTGGGTAAGCCGGGGCGTTATGCGCTGGAAGACTTCATGAAGCCGTATCAACTGGAGGAACGTATTTATCGTCTGCGCTGCGTCGAGGCGTGGTCGATGGTCATTCCCTGGATCGGCTTTCCCATCTCGGCCTTGCTCAAGCAGGTCGAGCCGACTTCCAAGGCCAAGTACATCCGCTTTGAAACCCTGCAGGATCCCAAGAGCATGCCCGGCCAGCGTTCCGGTTTTGCCTTGATCGACTGGCCGTACGTCGAAGGCTTGCGTCTGGATGAGGCGATGAATCCTTTGGCAATTCTGGCGGTGGGCATGTATGGACGCGAACTGCCGAACCAGAACGGCGCGCCTTTGCGTCTGGTGGTGCCGTGGAAGTACGGCTTCAAAAGCGTGAAATCCATTGTGCGCATCAGTCTGGTCAGCGAGCAGCCGAAGACCACTTGGCAAAGCATTGCTGCCGATGAATATGGCTTCTACGCGAATGTGAATCCGACGGTTGATCATCCGCGCTGGACCCAAGCCCGCGAGCGGCGCTTGCCGAACAGCCTGTTCAAACCGAATGTGCGCGATACGGAGATGTTCAACGGCTACTCGGATGAAGTCGCTTCTTTATATACAGGGCTCGATCTGCGGAAGAACTACTGATGCGTTATCCGTTCTGGCGAGTGGGCGTGTTCATTGCGGCAGCGATCTGGCCATTGCTGTGGTTCTATCAGGCGTTCGCCGATCTGCTCGGGCCTGATCCAGGCAAGGTGCTGGTTGATCGTCTCGGGCTTGGCACGCTGGTGTTGCTGTTGATTACGTTGAGCATGACGCCGTTGCAAAAGCTGAGCGGTTGGGCGGGGTGGATTGCAGTGCGCCGGCAGTTAGGGCTTTGGTGTTTTGCTTATGTAGCGCTACATCTGTTCAGCTATATGGCGTTTATCCTCGGGTTTGACTGGTCACAGTTGGGCGTTGAGCTACGTAAGCGGCCTTACATCATTGTCGGTGCACTCGGCTTTCTCGGATTGCTGATACTGGCAGTGACGTCGAATCGTTATAGTCAGCGTCGTTTGGGTGCTCGCTGGAAGAAGCTGCATCGCTTGGTTTACGTGATACTTGGGCTGGGTTTGCTGCATATGCTCTGGATCGTGCGGGCCGATCTAGAGGAGTGGGCGATTTATGCCTTTATAGGCGCTGTGCTCTTGCTGCTTCGTGTGCCGCCGGTGATGAGGCGAATCCCGCGTTTAATGGCTAAAAAGCAGAATCTGCAAGAAAAGCGAAATTAACGGTTGACGGCAGATTCCAGAGGTCTATAATTCGCCCCACTTCCGGCGCAGTCGAAACGGAAAACTCCTTAAGATTCAAAGAGTTATGCGGTTTTCGACAGCGGCTTGCTTCAGGTCGTCGAAGCCTGGAAGGAGTTGAAAGGGCAGTGATGTGTAGTTCTTTTAACGGTTCGATCTTCTCGGTCGAAAGCGGAAAAAAAGAGGTGTTGACAGCAGCGATTAACGCTGTAGAATTCGCCTCCCGCTAACGAGAGATCGGAAGCGCAAGTGGTTGAAGTTGTTGAAAAATTCTTCGAAAACTTCTGAAAATAATCACTTGACA